>UCNP01000154.1 GCA_900473335.1 Hyphomicrobiales bacterium | reverse complement strand
ATCGTAGTCTTCGAGGTCGGGCAGGGCGTCGCCACGGTTTTCGCTTTCCAGGGTCAGGCGCGGTTTTTCGAAGTCGTAGTCGCGGCGGGTGGTGCGGCTGGTGCGGGTCTCCAGACGCAGGTCGAAGCGCTTGATCACCGGGTTGCTGGCGACCATGCCCGAGTCTTGCTGATAGGGCACAGGGGCCAGTTTCGGGAACACCGTCTGGTCGTCACCGAACATCAACTTGTGCGCGTTGGCGCTGTGCTGGAAGTGGAAGTGAATGCCTTCTTCTTCGCACAGGCGCTGGATGAAGTGCAGGTCGGACTCGTCGTATTGCACGCAGTAGATGCGCTCGGGATAGATCGAGCCGGTCTTGAATTCGTAGGCGTTGCCTTGAATGCCGTGCTCTTCCAGCACCATGCCGATGATTTTCGGCACGCTGAGGTTCTGGAAGATGCGCTGGTTGATGCGGTGCGCGAGATACGCCAGTTGCGGGCGCAGCGTCACCGAATAACGGGTCAGGCGTTTGCCCGAGTCACCTTGCGCGGCGCGGTAGATCTGGCCATGAATGCCGCTGCCGTCAGGCGACAGCTGCAGGAAGGCCGGTTTGTGCAGCAGGGTTTCGAGGTCCAGCGACGGCTGCTCACTGACCAGCTCCACCTCAAAGACAAAAGGCTGGCTGATGGCTTCCCGGCCGGTGAGGGTAAACACCTGAAAGTCGGCGGAAAGCCCTTCGATGGTCAGGGCAAAGTGGGTTTCATTGGCCGGCGCGAACATCCCTTGTTCCTCGTGCTGTACAGCGGCGCTCGTCGACGACCGCAAAAAAGCGGCTCAACGTACGCGAAATTCTGGAGGGGCGTAAACAACATCGACCAGCAGAGCTGGCCGATGCGTGTAACGGTCAGCCGTAATTAAACGACTGGAGCACGCCAGTCATCGGAACCCGAAGTACCGGATACTTCGTGGGTCCAGGTGATTTTACGGTAGGTGAACTGCACTTCTTCCAGGTGGGTGAAGTGCGCGTTGCCTGGATCCTGGCAGTTGTGCATTTTGTTGTTGATGGCGACGATGATCGCGTCTTCCAGTTTGGTGGTGTAGTAGTGCTCTTGGGTGCCTTGGGCCGAAGTGCGGTACCACTGGATAACGATTTCGCTCATGCGCTCGCCGGAAGTCAGAGCTGCTTGAAGCAGTGGCGAAGCCTTGTCGTAGACCTTGGTGATCACAACTGGCTTGTGT
>UCNP01000101.1 GCA_900473335.1 Hyphomicrobiales bacterium | reverse complement strand
AATGTCGATTCAGCCTAGAGTCTCGGGTTGAGACGTTAGGCGAAATAATCCTGAAGCGGCCGTACTTCCAGTGATCCGGCTTTCAGCGCTGCAATTGCTTCAGCTACCGCATCGGCACCCGAAAGCGTGGTGTAGTAGGGCACTTTCTGCATCAAGGTAGCGCGGCGGAGCGATTTCGAATCGGAAATTGCCTTGGCGCTATCGGTTGTATTGAACACCAATTGTACCTGACGGTTTCGGATTGCGTCCTCAACATGCGGACGCCCCTCCTGCACCTTATTTATCTTCTGGGCAGCAACGCCGTTCTCACCAAGAAAACGGGCTGTGCCGCCAGTGGCAAGTACTTTAAAGCCCAGCTCTGCAAGACGCTTTACCGGAGCCAGAATACGTTGCTTGTCTTCATCCCGAACGGATACAAACAAAGTGCCATCTCGTGGAAGGTCAACTCCCGCGCCAAGCTGCGCCTTGGCGAAGGCAAGCGCATAGTCATAATCAAGGCCCATGACTTCACCTGTCGAGCGCATTTCAGGGCCGAGCAATGTGTCGACGCCGGGGAAACGCGCGAATGGGAAGACCGCTTCTTTGACCGCTATATGTTTGCGTGCTGTCGCCGAGGGTTTGCCGCCATAATGCGACAGTGCCTGTTCCAGCGTTTCACCGGCCATGATGCGGGCGGCCACTTTGGCAATTGGAGTACCGATGGTTTTGGCAACGAAGGGCACTGTCCGCGAGGCGCGTGGATTGACCTCAAGAACATAGATCGTGCCGTCCTTGATGGCGTATTGCACATTCATCAAGCCAACAACGTTCAGTGACTTGGCAAGTGCTGCGGTTTCCTTCTCAAGATCGGCCACGGTTTCGGCCGAAAGCGAGTGAACTGGCAAGGAGCAGGCGCTGTCACCGGAATGAATACCTGCTTCTTCGATGTGCTCCATAATGCCGGAAACCCAGGTATCCTTGCCGTCGCAAAGGCAATCCACATCAACTTCGATGGCCTCGGTCAAATAACGGTCGAACAAGAGCGGGTTCTTTCCAAGCAGTGTGTTGATCTGCCCGGTTTTGTCGTTTGGATATTTCTGCTTGATTTCCTCCGGAACCAGCTCAGGAACCGTATCGAGCAGATAGGCTTGAAGGCCGCGCTCATTATGAATGATCTGCATGGCCCGTCCGCCCAAAACATAGGATGGGCGAACAACGAGTGGAAAGCCAAGTTCGCCGGCAATGGTGCGCGCCTGTTCGACCGAGTAGGCGATGCCATTCTTCGGTTGCGTAAGATCAAGCTTGATCAGCAATTTCTGGAAGCGATCGCGGTCTTCAGCAAGATCGATAGCGTCGGGTGAGGTTCCAAGAATTGGGATGCCGGCCTTTTCTAGCGCATCTGCAAGCTTGAGCGGTGTCTGGCCACCAAATTGCACAATCACGCCATGCAGGGTTCCAGCGGTCTGTTCGGCGCGCAGAATTTCCAGCACGTCTTCGTCAGTCAACGGCTCGAAATACAGGCGGTCCGAGGTGTCATAGTCTGTCGACACAGTTTCAGGATTGCAGTTGATCATGATGGCTTCGTAACCAGCATCGCGCAGCGCAAAGGCAGCATGACAGCAGCAATAATCAAACTCGATGCCTTGGCCGATACGATTGGGGCCGCCGCCGAGAATCACAACCTTCTTGCGGTCGGAAATCTGGGCCTCGGAAATCAAAGCGCCTGCAAATGGAACTTCATATGTGGAATACATATAGGCCGTTGGCGATGCAAACTCAGCTGCACAGGTATCAATGCGCTTGAAGACCGGATGAACGTCAAGCTTGTTGCGAAGCTTTGTCACTTCGCCAGGTTCGATTTTCGCCAGGCTGGCAAGGCGGGCATCGGAAAAACCCATGCCTTTCAGCATTCGCAGATTTTGCGCATCCTGAGGAAGCCCGTGCTCCCGGACCCGCTCTTCCGTCGCAATAATCTCAGCCATCTGTTCCAGGAACCATGGGTCGATCTTGCAGCCTTCGTGTACTTCTTCGACGGTCAGCCCCAAACGCAGCGCCTGCCCGACCATGCGTAACCGGTCGGGAGTAGGGGTGCCAATAGCTGCGCGAATAGCATTGTTGTCGTTACCTTCGCCAATGCCGGGAATAGTGATTTCATCAAGTCCGGTAAGCCCTGTCTCCAGTCCGCGCAGCGCTTTTTGAAGCGACTCTTTGAACGTGCGGCCAATAGCCATCACCTCGCCAACTGACTTCATTGCAGTTGTCAGCGTTGGTTCTGCACCGGGGAATTTTTCAAAGGCAAAGCGCGGTATCTTGGTGACAACATAGTCAATAGACGGCTCGAACGAGGCCGGTGTGGCGCCGCCGGTAATGTCATTGCCGAGTTCATCAAGTGTGTAGCCCACAGCGAGCTTGGCGGCGATTTTGGCAATAGGAAAGCCGGTTGCTTTTGACGCCAGAGCCGATGAGCGCGAAACGCGCGGATTCATCTCGATAACAATCAAGCGTCCGTTTTCGGGGTTAACTGCGAACTGAACGTTTGAACCACCGGTCTCGACACCAATCTCACGCAATACCGCAATCGATGCGTTACGCATGATCTGGTATTCCTTGTCGGTCAGCGTCAAAGCCGGAGCAACAGTGATTGAGTCTCCAGTGTGAACGCCCATCGGATCAATATTTTCAATGGAGCAGATGATGATGCAATTGTCCGCTTTGTCACGAACAACTTCCATCTCATATTCTTTCCAGCCAAGAACAGATTCTTCGATCAACACTTCAGTGGTTGGCGATGCATCCAGTCCGCTGCCAATGATTTCGTAAAACTCGGTGCGGTTATAGGCGATGCCGCCGCCCGTGCCGCCCATAGTAAATGAGGGGCGGATGATGGCTGGCAGGCCAACATGATCCAGCGCAGCACCGGCCATGCCAAGTGCGTGGGATACG
Organism: Hyphomicrobiales bacterium; assembly: GCA_900473335.1. Taxonomy (GTDB): domain Bacteria; phylum Pseudomonadota; class Alphaproteobacteria; order Rhizobiales; family Rhizobiaceae; genus Phyllobacterium. Next base: position 8,132 of record UCNP01000101.1, on the reverse strand, counting down.
TAACGTTGCTTACGATCGCCTTCACCAAGCTGCCATTCGGTCTCCAGCTTGTCCAAGGCGGCATCCAACTCTGCCCCGGAATATTTGGTTTTGACCGCCTCACGCTGTTCCTGATGCAATTTGCGATCGAGGTCTTTTACCTCAGTGGCATTGGCCAGCATGGATTTAGGCGTTTCCAGGCCAATTTTTGCCATGGCCTCACGGAACAAGGCACGATCTTCCGCCTTGTCAATCGCCTCAGCATTCGCACCAATCATCTCGACATTATAGCGGTCAAGGACACCCATACGGCGCAGAGAAAGAGCAGTGTTCAGCGCTGTCTGGCCGCCCATGGTGGGTAGCAACGCGTCGGGGCGTTCCTTAGCGATAATCTTTGCGACGACTTCCGGAGTGATTGGCTCAATGTAGGTCGCATCAGCCAGTTCCGGATCAGTCATGATCGTTGCCGGATTGGAGTTGACGAGGATGACGCGGTAGCCTTCCTCTTTGAGCGCCTTACAGGCTTGCGTGCCGGAATAATCGAACTCACATGCCTGACCGATAATAATCGGGCCAGCGCCGATAATCAGAATAGATTTGATGTCGGTGCGTTTTGGCATGTTCAGTTCCTTATCATAGCGGTCTGCACAAAAAACCGCACGGTTTTACCGTACGGGTAGCTACTTGAATTCAAATGCGAGGCTAAGGCTGCCTTATAGGCAAAGGAAACACTTTGCGTAACCCCAAAAAAGCGTCGCTCGCGCTTTTTAAGAACCTTTTAAGGCTTTGCTTATGCGCGAAGGTCTCTCAGTAACATTTCATCGTAAAAGTTGATAGGTATCAGCTTGCAAGCGAAAGTTGAAAATTAACGTCGCGCATGAAACAAATGCTGCGTATTGGTGTTGTGTATACAGCATATCAGCCGGTTTGGATCGGCAAACGATCAGGAGACGGAACATGCGTTGGCAGGGGCGTAGACAGAGCGACAATGTTGAAGATCAGCGCGGCGAAGGCGGCGGCGGATTTCCGGGCGGCGGAAGTTTTCGTCTTCCCGGCGGATCGGGATTGCGTACAGCGGGTGGCGGCGGATTTTCAGGTATTATAATCCTTGCTGCGATTTTTCTGTTTTTGAAGTTCTGCACCAATATAGACCCGATGCAGATATTGGTTGATTCAGGTGGCGGGCAATTGGTGCCAGGCCAGACGCAGAGCAATAGTTCAGCCAAAAACAATGATGAGACGACGCAATTTGCCAAAACAGTTCTGGCGGAAACCGAAGATGTCTGGAGCGGTATCTTTAAAGCAGAGGGCCAGAACTATCCTGCGCCAACAATGGTGCTGTTCAGCGGTCAGGTGAAATCTGCATGCGGCTTCGCAAGTGCTGCTTCTGGCCCGTTCTACTGCCCTGGAGACAAGAAGCTCTATATCGACTTGAGCTTTTATGATGAACTGGATCAGAAATTCGGCGCTTCAGGCGACTTCGCACAGGCCTATGTACTCGCCCATGAAGTTGGGCACCATGTGCAGAATTTGATTGGTGTACTGCCAAAGTTCAACCAGATGCGACAGAATATGAGCGAAGCTGATGCGAATGCCATGTCTGTACGCGTTGAGCTGCAAGCAGATTGTTTCGCCGGTATCTGGGGGCATTTCACTCAGCAGAAAGGCATTCTGGATGTTGGTGATCTTGATGAAGCATTGAACGCCGCACAACAGATCGGCGACGATACAATGCAGCGGAAGACGCAAGGTTACGTTGTTCCTGAAAGTTTCAATCATGGAACATCGGCGCAGCGTAGCAAATGGTTCAAGCGTGGCTTTGACAGTGGCAAGCTGGACAATTGCGATACATTTAGCGGCAGCATTTAATCTGAAAGGGACGCGTTAAACCGCGTCCCGCCTGTCCGCTCTAGTGTGGCCCAGTGCATAGGCCACGGCTGCGCGCGAATGTATCGTGGTTGAATCGAAAACGGGCAATGCCAGATTATCTTCGGTTAATGACAGGCAGATTTCCGTGCAACCGAGGATCACGCAGTCGGCCCCTGCCTCTTTGCCGCGAGAAACAATTTTCTCAAGGGCTTGGCGGGAATCGTCTTTGACTATGCCGCAGCAGAGTTCGTCGAAAATGACAGAGTGTACTTTTGCCCTGTCGATCTCATTTGGTACGGCAAGGTCTATCTGAAACTTATTGCGCAAATAATCCGCGTAAAATCCATGTTCCATTGTGTAGCGTGTCGCCAAGAGGAGCGGGCGCTTCTTGCCTGCTTCGGACAAGATACGACCCGTTTCATACCTTATATCAATAAGAGGAATATTGACGCCAGCGGCAACCTCGTCAGCGACCAGATGCATGGTATTTGTGCAGATCAAGACACAATCCGCTCCAGCTGCTTCCAGGCGGCAGGCTGCTTCGGACAAAAGCTTCGCCGCATCGTCCCAGCGATTACTTTTTTGTAGAGCGACAACTTCGGAAAAGTCCAGCGATTGGAGGGCAATTTTTGCAGATGATAATCCGCCAAGATGTCCGCGGATTTCCTCATTGATCTGACGATAATAAACCGCAGTGCTTTCCCAACTCATTCCGCCGATCAGTCCAATAGTGCGCATTTTTGATCCCTCATTTTCCACTCTGAATAATAAGGAATATGGTGCACAATGTGCTCGCAATATTTACAACTTTTGGTTATGTTTGCGCAAAAATAGGGCGTTTATATCTAAAGTTACGCTGATTAATTGTTTGGATTCATCGATGATCGACGATCGTGACCGCAAGATTCTTGATCTACTGCAAGAAAATGCTGCGGTGAGCATTTCCGATTTAGCTGACAAGGTAAGTCTTTCGATTTCCGCATGTTCGCGGCGTATTCAGCGCCTCGAAGAAGAAGGATATATCAAGCGCCGTGTGGTTCTGGTTGATCGCCCGCTGGTCGGTTTACCAACTACAATGTTTGTTATCATTCGCACGGCGCGCCATTCTGCAGAATGGCTGGAGCAGTTCAGGGCGGCGATTGCCGATATACCGGAGATAGTCGAGGTGCATCGTATGACCGGTACAATCGACTATATATTGAAGCTCGTTCTGCCGCGAGTTGAAGCCTATGATGAAATCTATAAGACATTGGTGGAGAAAGTGGAGTTTTTCGATATTTCAGCCGCCGTCTCAATGGAGACTCTGAAATCTACAACCGCAATTCCCACCCACTATGCTAAATAGTTTTGGCAGTATGTGGCAGTAGAATATCAATTCTGTCAATTTTGATGGCGCCTGGACATGTTTTTCTGATGATGTTCTTGTATTGTTTCGTCCTCATTTGTTGATTATGACCAATTTTCGCAAAAGATGCGATTATCTCCTTCAGTGAGTCTGCGATGATAGATCCTGTTTTGGCTAAACGCGGGCTCAAGCTCGTATTCGTGATGTTATTATTGGACGTGATTGGCATTGCGATCATTGTACCGGTTTTGCCTGCCTATCTTGAAGAACTAACCGGAGCCAGCGTGAGCGAAGCGGCAATTGATGGTGGCTGGCTTCTATTCGTCTATGCGGCAATGCAATTTATTTTCGCACCACTGATAGGCAATCTCAGTGATCGTTTCGGTCGCCGCCCGGTTCTTCTGGCATCGGTTTTGACCTTTGCTATCGACAATCTGATTTGTGCGCTCGCCACCAGTTTTGGAATGCTGTTCATAGGGCGTGTACTCGCGGGGATTAGCGGTGCTAGTTATTCAACGGCATCAGCCTATATTGCCGATGTGAGTACCGATGAGAATCGTGCCAAGAATTTTGGATTGCTCGGTATCGCCTTTGGCGTGGGATTTGTACTTGGCCCAATTATTGGTGGGCTGCTTGGCGAGTTCGGGCCGCGTGTGCCGTTTTTCGGTGCAGCCTTGATCGCCTTTCTAAATTTTGTGGTCGCGTATTTCTTCCTTCCCGAAACGCTTGAAACCAAAGATCGCCGGGCATTTGATTTGAAACGGGCAAACCCATTTGGCGCCGTCAAGCAGATACGCAATTATAAGGGCATAGGTTGGATCGCACTCGTCTTCTTCATGCTTACACTCGGACATATGGCCTATCCCTCGGTTTGGTCTTATGTCGGGAGCTATCGCTATGGGTGGAGCGAGGCGGATATCGGACTCTCCCTGAGTGTTTTTGGAATGGGCGGGGCACTTGTCATGGGTTTTATCCTCCCGCGTGTTGTGGCGAAAGTTGGTGAATGGCGAACTGCCGTCATTGGACTGGTTTTTACGATGTTTGGCTTTTTTGGTTACGCCGGCGCATGGCAAGGCTGGATGGTCTATGCGGTCATTGTCGGCACTTGTCTAGAAAGCCTTGCTGATCCGGCCATGCGAAGCATTGCCTCAGCCAAAGTGACGTCCTCGGAGCAGGGGGAGCTGCAGGGCGCAATGACAAGCATGTTCAGCATAACAAATATCATCGGGCCGCTGATCTTTACGCAGATGTTTGCGATTTTCACTGCGCCAGGTGCATTCATCACATTCAGTGGCGCCCCTTATCTGCTAGGCGCAGTTTTTTTGCTAATAGCTTTGCTGGTCTTTATTTTCCGCGTGGAGAAGCCTGCTCCCGATATTGATGGAACATTGACATCAGAAGCTCTTGTGCAAAATTCTGGCGGTTAAGTGATTGTTGTAAAAACAAGCGTTAATAAATGCAGGAAATCAGCATGCCCTATGAAAGACGTATCTCGTTGGGTGATTTGAGCCTATCCCGATTGGTCCTTGGCGCATGGAGGTTGCTCAGCGACCTTGAACGATCTGATGCTGACAGTGTCGCCAGGTTGGTTCAGGGTGCAATTGACATCGGTATTACGAGTTTCGACCATGCTGATATTTATGGGAATTATGGTGTAGAGGAAGCATTTGGCGCGGGATTTCAGCGTTGGGGTGGCAGGCGCGATGCAATCGAGTTGATTACAAAGTGCGATATTATGCTGACGTCGGGCGCGCGCCCTGAAAATCGGATAAAGCACTACGACACAAGCGCGGCGCATATTCGGGCATCGGTCGAGCGTTCACTCCAGAATTTGAAGACTGACTATATCGACATGTTGCTTATCCATCGGCCCGACCCGTTAATGGATGCCGATGACACAGCGCGGGGTCTGGAAGATGTCGTTAAGGCCGGTAAAGTTCGTGCAGTTGGTGTATCAAACTTTCTGGCGTCACAATTTGACCTTCTGGCATCGAGATTGCCATTTCCCCTCATCACCAATCAGATTGAACTTTCTGTCATGCATGTTGCGCCATTGACAGATGGAAGTCTTGATCATGCTCAACGTTTGAAATACGCGCCGATGATCTGGTCACCACTTGGTGGCGGCAGTCTTTTTACGGGCGAAGGGGCCCGCGAAGGGCGACTTCGCGCGGCGTTGAGCGAAGTCGCTTCCAAGTGTGGGGCGGGCGATATTTCGGCCGTCGCCATTGCCTGGCTGCTACGTCATCCGGCCCGGCTGATACCTGTTCTCGGCAGCCTGAAACTTGATCGATTAAAGACCATGGCGACAGCTCTGGATATTAAACTCGATCGCCAGCAATGGTTTGCAATTTTGAAGGCCAGTAGCGGTGAGGACGTTGCCTAAGCGGCGTGATCACGCTCTGATAGCAACTCCATGCCCTTCTTCTGACGGATCAGATTAAAGAACCGGCGGAAAAGATAGTGCGAGTCCTGAGGGCCGGGAGATGCTTCGGGATGGTGCTGAACAGAAAATACAGGCCGACCAGTGACCCGCAGGCCGCAATTACTGCCATCAAAAAGCGAAACATGGGTTTCTTCGACGCCTTCGGGGAAGGATGCAGCATCAACGGCAAAACCGTGATTCATCGAAACGATTTCTACCTTTCCTGTCGTGTCGTCGCGCACAGGATGGTTCGCACCATGATGGCCCTGATGCATCTTCTTGGTGTCGCCACCAAGCGCCAGTGCCAGCATCTGATGGCCAAGGCAAATGCCAAACACTGGAATGTCGGTTTTAATGAGTTCTTTGATGGTCGGCACGGCGTATTTGCCGGTCGCCGCAGGGTCGCCAGGGCCATTGGAGAGAAAAATTCCATCCGGCTTGTAGGCCAAAACATCTTCAGCAGTCGCTGTTGCGGGCAGGATGGTGATCTTGGCACCAAGCCCTGCAATGAGCCGAAGTATGTTGCGTTTGATCCCATAGTCGATAGCAACGACGTGGAATTCTGGCGCTGATTGCTCTACAAAGCCTTCATTCCAAACCCATGGTTTCTCGGTCCATACCGAGCTTTGTCCGGATGTGACCTCCTTGGCCAGGTCAAGATCAAGTAGGCCGTGCCATGATGCGGCACGTGCTTTGAGTGCTGCTATATCGAATTTGCCAGCAGGGTCATGTGCAATGACAGCATTTGGCATGCCTTTTTCGCGGATAAGCGCTGTCAGTGCACGTGTATCGACACCGGAAAGCGCGATCACGCCGCGTGCTTTCAACCATGCATCCAGATGCTCTGCGGAGCGATAATTGGATGGCGAAGTAATATCTGCTTTGAACACTGCGCCAACAGCGCCAGCGCGTTTCGCTGGCGACAGGTCTTCAATGTCTTCCTTATTGGCGCCAACATTGCCGATATGTGGGAATGTGAATGTGACGATCTGGCCTGCATAGGAAGGGTCGGTGAGAATTTCCTCATATCCCGTCAAAGCTGTGTTGAAACACACCTCAGCTTCGCAAGTGCCCGTAGCGCCAAGCCCTTTGCCTTCAATGATAGTGCCATCTGCCAGCACAAGCAAAGCTGTGGGCTTTATTTCGGACCATGCGGCAGTTTTAGCCTGCGTACCTGCTTCTATCGATGTGGCGGTCATGCGGTACTCCTGAAATTGAGCGAACGTCGCATTGAAAAACGATGGCATTGAAAAATGCCGTCTAATATTCCATATGACGTGGCTGAGCGCGATGGTTGATAATCATCCACCGCAGCAACAATAAAATGTCTGGCTAAGTCCCAGTCCATAAACAAAGCAACGCCTCCGGTCAATTGCAAGACGAGCACTTGGTGGTAATTCATGTCGTGGATGACATGGCGCCATTGTTGATTTCGTTCGAAGCCATGGCTAGGGTGCATACATAACAGGAGAATAAGGCCATGCGCGATATTATCGCCGGGGCACTGAATACAGCAATCAAATCTCAAGATAAGCGCCGTGTTTCAACGCTGCGCCTGATCATGGCAGCCATCAAGGATCGTGACATCGTCAATCGCGGGATCGGGAAAGATCCGGTCAGCGGCGATGAAATCAGCGTGATCTTGGCAAAGATGATCAAGCAGCGTGAAGAATCTGCAAAGATGTATGAAGAAGGCAACAGGCTGGAACTGGCTGAGCAGGAACGCGAAGAAATTGAAATCATTCGGGATTTCATGCCGAAACAGTTTTGCGAATCTGACATTCGCAGCGCGTGTACTCAGGTCATCGGGGAAATCGGAGCCGGTGGCCTGCGCGACATGGGCAAGTGCATGAATGCTCTCAAGGAAAAATATGCTGGGCAGATGGACTTCGGCAAAGCCAGTGGCATCGTCAAAGAGATATTGCAGTAGCAGCTAGCAATAGCTCTCTGGCTATGAAAATCGATCAAATTATGGGCGAAAGACCTGCCGGTCTTTCGCCCATTGCTTTTCCGCTACCCGATCTTCAGAGTTTTGCAGCGAAGCAAAGTCAGAGCCGACAATACGATAGTTGGAAGTAATATTGAGTAGACAATCAAGGGTTGAGCCGTGCTGCCGTCAAACAAGATCACAACACTGGTTCCGATAAATCCTGTGATCAGGCTTTGAATGCAGAAGTAGAGAGCAACTGCTGACCCAGCCCTATCTGCAAAATCGGCAAGTGCGCCATTTGCCGTAACTGATCCGGTCAAAACGATTCCAGATGCTGTTATCCACATCGGCAATACAAAGCTTGCAAATGAAGGGGCGAGAAATAGCTGGCAGATATAGAGCGCTATTGCTCCCGTAATGATAGTCAGCATTCCTCGTTTCAGGCAACCTTCTATGCCCCACCTCGACACAAGTTGTTTGGCAAAGCGGCCAGTAAATATCATCACGACTGCAACAGTTGCGAAGATCAGGCTGAATTGCAGCTCGGTATATTGCGCCTTATCCATTAGAGCCTTTTCATTGAA
>UCNP01000100.1 GCA_900473335.1 Hyphomicrobiales bacterium | reverse complement strand
ATGGCTAAGAGCAAGTTTGAACGTAATAAGCCGCACGTAAACATCGGCACGATTGGTCACGTTGACCATGGCAAGACGTCGTTGACGGCAGCGATTACGAAGTATTTCGGTGAATTCAAGGCGTATGACCAGATTGACGCTGCCCCGGAAGAGAAGGCACGCGGTATCACCATTTCAACGGCACACGTTGAATATGAGACGCCTAACCGTCACTATGCACACGTTGATTGCCCTGGCCACGCCGACTATGTGAAGAACATGATCACCGGCGCTGCGCAGATGGATGGCGCTATTCTGGTTGTGTCCGCTGCAGACGGCCCGATGCCGCAGACCCGCGAGCACATTCTGCTTGCCCGTCAGGTTGGTGTTCCGGCGATTGTTGTGTTCCTGAACAAGGTTGATCAGGTTGACGATGCTGAATTGCTCGAACTGGTTGAGCTTGAAGTTCGTGAGCTTCTTTCCAAGTATGATTTCCCAGGCGATGATGTACCGATCGTCAAGGGTTCGGCTTTGGCCGCGCTTGAAGACAGCAACAAGGCAATCGGCGAAGACGCAGTTCGTGCGCTGATGGCTGAAGTTGACAAGTACATTCCAACGCCGGAGCGTCCGATTGACCAGCCATTCCTGATGCCAATCGAAGACGTGTTCTCGATCTCCGGTCGTGGTACGGTTGTGACTGGCCGCGTTGAACGCGGTATCATCAAGGTTGGTGAAGAAGTCGAAATCATCGGCATCAAGCCGACATCGAAGACAACAGTTACCGGCGTTGAAATGTTCCGCAAGCTGCTCGATCAGGGCCAGGCTGGCGACAATATCGGTGCACTGGTTCGCGGTGTTGGCCGTGAAGACGTTGAGCGCGGTCAGATCCTTGCCAAGCCAGGTTCGGTCAAGCCGCACACGAAGTTCAAGGCAGAAGCCTATATTCTGACGAAGGACGAAGGTGGCCGTCATACGCCATTCTTCTCCAACTACCGTCCACAGTTCTACTTCCGCACGACCGACGTGACGGGTGTAGTGACTTTGCCGGAAGGTACGGAAATGGTCATGCCTGGCGACAACATCTCGGTTGATGTGACGCTGATCGTGCCAAT
>UCNP01000099.1 GCA_900473335.1 Hyphomicrobiales bacterium | reverse complement strand
ACCGCCCGTCTTTCCCACCACAAGCAATAGCCAGACGCGGAAAGCGGGCGTGGCAAGGTAAAAGCACGGAGAAAATCAGCATGGGTAAGCGCAAAAAATTTTCGCAGGATGAGTTGGTGCCATTTTGCTCATTCGTTCCAGATCCGCTGCCGGAGCTGCCTTTTTCCCTGCCGGTAAGACATCCGCAGCAGACAGATGAGCAATATGCTGCCTATATAGACATACAAAAGCGCGCCCACCGCCGCTATGTGGTGTTACTGGCGCTGTTTCAGGGCATGGCAACCGCCTTTGGCTATCATAAGATTTGCAACAAGCCCGCCTGCCGCCGCAAGCAATGCTGCACCGGACGGCGCGATTTTTTCCCCAAAGACGACTATCCTGTCATGCTTTTTCCGCTTTGCGGCACGGTGGAGATGGCTGAGCGGGCGCGTGCGGCCATACCCAGGATGATCGATATTCTGAAATCCGGTTACAACCCGCTCGTCGCGCCAGACGGCAGCTTACATCCCAGCAAGAAAATGCTAGAAGTCGAGCCATGACAACAAAACCACGCATCACCATCACCTATTGTACGCAATGCAGCTGGATGCTGCGCTCCGCCTGGATGGCGCAGGAGCTGCTTTCCACATTTGGCGCTGATCTGGGTGAGGTGGCGCTGATCCCCGGCACGGGCGGTATTTTTGAAATTCATGTTAATGGCGATCTTATCTGGGAGCGCAAGCGCGATGGCGGCTTTCCCGAAGCCAAAGTGCTCAAGCAGAAACTGCGCGATATTGTCTGGCCGGAGCGTGATCTTGGCCATTCCGACGGGCACAAGACGCCTAAGGGGGCGGCAGATGGGGTCCCCGCCAGCAACGAGCACAGCGAGGCGCCTAAGGGCGGGGCAGAGAGTTGAGTAAGCCCGAAATTACCAACACCAAGCTGGATGATGCGGCGCGCGCGGGCTGGCTTTATTATGTTGCCGGCAATACGCAGGATGAGATTGCCGCAAAGCTTGGCGTTTCGCGCCAGTCGGCGCAGCGCATGGTGTCGCTGGCGGTTTCGGAAGGGTTGGTCAAGGTAAGGCTGGACCATCCGATTGCGCATTGTCTTGATCTTGCGGCCCAGTTGAAAAAGCGTTTTGGCTTGAAAATGGCCGAGGTGGTGCCGACTGATCCGGGCTCCACCTCGACCACGCTGGGTGTTGCCGATGCGGCAGCGGCGGAGATGACGCGCTGGCTGAAGATGGAAGCGCCGGTCATTGTCGGCATCGGGACCGGGCGCACGCTCAAAGCGGCCATTGAGATATTATCGCCCATTGATTGCCCGCAACATAAGGTCGTGTCGCTGACCGGCAATATCGCGCCGGATGGCTCGGCGGCCTTTTACAATGTCATTTTCAATATTGCCGAAAAGATCAAGGCGCGCAGTTTCCCCATGTCATTGCCGGTCATTGCTTCCTCGCCGGAGGAGCGCGAATTGCTCCACAGCCAGCCGATGATTCGCTCTGTGCTGGACTTGTCGGCAAAGGCGGATGTGGCCTTTATCGGCATTGGCGATCTGGAGGATGACGCGCCGCTTTTTGTCGATGGCTTCATTTCGCATGATGAATTGCAGGCGCTACGGCAGGCGGGCGCGGTGTGTGAAATCATCGGGCGCGCCTTTGATCGCAATGGTATAGCCATTGAAGGATTGACCAATGAGCGCGTTGCCAGCGCTCTTATTCCTTCGCGCGAGACCGCGATGGTTATTGCCATTGCCAAGGGCGCAAAGAAAATGCCGGGCATTGCCGCGGCCCTTAAAGGCAATCTTATCAATGGCCTGATCACCGATGAGCGAACCGCCGAGGCTCTTCTGGCAGGTTGATCTTTCTCTTATTGTGCACTGCAACGACGAATTGCCCTTGACTTAGTTTGCCCGTATGTGAGTATTTGCTCATAACACAAGCATTTGCTCATAACATTCGGGAGGAATGAAATGTTTAAGAGAACGCTTCTGCTCAGCGCGGTTTCCGTCGTGGCCATGGTCAGCTTCGCTCATGCGGAGACGCTGACCATCGCAACGGTCAACAATGGCGACATGGTTCGCATGCAGAAACTGGCCGATGATTTCACCAAGAAGAATCCGGACATCAAACTGGAATGGGTGACACTCGAAGAGAACATTCTTCGCCAGCGCGTCACAACTGATATCGCAACCAAGGGCGGACAATATGACGTGATGACCATCGGCACCTATGAAGTGCCGATCTGGGCCAAGCAGGGTTGGCTTTTGCCGCTCGACGGTCTGGGTGCGGATTATGACAAGGCCGATCTTTTACCCTCGATCAGCGATGCCGTATCGGTTGATGGCAAGCTTTATGCCTCGCCATTCTATGGCGAAAGCGCCATGGTGATGTACCGTAAGGATCTGGCCGAGAAGGCTGGTGTGACCATTCCTGAAAAGCCGACCTGGGACCAGATCGCTGATGCTGCCAGGAAGATGACCGATAAGTCCACTGAGACTTACGGCATTTGCTTACGCGGTAAGGCTGGTTGGGGCGAGAACATGGCGCTTCTGACTGCAACGGCAAACTCTTTCGGTGCGCGCTGGTTCGATGAAAAGTGGGCACCACAATTTGATCAACCAGAATGGAAAAAGGCACTGACATTCTATGTCGATCTGATGAAGGAAGCCGGACCTGCCGGTGCTTCATCGAACGGCTTCAATGAAAATCTTGCCCTGTTCCAGACTGGTAAATGCGGCATCTGGATTGATGCTACGGTTGCGGCATCCTTCGTGACCAATCCGAAAGAATCGAAGGTTGCAGATAAGGTGGGCTACGCCCTCTTCCCGACCGGCGGCGTCGAAAACTACGGCAACTGGCTCTGGGCCTGGAATCTTGGCATTCCTGCCGGTACGAAGAAGGCAGAGGCCGCGCAGAAATTTGTCTCCTGGGCAACCGACAAAGCCTATACCGAACTCGTTGCGAGCAAGGAAGGTTGGGCAAACGTTCCTCCGGGCACGCGTACCTCGCTTTATGCTAATCCGGAATATCAGAAAGCTGCGCCTTTCGCCAAAATTACGCTCGATGCCATGACGGCAGCCAATACGAGCAAGCCGACCGTCAAGCCGGTGCCTTATACGGGAGGTCAATTCGTCGCCATCCCTGAGTTTCAGGGTATTGGCACAGCCGTCGGTCAGCAGTTTTCGGCAGCGCTTGCCGGTTCTGTAACAGTTGATCAGGCTTTGCAAAGTGCACAGGCATTGACGACCCGCGAAATGACTAAGGGCGGTTATATCAAGTAGATCCTCCTGGCTCCGGACGGTTTTTGGCGCAAATGCCGCGAGCCGTCCGGGCCTCCTTTGCACATTTGCATCTTCAATGATCGCAGTATTGGATCCTGACCATGGCTACGCTTCAGACGCGCGCAACTGCCCGTATCATGATGTCGCCCGCCATCATCCTTTTGTTCCTGTGGATGATCGTGCCGCTTGTCATGACGCTGTACTTTTCGTTCCTGCGCTACAATCTCTTGATGCCGGGAACCGAGGAATATGTCGGCTTTCTCAATTACCAGTATTTTCTGACTGATCCCGCCTTCTTCACCGCCCTTGGCAATACCTTGCTTCTGGTCGGCGGAACATTGCTGATCACGGTCATTGGCGGCATCCTTCTGGCGATTGTCCTGGACCAGCCATTCTGGGGCCAAGGCATTGTTCGCCTTCTCGTCATTGCCCCATTCTTTGTCATGCCAACCGTCTCGGCGCTGGTTTGGAAGAACATGCTCATGCATCCCGTCAACGGCTTGTTTGCCTGGATCGCACGATCCTTCGGGTTTCAGCCTGTGGACTGGTTTGCCCAGGTTCCGCTGTTATCGATTGTCCTGATTGTTGCGTGGCAATGGCTGCCCTTTGCAACGCTGATCCTTCTGACTGCCCTGCAATCGCTAGATGGTGAGCAGATCGAAGCTGCAGAGATGGACGGCGCTGGGCCATTGTCGCGTTTCATCTATCTGGTGCTTCCGCATCTGGCTCGCGCGATCACTGTTGTGATCCTCATCGAGACTATTTTCCTGCTGAGTGTTTTTGCCGAAATTCTGGTCACGACAAATGGCGGGCCGGGACTGCAGACGACCAACATTGCTTATCTGATCTATTCGCAAGCGCTCCTCCAATTCGATGTTGGCGGCGCTTCAGCTGGCGGTATCGTTGCGGTCATTCTGGCAAATATTGTTGCCGTGTTTCTCATTCGCCTCATTGGCAAGAACCTGGAGAGGTAGAGCCATGGCCCGCGCAGTTACGACACGACGCAAGCTCGTTTTTACGATCCTCGGCTGGAGTATCGGGTTCCTGATCTTTTTCCCGATCCTGTGGACATTCCTAACCAGCTTCAAGACGGAAGGCGCGGCTGTAGCAACGCCGCCGCAGTTCCTGTTGTTTGATTGGACGCTCGAGAATTATCACGAAGTGCAAAGCCGTTCCGACTATGGCAAGCATGTCATGAACTCCATCGTCATCTCTGTTGGTTCAACATTGCTTGGCTTGGTGCTCGCCATTCCAGCTGCTTGGGCCATGGCGTTTTCACCAACCAAACGCACGAAGGATATTTTGATGTGGATGCTTTCCACCAAAATGATGCCTTCGGTCGGTGTGCTCGTTCCCCTGTATCTGATCTTCCGGGATTGGGGGTTGCTTGACTCGCGTCTCGGCCTTGTTGCGGTTCTGACCATGATCAATCTGCCGATCATTGTCTGGATGCTCTATACATATTTTAAGGAAATTCCGGGCGAAATCCTCGAGGCCGCCCGTATGGACGGCGCGTCATTGATGAAAGAAATTGTCTATGTGTTAACGCCCATGGCCATTCCCGGCATTGCATCGACAATGCTGTTGAACATCATCCTGGCTTGGAATGAAGCATTCTGGACACTTAATCTGACTGCCGCAAATGCTGCGCCTCTGACAGCCTTTATCGCATCCTATTCCAGTCCCGAAGGGCTGTTCTGGGCAAAGCTGTCTGCAGCCTCAACGATGGCAATCGCTCCAATCCTGATTATGGGCTGGTTCAGCCAGAAGCAATTGGTTCGCGGCTTAACCCTTGGCGCCGTCAAATAATTTCTGACCTTTGGCTCTGCCAAAAGAGATGGGAACAATATTATGGGAAGCATAACACTCGAAAAAGTATCGAAGTCGTTTGGCACCACTTCGGTCATTCCTGAAATCGATCTTGAAATCAATGATGGTGAGTTTGTCGTCTTTGTCGGGCCATCCGGCTGCGGAAAATCGACACTATTGCGCATGATCGCAGGTCTTGAAGATTTGAGCGGTGGGCGCATCATCATTGATGGCAAGGATATGTCGAGCGAAGCGCCAGCCAAGCGCGGATTGTCGATGGTGTTCCAATCCTATGCGCTTTATCCGCATATGAGCGTCTATCAGAATATTGCATTCCCATTGAAAATGGACGGTCAGGAAAAGTCGGCCATTGATAAAAAGGTCAGGGATGCTGCGCATATCCTTAATCTGACCAACTATCTGGATCGCAGGCCAGGGCAATTATCGGGCGGACAACGCCAGCGCGTTGCGATTGGCCGTGCCATTGTGCGCCAGCCAAAGGCATTTCTGTTTGACGAGCCTCTGTCAAATCTTGACGCTGCGCTGCGCGGCAATATGCGCCTCGAAATTAGCGATCTGCATCATCAGCTCAAAACGACGATGATCTACGTCACCCATGATCAGGTGGAAGCCATGACCATGGCTGACAAGATCGTCGTGCTGAATGCTGGCCGCATTGAGCAGGTTGGCTCACCGCTTGAACTCTACAAGAAGCCAAAGAATGTATTTGTGGCTGGCTTCATTGGCTCACCACGCATGAACCTTATCGAGGGAGCGGCAGCGGAAAAACACAAGGCTTCAACCCTGGGCGTGCGGCCCGAACATGTCCAGATATCGAAGACCGAAGGCGCATGGAAAGGCACTGTAGGCGTAACGGAGCATCTGGGTTCCGACACCTTCATTCATGTGCAAACCGAGGGCGTCGGAAAGATTACCGTGCGCACGGATGGGGATTTCGCAACGAAGCATGGACAGTCGGTATTTCTGACCCCGGATCCGTCTCGCTTGCATCTGTTTGATGCAAGCGGTCAAGCAATCTAAACGGAAAGACAGGCATTGAAATGAACAGGCTTGCAGGCAAAACGGCATTCATCACGGGGTCAGCACGCGGAATCGGTCGTACTTTTGCCGAAGCTTACATAAATGAGGGTATCGACCATGTTATAATCGCCGACATCAATCTGGAGCGCGCGCAACAGACTGTGTCCGAGCTTGGCAGTCAGGCATATGCAATCCAACTCGACGTGACCAAGCAAGAGTCAATTGACGCGGCAGTTGACGAAACAGCCGCGAAATTTGGCGGCATTGATATTCTGATCAACAATGCTGCCCTTTTCGACCTTGCGCCGATCGTTGATATCACCCGCGAGAGCTATGACAGGCTGTTTGCAGTGAACTTCGCAGGAACGCTTTTCACATTGCAAGCTGTCGCCAAATGCATGATTAATCGCGGCAAAGGCGGAAAGATCATTAATATGGCCAGCCAGGCGGGACGCCGGGGCGAACCGCTTGTGGCCATCTATTGTGCAACCAAGGCGGCGGTGATCAGCCTTACCCAATCGGCAGGCCTTAACCTCATCAAGCACGGTATTAATGTCAACGCTATTGCGCCCGGTGTTGTCGATGGCGAGCATTGGGAAGGTGTCGACGCACTCTTTGCTAAATATGAGAACCTTCCACGCGGCGAAAAGAAGCGCCTGGTCGGTAAAGCCGTTCCCTTTGGCAGAATGGGTACCGCGGAAGATCTCGTCGGCATGGCTGTTTTTCTGGCTTCAAGCGATAGCGATTACGTCGTCGCACAAACCTACAATGTCGATGGCGGCAATTGGATGAGCTGAACGACGAGCTCGCAACACTTTGTACGCTCACGGCAATGAAAAGAAGGGTTGATCCCGATGACTATTAAACTCTCACAGAATGCTTTGACCCAATTGCCAGACAATATTGGTGTGCCTGTCTATAAGCAATCGGATCTGAAGGCGGGAATTATTCACTTCGGTATCGGGAATTTTCACCGCGCGCACCAAGCGGTCTATCTTGATAAATTGTTCAATGCAGGAACGGATCACGAATGGGGACTTGTTGGTGCCGGGGTTCTCCCGTCCGATGAAACCATGCGCCAGAAACTTATGGAGCAAGACTGGCTTACAACGGTCGTGGAGCAGGATAGCGGGCACCGCACCGCAAATATCACCTCATCAATGATAGATTATCTGCAGCCAGGTAATGCGGAAAATACAATTGCCCGTTTAGCTGATCCGCAAATTCGCATCGTTTCGATGACCATTACCGAAGGCGGTTATTTTATTGATCCGGCTTCAGGGAAATTCAATCCGCAACATCCAGCTATTGCGGCA
This sequence comes from Hyphomicrobiales bacterium, assembly GCA_900473335.1. Lineage (GTDB taxonomy): Bacteria > Pseudomonadota > Alphaproteobacteria > Rhizobiales > Rhizobiaceae > Phyllobacterium. Next base: position 10,257 of record UCNP01000099.1, on the reverse strand, counting down.
GATGCAGCCAATATTGACAGGCCGGCCACCGTTTTTGGCCTGATTCTGGCTGGTTTGATCCGGCGCCGTAAAGAGGGAACTCCAGCATTCACAGTCATGTCTTGCGACAATATTCCGGGCAATGGCCATGTTACGAGCGATGCTGTTAGTGGCCTCGCATCACTGATTGACCCTTTGCTTGGCGATTGGGTCAAGCAGAATGTCGCGTTCCCGAATGGCATGGTGGATCGCATTACGCCTGCAACAACGGATCGTGAACGTAACCTTCTGGCTACGGAGTTTGGGATTGAGGATAACTGGCCGGTTTTTTGCGAACCGTTCAAACAATGGGTTCTCGAAGATCATTTCCCGACCGGTCGTCCCGCGCTTGAAAAAGTGGGAGTGACCTTTGTCGAGGATGTTGCTCCCTATGAACTGATGAAAATTCGTATTCTCAACGGTGGACATGCGGCAATTGCCTATCCTGCATCATTGATGGACATCCATTTCGTTCACGAAGCCATGCAAGAGCCTCTAATCCGCGACTTCCTGATCAAGCTCGAACGCGAAGAGATCATCCCGGTCCTGCCGCCCGTGCCTGATATGCCTTTTGATGAATATTTTGACCTCATTGTCCGGCGGTTCTCTAATCCAGAGATTGGCGATACCATTCAACGCCTTTGCCAGGATGGGTCAAATCGCCAGCCAAAATTCATTTTGCCAACGACTGCCGACAGGTTGAGGGCAGGTGACAGCATTACCGGACTTTCTCTGGTTTCTGCACTTTGGTGCCGCTTCTGTGCAGGAACGACGGATAGCGGTAAACCGACCCATTATCTCGATGCGAGCGCTGAACGATTGAAGGTCGAGGCTTTGAAGGCGAAAGACGATCCGAAGGCATTCCTTGCCATGACCGATATTTTTGGCGATGTAGGGACAGCACCGGTTTTCGTCGAATCATTTTCGCGCATTCTCCGGACACTCTGGGACAAAGGCGCGAGGAAAACTTTGAAACTCTATCTTGAAAATAAACTCTGATGGTTGATTCCTCGCTTGTTATCTTCGATTGCGATGGTGTTCTGGTCGATAGTGAGCCAATCTCAATCGCAGTTCTGCTGGAAATGATTGAAAAGAGTGGTGTCGCTATGACTGAAGACGATGCCTATGATCGTTTTCTCGGTCGAAGCATGGCCACGATCAGCAAGATTCTTCATGAAGAATATGGTTTCGCTGCGAGCGAAACGGATCTGGACGAAATGCGAACCAATCTCTATTCGCGTTTCGAACGTGATCTACAGCCAATCCCCGGCATTGCCGAGACCTTGAAACAATTGCAATTACCCCGTTGCGTAGCATCGTCAAGCCAGCCGGAGCGCATTCGCCTGTCGCTGAAGTTGACCGGGCTTATTGACCTGCTTGATCCGCATATTTTCAGCGCCACGATGGTCAAGAATGGCAAACCTGCTCCAGACCTGTTTTTACATGCCGCGAAGACCATGAATGTCGACCCCGCAGCTTGTGTCGTGATTGAAGACAGTCCGGCAGGCATACAGGCCGCCAAGGCAGCCGGCATGCGCGTCTTCGCTTTTACGGGTGGGACGCATTCGCGTGGCGGAAGGCTGGAGTCAGCGCTTGCGTCTCTTGATCCAGACCTTATATTCGGTGACATGTTGCAATTGCCTGGCCTGCTCTCGTCCCAGGAAGCCGTACTGAAAGTTCGTTGATGCCGCAATTTGTCTGCGCTGTAGATGTTGGTACAGGAAGCGCCCGCGCGGGCATTCTGGACGCAAATGGTAATCTTATAGGTCGCGTAGAGCATCCAATTTTGATGAACCGGCCAATGGGCGACCATGCCGAACATGATTCAGAAGATATATGGAGATCGGTCTGTATTTCCGTTCAGGGTGCAGTTGCGGCGGCCAAGATTGATCCGGCAGACGTGGTGGGTCTCAGTTTTGACGCGACGTGTTCATTGGTTGTGCGCGACATTCAAGGTGAGCAGCTCTCGGTTTCGACCTCGGGAGAACAGCGATGGGACACGATTGTCTGGCTTGATCATCGGGCTCTGAGTGAGGCGGATGAGTGCACGGCGACCGGGCATAAAGTCCTTGATTATTTGGGTGGCGTCATGTCGCCGGAAATGCAGACGCCAAAGCTGATGTGGTTAAAGCGTCATTTGCCCGCGACATGGCAAAAGGCAGGCTATTTCTTTGATCTGGCGGATTACCTCAGCTGGAAGGCAACGGGTTCATTGGCGCGCTCGCAATGCACGCTGACCTGCAAATGGACCTATCTTGCGCATGAGAAGCAGGGCTGGCAGGCGGATTATTTAGCAGCAATCGGTTTGGAGGATTTGATTGAGCGTGGCAATCTTCCAAGCGTTGCAAATCCCGTCGCAAGCGATCTTGGTACATTGACCAGCGAAGCTGCAAAAGCGCTGGGCCTAACGGAAAATTGTCACGTCGGGGCCGGCCTCATCGACGCGTTCGCAGGTGCACTGGGTGTTCTCGGTGGCTTTGCCGGCGATCTTTCACAGATTGATCGCCATCTTGCGCTGATCGCTGGAACGTCGAGCTGCCTCATGGCTCTTTCTCAGGAACCGCTTTCATTTCAGGGCGGTTGGGGACCGTATCACGGGGTTGCACTTCCCGATGTCTGGCTGAGCGAGGGTGGCCAGTCCGTAACCGGTGCCTTACTTGATCATATCATTCGCTGGCATGGTGCTGGCGGCGAGCCAAATGGTGATGTTCACAAGAAGATTGCGGCGCGGATTATGGAGCTTCGCGCAATAGAGCCAGATCTTGCAAATCGCCTCCATGTTCTACCTGACTTTCATGGAAACCGGTCACCGCTTGCCGATCCTCATGCCGTGGGCGTTATCAGCGGTCTTACCCTCGACTCATCCTTTGATAGCCTGTGCCGCCTTTATTGGCGTGCCTCGGTCGGCATATCTCTTGGTGTGCGCCATATTCTCGATGCGTTTAACGATAAGGGCTATGCCATCGATACGATGCATGTGACGGGTGGACACATTAAAAGCCCGCTTCTTATGGAGCTTTACGCCGATGCGACAGGTTGCACGGTGATAACTTCCGCTGCGGAAGATGCGGTGCTTCTTGGTACGGCAATGGTGGCCGCCACCGCTGCGGGCATTTACCCGAATCTATCTTCCGCCTGCATAGCCATGAAGCAGGGTGGGCGCGCTCGCCAGCCCGATCCAACCGCGCGCCAGCGTTTAGACCGTGATTATCGAATCTTTCTTGAAATGCACGCCCAGCGCAAAGCATTGGATGCTTTGCACTCTCTTGAAAACTTGCACTAATGCGCTGCTTCCCAATTATGCGCAGCGCGTGCGTCCACCTGTAGAGGGACGGAAAGCGAAATTGCAGGCATAGCCGCATTTTCCATCACGTCTCGAACCAAGGGGAGTGTTGCCTCCACTTCATCCTCGACGGTTTCAAAAACCAGTTCGTCGTGAACTTGAAGCAGCATGCGTGCCGACAGATTTGCATTTTTCAGCGCTGCATCCATACGCACCATCGCGCGGCGGATTATATCTGCCGCAGAACCTTGGATCGGTGCATTGATTGCTGCACGTTCGTTGAAGGCCCGCAATTGTGGATTTGAGGAGCGGATTTCCGGATAATGCGCCCGTCGGCCAAAAATGGTTTCGACATAGCCATGCTGACGGGCAAAGGCTTTTGTCGCTTCCATGTAGTCCTTGATACCCGGAAAACGTTCGAAATAGGTCCGGATATACTGGCTTGCTTCTTCGCGGGGGATGGAAAGCTGATTGGCAAGGCCAAATGCAGAAATACCGTAAATAATGCCAAAGTTGATGGCTTTGGCACGGCGCCGCACTTCTGAGGGCATGCCTTCCACCGGAACGCCGAACATTTCAGAAGCTGTCATGGCATGAATGTCGATACCATCGGCAAAGGCCTGGGTCAGCTGCGGAATTTCTGCCACATGAGCAAGAACGCGCAACTCGATCTGGCTGTAATCCGCTGAAATCAGTTTATTTCCCGGCGCGGCAATAAAGGCAGTGCGAATCTTGCGCCCTTCCGTGGTTCGCACGGGTATGTTTTGCAGATTGGGTTCTGACGATGACAAACGACCCGTCGAGGTTGCTGCCATGGCATAGGAGGTATGAACCCGTTTGGTTTGGGGATGAATATAGCCGGGCAGGGCATCGGTATAGGTCGATTTCAGCTTCGTCAGCTGGCGCCAATCAACAATCTTGCGCGGTAATTCATGGCCCTCTGCGGCAAGGTCTTCAAGAAGCTGTGCAGATGTTGACCACTGACCGGTTTTTGTCTTGGAGCCGCCCGGCAGCCCCATTTTGCCGAACAGGATATCACCCATCTGCTTGGGAGAACCGATATTGATCTTTTCGCCGGCAAGTTTGTAGATTTCCTCTTCAATAGCCGCTGCCGATTGTGCGAGGTCCCCAGAGAGGCGAGACAGGATTTGCCTATCGACGGAAATGCCCCGCTCTTCCATACGTGCAAGAACCGAAATAAGAGGCCGTTCGAGCCGCTCATAGACCGAAGTCAGGCCGTCAGCGACGAGCCGCGGCTTTAACAACTGCCATAACCGCAAAGTAACGTCAGCATCCTCAGCCGCATATTCGGTCGCTTTGTCAATTTCGACCTTATCAAAGGTAAGTAGTGACTTACCTGATCCAACAAAGTCTTTGTAAGACAGGGGCTTATGGCCCAGCCACCGGTCACAGAGGCTGCCTATGGTATGATGGCCTTCACCAGCATCCAGCACATAAGAAATGAGCATAGTATCATCGACGGGATGAAGATCGATACCGTGGCGGTGCATAACCAGCCATTCAGACTTCATTGCATGCGCAATTTTGAGAACGGAGGCGTCTTCAAGCATAGGTTTCAACAGACGGAAAACCTCAGCCTCAGCAATCTGATGTTCAAGCAGTCCGCCGCCTAAAAGGTCTCCATTGCGCGATTTGTGATTGATGGGGATATATGCAGCCCTTCCGGGCCGCGTGGCGAGAGAAAAGCCAACAATTTCGCTCTGCATAGGGTCGGCAGAGGTTGTCTGTGTATCGAAAGCCACGACACCTGCCGCCATGGCTTCATCGATCCAGATTTGCAGTGAGGCAACATCACGAATAGTCGTGTAAGCGCTGCGATCTATTCTGGCCGACAAGGCGTCATCCGTGCGAGACTTTACCAGATCGGCCGGTGTGGCGGAAACATTGGACGATGTAGGCTTGGCCGAGACACTTGTCTGGTCCGGTGAGATTGTCAGCTTGGGGCTCTCATCAAACCCTGCATTGTCGAGATCGGGTCCCCGGGCTTCGGCGACTGCTTCAATCTTGAGATTAGCCGCTACAATCTCACTGGCATCCACGCCGGTTGCTTCCGCAGCGCGGCGAGTGAGGGCATTAAATTCCATCGACTTAAGGAAGGCCACCAGTTTGGGCCCATCCTGCGGCTCCAATCCAAAGTCTTCAAGACCGACATCGATAGGTGTATCGGTTTTCAAGGTGACGAGCTGACGCGAGATCAATGCCTGCTCGGTATACTGGATTATATTTTCGCGGCGTTTCTGTTGTTTAATTTCTCCGGCACGCGCAAGCAGAGTGTCCAGATCACCGAACTCCTCCAGCAACTGAGCCGCAGTTTTTGGCCCGATGCCCGGGATGCCTGGAACATTGTCCGTGGAATCGCCGGTCATAGCCTGCAGATCAATCATTTTTTCAGGTGGCACACCCCACTTTTCAATCACCTCGGAAATGCCGATCTGTTTATCCTTCATGCTGTCATACATGGACACCAATGGTGTAACGAGTTGCATCAAATCCTTGTCCGATGAAATTATCGTCACTTCAGCGCCGACAGCCTCTGCCATGCGGGCATAGGTGGCGATGAGATCGTCGGCCTCATAGCCCTCTTTTTCGATGCAAGGCAGATTGAAAGCTTTGGTCGCTTGGCGGATCAAACCGAATTGCGGGATCAGGTCTTCAGGCGGTGCAGAACGGTTTGCTTTATATTCCGGATAAATTTCCTTGCGGAACGTTGTCGAGGAATAATCGAAGATAACCGCAAAATGTGTCGGCGTATCACGAACAGACGTATCTCGTGCTTCCCGCAACAGCTTCCACAGCATGTTGCAAAAGCCGGAAACCGCACCAACAGGCAGGCCATCCGACTTGCGTGTCAGTGGTGGAAGAGCGTGGTAGGCGCGGAAAATGTAGCCGGAGCCGTCGACGAGGAAGAGATGATCACCTTTTTTCATGGCAACAGAAATAAATGAACATGGCTGAAAAGGAAATGATGAGTTGCGTTGTTTCCCGTGACTCCTGTGGGCATCCTGACGCTAATTTCGGTTCACGCCTTTGTTACAAAGATGTAATCTTCCGTGCCCTTGAATTGCCACGGTTTACCCCCCAAATCCATGTCATCGACATTAGATCGATCACTGGTCTTGAAGGCTCGTCCCCCGCCTGACACCAGTGTCGCAGTCTCCCATTCCCCTCTCCAGGGAGGCTGCAAATGAGTGTAGTAGTGATCTGGTCGCCTCTGGTCCCCCCGCCAAGGCGGCCATTTCTTTTATGGCGACCATTGCGGCACTTTTTTATGCCCCTGACTTGAAAATGCGCTAAGAAGAATTCCCTTCACGAATCCCGGTCAATGAACTCAGGAAATATTATGTCAGCTCTCGAACCTGTCTTGAATGCGCTTGATACGAACCTTGAAAAGAGCCTGGAGAGGCTCTTTGATCTTTTGAGAATCAAGTCTATCTCCACAGACCCTGCCTTTAAGACGGAGTGCCGCAAGGCAGCTGAATGGCTTGCAGCCGATCTGCAATCAATTGGTTTTGAAGCAAGTGTGCGGGACACGCCGGGCCATCCGATGGTTGTTGCTCATCATGCGGGCCCTACGGACGCTTCTCCTCACGTTTTGTTCTATGGCCATTATGATGTTCAGCCCGTTGATCCTCTTGAGTTGTGGGAAAATGATCCCTTTGACCCTGCAATCAAGGATATTGGCAATGGCCGCAAGATTCTGACCGGGCGTGGTACTTCCGACGATAAAGGCCAGTTGATGACCTTCGTTGAGGCCTGCCGTGCCTATAAGCAGGTGCATGGCCAATTGCCGGTGAAAATATCCATCCTGTTTGAAGGGGAAGAAGAATCCGGTTCTCCATCCCTCAAGCCCTTCCTTGAAGCACATAAGGACGAGTTGAAAGCCGATTTCGCGCTCGTTTGTGATACTGGAATGTGGGATGCAGAGACACCAGCCATCTCTGTTGGACTACGCGGATTGGTCGGTGAAGAAATTATTGTCAAGGCGGCAGATCGTGATCTGCATTCCGGCATGTTTGGCGGTGCGGCTGCAAACCCCATCCGCATCCTTACAAAAATTCTCGCAGATATTCATGATGAGAATGGTGCTGTGACCATCCCCGGCTTTTATGATGGTGTTGAAGAAACGCCGACGCAAATATTGCAAATGTGGGAAGGACTTGATGCAACGCCGGAAAACTTTCTCGGACCTGTAGGTCTGTCGGTGCCATCGGGCGAAAAAGGCCGTTCGATTCTCGAGTTGATATGGGCACGCCCGACGGCGGAATTCAACGGGATCACTGGTGGTTATACCGGCCAGGGCTTCAAGACTGTCATTGCAGCGCAAGCTTCGGCAAAAGTATCCTTTCGCTTGGTGCATAAGCAGAATCCGGCGAAAATCCGCGAGGCCTTTCGTGCCTTTGTTCGCTCGCGCATTCCTGCCGATTGCACGGTTGAATTCCACGAACATGGCGGTTCGCCCGCGATCCAGCTTTCCTACGAGTCTCCCTTGCTCTCGAAGGCAAAAAACGCACTGAGTGACGAGTGGCCAAACCCGGCAGTGCTGATTGCAATGGGCGGCTCAATTCCGATTGTTGGTGATTTCCAGAATATGCTGGGCATGGAATCTCTGCTTGTAGGATACGGCCTCGAAGATGACCGGATTCATTCTCCAAATGAGAAGTATGAGCTGAATTCATTCCATAAGGGCCAACGGTCCTGGGCACGCATTCTCGACGCGCTAGCGGTCTGACTCTAACATTCGCATCCATATCGGTTACGTCGTAGCGAATATTAGAATCAAAAGGATCACTAGCAAGGATATGCTTCTAGTGGATTTACGAATTTGACATTTGCATGAGAACCTATGATCGGGCGGGGCGTAAGTGTCAAATTCACTCCATTCGCTAATAATCAGGAAAATAATATGACTATCCGCTTTCACCGTAATGACCTGCCAGACCTGAGCAATTATCAGGTCGAGGCAGTTGCCATTGACACCGAGACACTGGGCCTTAACCCGCATCGTGACCGGCTGTGTGTCGTACAGATTTCACCGGGTGACGGCACGGCGGATGTTATTCAGATTGATAGGGGACAGACAGTTGCCCCCAATCTGGTGAGACTGCTTGGCGACAATGCCATTACCAAGATTTTTCACTTCGGCCGTTTTGATCTTGCTGTTCTGTTCCATGCCTTCGGAACTATGCCAATGCCTGTCTTCTGTACGAAGATCGCATCCCGTTTGGTGCGTACCTATACTGACCGTCATGGGTTGAAAGAGATTTGCAGTGAATTACTGGAGATCAATCTTTCCAAACAACAGCAATCCTCTGATTGGGGTGCACCAAGCCTTAGCCAGGCACAGCTTGAATATGCTGCATCCGATGTTCTTTATCTGCATCGTTTGCGGACCATTCTTCAGCAGCGTCTCGAGCGTGATGGACGCGCGCAAGAAGCGGCGGCCTGTTTCGAGTTTTTGCCCACTCGCTCCAAACTGGATTTAATGGGGTGGGACGAGCAGGACATTTTTGCCCATAGCTAATTACTCCGCAGCTGTGGCTTGAGCTGTCTCGTTGCGTGGAGCGCGATCTATATGCGCCCATGCAGGGCGCTTGAACAGGAACCCGCCATAACCGGTCAGTTGAATTAGGCCGTAGAGGATGACGGGTCCGATCACGCCGCATATAACAGTTAATAGCGAAATCGTGCCAATATCGGTTATGATTTCGCTTTTGAGAAGAACGCTGCGGGCCACGGCCATAGGCAAGAAGAAGGCGAGATAGACCACGATTGAATGGGCTCCAAGCCATCGCAGCGGGGCAATCACCTGCTTCCATGGCAAACCCGCAATAAGCGCCGAAATCGAAACAATCGCCAGCGCCCCGGCAAAGCCTGCAATCAAAGAAATAACCGGAACAGTTGCCCAGCCACCAAGGCCGCCAGAATTATAACTCTCTTGCCGTATCCATAGGGCGAATGGAGTTGTTGCAGGATTGAAGACCAGCCAGCCATTCAATACCGCCCATATGCCTAAGATGATTGCAGCAATAGCGAATCTTGTTCGTAAATGTTCTGCTAGCCCGAAGATTGTCGGGGCAAACGCATATCCTGCGAAGAAATAGACATAGCGGCTGCAAAACTCATCAATAACCAACCATCCCGTATGGATCGGTAAAGTTTCCAGAAGCGCGGCCACTGCAAAAACCAGCCAGACATTTGTCGTTTTCAGCAATCGGGTAACGATGAAGAACACCGGTAAAAGATAGATGAACCAAAGTGTGCCGAATGGTTGCAGGAATGCGAGCAAATAAGCCAATAGCGCGTTTGTCGCTCCATTTTCAGCTACGATTCCCGGTGCCTTGAACACAAATTGGATCGTTAGCCACAGTACATAGAAATAAGCAAAATGCACGACTTTGCGATCTATGTATCGTAGCCAGGAACGGTTGATAACAACGCTGAGAAAAAGCCCTGAGATTAAAAAGAAATCCGGCATCCGGAAGGGCTGGGCAAATGCAACTACTGGGTGCATCCACCCTTGCGCGCCGCTCTCGTTCTCAACGCCCAATACGGAATGCATCATCACGACAAAAATGATGCAGATTCCCTTGGCGATATCGACCCAGTCTATACGCAGCTTTCCCCCAATATTCATTCTTCCTGCTCCCTGACCCTATTTGTCTTTGATACGCGAATAGCGAAATAGGAAGTAAAATTCGGGTGATTTTCTTTTCCGACGAAAAGAAAAGCCAAAAACAAAAAAGCCGGGCAAGAGCCCGGCGAATTGTGAACGCTGATGCGTCCAGAGGGGAACACATAACGAGCGAAAAAATGGGAGGAGAACCGCTCGTTACGCAAGGGTTAAAATATAGCCGATAAAGGAAATTTTCAAGGGCCTGCAATAATAATCTTTTGCTACTGGGCTAGTGGCCGGATTCTAGGACCAATCGACATTC
>UCNP01000110.1 GCA_900473335.1 Hyphomicrobiales bacterium | reverse complement strand
TGCGGCGCCGCTGCCTCCCGGCGCATGGGGATTGCTGGCCCTGTTGATCCTGACCGGTCTGGCTTCCCTCATGGCCTTCTCTCGCCTGGGTATCCAGCGCTTCTGGACGCCGGAGGAGCGCCCGTCACCACTGCTGCGCAAACTCGAATGCGCGCCGATTTTTCTGCTGCTCGGGCTGAGCATTGTTCTGACGTTCAAGGCTGAACCGCTGTTGCGCTACACCCAGGCTACGGCCGATGCGCTGAACAATCCGCAGCAATATGTGCTCGCAGTTCTCGGTACACGTGCGGTGCCGAGTCCGCAAGCCAGAGCTGACATGCTCGAGGTGCAGCCATGAATCGACTGTTTCCGGCTCCGTGGTTATCGCTGGCGCTGTGGGTCTTGTGGCTGACCCTGAACCTGTCCGTCAGCCCGGGCAATCTGCTGCTCGGTGCCGCGCTGGGTTTCGCCGCGCCGCTGATGATGCGCAAATTGCGGCCGAAACGTGCGCGCATTCGCAATCCGGTGGCCGTGCTGCGCCTGTTTCTCCTGGTCGGTCGTGACGTGATCATGTCCAACCTGATCGTCGCCTGGGGCGTACTCAACGCCGGACGGCGCCCGCCCAACTCATGCTTTATCAAGGTGCCTCTGGATCTGCGCGATGCTCATGGTCTGGCGGCACTGGCGATGATCTGCACCGTGGTGCCCGGCACCGTATGGTCGGAGCTGGCGCTGGACCGCAGCGTTCTGTTGCTGCACGTCTGGGACCTGCACGACGAGGCGCAGTTTATCGAGCACTTCAAAAGCACCTACGAGCGACCGTTGATGGAGATTTTCGAATGAGCCCATTGCTGTCGAATGCGATTCTGCTCACGCTTTTTCTGTACTGCGTGGCGATGACGCTGACGCTGGTGCGTCTGTTCAAAGGCCCATCAGCGCAGGATCGGGTACTGGCGCTGGATTACCTGTATATCGTCGCCATGCTGATGATGCTGACCCTGGGCATTCGCTACGCCAGTGATACCTACTTTGAAGCGGCGCTGCTGATTGCGCTGTTCGGCTTCGTCGGCTCGTTTGCCCTGGCGAAATTCCTGCTGCGTGGCGAGGTGATCGAATGAACGCCGAATTGTCTTTGTGGGTCGAGATTCCGGTGGCGGTCCTGCTGGTGCTCAGCGGCGTGTTTACCCTGCTGGGCGCAACCGGATTGCTGCGCATGAAGGATTATTTCCAGCGTATGCACCCGCCAGCGCTGGCCTCGACAATCGGTGCCTGGTGTGTGGCACTGGCGTCGATCATTTGCTTTTCAGCGCTGAAGTCCGGGCCAGTGGTGCATGCCTGGCTGATTCCGGTTCTGTTGGCGATCACCGTGCCAGTGACCACCCTGCTGCTGGCGCGGGCGGCGTTGTTCCGCAAGCGGATGGCCGGGGATGATGTGCCGGCAGAGGTGAGCAGTCGTCAGACTGAAAGTGGTAACTGATGATCATGTGGCGCCTGTGATGGCGCCATCGCTCCAC
>UCNP01000041.1 GCA_900473335.1 Hyphomicrobiales bacterium | reverse complement strand
CATCCTGACGGACGCAAAATGGCGATCTATCTTATTGTTTTAGCATCGGATTATCCGAAAACCGGGTTCCACTTTTCAAGCCGATGCTCCAACACGCTGAAAAGCACCACTTCTCCATAACCGGTAAAGCACCCCACCCCTCCGTCATCCTAGGGTCAAGCCCGAGGATGACGGAGAGGTGGTATTTGTTAAAACTGCATCAGATGGCCGTCAGGACGGATTCTCACCGGTCCCGCGGCAATACCCGGTCAGGGGGTCTGTGCCCATCGATAAAGGTGCGGATATTGATGATGACCTTCTCGCCCATGTCGATACGGCCTTCCAGTGTCGCCGATCCCATATGCGGCAGGATGACCACTTTGCCGGCCTTGGCGAGCTTGCGTAGCTTGGAATTGACTGCTGGCTCATGTTCAAACACATCCAGCGCCGCGCCTGACAATTTGCCCTGCTCCAACTGAGCGATAAGCGCCTGCTCATCGATGATCTGGCCGCGCGCCGTATTAACGATAAAGGCTGTCGGTTGCATCAAGGCGAGGCGGCGGGCAGATAAGAGGTGAAATGTTGCCGGTGTTGACGGGCAATTGACCGAGATGATGTCCATCCGCGCCAGCATCTGGTCGAGGCTTTCCCAATAGGTCGCCTCCAGCTCTTCTTCCGTTTTGGGGCTCACCGGCTTGCGGTTGTGGTAATGGATAGAGAGGCCAAAGGCCTTGGCGCGGCGGGCAACAGCTGTGCCGATGCGGCCCATGCCGACAATGCCGAGCCGCTTGCCCCAGATGCGGCGGCCAAGCATCCATGTCGGACCCCAGCCCTCCCATTTGCCATCATCGAGCAGGATCGAGGCGCCTTCCACGAGGCGGCGCGGCACGGCCAGCATCAAAGCCATAGTCATGTCGGCGGTGTCTTCGGTCAAAACGTTGGGGGTATTGGTTACCGTGATGCCGCGTGCTGCCGCGGCTACAACATCAATATTGTCGGTGCCATTGCCGAAATTAGCGATCAGCTTCAGGTTTGGACCTGCCGCCTTGATGATCTCTTCGTCGATACGGTCCGTCACGGTCGGCACGAGAACATTGGCCTGCGAAACTGCTTCAATCAGCTCCGCCTTGGTCAACCGCCGGTCATCGACATTCAGCCGCGCCTCGAAAAGTTCGCGCATGCGTGTTTCGATAGGGTCCGGCAATTTGCGGGTAATCACGACCAGAGGCTTTTTGCTCACCAATATTCCCCTCCAAATTCAAGCACGGCATTGAGAGCTCTTTAACCAAACCATTGCAAACTGCAATTGCGATCAAGCCGTCCATTTACCTGTCTACCAAGGCGGCGCGTAGAAGACAAAGAAAAACAAGGATCGTTCCGCGATCAGATCAAAATTGACGTGGCCGAACGGAACGATGAAGGACCAAATATTGTTGACGATTAAGAGATTGCGCCTTTTCACTGTCGCCGCAAGCATTGCGGCAGCTCTCATTATGGCAGCGCCGCTGGCCTTGCCCGCGCTTGCCAAGGCTGAAGCTGCCGGACAGATCGGTCCAAGCGGATTGCCCCTGCCCCGTTTCGTCAGCCTCAAGCCCGGACGGGTCAATCTGCGCGTTGGGCCCGGACGCGATTATGCGGTGACATGGCTGTTTCTCAAATCCGGCCTGCCGGTCGAGATTGTACAGGAATATGATAATTGGCGGCGGATACGCGATTCGGAAGGCACTGAGGGCTGGGTCTATCAATCATTGCTTTCAGGCAAACGGACCGGCATGACTGCACCTTGGCAAAAGGACAAGGACGGCGTCATGCTCAATGTCTTTGCCAAGGCCGATGATAAAACGCCCGTTGTAGCGAAAGTACAGCCGGGCGTTCTTGGTACATTGAAAAGCTGCAATGGCGATTATTGCCGTGTGGTATTTAATGGCGCAAGCGGCTGGATGCGCCAGAACGAGATTTGGGGTGCCTATCCGGGCGAGAAATTCGAGGATTAGGCGGACGCTATTTTCTCTGACAACTGCCTTGGCCGGAAAACCAGATAGCTGCACAGTGCCAAAATCCACACCGAAATTGCGCCGTAAAGCAGAACCCAGCCATAGCCATGGATAAGCGCAGACCGGATGACAGAGGCGGAAAGGCCTGGCAACTCGCTGGCTATTGCTGCCAGATTTCCCGATGCAATACGCTCCGCCGCCGAATAGAGCGCTGTTCCAGACAAGGCCTCTTGAGCAACGCTTTGCAAATGAGCCGAAACGCCGCTGATCAGGATAAAGCCCATCAGCGCAATATTAATGGCAAGCGCAGTCAGACGGGCACTCATATCAATGCCTGAAGCCATGCCGGCGCGGTTGCTTGCCACAGCTCCCGTTGCAGTGTTGGTGACTGGCGTATTGGTCAAGCCCAAGCCCGTTCCCGCGAGCACTGCGCCGGGCAGCATTGTCAGCCAGCTGGCATTATCCAGGCTTGACCCCAACCGCATGAGTATAAAGCCAAGACCGATGGTGAAAAGCCCCAGAGGAATGACAATCCCCGGACCAAAGCGCAAGGTCAGCTTTTCGGCAACGGGCGGGATAACCAGCGTTGGCAGCGTATAGGCAAGAACCGAAAGCCCCGTCGCCACGTTGCTATAGCCAAGCGCTCCTTGAAAATAGAGCGGCAGATAAATCATGAAGGGCCAGAAACAGAAATTCATGCCCATGGAACCGAAGATAGCGCCGGAAAAGTTCCGCACCTTGAAAACCGAAAAATCAAACATCGGATAGGGATGGCGCAGCTCGATCATGACAAAGGCCACAAGTCCGGCCAGCGACAGCCCGATTACAGTTAAAGCAATGGCGCTGGTGAAACCGGTCACCGGCCCCTGCGTGATGAAAAAGACAAGGCAAAATACCGCCAGCGAATAGGTTCCCATGCCAAACAAGTCGAGCGTCTTTGCCTCCTGATCCGACGACTCGGTTACGCCGACACAAGCAAGCACAAAGGTTATTGCTGCGACAACTGCGTGAACCAGAAAAACCCATTTCCAATCGAGCAACGCCAGAATCGCTCCGCCAATAATGGGACCGAATCCAAGGCCGATGCCAAAAATGACACCCCAGGCAGCAAAGGCACGCGCGCGCTGTTTAGGGTCGGCAAATAAATGCGAGAGAACCGATATATGGCCTATCAGCATTATACCGCCACTGATCCCTTGCAGGAATCTGGCGGCAATCAACACAGCCATATTTTGCGCCAAACCACAAACCAGTGATGTTGCACCGAACATGACGAGACTGATTAGAAACACGCGCTTGCGTCCAAACCGGTCAGCCAGAGTGCCAGCGGCCATCAGAACCGCTGTACAAGCAAGCGTATAGGCGGTCATCACCCATTGCAGCTCGTTGAAATTGCCATGCAAAACCTTTTCCAACACTGACAAAATGACTGGCACGCTGGAGATTTCCAGCCCGAACATAAGCGAGGCAAGACAGACCGCCGCCAAAGCAAGCGGCGTTTTGGCCGAGAAAGAATTGATCATGAGTGAATACTCTCTGGTTAAATGATGCAGGAGCCCAAACAGCAAGTGCCCCGTGCCTGCCATTGTAATGAGAGAGACTTCATGATAAAAATGATTTAATTTCGCTTATTAATTAATATTGGTCATGAAATGAACCTCGACTTCGATCCCCCACTTCTGCGCGCTTTCATCGCCGTCGTTGATGCCGGTAGCTTTACCCGTGCGGCGCAACGCCTGCACTTAACGCAATCGGCGATCAGCCATCAGATAAGGCGGCTGGAGGAGCAGGTGGGTATGCCCCTGCTCTACAGGACAACACGTGCTTTGACCTTGACCCCAAGCGGTATTGATTTCCTGCAATGTGCCAAACAGATTATTGTGATGCTGGACAGTTTGTCCCAGCGTTTCAACCCGTCCCCAGTCACAGGGATTGTCCGCTTTGGTGTGACGGAAAATTTCCTCGGCGATCAATTGGCCTGCCTGCTTTGCCAATTCGGGCGCGCATTTCCTTCCATCACTCTTGATGTCAATGTCAGTCCAAATCTCGATTTGATGTCGATGATTGAAGCTGGCCAGCTCGATCTGGCAGTATTGCTGTGCAAGGAAGATGGCGCTGACTGCGGCTCAATCCTGCGCAAGACGCGGCAGGTCTGGGTGGCAGCTGATAATTTCAATCTGGCACCGGGCGCGTCTTTGCCGCTGGCCTTATCCCCCTCGCCCTGTTTTCATCGCCGTGCCTGCGCTGCTGCGCTTGAAAAGACCAATCTGGATTGGCACATTGTTTTCACATCGCCGAGCCAGCACGGCCTTCATGCGGCGGTGCTTTCAGGCTTGGCAATTACCATTATGCCCGATGGCGATGTGAAACCCGGCATGCGCATTGTCGATGGTCAATATGGCTTGCCGCCGCTGCCCGATGCTGCTTTTGTTCTTGCATGGAGCGAAGGCAATAAGACTGATGCGGCCTGTGAATTTGGCAAAATGATCGAAGAAATGTCCCGTGCGCCCGTGCAGTCGCAAAAGATCACGCAGGCAATGGCAGTTGCATAGGCAAAGGTCGTTACCTCAAAGCCCGTAAACTTGCCTTCAAATCTATTGAGTTTTGTTTTTAACCGCGCTTTTTGCGCAGGCGAATGATGATGTCGACATTGACGATTTCCATGCCTTCGGGAACAGGCGGCAGGTTGCCGACCATTTCGGAACCATTTGGAATATCAATGACCTCATTTTCACCTTCAACGAAAAAGTGATGATGGTCGGAGGTATTGGTATCGAAATAGGTCTTCGCACCTTCCACGGCCAGAATGCGCAACATGCCCGCTTGAGTAAACTGATGCAGCGTATTGTAGACCGTAGCCAGCGAAACCGGCACATCAGCGCCAAGCGCCTCTTCATGCAGCTCTTCAGCCGAAAGATGTCGGTCGCCTTTGGCAAAAATCAGACTTGCAAGCGCAATGCGCTGGCGGGTTGGCCTCAGACCTGCAAAGCGCAGGCGCTCCTGTAAAGGAACGTCGGCGTCAATTTCATAAGAAATATGCATGGCGCTGGTGCCACTCCGTTAACTGATATCCAAAGTTGCGCACCAGATTTTTATCCGGCGTGCTACATCATTCATATATGCCGTCTTGCGAAATCGATCAATAGGCAGCAAATACGCCAATAGTGTGGGCTTTACCAAGGATTCAGTTGCGTAAGTTTCGCACTGTTTCCAACCATAGCAAGGGTTCCATTTGCGCGTCGTTTGCTCTAGGAAGCGTTTTCAGGCGGAAATACTCTGTGATAGGGTTCGTGCAAGCCTGGATGTCATGTGCCCCAAGCGCAAGATTTGAAGTTACCGATGGGAGAAAGAATGCCAGAACAGAAATCAAGCTACGGCTACGAAGAGCTTCTAGCCTGCGCCCGCGGCGAAATGTTCGGTCAAGGCAATGCCCAATTGCCCGCTCCGCCAATGTTGATGTTCGACCGCATTACCGAGATTTCTGAAACGGGTGGTGAGAATGGCAAGGGATATATCCGCGCCGAATTCGACATCAAACCCGATCTCTGGTTCTTTCCCTGCCATTTCATAGGTGATCCGGTCATGCCGGGCTGCCTTGGCCTTGATGCCATGTGGCAGTTGACGGGCTTTTATCTTGGCTGGCTGGGCGAGCCTGGCAAAGGCCGTGCGCTTTCCACCGGCGAGGTAAAATTCACCGGAATGGTTACGCCAAAAAATAAACTTGTCGAATATGGTATTGATTTCAAGCGCGTAATGCGCGGTCGTTTGGTCCTTGGCATTGCTGATGGCTGGCTAAAGGTCGATGGCGAGACTATCTACAAGGCAACCGACCTGCGGGTTGGCTTGTTCAAGGAAAGCGCGGCGTAAGCCGATGCAATACCTTTAAGGAGATCGCGATGCGGCGAGTGGTTGTGACGGGCATGGGTATTGTGTCCTCTATCGGCAATAATGTGCAGGAAGTTCTTGAATCGTTGCGTGCAGCGAAATCGGGCATTGTATTCGCAGAAGAATATGCGGCCCATGGTTTTCGCAGTCAGGTAAAAGGCGCACCAACGCTCGATCCATCGACTTTGGTGGACCGCCGCGCCATGCGTTTCCATGGCGGCGGCACGGCCTGGAACCATGTCGCTATGGATCAGGCCATTGCCGATGCTGGCCTTGACGAGAGCCACATCTCCAATGAACGCACCGGCATCATCATGGGTTCTGGCGGTTCTTCCACGCGAACGATTGTTGAGGCCGCGGAGAAAACCATCGAATCCGGCTCCAGCAAAAAAGTCGGTCCTTTCGCTGTGCCAAAAGCTATGTCTTCAACGGCTTCGGCTACGCTTGCTACATGGTTCAAGATCAAGGGCGTCAATTATTCCATCTCTTCGGCCTGCGCCACATCCAATCATTGTGTCGGCAATGCCTATGAGATGATCCAATATGGCAAGCAGGACATGATGTTTGCTGGCGGCTGCGAAGATCTGGACTGGACCCTATCCGTCCTCTTTGACGGCATGGGCGCCATGTCTTCCAAGTTCAATGACCGCCCTGCGGTCGCATCCCGTGCCTATGACAAGAACCGCGATGGCTTTGTTATCTCCGGCGGCGCTGGCGTGCTCGTTCTTGAGGAATTGGAACATGCAAAGGCGCGCGGCGCCAAGATTTATGGCGAACTGGTCGGCTATGGCGTGACCTCTGACGGGGCCGATATGGTGGCACCCAGCGGCGAAGGCGCTGCACGTTGCATGCGCATGGCTATCGCCAACATCAAAGGCAAGGTCGACTATATCAATCCCCATGCCACTTCGACCCCTGTTGGCGATCTGAAGGAAATTGAAGCGATCCGTGAGGTTTTTGGTTCCGGGGATAAATGTCCACCGATCTCTGCCACGAAATCGCTGACCGGCCATTCGCAGGGCGCAACAGGTGTGCATGAATCAATTTATTCCCTGTTGATGCTGAACCATGATTTCATCGCGGAAAGCGCCAATATCGAAGAAATCGATCCGGCATTTGAAGATATGCCCATCGTGCGCAAGCGCATCGACAATGTAAAACTGAACACTGTTCTGACCAATTCCTTCGGATTTGGCGGCACGAACGCGTCGCTGGTCTTCCAGCGCTACGAGGGATAAAACATGGGTGATCTGATGAAGGGCAAGCGCGGTCTCATTATGGGGGTCGCCAACAGCCATTCCATTGCCTGGGGTATTGCCAAGGAACTTGCTGACAATGGCGCCGAGCTTGCCTTCACCTATCAGGGCGATGCATTTGGCAAGCGTGTTGCACCTTTGGCTGAACAGCTCGGCTCCAAGCTTCTGCTCCCATGCGATGTCGAAGACATTGCAACGGTCGATGCGGTTTTCGACACATTGGAAAAAGAGTGGGGCACGATTGATTTTGTGGTGCATGCCATTGGCTTTTCCGACAAATCCCAATTGAAGGGCCGCTATGCGGATGTGACCACCCGAGACAACTTCTCGCGGACGATGGTCATTTCTGCCTACTCCTTCACCGAGGTTGCGCAGCGCGCTTCCAAGCTGATGAAGGAAGGCGGATCGATCCTGACGCTGACTTATGGTGGCTCCACCCGCGTTATGCCGAACTATAATGTTATGGGCGTTGCAAAGGCCGCGCTCGAAGCCATGGTCCGTTATCTGGCCGCTGATTACGGTCCGGAAGGAATTCGCGTCAATGCAATTTCTGCGGGTCCTGTGCGGACTTTGGCGGGTGCTGGCATTGGTGATGCCCGTGCCATGTTCTCCTATCAGCAGCGCAACGCACCTTTGCGCCGCACGGTTGATATTGGCGATGTCGGCCGTTCGGCACTCTATCTCCTGTCAGATCTATCAAGCGGCGTGACAGGCGAAATCCACTATGTGGACTCCGGTTATAACATCGTCTCAATGCCAACCTTGGAAGAACTGAAAAAATCCGACGACGACAAGGAATAATCGCAATTATTTCCACGATTTTGAGCACTGCTTTTGAATATGGCAACCAAAATCACGGAAACAGATTATTTTTGCGCGCAAAATCGCAAAAGATGCGAGCAAAAACTCTACCGCAAGTCGTAAAATAGTTGCGTACGGTAGAGTTATTTTTTGGCTTCTATGATCTTATAGCCAGCATTGTCTTCAATCGGCATCACATGCTTGAAGAGTGACTTCAAGCCTGCCTCATAGGGCATTTGCCGGTTGGCGACGAGCAGCAGGCGACCACCCGGCTTCATCCGTTTGGCAGCCGCAGCGATAAAACCCTGCCCCATTGTCGGATCGGCACTGCGACCTGCATGGAAGGGCGGGTTCATGACAATCGTATCGTAAATCTCTGTAATTGCTTCACTATTTACATCGTGCCAATGAAATTTGACTGGTATTTCACCGCCAATAATATTGGTTTTAGCAGCTTCCAGCGCTTCGAAATCAGCCTCATACAGGTCCAAAGATTTCAGCTTTTCAGGATGCTTCAACACCTCACTGGCGAGATATCCCCAGCCCGCTCCAAAGTCTGCCACGTGGCCACTGATGCGTCCTGCAAAATGCTTGACCAGCATTGCTGAACCATTGTCGATAGCAGTGTGTGAGAACATGCCCGGCGCCGTATTGAAACGGTTTTCAACTTGCGTTGGCTTTGATGTAAGTGATTGAATTTTCTGTTTATTTATCTCTACAGAACGGTTGAACCAGAAGACCACTGCGTGGTTTTTTGATAGCCTGTCTTCCACTGGTGCAATGCTCTCAACGGTCTTGCGGAAGCTGTCTACACCCAGTTTTTTATTACCGCACACGACAATTCGGCCGCCGACCTTTACCTGGCCAAGGGCCTGCGCCAGCCAAGCTTCATTGCGTCCACGATGCTTGCCAAGCAAGATTAGCGCACCGTCAAATTCTTCGTTGCCCTGTAATCGAGGAACGGCGTTAAATCCTGCCTTCTGCAAGGTGAGATAATCCGGTTTGAACGGTTGAAGACAGGTCAGGATAGACTTCCACTCATCTGCAATAGTGCGATCAGCTTCCGCGCCGAGAAACAACCATGACGCATCTTTGCTGGGAATAGGCAGTATCTCATCTTCGAAAGGCAGAAAAAGTGTCTGAAGAGCGCCATTGGTCATGAGTGGGTCCATCTATAGATATGTATATCAAGAAAAAAGCGCGCCACTGAGGGCGCGCTTTTATTATTCTATGATCAGAAGATTACTCAGCGTCTTCCTGAGCCTTCTTTTCCTGAACGATTTCCTTGCCGGTTTCCTGATCGACAACCTTCATCGACAGGCGAACCTTGCCACGTTCGTCAAAGCCCATAAGCTTGACCCAGACCTTCTGGCCTTCCTTGACCACATCCGAAGTCTTGGCAACACGATCCGAAGCAAGCTGCGAAATATGAACCAGACCATCGCGTGGGCCAAAGAAGTTTACGAATGCGCCGAAGTCAGCAGTCTTTACAACTGTGCCTTCATAGATCTCGCCTACTTCAGGTTCTGCAACAATCGAGTGGATCCACTTGCGGGCAGCTTCGATTTCCTTGGCTGATGACGATGCAATCTTGACTGTACCATCGTCTTCAATGTTGATCTTCGCGCCCGTCTTTTCGACGATTTCACGAATGACCTTGCCGCCGGAACCAATAACATCACGAATCTTGTCGGTTGGAATGTTCATGACTTCGATGCGCGGTGCAAATTCGCCAAGTTCCGAACGGCCTTCCGTGATGGCTTTCGCCATTTCGGTAAGAATGTGCAGACGACCTTCCTTGGCCTGAGCCAAAGCAACCTTCATGATTTCTTCGGTGATGCCGTCGATCTTGATATCCATCTGCAAGGCAGTGATGCCATTCTCTGAGCCGGCTACCTTGAAATCCATGTCGCCGAGATGATCTTCATCGCCGAGAATATCGGAGAGAACAGCGAATTTCTCGCCTTCCAGGATCAGACCCATCGCAATACCTGCAACTGGACGCAGCAGTGGAACGCCAGCATCCATAAGAGCAAGCGATGTGCCGCAAACCGTAGCCATCGAGGATGAACCGTTGGATTCAGTGATCTCGGAGACTGTACGCAGCGTGTAGGGGAACTGTTCCTTGGCTGGCAGAACCGGGTGGATCGCGCGCCAGGCAAGCTTGCCATGACCGATTTCACGACGACCGGGTGAACCCATGCGACCTGTTTCACCGACCGAATAGGGCGGGAAATTATAGTGAAGCATGAATGTTTCTTTGTACATGCCGGTTAGTGAGTCGACATATTGTTCGTCTTCGCCTGTACCAAGCGTCGCAACAACGATGGCCTGTGTTTCACCACGGGTGAACAGAGCCGAGCCGTGTGTGCGGGGCAGAAGACCAACTTCCGAAACAATAGGACGAACTGTCGACAGGTCGCGGCCATCGATACGGCTGCCAGTATCAAGAATGTTCCAGCGAACAATCTTCGCCTGAACCGACTTGAATACTGTTGCGATCTCTTCAACGGAAAATTCTGGTTCTTCAACGCCTTCCGGGAAGAAATGCGCCTTTACCTTGGCCTTTGCAGCATCAACCGCATTATAGCGATCCTGCTTGTCGGTGATCTTGTAAGCTGCACGCAGATCAGCTTCTATAAGCTTGAGAACAGCTGCTTCCGCTGCTGACAGATCATCTGTCTGGAAATCGCGTGGCTCTTTGGCAGCAACTTCAGCAAGCTTGATGATTGCGTCGATAACCGGCTGGAAGCTGCGATGACCGAACATGACAGCGCCGAGCATAATATCTTCGGCCAATTCCCTGGCTTCCGATTCCACCATCAGAACGGCTTCGCTCGTGCCGGCGACGACCAGATCGAGGCTCGATTCCGGCATTTCATCAAGAGTTGGGTTCAGGCGATATTCGCCATTGATGTAACCAACGCGAGCGCCGCCGATCGGGCCCATGAAAGGAACGCCGGAGAGTGTCAGGGCAGCAGAAGCGCCGATCATCGATATGATATCAGGATTGTTTTCCAGATCGTGCTGGATAACGGTCAGAACGACCTGCGTGTCATTTTTGTAGCCCTCGGCAAAGAGCGGGCGGATCGGGCGGTCGATCAGGCGCGAAACCAGAGTTTCGTTCTCGCTTGGGCGGCCTTCGCGCTTGAAATAGCCACCGGGAATTTTGCCGGCTGCGTAGGTCTTTTCCTGATAGTTCACGGTCAGTGGGAAAAAGTCCTGGCCGGGCTTTGGCGCCTTGGCGGAAACTACCGTGGCGAGCACAACCGTCTCACCATATGTTGCCAGAACCGCGCCATCAGCCTGACGGGCAATCTTGCCGGTTTCCAGAATGAGCGGACGTCCGCCCCATTCGATTTCAACTTTGTGTTGATTAAACATATCTTGTCCTTGAGTGGAGAAAAACGCGCTTCCCTTTGGTCGCAGCATTTTTCTTCCGTTTCGTTTAGACCAATCACGGGCAAGACAATTTGCAACTCGCATACCGAGTTGCCAGCAATCCTGCCCCATGACCTGTCACATGGGTATTCTTCATTCCTTAAGGGAATGAGCAGAAACCGGCGGGACATAAATGCCGCCGCCGGTTTCAATCCGTTATTAACGGCGCAGGCCGAGCTTTTCGATCAGCGTCTGGTAGCGGCTCTGATCAACTTTCTTGAGATAATCAAGAAGGCTGCGGCGCGTCGAGACGAGCTTGAGAAGACCACGACGGGAATGGTTATCCTTTTTGTGGTCCTTGAAATGTTCGGTCAAATTAACAATGCGCTCTGTCAGAACGGCAACCTGGACTTCCGGAGAACCGGTATCGCCTGGCTTCGTTGCATATTCAGTGATCACTGCCTGCTTGCGTTCAGCGGTTATCGACATCGTATATCCTTTCTTTTGAAGAGGAACACAGGATGCCCACGGCCGGGATGTCGTCCAGCGGGGGCCAGTTAAAGCGACGGGCAAAGCCTGAAGCTTGGTGCCGTATAGTCCAAATTGTGACGAATTACCAGCCGCAAATGATTCTGTGCGACTTTCAAAGCCGCTGATATGGGATGGGTATGTCTTCAAGCCATATGGAAGAGTTTGGAACTACCCTACCGAAGAATTTATGGGACGCTCTGAAAAACAATAATCAGGCAGTAAATACGCGCTTTGGGTTGAACTGGCCGTGCTCGATAAAGCCGATGGCAAGAACCTTGCCCTTCGCGGTCACACAAGCTTCGTCCGCCTCCACAGGGGCATCACGTCCGCGCAGAATAATCGGATTTCCCATGCGTATCCGGTGTGCCTGATCGTCAGATATGGCGATTTGCGGCAGGCTTTCCAGCGCAGCGCCCGTATCGATCAAAAAGGCATCCATAACTGAGAAGTGCTCGGCAAGGCGGCCATACGAGCCCTCATCGCTTGCTTCCTCTGCGGATGCAGGAGGATGCGCCGCTTCCAATTCTTCAAGGGTCACGAAATCAGCCTCATCAAAAGGCGCAACTTCCGTTCGGCGCAGATCGGCAATATGCCCGTAGCAGCCAAGATCGCGCCCCATATCGCGGGCAAGCGATCGCACATAAGTGCCCTTTCCGCATTCCACCTCAAAAATCGCGGTAGCATCATCGGGACGCTCAACCAGTTCCAGCCGGTCGATCTCGACTTCGCGTGAAGGTATTTCAACCTCTTCACCGCCGCGGGCCAGATCGTAGGCGCGTTCACCGGCTATTTTGATCGCAGAAAACTTCGGCGGTGTTTGCTGGATAACACCTGTATATTTTGGCAATAGCGCTTTGATCGCAGCTTCATCCGGACGATTCTCTGATGTAGCGCTGATTTCGCCTTCCAGATCATCTGTCGTGCGCTCGGCACCCCATTTCACTGTAAAGCGATAAATCTTTGTACCGTCCATTACATAGGGAACGGTCTTTGTCGCCTCGCCGAGCGCAATCGGCAGCATTCCAGAAGCCAAGGGATCAAGCGTACCTGCATGGCCCGCTTTTTCCGCTTTGAAAAGCCATTTTATCTTGGAGACGGCTTCGGTCGAACCCATGCCTTTCGGCTTGTCGAAGATCAGCCAGCCGGAAACCGGGCGGCCCTTTTTCTTGCGCTGTCTTGCCATTTAATTATCGCCATGCCCCGGAACATCGCCCGGATTTGGGTCGCCGCCATCATCGTCATTATCGTCGTCTGCGAGATCGCGTGTGACCTCAGGCTTGCGCAGCAAAGCATCGATCTTCGCGTAATTATCGAAGCTCGTATCAATACGAAAACGAAATTCCGGCATATATTTCATGGACTTGAGATAAGTGCCCGCACGCCCGCGGATAAATTTGGCATGTTTGTTCAAGGCGCTGATGACGCCTTCACTATCCGTTGCACCGACGGGCGATACAAAACAGGTGGCAATCTTCAAATCCGGAGACATGCGCACTTCCGAGATTGCTATGACCGCATTTTCCAGCATGTCATCACGCACATCGCCCCGTTGCAGCACCTGAGATACTGCGTGGCGCACCTGTTCGCTGACGCGAAGCTGGCGTTGGGAAGGACCTGATCCTGGAGCAAAACGAGCCATTATTACCTATCCGACAAACAAGAGATCGCCGGATATCTATTCCGGCGATCCTGTTATCAATAATCGAGACGTATGGGTTAGAGCGTGCGGGTAACGTGTTCGACGCGGAAAGCTTCGATCGTATCGCCTGCGCGAATATCCTCGTAGTTTTCAAACGCCATACCGCATTCCTGCCCCATCGGCACTTCGGACACTTCATCCTTGAAGCGCTTGAGCGTCTTGAGCTTGCCTTCGTGGATGACAACGTTGTCACGGATAAGGCGTACGCCTGCACCACGTTCAACCTTGCCTTCCGTAACACGGCAACCGGCAACCTTGCCGATTTTCGTGATATTGAAGACTTCCAGAATTTCGGCGTTACCGATGAAGGTTTCGCGGCGTTCTGGAGATAGAAGACCTGACATTGCTGCTTTCACATCATCGACGAGATCGTAAATGATGTTGTAGTAGCGAATTTCGATGCCTTCGCGCTCAGCCAAATCACGCGCCTGCTTGTTGGCACGCACATTGAAACCGATGATCGCGGCGTGTGACGCTTCTGCCAGCGCGATATCGCTCTCGGTGATTCCGCCAGCGCCCGAATGAATGATGCGCGCGCGCACTTCTTCGGTACCGAGCTTGTCGAGAGCACCGGCAATGGCTTCGATGGAGCCCTGTACGTCGCCCTTGATGAGCAGTGGGAACTCTTTCAAACCGGTAACCTGCAATTGGCTCATCATCTGTTCGAGCGAACCACGGGAACCAGCCTGCTTGGCCACAGCCTTTTCACGAGCAAGACGGGTGCGATATTCGGAAATTTCGCGTGCCTTGGCTTCATTCTCTACGACGGCAAAGCGATCGCCAGCCTGAGGCGGTCCGCCGAGACCAAGAACCTCAACCGGCATGGCAGGCCCTGCATCCTTCATATTCTCGCCGCGATCATTGACGAGCGCGCGAACACGCCCCCACTCACTGCCAGCAACGATGATATCACCCGGATGCAAAGTACCCTTTTGTACCAGAACGGTCGCAACCGAACCGCGACCGCGATCCAGCTTGGCTTCGATAACCACACCTTCCGCAGTCCGTGTCGGATCAGCTTTGAGGTCGAGAACTTCTGCCTGAAGCAGGATTGTCTCAAGAAGCTTGTCGAGGCCGACACCAGTCTTGGCGGAAACTTCAACATCGAGCGTTTCACCGCCCATGGATTCCACAAAAACCTCATGCTGAAGCAGTGCGTTGCGCACCTTCTGCGGATCAGCAGATGGTTTATCGATCTTGTTGATGGCAACAATGATCGGAACGCCTGCCGCCTTGGCATGATTGATCGATTCAATGGTTTGCGGCATGACGCTATCGTCGGCTGCAACCACCAGAATGGCAATATCGGTAGCCTGCGCACCGCGTGCACGCATGGCCGTAAAGGCAGCATGGCCCGGCGTATCGATGAAGGTGATCTTCTGGCCGTTCTGTTCGACCTGATAGGCACCAATATGCTGGGTAATGCCACCGGCTTCACCGGAGACAACATTTGCCTTGCGGATAGCGTCCAGCAATGACGTCTTGCCGTGATCGACGTGACCCATAATGGTGACAACAGGTGGCCGTGATACGAATGCACCCTGATCGTCCTGTACGTTGAAAATACCTTCTTCAACGTCCGATTCGGCAACGCGGCGAACCGTATGACCAAATTCTTCGGCAATCAGCTGGGCCATATCCGCATCGATCAGATCGCCCGGCTTCATCATCTGGCCTTCTTTCATCAAATATTTGATGACGTCGACCGAACGCTCAGCCATACGCTGGGCAAGTTCCTGAATGGTGATGGTTTCAGGCAAAATGACTTCACGCGCGATCTTCTCGCGTGTTTCCTGCTGCATGCCGCGCTTGAACTTCTCCTGGCGGCGGCGCATGGCAGAAAGCGAACGGCTGCGGCCTTCATCATTGAGCGCAGAGCCCAAAGTCAGCTTACCACGACGACGTTCATCTTCGCCTTTGACAACCTTGGGTGTGCGAACTTCAGGCTTGGCCGGAGCAGCACTGCTGCCGCGACGCGCGCCTGCAGGACCACCGCGACGGCTTTCTTCTTCTTCAGCCACATTGGTCTTGCGAACGGATGCTTTTGAGCTAGCCTCTTCTGTAGCGGCGGCCTCGGGTTGACGCTTGCGTGATTCTTCTTCAGCGCGCTGCTTGGCCTGAGCTTCCTTGCGCAGACGATCTTCTTCTTCTGCCTGACGGCGAGCGGATTCTTCACGCTCCTTGGCGCGCAAAGCCTCTTCTTCTGCACGGCGGGCGGCTTCAAGCGCTGCCTTGGCGCGATCTTCAATATCGCGCGCCTTGGACCCTTCGAGGGCCTTGCGACGCGCCTCAATCTCGGCCGGCGACAGCGTATTCAACACCATGCCGGAGCGATCATTCGCACGCTGCCCTCCCGAGCGGTATGATTGCTGTCCGGAACGCTGCGGCGATGATGGCTGGCCTGCGCCCCGCGGTGCAGGGCGCGCTGGGGTCGCTGTAGCCGGAGCCTTGTTGACTGGCGCCGCGGCAGGAGCCGGCGTTGCAGGGCGCGGCGCTGGTGCAGGAGCAGCCGCAACCGGCTGAGGAGCAGTCGGCGCAGGTGGCGCTACCGTTACGGGTGCAGCTGGCGTAGGTGCAACAGTGGCTTGCACTGGTGCTGGTGCCGGTGCGGATACCGTGGCTGGCGCAGCAACGGGTGCAACCTCCGGCTTCTGATCCGGCAAGCTAAACTTGCGCTTCTTTGTTTCAACGACAACAGACTTCGTCCGCCCGTGGCTGAAATTCTGGCGCACCGTGCTTTGTTCGATACCGGGCCGCTTCAGGGTCAGGGTTTTCTTATTGACGCCAAGCGTCTTGTCGTCTGTCGATTTTATATCGCTCATTCCGTTTCCGTTTCCTTCGCAGCGGTTGCCGCTTTAGCGCTGGTCTGCTCGTCCAGACCCACGCGAAAATGCTGTAGCATCCAGACCCGATTCATGAGTCCGGCAGCTGCCCTCCCTCTGAGTACGGCAGCATGTATCACATTAACCCCACCTAATGCCAAATCCATTTCATCGCTAGTAAACAATGAAAGGGCGGGTATATCAGGTCCGTCAGCATAAACCACCGAACGACGGGCCTGGTCTAATTTTCGGACGCCGTCTTCCGCAGCCTCAAGAGCATGAAGCACAAGCCCTGCTGTGCCATTACGGATGGCGATATCCACTTTTGCGGCCCCTGTTATCACAACACCGGCCTTTCGCGCCAACCCAAAACTTCCCAAAGCCGATTTTACCAGCATCTGGTCGACGATCTTTCCAAAATCCTCCGGAACGACCACCGCAGTTTTGAGACCACGCGGGAAAAGCTTCCGCTTCACCGCTTCATCAATATAGCGTCGCTGAGCCTTCACCCAGCAGCCACGTCCGGGAAGGTTGTGCTTCAAATCCGCAACAACCGATCCATCGGGGCCAGCTACGAACCGGATCATGTCATCGACAGAACCTGCTTCACGCGTGACAATGCACGTTCTGTCGTTCATTTCCGTTTCCATTTTCAAGTTGCTGTGTTTCAGCCAGCAACCTCTTCTTCGGCATCTGCTTCAGTCTCGGTGGCGACGAGATCATCTTCCGTGATCCAGCCTGCCTTCAAACGAGCCGCAAGCACCATCTGTTCCGCATCTGCACGGCTAACTTCGAATGCCGACAGAATGCCGGGGAAGTTTACAGTTTCCCCATCTTTGCGCTCACGCCATCCGGTCAATTCGTCAACAGCATAGCCGGCAAAGTCTTCAACGGTTTTGACACCATCTTCGCCAACTGCAACGAGAATAGCATTGGTCATGCCGGGCAAATCACGAAGCTCGTCTGAAACACCCAATTCTTTACGACGGGCATCGCGCTCTTCTTCAATGCGACCCAGATATTCCTGCGCACGCTGTTGGATTTCAGTCGCCGTGTCCTCATCGAAACCATCGATGGACGAAATATCATCGCTATCAACATAAGCGATTTCTTCCACGGAGGCAAAACCTTCAGACGCCAGAACCTGACCGACCATTTCGTCAACATCCAGCGCTTCCATGAACAGATTGGAGCGTTCGACGAATTCTTTCTGACGGCGCTCGGACTCTTCCTGCTCGGTGAGGATGTCGATATCCCAGCCTGTCAACTGCGAAGCCAGGCGGACGTTCTGACCGCGACGACCGATCGCAAGGGATAATTGGTCATCCGGAACCACAACTTCAATACGTTCTGCATCTTCGTCAAGAACAACCTTGGAAACTTCCGCTGGCTGCAAGGCATTGACGATGAATGATGCTGGCTCTGGTGACCAAGGAATAATATCGATCTTTTCACCCTGGAGCTCGCCAACAACCGCCTGAACACGCGATCCACGCATACCGACGCAGGCGCCAACCGGATCGATCGACGAATCACGCGAAATAACAGCAATCTTGGCGCGCGAACCCGGATCACGAGCAACGGATTTGATTTCGATGATGCCGTCGTAAATTTCCGGTACTTCCATAGTGAAAAGCTTCGCCATGAATTGCGGATGCGTGCGGCTCAGGAAAATCTGCGGACCACGCTGTTCGCGGCGCACATCGTAAACATAGGCGCGGACGCGATCGCCATAGCGGAATGTCTCGCGGGGAATCAGCTCGTCACGACGCACGATTGCTTCACCGCGACCGAGATCGACGATGACATTGCCGTACTCAACGCGCTTGACGCTACCATTGATGATTTCGCCAACACGATCCTTATACTCGTCATACTGGCGATCACGCTCTGCTTCGCGCACTTTCTGCACGATAACCTGTTTTGCAGACTGCGCCGCGATGCGACCGAAATCCATTGGAGGCAATTGGTCAGCAAGGAAATCGCCGGGTTGCGCATCGGGATTGCGATCGCGGGCAGCATCCATTCCAATCTGCGTGATCGGATCTTCAACGTTTTCGACAACTTCAAGCAGCCGTTGCAGCTTGATTTCGCCGGTCTTGGCGTTGATGTCGGCGCGGATATTGGTTTCCTGGCCATAACGCGAGCGCGCAGCTTTTTGAATGGCATCGGCCATCGCCGCAATAACGATCTCGCGGTCAATCGACTTCTCACGCGCAACCGCATCGGCGATCTGCAGAAGTTCTAGCCTGTTTGCACTGACTGCCATTTTCTTCTCCTTGGGTTCACCACCACGCTTCCTCTGCGGGCGTATGAAATTCAATCCGGTTGTTAGCTCTGCCCTTCATCCGAAGCATTCGCTTCGTCAGTATCCGAACTATTATCTTCTGGTATGCGGCCTTCACGAAGATCCTTGTCACGGCGCAATGCATCGCGAATGAGATCATCCGTCAAAACAAGACGGGCATCGGCAATCATTTCGAATGGAATCTCGACAGCTGGCTTATCGCCATAGGTTGCCTGATCGCTTTCGATCGTTATCGACCCATCACTGACATTGGATATTCTGCCACGAAATTTCTTTCGTCCTTCAAGAACTGCGGACGTGTCGACCTTCGCTATATGGCCGCTCCAGACCACGAAGTCCGATTTGCGCACCAGCGGACGATCAATCCCCGGCGAGGAGACTTCCAGATGGTAGTTCCGGTCAATTGGATCTTCGACATCAAGCACCGGCGACAGCGTGCGGCTTACAAACTCGCAATCTTCAACGGTCATGGTTCCATCATTTCGCTCAGCCATGATCTGCAACGTGAGGCCATTAAGGCCGGAAAGACGCGCCCGAACAAGCTTGAAACCGATAGATTGAAGAACCGGCTCAATGATTGACGCAACACGTGCATCAATGCCGGTTTCTGTAATAATACGCTCTTCCAGATCTTTTGCCGGAGTAGCTCGTTGCTCTGCGTTAGCGCCGTCTGTCACACAAATTTTCCTTGTTTTGGCCCCAAGAAACAAAAAAGAGCGGGACCTGTGTGGACCCACCCCTGTTCTAACGACCAAGAATATAAGTTCTGTATACAGAAATGGTGCGGAAGTTTCAAGCGCCGTAGCAAATTTCTGCGACCTCGCGGGTTTATTAGGCTGTATAGCTCAATTCGCATAGCTGCCCTGCATAAGAAGCCCTTACTAAACTTGCCACTCATCCCTATCTTTGCTGCATCGCAATATAAACGCGAAAAGGAATGAATGACATGAACAAGAAATCTGCAAGTTCCAGAATTGGCCGTATGCTAAACGTATTCGGCAGTGCTGTGGCCGTGGCATCAGCAACGCGCACTGGCAATCAGCCAATCGCTTCTGATCTGCGCATGCTTGGTATTGATCCCGTTCAGTTCAGCTCCATCCACCGGAACTAATCGATCCGGTGGACGGTGAATGAAGAATTAATCTTCGTTCGCAGCAAGCGAGGCCAGAACTTTTCCTTGGCCTCGGGCACGCATGATCAGCGGCACAACGACCGCGCAGACAGCCAGAACCAATAGGGTTATTGCTATTGGCGATCCAACCAATACGGAAAAGTCACCCTGACTGATCTGAATGGCACGGCGCAATTGCGTTTCAGCCATGGGTCCAAGTATGAGCCCAACCACCACGGGCGCAATCGGATAACCGAATTGCCGCATGAAGTAACCAGCCAACCCAAACAATATCAGCATTGCCAGCTCAAATGAGAAGCTGAGCCATCCGAGTTGAAAAACTGCGGAGTTTGCGCCGATCGTCCCCAGGGTCGCAAAAACCAGAATACCCGCATAAAGCCAAGGCTTGGGGATGGAGAGCAGTCGCACCCAAAGACCAATAAGCGGCAGGTTCAGCACGAGCAACATGAGATTGGCTACCAGAAGGCTGGCAATCAGGCCCCATACCAATTGCGGGCTTGTAGCAAATAGCAATGGTCCGGGCTGAAGTCCGAACTGCTGGAACCCTGCAAGCATGATCGCTGCGGTCGCCGTTGTCGGCAAGCCCAGCGTCAGCAGCGGAACCAAGGTTCCCGCGGCAGAAGCATTATTCGCTGCTTCTGGTCCCGCGACGCCCTCGATCGCTCCATGACCAAACTCTTCAGGCTTTTTTGCAAGCTGTTTCTCGACTGAGTAGGAAAGAAATGTACCGATTTCCGCACCACCGGCAGGCATCGCTCCGATAGGGAAGCCGATAATTGTTCCACGCAGCCATGGCTTCCACGAGCGGGACCAGTCTTCTTTGGTCATCCAGATCGAGCCTTTAACGGCCTCGATTTTCTCATCCATCGTAGAGCGCGATGCTGCAACGGAAAGCGTCTCGCCAATCGCAAACAGCGCTACCGCCAAGGTGGTAACTTCAATCCCATCAAGCAAATCCGGAATGCCGAATGCAAGACGCGCCTGTCCTGTTAACTGATCTTGCCCTACCAGACCGAGCGCCAATCCGATGAACAGCGCTGTCAGGCCACGAAGCGTAGAATCGCCAAAGGCGGCCGAAACCGTCATGAACGCCAGAACCATGAGCGCAAAATATTCGGCAGGTCCAAAAGATAAGGCAAATTTCACAATCCACGGCGCAATGAGCGCAAGACCGATTGTTGCAATCAGACCAGCGACAAATGAACCAATCGCAGCTGTGGCAAGCGCAGGTCCACCACGCCCTGCCCGCGCCATCTTGTTGCCCTCAAGCGCGGTAACGATCGAGGCGCTTTCGCCTGGCGTGTTCAGCAGGATTGAGGTCGTCGATCCGCCATACATGCCACCGTAATAAATACCGGCGAACATGATCAGAGAGCCGGCAGGGTCCAGTTTGTAAGTTACGGGTAGCAAAAGAGCCACGGTCAATGCGGGTCCAATACCCGGCAACACACCAACAGCAGTGCCGAGCGTGACGCCGATCAGAGCGTAGAGAAGGTTCATCGGGTCCATTGCCACGGCGAACCCCTGGAACAGCAATCCAAATGTGTCCATCGACCTTATTTCCCAAAAAAGAAGTGTTCTAGCAGCCCTGCCGGCAGCGACAATTGAAGCCCCTTGGCAAAGAGTATCCAGACAACAAATGACAGGACAATCCCCGCGGGTATCGTCACCCAAAGCTTTGTTTTGCCGAAGCCTCGCGCCGTTGCGGCAAACAGCAGACCTGTAGCAATTGAAAAGCCGGCAACATTGAGAAGAAGCATCTGGGCGGCAAGCCCCCCAACAATCCACAGGACCGGACCCGGCGCCTGAGCTTCACGCTCGGGAAATTCTCCGCGAAATGCTTCAAACATAGTCCAGATGGCCAAAATGAACAAAACAATACTGATTGCGTATGGAAACACAGCCGGGCCAATGCGTGTGACGCTCCCGCCATGGGTATTGGCCGTACTATATCCGATTATAACGGCCAGAATTGCCAGAAAGGCAGCAATGACCAGCGCCGCCCGATCAGGGCGACGCGCTTTTGAGTTTGATGACTGTTGTGTCATTTTACCAAGCCGATATCTTTCAGGATAGCGGAAGTTGCTTCCGTATCCTTAGCCAGCTGTGCCTTGAATGCATCGCCTGCAAGATAGGTGTCGGCCCAACCCTTGGCCTTTAACTGTTCTTGCCAGCCCTTGGATTTAGCCAACTTTTCAATGTCAGCGCTGATAGCAGCCTCCTGCTCGGCGCTTATGCCAGGAGCGGCAGCAACCATGCGCCAATTCTGGATCGAGACATCGACGCCGCCTTCCTTAAAGGTTGGCGCATCGATCCCTTCGACCTTCGTATCGCTGGAAATACCGATAATGCGCAATGCACCGGACTTGATCTGCGATTCAAACTCACCGTAACCGGAGATACCGACTGTCACCTGATTGCCGAGAATGGCTGCAAGGGCCTCACCACCACCTGAGAAAGCAATATAGTTGACTTTAGTGGGATCAACACCTGCCGCCTTGGCCAACAGACCAGCGGTGATGTGATCCGTGCCACCAGCAGAGCCACCGCCCCATGAAACAGCGCCCGGATCAGCTTTCAGCTTCTCAACCAGATCTGCCATTGACTTGATCGGAGATGCAGCAGGTACAACCAGAGCCTCATATTCACCGGTCAAACGTGCAATTGGCGTTACCTGTTCTAAAGTTACGGGCGATGCATTGGTAAGAACCGCACCGACCATGACGTAGCCGCCAACGATAAGCTGCGAAGGATCGCCCTTGGCGGAGTTCGCAAACTGGGCAAGGCCAATTGTACCACCAGCGCCAGCCACATTGGTGACCTGCACATTGCCAGCGATTTTTTCTTCCTGAAGCACTGTCTGAAGAGTACGCGCGGTTTGATCCCAACCGCCACCTGGCGCTGCTGGCGCCATGATCTTATAATCAGCGGCGAAAGCCGTTCCCGAAACTGCCATTGCACCGGCAGCTAGAAAAGCAAGCAACATCTTACGCATTGTGTCATGTCCTCCCAAAATGGCCCTCGGCCATCGTTTTTTCAGTTTTTAGAAGACCGGGAAGTTGCCACAGCGCTCGCCTCACGGATGTTACCGCGATGGTTTAGCACATAGCTGAATGGACAGCCTCCCAGCAGTCTCCTCCTCTTTAGAATGATACTAGAAAACTGTCAGGAAGCTGTCACGCGAAATAGCGTGCGAAGAAGGTTCAACGGCGCAGAAACGTCAGATATGCCCCGACCCTGCCTTCACGATGCGCCTTTTGTTCATAACGTGTGCCGGGCCAGGCTTTATAAGGCGTATGCCAGTCAGCGGCGGTCTGGGCCTGCCACTCAAACTCACTATGCTCGTGGCAATGCTGAAGTGTCCAATTGACGTAGGTGTCAATGTCGGATGCAAACCGGAAACGGCCGCCGGACTTCAGAACACGCGCAAAACGGCCAAGATTTTTCTGACTGACGAACCGCCTCTTCCAATGCTTCTTCTTGGGCCAGGGGTCTGGATAGAAAAGATCAATGCCGTCAAGGGATGCTTCTGGCAACCAATCAAGCACTTGCGTTGCATCATCATCATAAAGCCTGATATTGGCCAGCGGATTATCGTGAAGATCAACGACCAACTTCGCCATACTATTGACGAATGGTTCGATGCCGATAAATCCTGCTTCGGGATGGCGCGCGGCTTCATGCAGGAGATGCTCCCCGCCGCCAAAACCAATTTCCATGCGCACCAGATCGACCTCGGCAGCAAAGAGGCTGCGGAGGTCACCAGGTGGTGGAAGGGTAAGATCGAGCTTTAGCTGAGGCAGGAGTTCATCACGGATGGAACGTTGCAAAGGACGCAATGTTTTACCGTTTCTCCTGCCAAAGAATGCTTCCGTTGAACGCTCGCGTTTAGGCTCGGTCATACCATTATCCACATTGGCCGCTTAAGCGGCCAATGCTGTCTTCAACTGCTTGGCAAGATCGGTCTTCTCCCAGGAGAAGGATCCATCCCGGCCAGGTTTACGTCCGAAATGACCATAGGCAGATGTCTTGGCATAGATCGGTTTGTTAAGGTCCAAATGCTTGCGAATGCCCGATGGCGACAGGTCCATGACCTTGCGCAATGCGTCTTCGACAGCATCTTCCTTCACCTTGCCAGTACCATGCAGGTCAACATAGACCGACAATGGTTGTGCAACGCCGATCGCATAGGACAACTGGATCGTACAGCGGTCAGCAAAACCGGCTGCAACAACGTTCTTCGCAAGATAGCGCGCCGCATAAGCCGCAGAACGGTCAACCTTTGTCGTATCTTTTCCGGAAAATGCACCGCCACCATGGGGCGCAGCACCGCCGTAAGTGTCCACGATGATTTTACGGCCAGTCAATCCTGCATCGCCGTCTGGACCGCCAATGACGAATTTACCCGTCGGGTTGATGTACCAGACGCAATCGTCAGCGATCTTAAGATCACCCATCGCTTCACGGATATAGGGTTCAACAACGCTGCGAACCTTCTTGGAATCCCAGCTTGCGTCCAGATGTTGAGTGGAAAGCACGATTTGCGTAACTTCCGCCGCCACACCGTTCACATAGCGAACGGTTACCTGGCTCTTGGCGTCAGGGCCAAGCTTGCCCGCATCGCCCTCACCCTTGTGACGGGCTGCTGCCAGCAATTCCAGAATCTTGTGTGAGTAATAAATGGGGGCTGGCATAAGATCAGGTGTTTCGCGGCATGCATAGCCGAACATGATACCCTGATCGCCCGCGCCTTCTTCACCCTGGCGGTCGGCGGCATTATCGACACCTTGGGCAATATCTGCCGATTGCGGATGCAGCAAAACTTCAATCTTCGCCGTCTTCCAGTTGAAGCCATCCTGCTCATAGCCGATGTCACGAATGGCGCGACGGGCGGTGGCCCGGAATCTGGAAGGATTGACAACCGGATGGCCTTTGGCATCCTTAACGACAGCGCCGTTTTTATCTTTCTTGAGCAATGTATCCGGAACCCGGACTTCGCCAGCTATTACGACCCGGTTCGTTGTCGCCAGAGTTTCGCAGCCAATACGAACAGTCCAGGGATCAACTCCTGTTTTCTTCGCTTCTTTGTAGATCATGTCGACGATTTCATCGGAAATACGGTCACAGACTTTGTCCGGGTGACCTTCCGAAACGGACTCACTGGTAAAAAGATAAGAATTGCGCGTCACGGGGAACCCCTCTTGAAAGCAAACGAACGCCAGCAGGCACTTGCCGACTGGCCGCATAGTGTTTGCCAAGCCGCAGCGGTTCCGTCAATTGCTTTCACTTTTAAATAGATGGCTCTATGAGGATTTTTTTGCCCGTTTTGCGTGTTAATCACGCTAACCGGTGCGATTTAGACTGCATCATCCTCTTGACCAAGCGTGCGCACCAGATCGAGCACCTTGCGTCGAATTTTTGCGTCGCCGATCTTTGCGAAGGCACGCGCCAACTGGATGCCTTCCGAGCTGTTAAGAAAGCCCACAACGTAAGTTGTCTCGCTTTCCTCGTCAAAACCGCGCAGCTTGTCAGACTGACCGGGCATATCATCAAAGAAGAATGTTACCGGCACATTGAGAATATTAGCAATTGCCTGAAGGCGACTGGCACCAACACGATTCATGCCTTTTTCATATTTTTGAATTTGCTGGAATGTTATTCCAAGATTCTCACCAAGTTTTTCCTGGCTAAGACCAATCATATTGCGTCGCAATCTAATTCTTGCGCCAACATGAATATCGACGGGGTTTGGGCTCTTTTTATTATCGGACATAAAAATCTCATTCATATGAAATGGAATTGAAAATGAATTTTATCATCAATGTATCAACGCACCAAATATCACTTTATTCGACAGGGCTGTATCAGAAATGTCAACCAACACGTCTTCTGCCAAGAGAAAAATACCCCATCGCTACAATCAGAACTAGAAACAACACAACCATAAATTGAAGTTTATGCGCGCTCGCTCCTAAAGGTAGTTGCACTCGGCTCGGAAGCTGGGCATCGATCACGCCCACAGCATTAAGGTCAAGTACATTGATGATTCGCCCATAAGGATCGACGACGCCTGAGAGCCCATTATTCGCGGCTCGAACCATTGGCAGGCCCTGTTCCACGGCGCGCAATTGCGCCTGCCTGAAATGTTGATAAGGGCCGGGACTGTCGCCATACCAGGCATCGTTCGTGACATTGACGATGGCATTCGCTGCTGCACCTTCATAGGCCATCTCGCCTGGAAAGATCGCCTCATAGCAAATGAGAGGCAGTACAGAAAAACCGCTGAAAACCTCAAGTGACCGGCGCGTCGAAGCCGCGCTAAATCCTCCCGGCAATTCTACAACTTCGCTAATGCCAAACTTTCGGAGAATATTCTCCAGCGGCACATATTCGCCGAAGGGGACAAGATGAACCTTATCAGCAGAACCCGTAATTTTTCCCATATTATCAATAGCGTAGATTGTATTGTAATATAACGGCTCAGTTCCTTCTGATTCCTCCATTCTAATTGCGCCAGTCAAAAGCATTTGCCCTTCAGCAAGATTATTCGAGATCGCTTCAAGCGCTTGCGGCGTTTTCGTCAAAATATAGGGGACAGCCGTTTCTGGCCAAATTATGATTTGCGGCTTCGCCTTTCCCTCTCCCGGCTCCTGCGCACTCATTGCGAGATATTTGTCAAAAATACCGCGTCGCGCTTGCGCATCCCATTTTAGCTCTTGCGAAATGGAGGGTTGCACAATCCGAATGTAAGGACCATCGCGTTTGATCTCGGCTGTTGAAAGCCGGAAAACGCCAAACCCGACATGGGCGGCGATCAGGACGAGTGCTATTGCCAGTCCAGCCATTCTGCCTTGCCGGGCGCGGAAGAGTGCAGGCATGGCAAATACGATAACCGCCAGCATGTTCATTGCTAGCAATCCCACAATGACCGATGATTGCATCAGCACCGGTGTTGGCATAGCAGCGTAGCCGATTGCATTCCAAGGGAAGCCGGTCAGGACAAAGGAGCGCAACCATTCGGCGATACCGAAACCGAGGCCGAGA
The DNA here is from genome assembly GCA_900473335.1 of Hyphomicrobiales bacterium. Taxonomy (GTDB): domain Bacteria; phylum Pseudomonadota; class Alphaproteobacteria; order Rhizobiales; family Rhizobiaceae; genus Phyllobacterium. The sequence goes on along the minus strand of UCNP01000041.1, from coordinate 62,916 downwards.
GCGAATATACGCCCTATCCCGTCGCTCCAGATGAGGCGGGCCAATGCCGCTGCAAAAGCATAGAAGAATGCCAGAAACGCAGGAAGTCCGAAGATTGCAAAAGGTATTGCCCAAGCAAAATTCGCAGCATCAACCAGCAAAGCATTGCCGATCCACCACAGACCGAAAACAAAATAACCAAAACCGAACCACCAACCGACAATTGCAGCGGGAAGCAGCCGCCGAACAAGGCCGCCTCTGGCGTCATCGACAGTACCGTCAAGCAGCCAGACCAGTACAGGAAAAGCGATAAAGGCGACGGCAAGAAAGTCGTAAGGCGGCAAGGCGAAGCTGGTGAGGGCGCCCATAAGAAAGGCCAGAGCCCAACGGCGCCAACCTGACAGAAGCACGATCCTGTCGATCAAACGGCGGATCATGCCTTTAACAATTCATGCAAGATCATTCGTCATCCGCTGTTTGTTCAACGACACCTTGACGCTGACTACGTGGCCTGCGTTCGGCGTGACGCAGAGGAACAATTCGAACCTTGCGAATACGACGTGGATCGGCCTCCAGAACGTGAAACTCATAACCCGGAACGGCTTGGACCATTTCGCCGCGTACGGGAATGCGCCCAAGAATCGAGAAGATCAGACCACCGACCGTATCGACATCCTCGCCATGCTCTCCAACGACAAAGCCTGAGCCGATCTTTTCAGCTACTTCATCGAGATCGGCGCGAGCATCCGTGGTGAATACGCCTTCCGGATCTTCAACGATCATCACTTCATCATCGTCATGTTCGTCTTCAATGTCGCCGACAACCATTTCGACAATATCTTCCAGCGAAACCAACCCGTCAGTGCCGCCATATTCGTCAATCACAAGAGCAATCTGAATACGCTGCGCCTGCATGCGCCCCATCAAATCGCTCGCAAGCATCGAAGGCGGCACGAACAGGATCGTACGCATCAAGCTCAATTCTGAGATGGTTTTGGTCAGATCAACATGCGAAAGATCAAACTTTGCCGTAGTCAACGGCTTTGGTGCACGCGCGGTCTTGCGTGGAGTTTTGACCTTGGAAATATTCGTGATGTGATTGACCACATCACGAATATGCACCATGCCCCGTGGGTCATCCAATGTTTCTGCAAAAACCGGCATGCGTGAATGACCTGACTTTTCGAATATTTCGAGAAGATCGCCAAGGCTTGTGCTGATTTCAACCGCTTCGATATCGGCGCGGGGTATCATCACATCTTCGACCCGCAACTCGCGCAGACGCAATATATTATGGAGCATTGCGCGCTCTTCAGGCGAGAAGGCCGTATCGCCATGATGATCCTCCGCAAGCGCGGCATCAAGATCCTCCCTTAGGGAAGTTCCGGGGCGTGCGCGCAGGAATGGAAAGATCGTGGAAAGTAGCGAGCGCTTTTCTGGCAAAGGCGCTCTGGTGATACTTTGCCCTTCGGCATCACTTTCCTGTCCGCTTATGCCTTTGGCTGGCGCGGCAGGATCGTTATGGTGCGACGTGTCAGACATGGTCCTCAATCAAATTAATCGTCTATGACCGATAGCGCATATGGATCAGGGATTGCAAGACGCGCAAGAATTTTGCGTTCAAGTTGCTCCATCTCTTCGGCCTCATCATTTGTTTCATGATCATAGCCAAGGAGATGCAGAAATCCATGGACGATCAAGTGCGTGAGATGATGCTCGAAGGATTTTTCTTCTTCATCCGCTTCCCGCACCACGGTTTCACGGGCGATAACGATATCCCCAAGCATGGGTCCAGGTGTCTGACCCGGCTCGATGGGAAAAGCTGGAAAGGACAAGACATTGGTTGGCTTGTCCTTGTCACGCCAATCATTGTTGAGTTCTTTTATCGCGGCATCATCGGTAAAAACGAGGCTAAGCTCGCTGTCAGGCTGGTTTCCATTGGCAAGCTCATCCCAAATGGCAGCAATAGCCGCCGATGCAAGACGAGATAGCGCCACCTCATCAGGCCAGCCCTCGGTTTCAACCAAAATGTCAATATCGATCAAGATACTCCGTCAAGCCTTTGGCTTGGCGCCTTCCTTATCGTAAGCACGAACAATCGCCGCCACCAAAGGATGACGAACCACATCGACATCCGTAAACTTCACGGTGACGATACCCTGAACATCGTTCAAAATGTTGAGAGCCTCAACCAGTCCTGACTTTTGGCCAGGGGGCAAATCGATCTGGCTCGGATCGCCGGTAATGATCATGCGCCCGTTTTCACCAAGCCGGGTCAGGAACATCTTCATCTGCATGGCGGTCGTATTCTGCGCCTCATCCAGAATGATGGCCGAATGAGCAAGCGTGCGACCGCGCATGAATGCCAGCGGCGCGATTTCGATGACGCCAGCGGCAATTGCGCGCTCCACCTTATCGGCAGGCATCATATCGTAGAGCGCGTCATAAAGGGGACGCAGATAAGGATCGACCTTCTCTTTCATGTCGCCAGGAAGGAAGCCAAGCCGCTCACCGGCTTCGACAGCCGGACGGGAAAGGATGATGCGATCAACCAGACCACGCTCCAGCAGCATGGCAGCGTGGGCGACGGCCAGATAGGTTTTACCCGTACCCGCTGGCCCCACGCCGAAAACCATTTCAGAGCGATCGAGCGCGCGCATATAGGCATCCTGCGTCGGCGTGCGGGCGAAGATCGTCTTCTTACGGGTCGATATCTGGGCTACAGCCATCTTGCTCTTGTTTTCCATTGTGGGAAGCGTCAACTGATCATCGGCAGCGATAGCCATGCGCAAGGCGCCATCGACATCTGATGCGGATATGTCATGGCCTTTTTGCAAATGCCCGTAAAGTTGATCCAAAGCGCGCCGGGCCTGCTCTGTTGCTCCCGGCTCACCGCGAATTGCAAGCTGATTGCCCTTTGAGCGTACGTCCACGCCCAATTTCTTCTCGATACGAGCCAAATTCTCGTCAAACTGGCCGAACAGCGCACTCGCCAGCCTGTTATTATCAAATGTCAGTACGATATGCGCCAGATCCGAGGCTCCAGTGGAAGCGGGTTTCAGTTTTTCGGTGGCGTTCAAACGGCTCTCCTAATAGGGTCAGGACTCGTTAATCTGGTCGCTACTTGTTCCTTAAACCATCTCCCGGACACCGATAAGGCTGTTAGTTCCCGTGTCGATGATTCGTACATTGATAATGTCGCCGATTCTGCCGCCGTGTACATCGATAATTACAGGTTGTAACCAGGGAGATCGTCCCACCATCTGTCCGGGCACTCTTCCGGCCTTTTCGATAAGCACGTCAAAGCTTTTATTCACAAGGCTGCGCTGGAAGGCATATTGCTGTTCACTCAACAAGGCCTGCAGACGCTGCAACCTTTCATCCTTGACCGCCTCGTCAATATGATCGGGCAGATCGGCACCGGGCGTTCCAGGTCGCGGCGAATATTTGAATGAATAGGCTGCCGCATAGGTTACATCTCTAACCAGCTGCAATGTTGCTTCAAAATCCTCGTCCGTTTCCCCCGGAAAGCCAACGATGAAATCGCCCGATAGCGCGATATCCGAGCGGGCACCGCGTATCCGCTCGATCAGGCGTAAATACTCATCGCCCGTATGTTTGCGGTTCATGGCCTTCAAAATGCGATCAGAACCCGCTTGAACAGGCAGATGCAGATAGGGCATCAACATATCGAGATCACGATGTGCATTGATCAAGCTGTCATCCATATCGCGCGGATGGCTGGTAATATAGCGCAGCCTTGCAATACCGGGTATCTCTGCGAGCCGGTATAGCAATTCGCCAAGCCCCCATTCGCGGCCATCCGCCCCTTCTCCATGCCAGGCATTGACGTTCTGCCCAAGCAGGGTCAGTTCACGCACACCGGCATCAGCGAGCTTCTCGGCTTCTTTGAGTATTTGGGCGACAGGACGCGAAACTTCAGAACCCCGCGTATAGGGAACCACACAGAATGTGCAGAATTTATCGCAGCCTTCCTGTACCGTGAGAAAGGCCGTCACACCGCGGCTTCTCGTCTGCTCTTTCTTAGGTGCAGGCAAATGCTCGAATTTGTCTTCAATCGCATATTCAGTCTCGACGACACGCTCGCCTTTTGCCACGCGTGCAAGAGCTTGCGGCAGGCGGTGATATGTTTGCGGACCGACCACGAGATCGACAACAGGCGCGCGCCGCGTAATCTCGTCGCCTTCGGCTTGCGCCACACATCCGGCAACGCCGACAGTCAACTCCCGGCCCTCTTTTGCGCGCGCATCTTTCATTTTGCGCAGGCGGCCAAGCGCCGAGTAGAGCTTTTCGGAAGCTTTCTCACGGATATGACAGGTATTGATCAGCACCAGATCGGCATCATCTGCCGTGTCTGTAGGGCTATAACCCTCAGCGGCAAGGCTGTCGGTCATCCGCTGACTGTCATAGACATTCATCTGACAGCCATAGGTCTTCACAAAGACTTTGCGCGTGTTGGCCAAGGCTGGCGAATGGGTAAGCGTTCCCGATGTCTCGTCCGGCTGATGTTTAATATTGATATCGTCCATGGAGAGGCTTCTAAAGCTTTTTAACCTCTTTGAAAATAGCCGGATCAGGGAGATTCGTTACCGCTTCTATCGCCGGATCAATATATTCCCGGCCTTGCAGCGAAGTCTGCATCATTGCCCGCACCCGCTCTTCCATCAGCCGCGCCAAGGCTTTCCGGTCTGACTTGCTGTCAATCTCAACCGGCTCGCCGAACCGGACATCAACATCATAGGCCCCCTCTTTAAGCATGCCGATGAGGCTGGGGCCCAGTTCCACATCGCCGGGCCATGCAATAACCGGACGGTGGAACCTGCCCATCGGCAATCCATGCACACGCGTATAGGCGATCGTGACCGGCTGGATCGTGACTGTTTCGGCGCTGGTTTCACGAATGGCAACCTGCGCCGCTCCAAAGAGCGATGTCTTGAAAGGCAAAACACGATTGCCATCCGACGTTGTGCCTTCCGCAAACAACACCATGACATCGCCATCCGTCAGGCGTGTAGCTATTTCGCTGGCTTGATCATGTGTCCTGCCCCGTTTTTCGCGCTCCACGAAGACGGAACGCTGCAATTTGGCAAACAGACCAAATAATGGCCAGGTCGCAACCTGCGATTTGGCAATGAATGAGACCTCTGCAACAGCCGACAAAACCACAATATCGGCCCAGGAAGAATGATTGGCCGCGAGCATCAAGGGCCGATTCATCGCCATTTTGCCGTGCACATGGATGCGGATTCCAAGCAAACGGCGAACAATTTTATGAAAAAGTACCGGCAGCTTCTTTTGCAATGACCAGCCTGTCTTCACAAACAGGAGTTGGATTGGCAGCAGAACCAGTGTGACCAGTGCAAAGCCCGCCGCTGCCAGAATAAGTCTTAGATACGCAATCATCTTAACGGTCAGCACCGGTTTTGCGGTGATCCAGATCGCGGCGCATCGTCAAGGCTGCCGAACGTCCCGATGGCGTTTCGTAATAGCCGGGCCTCTTGCCAACTTGTTTGAAACCGAGCCTGCGATAGAGGGCAAGCGCCGGTGTGTTCTGCTCGTCAACCTCAAGGAAGAGCATACTGGCACGTGCATTATGCAGATGGCGTAAAGTCGCATCCATGAGCGCATGACCGACACCTGTGCGCTGAAATTGCGGAGCGACCGCAATCGTCAATATTTCGGCTTCATCCAGAACAAGGCGCGCAAGGACGAAACCGCCGGATTGGGCGGAACGATTTCCTTCTTCACGAGCGATAAAGCCGAATATATTGTTTTCACCAAGCAGGGCATGAAATTCATCTTCGTTCCAAGGCTGCCGGAAGGTGCCAGCATGGATTGGCACAAGACGGGCCGCGTCTTCACGCGTGAGAGCTTCAATAAAGAAGCTGCGTTGACGCATATTATCGAAAGGCAGCCCCATCATTCCGCGACCTGCCTTTTCAGGACAAAGCCCTGTTGAGGCTTTACGTCCAGACCACGCAAATAGAGCGGCCTTGGCAAGGATTCGTCCTGCGAAAGCATTCCCAGCTGTGCAAAGGCGTAAATCGTGCCGGTCGCCATGGTCGAAGCCACATCCAGCGGATGATCAAGTGCGGCATTTATCAGCGGCGAGGCTGAGCCGGACAGAACAAGGTCTGATTTATCGTCACCGATCTGGTCAATAATAGCGGGCAAGGTTGCAATCATCGGCTCGGAGGTTGCGGTGCCATCTTTTGCAAAGAACTGCGCATAAAGCTCATCGCGCCGTGCATCAATTGCAATCAGCACTGGCCTTTCCGCAAGGATGCGTCTTGCATCATAGGCCAAAGCCTCAAGCGTGCTAATACCAATGGCGGGACATTTCAAAGCCAGAGCAAGACCCCGCGCAGTTGCAACCCCTACCCGCACCCCGGTAAATGATCCCGGACCAATGCTGGTGACCACTTTGCCAATTTCGTTGATGGCAATATCTGCGTCCGCGACGGCTTGCTCAATAATTGCCATCAAGCGCTCGGCGTGCCCTTTACCAATATCTTCGCTGATCTGCGCTATCATCATGCCGCGTTTGGCATCGAAAATAGCAGCAGAACAAAGATTGGCGGCGGTATCCAGTGCAAGCAATTTCATGTCTTACCGCCTAAACAAGAATCAGTCGGCAAACAAGAGCACACTCACGCCCGGCGATAGTCAGCCTTCGGCTTTCTGTGCCTTCAACTCAAGACGCCTGCGGTGCAGGACCGGTTCAGTATAGCCATTTGGCTGTTCGCGGCCCTTGAAAACCAGATCGCAAGCGGCCTGAAACGCCACAGACTTATCAAAATTACCAGCCATCGGCTGATAGAGCGGATCACCGGCATTTTGTTTGTCGACGATAGCTGCCATGCGCTTCATCGTCTCAAGCACCTGAGCTTCACTGGTAATGCCGTGATGCAGCCAATTGGCAATGTGCTGGGCGGAAATGCGCAATGTGGCTCGATCTTCCATCAATCCGACATTGTTGATATCGGGAACCTTGGAACAGCCAACACCCTGATCGACCCAGCGCACCACATAACCCAGAATACCTTGCGCATTATTGTCGAGTTCGCGTTGAACATCCTCTGGCGTCCAGTTGGGCCGCAAGACAACCGGAACGGATAGAATATCGCCAAGTTTTGCGCGTCCCCGTGATTTCAATGCCGCTTGAACTTCCGCAACATTGACCTTGTGATAATGCGTGGCGTGCAGCGTTGCGGCTGTTGGCGATGGCACCCAAGCAGTATTTGCGCCAGCCTTCGGATGAGCGATCTTCTGCTCAAGCATTGCCGCCATCAGGTCCGGCATGGCCCACATGCCCTTGCCGATCTGGGCATGGCCGGAAAGACCACATTCGAGGCCGATATCAACATTCCAGTTCTCATAGGCTCCGATCCACGACGCCTGCTTCATGTCGCCTTTGCGGATCATCGGTCCAGCTTCCATGGACGTATGAATCTCATCGCCAGTGCGATCAAGGAAACCCGTATTGATGAAAACGACCCGTTCTTTTGCAGCACGGATGGATTCCTTCAGGTTGACCGTCGTCCGGCGTTCCTCATCCATGATGCCCATCTTGATTGTATTGCGCTGCATTCCCAACAGCGCTTCAACACGGCCAAACAATTCAGACGCAAAAGCAACCTCTTCCGGGCCATGCATCTTTGGCTTCACCACATACATCGATCCGGCGCGGGAATTCATGTGCCTGCCATTTGCACCAATATCATGAAGCGCTGCGAGAGCCGTAACGGCAGCATCCATGATGCCTTCCGGCACTTCATTGCCATCCTTGTCGAGGATTGCAGGATTGGTCATCAGATGCCCGACATTACGCACCAGCATGAGGGAGCGTCCCGGTACCCTTAGCGGCTTGCCGTCCTTGCCCGTATATTCCCTATCCGGGTTGAGCTTGCGGGTGACTGTCTTCCCGCCCTTTTCGAAACTGTCCTCCAGATCACCATTCATCAGGCCGAGCCAATTGCGATAGACAATGACCTTATCCTGCGCATCCACTGCCGCGACGGAGTCTTCGCAATCCTGAATCGTTGTCAGGGCAGATTCCAACAGAACATCGGCCATGTGCGCCTTGTCTGTTGTGCCAATTGGATGATCGGCATTAATCACGATCTCCACATGCAGCCCGTTCTTGATCAGAAGAATTGCCGTCGGGCTTGCCGGATCACCGCGATAGCCCGCGAACTGGCTTTCATTCGCAAGGGAAACAGCCTCATTCCCTGATTTGAGCGCAAGTTTACCGTCTTTAACAGTAAGCGCGGAAATATCCGCCCACTTCGCACCTTGCAATGGCGCACTCTCGTCAAGAAAAGACTTGGCCCAGGCAATGACTTTCGCACCGCGTACAGGGTTGAATGCTTTTCCTTTTTCCGCCCCGCCTTCATCCGAAATTGCGTCCGTCCCGTACAGCGCATCATAGAGCGAACCCCAACGCGCATTGGCAGCATTGAGCGCATAGCGGGCATTCATGACGGGAACGACAAGCTGAGGACCCGCTGTCACGGCGATTTCAGGATCTACATTGCTGGTCGAGACAGCAAACTTATCACCCTCTGGCAGCAAATAACCAATCTCACGCAGGAATGCTTCATACTCCTCCGGTGAGTAACCATTGTCACGCCTGCTCTTGTAGAAATTATCGAGTTGAAGCTGGAATGCATCGCGTTTTGCCAGCAAAGCGCGATTCTTTGGCGCCAGATCGTCAACTATTTGCGCAAAACCTGACCAAAACTGTGCCGCATCGACTCCTGTTCCGGGAATGGCTTCATTCACAACGAAATCGTGAAGCTCTGGAGCCACTTTCAGACCATTCATTTCGATACGTTCGCCCATGATCATGTCCTTATAGATTTGCATTGCCTACCCTTGAACACGTCAAGGCCATTGCAGTCAATTCTCCGATGGTCTGTGTTGAAATCTGTATCGATTGAAATCGATTAGTGTGTGATCCGCGGACGCCCTGACGCTGTAGCGATCATGACCGCTTCAATGAATTTTCGCTGATCCTCCACCATTGCCGCGCTGATATTGCGAATAATTGTGATGTGAGGCTCGTCTGTTCCGGCCTCAAGCGCCAGTCGCTGCACCTGATCCTTCAGTGTTGATTCGGCAAATGCGATTGAATCTTCTTCAAGCTGAAAATCCTGAACAGCTTCACCCGCCATTACCCGGTAAAGACCTTCAACAGGCTGGCTTATATGTGCTTCCAGTGACACCCGGACTTGTCCGACAACGGCTCCCAAAGCGTTTGCCACATCCGTATCAACGGGAACGATACATTGAATACCAAGCTCGTTGCCCACAGCAGGGTAATAGACGGGTGCTGACGCTCCAAGTCCGATTAGGGGCCGGTCGATATGCAATTTGATACCGGCAATACCGCCCACCCCTGATAATGCTCGCTGAACGAGTGCGCTTGCCACGGTTTCCTGCCCCTCAAGCCCGTCCTCCGCAAAGACTGTTTCAAGAACGACCTCGGATGAACGCCTGACAAGAGCATCATAGGTTCGGCGCGAAACCTCTTCCGGCGTATCGCAAAAAGGACGACCCGCCCCATCCTTGCGCCTTGCATAAAGAATAGCACCATACCGCGCTGCTTCGGCATTCCAATTGTTTTGAAGGCCCAAAACATGACAGGCATCCGAGGGCGTGAACCCCGCAAGATGAACCAATCCGCGAGAGACCAGCCGTGTTATTGCCGCCGTCTGCGAAACCGAGGCTAATAAACGATCAAGCGGCTGTGGCTCTGTGGTCATACGCTCGTAAAGCTCGGCCTCTCCCTTGCTCAGGCCAGACGCCATTTGAACCGGCACGCCTGTGCGCAAGGCGAAACGTCCATCAAGCCGCCCTGCATTAACCGCTTTAACCTGACGGGCCAGATGTTCGATAACCATGGAACCGTGATTGGCCGCGAGAAGCGCCAGCGGCACAAGCCGTCGTGGTCCAAGCTTGATCCCGGGTGTCATGGCATTGTCGTCCAGCGACACTTCCGAGTCCCCGCCAAGGCCAAAGGTACGCATCGCCACGGCTTCAACCATGGTGCGAAACCCACCAACTGTGGCACCATTGGGATCAAGCCGGGGACGGCCATCATCCAGCACGGCAACATCAGTCGTCGTGCCGCCAATATCGGAAATAATCGCATTGTCGAGGCCGGTCATGTGACGCGCGCCAACGAGACTTGCTGCTGGCCCCGAAAGAATGGTTTCAATGGGCCGGTGGCGGGCGAATGCAGCAGAGACCAGCGCGCCATCGCCGCGAACGACCATTAAAGGTGCATGAATCCCGCGCTTGTCCAGAAAACCTTCCGTGGCCGCGACAAGCCGGTCAATCATCGCAATCAGCCGGGCATTGAGTACTGTCGTCAATGCCCGTTTGGGACCGTTCAATTTGGCCGACAATTCATGGCTGCATGTGACGGGCAGCCCTGTCTTATCATGTACAAGGTCGCGCACGGCAATTTCATGCTCCGGATTGCGCACGGCAAAATAGGCGCAAATGGCAAAGCCTGTCACTTCAGATTTCAGATGTGGCAATGCTTTTTCAAGAGATGACGCATCGAAAGGTTGAGCGCGGCCATAGACGTCATGACCACCCGGGATAAATATGACAGGATCGGTGCCAAGAGCATCTTTCAATCCGGCCTTCTCCAGATCAGCATCGGAAAATCCGATCATCACCAAAGCGATGCGCCCGCCCTGGCCCTCAACCAACGCGTTGGTGGCCAGTGTCGTCGACATTGACACAAGCCGGATGTCGGCTGGAAGCACAGAAGCTTCGGCAATGATGGCATCGACCGCGCCAGAAATGCCAACACTCAAATCATGGCGTGTCGTAAGCGCTTTTGCCTTTGCAATAACGCCGCGCTCTTCCGACCAGAGTACGGCGTCGGTATAGGTCCCGCCCGTATCCAAACCCAGAAAAATAGCCTGCTCTGTCGTGGAATCAGTCATCATGTCCTGCGCTGTTTGAGGCAGAGTTAGCGCATGAGATGCAAAACAACTAGCGTCATAACGACCAGTTGTTGCCGCACACCGGAACCATTCAAAAGATTTGGCGTTTTGCGAACCACAGGGGGCAGATATGGCAACACAATCGGCAAAAGCGCATGCCGGATCCAAAAAAGTTATTTACGCAGCAATACTTGGCAATCTTCTGATTGCCGTTACCAAGTTTGTTGCGGCTTTCTTTACCGGCAGTTCCGCCATGCTTTCGGAAGGTGTCCACTCTCTGGTTGATACCGGAAATGGAGCGCTTCTCCTCTTTGGTCTGCGCCGCGCGGCCAGACCTGCCGACCGTACCCATCCGCTCGGCCATGGCCGCGAGCTTTACTTCTGGAGTTTCATCGTCGCACTGCTGGTCTTTGCGGTGGGTGCCGGAGTGTCCTTCTATGAAGGCGTGATCCATATTCTTGATCCGGAACCCGTTGAAAACCCAATCATCAACTATGTTGTTCTTGGCCTTGCCATGCTGTTCGAGGGAACCTCCTGGTACATAGCGTTGAAGGAGTTTCGCACTGTTAAAGGCGACCTTGGTTACGTCGAGGCGGTGCGGATTAGCAAAGATCCAAGCGTCTTTACGGTATTATTTGAAGACACAGCTGCCCTGCTCGGGCTTGTTATTGCTCTTTTTGGCATTTCCGCCGCTCAACTCTTCAATATTCCAGAATTGGACGGTGTCGCATCTATCGGAATTTCGATCATACTTGGCGGAACCGCGATTTTTCTGGCGCGAGAGAGCAAGGGCTTGCTGATGGGCGAGGCTGCACTCCCAGAGGTGGATCAGCAAATTCTCGACATTGCCAACCAGGACCCGGCAGTTCAACGCGCCAATGGGGTGCTAACAGTCCATATGGGTCCAAAACAGATCGCAGCGAGCCTCAGCGTGGAATTCGAAGATCACTTGCGCGCGCCAGAAATCGAAGCCTGTGTTCAACGCATCGAAGCGGCACTGAAAAAAGCCAATCCTGATATTATCAGCCTCTTCGTCAAGCCGCAGACGACCGGAACCTGGGAGGTTCGGCGCAAAACCATCGAAGCTGGCTAAGATCGGAATTATCCGTCAGGTCAGATGCAATCTGGCCTTACTCCTCGCCATCTACCACGCGCAAGCGCAGCTGACCTGTTGTCGAGGCCGCCGAGCGCGCTGGATCGGGTGTTTTTGCCACTTCGCCGACTGGCGCTTCCGCGAATTCCAGCGCTTCGATCTTCTGGCCGCGCTTGGTCACCTTGCTGGAAGATACCAGAATATCGTCAATATCCTTATTTGCCTGACTGAAATGGGTTTGCAGACGCCGCACACGATCATCAAGACGGCCAACATCTTCCATCAACCGGATGACTTCGCCCTGTATCAAATGCGCCTGTTCCCGCATGCGCACGTCTTTGAGCACAGCCTGAATGACCTGGATGGATAGCATCAGCAATGAGGGCGATACGATCACGATGCGCGAGCGATGCGCCTTCTGGATCACGCCTTCGAAATTCTCATGAATTTCAGCAAAGACCGATTCCGAGGGCACAAACAGAAACGCCGTATCCTGCGTCTCGCCATTGATAAGATATTTTTCTGCAACATCACGAATATGAATCTCGATGTCGCGCCGGAACTGAGCAGCGGCGATCTTCTTGCCTTCCAGTGTTTCGGATTCACGTATGGCGTTCCAGGCTTCCAGGGGAAACTTGGCATCAATGACCAGATTTGCTGCACCATTGGGCATGCGAACCACGCAATCAGGTCTGCTCCCATTCGACAGGGTTGCCTGAAACTCATAAGCCCCCTGCGGCAGGCCATCGGCGATAATCGCTTCCATCCGCGCCTGACCGAAGGCCCCACGCGTCTGTTTATTGGCAAGAATTGCCTGTAATTGGACGACCTGACCCGCAAGCGTTTGAATATTATTCTGCGCCGTATCGATGACCGCCAGCCGTTCTTGCAGTTTGGCGAGATTTTCGTGCGTGGACTTGGTTTGATCGGTCATGGTCTGGCCAATCCGGGTGGTCATGCCGTCCAGCCGCTCCCGAATTGATTGATTAAGCTCTGCCTGACGAGAACCGAAAAGTTCAGCCATTGTCTGCATGCGACCTTGCATTTCAGATTGGCTTTTAAGAATTTCCCCCATTCGCGCTTCCGCGTCGCGGGCACGATCTTCCGCCTGTATCTCCGCGACAAGCCGCATACGGGCAGCTCGCATCACCGCAATAATGGCAAAAATCACCACCAAAATGGTTATAAAACCTGCCATGAACAACACTGCGCCTAAAGAAATTGAGGTCGCACCGAGCTGAAACAGCGTTTGATCGAGAGAAATTGAAGTTTCCATAACCCTAGAGTAACCGATTCGATTGGTAAATGTGAGATCAAAACATGAACATTTTTATGATTGGGTCTGATGCCGCATTGACGGCTGAAAATCGAGATATTAGGTGAAGGGCATGTCTATCAAACCGCTCGTCATCCTTCCCGATCCGCTGCTTCGTCAAGTTTCCAAACCTGTCGAAAGTTTTGACGTGGATTTGCGCAAATTCTCCGCTGATATGCTGGACACAATGTATGATGCGCCCGGCATTGGCCTGGCGGCCATTCAGGTTGGCACACCGCTCCAGATGCTGGTTATTGATCTTGCCAAGGAGGACGAGCCGAAGGCGCCGCAGGTTTACATCAACCCACAGGTGCTTTGGTCCAGCGACGAGCGGAATATTTACGAAGAGGGCTGCCTTTCCATCCCTGATTACTATGCGGAAGTCGAGCGGCCCAAACGGGTCCGCGTTTCCTATTTCGATATTGAAGGGAAGCCCCAAGAAGTCGAAGCGGACGGACTTTTGGCCACATGCCTTCAACATGAGATCGATCATTTGAATGGTATTTTGTTCATCGATTATATTTCGCGGTTGAAGCGTGAAATGGTGGTGAAGAAGTTCAAGAAACTCGCCAAGGATCGCCCCACAAGTCGATTGGCGGTTTAGGCGATGAGTTTGCGAATTATATTTATGGGCACGCCGGATTTTTCCGTGCCTATTCTCAATGCGCTGATTGGTCAGGGCCATGAAATTGTTGCGGTTTACAGCCAGCCACCGCGCCCTGCTGGCAGGCGTGGACTTGAACTGACCCCTTCGCCTGTTCACCGGAATGCGGAGCAATTCGGCATCGAGGTCCGCACACCCAAGAGTCTGAAAGATCCGGATGAGCAGCAGGCCTTTATCGACCTTAAGGCCGATGTTGCGATTGTTGTCGCCTATGGGCTGATTTTACCGAAAGAAATTCTCGAGGGCACCCGCCTCGGTTGCTATAATGGACATGCCTCATTGCTTCCGCGCTGGCGGGGAGCTGCGCCAATTCAGCGTGCCATTATGGCTGGTGACCTTGAAACCGGCATCATGATCATGAAGATGGATGAAGGTCTCGATACCGGGCCGGTTGCCATGGTCGAGAAAATCAACATTACGGCTGACATGACGGCGGGCGAACTCCATGACCAGCTTAGCATGGCTGGCGCTGATCTTATGGTTCGCGCCATTGCTGCTCTGGAACGCGACAGCCTGACCCTCACGCCGCAATCCGATGAGGGCGTAACCTACGCCTCCAAGATTACCAAGGTCGAAACCCGCATTGACTGGACCCAGCCTGCCATTGACGTCCATAACCGTATTCGTGGTCTGGCGCCATTTCCAGGCGCATGGTGCGAAATGGAGATTGGTGACGATCTGGAGCGTGTCAAACTTTTACGTTCCGTGCTTGCGACCGGTGTTGGCGCGCCAGGAACCGTTCTCGACAATGATTTGCGCATTGCCTGCGGCGAAGGAGCTGTCCGTCTGCGGACATTACAGCGTGCAGGCGGCAAAGCCATGGATGGGCAGGAGTTTCAGCGCGGGGCTAAAATAGCGCAAGGCACACGATTGCCATGAACGACGTGTTTTAATGCCCCGCTACAAGCTCACCGTCGAATATGACGGCACGCCCTATGCCGGTTGGCAACGTCAGGAAAACGGTCACACAGTTCAGGCCGCAATTGAACAGGCCATCTTCAAGTTCTGTGGCGAAACCATTTCTCTTGGCGCAGCCGGACGCACAGATTCGGGCGTTCATGCGAGCGCGCAGGTTGCCCATGTCGATCTGACCAAGAACTGGAGCAGTTCGAAAATTCGAGAAGCGCTCAATGCGCATCTTGTCTTTGCCGGAGAAACCGTCAGCATCATTAATGTTGAGCTGGTCAGTTCCCGGTTCGATGCACGATTTTCGGCGACGGGCCGTCATTATCTCTACCGTATTGTCAATCGCAGGCCGCCAGCCCCGCTTGAGGCTTATCGCGCATGGTGGGTGAAAAAGCCGCTGGATGCGCAAGCCATGCATATTGCTGCACAGAGGCTGATCGGAACACATGATTTCACCACATTTCGCGCAACGCAGTGCCAGTCAAAAAGCCCGGTGAAAACCCTCGATTTTTTAAGTGTTCAGCGCTTTGGCGAGATCGTTGAGATCAGGGCCTCCGCGCGGTCATTTCTGCACAATCAAATCCGCTCTTTTGCAGGAACGCTGCAAGAGGTTGGTTGCGGGCGCTGGGATGCAGATGATGTTACCGCGGCTCTCGAAGCACGCGACCGGCAAGCATGCGGGCCTGTTGCCCCGCCGCATGGCCTCTATTTGATCGGTGTGGATTACCCGCTGACCGCGATGGATGGCATCGCAATTCCCAATGCATCTTGAAGCATAATCACCATTAAAAGCGATCCGACGATGAGCGCTGCAAAGAATCCGGCGGACCAGAGATAAGGTTTTTTCAACGCCACATGCACCAGCCTGTAGGTTAAAACTACCACCGCCGCATAAATTATCAGATTCATGCTGCCGATCAGTGTCGGCCAATCGGGAAAGAACATTCGCACCAGCGTTGTCGGCACCGTCATCCAGATGCCGATCACAGAGCCCCAATTGCTGGCAACGACAAAGGGGCTGAAGCGCTTGGCAATTCCAAGCGGACCAGCAAGGAAAGCCAGAATCGCTAGCGGCAGAACCCAAGCCGTAAGATCGATAAAGGCAGCGCTGCCGACAATGGAAAGGCGATTACCGGTTTGCGGGCGCAAAGCTACCAGTTCATTGGCAAGCACAATCCAGCTCAGAACGAGCGGCGGCAGCGAAAATGTGATGGCATGAAAAGATTGCCAAAACCCGTCTTCTGAAAAATCAAGCTCTTCCAGGCCATCTGCATGACCATTCATCATACGCCATGCGCCTCGAAGATAGCGTTGAATATCAGTCCAGTCGGGTATGTCGTTCATTCACTCTTCACGCAAAAAAATCCGCAATGAACCGTTCATAAATCTGCGTCAAGGTTTCCAGATCGGCCACCGATACGCGCTCATCCACCATGTGCATGGTCTGCCCGACAAGGCCGAATTCCACCACCGGACAGTAATCCTTGATAAAGCGGGCGTCAGATGTTCCGCCAGACGTAGAGAGCTGCGGGCGCTT
This sequence comes from Hyphomicrobiales bacterium, assembly GCA_900473335.1. Taxonomy (GTDB): domain Bacteria; phylum Pseudomonadota; class Alphaproteobacteria; order Rhizobiales; family Rhizobiaceae; genus Phyllobacterium. The sequence goes on along the minus strand of UCNP01000041.1, from coordinate 46,437 downwards.
TCCTGTCACGGCCTCAACAGAGGCGGTCAAGGTTCCGATCAGCTTTTCATTATGCGTCAGGAATACATGGCTTGGACGATCACGCCAGATCAGCTCATAATTTACCGGCGTCTTCTTGCTAGGGCGTAGCTTGCGGCGGCCTGCCGCCTTGTCGAGCCTGTTATGGATCTCGGCCATCAATTTTTCATCGGTCCAGGTGTCATTGAACCTTATATTGAAGGTTGCTCTGGCTTCCGCAGGAATGACATTGACTGCCGGGTTGCCGACATCAATCGTAGTGACTTCGAGATTTGTCGCCTGAAAATCCTTGGTGCCCTTGTCAAAAGCAGGATAGAGCAGACTATCAACCAGCATTGTCAGACCGCGAACGGGATTATCCGCAAGATGCGGATAGGCTGCATGGCCCTGAATACCGCGCACCACAACTGTCCCAGACAGAGAACCGCGACGTCCGATTTTGATCATGTCGCCGAGTTTGTCGGGATTGGTTGGCTCGCCGACAATCGCAGCATCCCAACTTTCACCCTTGGCCTTGGCCCATTCAAGCAATTTGCTGGTACCGTTGATTGAAGGTCCCTCTTCATCGCCAGTAATCAGAAACGAGATCGACCCTTTGAGTTCGCCATTTTTTTCAAGATAGCGGGCAACCGCTGCGGCAAAACAGGCGATGCCACCTTTCATGTCCACAGCACCGCGGCCATACATTTCACCATTGTGAATGGTCGCGGAAAAGGGTGGATAGGTCCATGCGGCCTCATCGCCAACAGGTACTACATCCGTATGTCCTGCGAACATCAAATGCGGCCCGTTTCCCGACCGCCTTGCATAGAGATTTTCCACATCCGGCGTTCCGGCCTCGCTGAAGACCGGCCTTTCGACCGAGAATCCCAAGGGGGCGAGTATGGATTGAACAGTCGTCAGTGCTCCGCCTTCCAAGGGCGTTACAGACGGACAGGCTATGAGCCGTGCGAGGTTTTGGACTGGATCAGCGGAGGTTTTCATGTGTAATGCGATAATGGAAAAGCGCGATCCTGTCACGCTCCACATGACTGATTTCGTGCCGCTTTTTGTTTTGAAAGGTGCATCATGGTCTCCGGCAAATCGTGCATTGCTATTGCGGGCTCCGGGTCTATCGGCTGCTATGTGGGGGGAAGCCTTGCAGCAGCTGGCAGGCGGGTGAATTTTCTGACCAGACCTCGTGCCGAAGCCAGGCTTCAAGATGCAGGGCTCAAGATCATCGATCTTGATGGAACAACACAACTTGTTCCGCCTCAAAAACTTGACTTGAGCAACGACCCGGCAATTGCCTTTGCGAAGGCCGAAATCATCCTGATTGCTGTCAAAAGCGGTGCGACGGAAGAAATGGCAGCGCTCGTCGCAAAATATGCACCCTCAAACGCAATTATTGTCAGCCTTCAGAACGGGGTCAGCAATGCGGAAATTTTGCGCCGGAGTTTGCCGGAGGCAATGACTGTCATCGCTGGAATGGTGCCATTCAATGTTGTTCAGACTGAAATTCCCGGCGAACCGCTGACTGTCAGACGCACCACGCAGGGCACGGTCTTGATCGAAGACACACTGCCTGAGCTGCCTGCGATTTTTTCAGTTCGCGGCCTGCCAGTGCAAGCGCACGCGGATATGAAGAGCATTTTGTGGGGTAAATTGCTGATGAACCTCAACAATGCGCTTAACGCCTTGTCAGATCTGCCGCTTGCCGAGCAATTGGCAGACCGCAAATGGCGACGATTGGTAGCCGGCCAAATGAGCGAGGGTCTTAATGTCATGAAGGCATACGGCATCAGGCCGGCAAAGCTTCAGGGCGTTAGTCCTGCCCTTCTTCCCTGGATTTTACGACTGCCAGACTTTTTGTTTCGAAGAGTTGCGCGCAAGATGCTGGCTATTGATCCAAGAGCGCGATCCTCAATGTGGGAAGATTTTTCACGCGGCCGACCTACAGAAATCGATTATCTTCAAGGCGCAATCATCAAAATGGCGAGGGAGAAGGGTTTGCCTGCCCCCCTTGCCGATAAAATCCTAGCCTGTGTCAAGCGCGCGGAGGGAAAGCCCCTCCGCCGCCACTCGGTTGAGGAAATCCGGTCTTAGACGGAAAATCGCTACACACTTTTCCTGGAATTGCTTTAATCGCGCAAAAGTTCGTTTATTGATGTTTTGGAGCGGGTCTTTTCATCGACGCGCTTGACGATGACTGCGCAATAGAGGCTTGGGCCCCAATTTTCGCCGGGAACGTTTTTGCCAGGCATGGTTCCTGCAACAACGACCGAATAGGCCGGCACTTCCCCGTAGAATACTTCGCCAGTAGCACGATCAACGATTTTGGTCGATTTGCCGATGAACACGCCCATGCCGAGCACTGCACCTTCACGTACAATGCAGCCTTCCACCACTTCCGAACGGGCACCAATGAAGCAATTATCTTCGATGATTGTTGGACCGGCCTGCATTGGCTCAAGAACGCCGCCAATACCGACGCCACCGGAAAGGTGCACATGCTTGCCGATCTGCGCGCAGGAACCAACTGTGGCCCAGGCATCGACCATAGTGCCCTCATCCACATAGGCACCCAGATTGACAAAGGATGGCATCAGGATTGCACCAGGCGCAATATAAGCGGAACGGCGAACAATCGCATTCGGCACTGTGCGTATGCCAGCCTTGGCAAATTCAGTCGCACCCCAACCATCAAACTTGGATGGCACTTTGTCCCACCAGGTCGCGCCACCGGGACCGCCTTCAATAATGCCCATGGGGTTGAGGCGAAAAGACAGAAGAACAGCCTTTTTGAGCCACTGATTGACCTTCCAGTTGCCATCCGCCTGTTTTTCGGCCACGCGGGCTTCACCGCTATCGAGAAGAAGCAGCGAAGTCTCAACTGCATCACGGATTTCACCGCGTGTTTCGGTGCTTATGGCATCACGTTCGTCGAAGGCCTTGTCAATCGTCTTTTCGAGGCCATTCAGATCGGGCTTGGACATTTTAAGGTCACTCCATTACACGGGCAATTAATCATTGGCCTAGTAAGATAAGTCTGCGAGAGGGTCAATTGCAGCACCATCATGTTGGGTAAGGAATCCGATTGAATGTCTGCCAGCGTCATCCACGCCGCAGAAGGAGAAGTGAAATTGAATACTGACGAAAAAAACGGCTGGACACCATTCTCCCACTCTTCCGAAGCGGTTCGCCGTGTAGGTGAAGCGCCTTCAACGCCACAGACCGAGTCTGATACTTATCGCCTTGCCTTTGCCGATCCTGATTTCATGACAAAACGCGAATTGCGTGCCGTCCGGCTGCAACTCGAATTGCTCAAGCCGGAAATGGCTTTGACCGAGCGCGGCATCCGCTCAACGGTCGTGCTGTTTGGCGGGGCGCGCATTCCGGAGCCCGGCGGTGAGGCATGGGCGGCGAAAAACCAGATCCAAAAGAAAAATCTTGAAGCCAATTCACGCTATTATGCCGAAGCGCGCAAGTTTGCGCAGCTCTGCTCAACCTATTCGGCGACAACCTATAACCGCGAATTCGTCATTGTAACGGGTGGTGGTCCGGGCGTCATGGAAGCGGGTAATCGGGGCGCAGCCGATGTTGGCGCGCCAACGATAGGTCTTAATATTGTGCTGCCCCATGAGCAGGCTCCCAATGCCTATGTCACGCCGGACCTATGCTTCAATTTTCACTATTTTGCGATCCGCAAGATGCACTTCCTGATGCGCGCCAAAGCCATGGCCATTTTCCCGGGCGGGTTCGGGACAATGGACGAAACATTTGAGGCACTGACGCTGATCCAGACCGGTCGTATGGAGCGCATACCGTTTCTGCTGTTCGGCAAATCCTTCTGGGAGAAAACAATCAACTTCGAATTTCTCGCAGAACAAGGCGTTGTTTCTCCATCGGATCTCGAACTGATTACATTCGTGGATGAAGCAGAAGAAGCATGGGACGTTGTTCGTAAATTCTACGAGTTGCCTTGAGCGCAATGACAACTACGCATTAACTCCAAGCGGCTCTCATTCCTCGATTTGAGCGGGAATCTGTCTGTCGACCTGACCCGGCAGGATCGCGCTCAAAAATGCTGATAGATTATCGGTGACATAATCAACATGATCCGTCTGATCAGGATCGCGCTCCCAAATTTCTGAAAAGGTCGGCTCGAAATTGTGCGGCACAATCAAAACTGTTTTCATGCCCAGTGCTTTGGGCTCAATCAGGTTACGTGCAAGATCTTCAAACATGACACTGCTTCCCGGGTCAATCTTATAGAGATCAAGGAAGCGATCATAGGTCGCCCTTTCGGGCTTCGGCATCAACTGCGCCGCGACAATATCAAAAATATCGTCAAACTCATCCAGAACCCCGAGCTGCCTGGCGGCACGTTCCGCATGACCACGATTGCCATTTGTGAAAATGAACTTACGTCCCGGCAATTGGCGAAGTGCAGTGGTCAATGATGGATCAGGAACAAGCCATGAATAATCAATATCATGCACCTTCTGCAGGAAATCATCCGGGTCAATTTCATAACGATCCATCAGTCCTTTAAGGGTCGTGCCATATTCTTTGTAGAATTGCTTCTGCAAAACGCGCGCATCACCCGGTGAGAGCTTTAACAGATCGGCTACATAGCCTGTCATTTTCACATCAATTTGCGAAAACAGATTGGAGTGGTGCGGATACAAAGTGTTATCGAGATCAAATACCCAATCTGTCACATGGGCAAAACTTAAAGAATCCGGTTGATTTGTCATAATTGATTGGGTTTCCGCTCAGTTTTACATCATAGCAAATCTGGAGAATCTGCTCTCTTGGAAGCAATAGAAGAAAATAGACTTAACTGCGACCGTTTTTAAGTGTTTCTCTAACTGCTGTTTCATGGATTCGTCGTACGGTCTATTGGTTGCACTCGAGGTTAAATGTCCAGAATTCTTCTCAAATGTTTGACCATAACCATTATCTCGGTGACCGGCTCATTGCTGATTACCGGACTTATTATGCATGCCAATGACATGCATAATAAGATGGGCTATGTGATCGCAATAGTTTGTCCCGTGCTGATCTCGCCACTTATATCCTTTATTGTCATTCGCCAATCTGAACAGCTTAGACGCGCTTTAGAAGCCCTCAGCCGCGTCAGAGACGAGCTTGAGGCGAGCAATGCCAGACTTTTTGAGAAATCAACGCGTGACAGTATGACCGGCCTGCTCAATCGTGAGGCTTTCTTTGACCATCTTGATCGGGTGCGCGCCTTTCAACCCTGTTCACTCCTCATCATCGACGTCGATCACTTCAAGAAAATCAACGATGTTCACGGCCATTTTGTCGGCGATGGTGCTCTAATGGCCATTGCACGCTGCATAACGGAATGCGTTGGTAGCGATGACAGCATTGGACGCATAGGCGGTGAAGAATTCGGCGTCTATCTGGCGACGAAGGAAGACAATCGCGTAGACGCAATTGCCGAATTAATCCGCGCTGCGGTGAACCGCATCGAATATCGAACACCGGATAGCATGCGTGTCAAACTAAGCGTCAGTATTGGCGGTATTGTCGACATATCCACTGGCGCAGTCGTCGATCATTTCCAGACCGCCGACCGCAAGCTCTATGAAGCCAAGCGCAAAGGCCGCAACTGTGTGTTTATCCAGCCTGCCATAAGAGAGGCCGCCTGAAACACCTCAAACGGCTGCTGGATCAAGCGGCTCTGCATCTTTCCATCGTGCAATAAGCGTCGGCATATCGGCCTTGCTGAACGCTTCTTTGAGTGTATCGAAGCTTGGCAAGACGAAATATGCCCGCTGAAACTTGTCGATTTCATAATTGGTGCGCATCACGGTTTCGAGATCAAAAGGCACATAGTGGGCATCGTTGCTTGTTACAGCAAATTGCAATTCGCTGAAGGATGACATCAAGCCCGCTCCAAATGCTTTTATAGGCGCGCCCTCTTCCTGAATCAGGCCAAACTCTGCCGTGTACCAGTAAAGGCGGGATACCATCGGCTCGCCCCCGATTTTAACCGCTTCGCCGCCTTTCTGTCCGTAAAGCTGCATGAAATCGGCGAAGACAGGCTGGCTCAAGATCGGTACATGGCCAAAAAAGTCATGGAACATGTCGGGTTCGACGATATAGTCGAGCTCTTTCTTGCTTCGCAGCCAATTCGTAACCGGAAAACAGCGATTGGCGAGGTGATCAAAGAATGGCTCAATGGGAATGAGTCCCGGAACAGCAACGATTTCCCACCCCGTCAACTTATGCAGGCGCGCGCTGACTTCATGAAAATCGGGAATCTGCTCCAATAGTCCCAAAGCTTCAACGCCGTCGAGATAGGATTGATGAGCGAGTTTTGAGGTGAGCTTCGTCTGGCGCTCACAAAGAATGCGCCAAACTTCCTGCTCTTCACCGGAGTAATCATAATTTTGCTCTACGGTAAAATCTGCATGGCAAACCGCATAATTACCACGCAGACCCTGCTCGGCACATTCACGCGCATATGCTTCCACTGAAACTGTCATGATACGCTCCTCCTCTGACCTGTATCGGGAGCAGATTAGAACGCGCCCCGAGGAGAATTTGACCTATTCGTCTCGTTGAGCAATAATTTTGAGGTGAAATATAGCACAGCGCGGAGGCTATTGAGTGAAAACACCTCAATTTGATAGTTTTGAGATCAAGATGTTACAATTGCTGCAAGATGATGGCCGTATTCCGGTAACGGACCTTGCCCAGTCAGTTGGTCTTTCTGCCACGCCCTGCGCCAGAAGGTTCGAGGCCTTGCAGGAGAGCGGGGCCATAAAAGGCTTCGCCGCGATCCTCGATCGGAAAGCCGTAGGTTTGATGGTCGAAGTTTTCATTCAGGTGCGCTTGAACACCCATAGCGACGATTCGCCGGAGCGCTTCATTGCCGAAATTCAGCGGCTGGACGAAGTATCATCCTGCTGGACGATGACAGGCACGCATGACTTCCTGTTGCACGTTATGGTCCCGGACGTTGATGATCTCAACGCTTTCGTCATGCATCGGCTTATGCGGTTGAAGGGTGTGCGCGATGTACACACCCAACTTGTTTTGCAGAACATCAAAGGTCCGGGAAAAGTCCCGCTTGATCACCTGAAATGATGATCAGGGAACGATGAGCGTTCCGGCGCCCCGTTCAGTGAACAATTCCAGAAGCACGGAGTGAGGCGTCTTGCCGTTCAGGATGACAACCCCCTCGACACCGCGATTGATCGCATCGATGCAGGTTTCGACCTTTGGAATCATGCCGCCGGAGATTGTGCCATCCTTGATCAGAGCACGGGCCTGACTGACAGAAAGCTCCTTGATCAGTTCCTTGTTCTTGTCGAGCACGCCCGGCACATCGGTGAGGAAGAGCAGCCGCGATGCTGCCAGAGCACCGGCAATTGCCCCGGCAAATGTGTCGGCATTGATGTTATAGGTATTTCCGTCGCGTCCCGGTGCAACGGGAGCAATCACCGGTATCATTTCGGAACGGGCCAGCAGGTCAAGCAAAGTACGGTCTATCTCAACCGGCTCGCCCACGAAACCGAGGTCAACGATCTTCTCAATATTTGAATCCGGGTCAATGATGGTTTTCTTTGCCTTTTCCGCAAAGACCATATTGCCATCCTTGCCGCAAAGACCAATCGCCCATTCGCCCTCGGCATTGATAAGAGCAACAATCTCTTTATTGATCGACCCGGCCAATACCATTTCGACGATTTCGAGCGTCTTGGCATCGGTAACGCGCAATCCGCCCTCGAACTTTGATTCGATACCCATTCTTGCAAGCATTGATGCAATCTGGGGACCGCCGCCATGGACGACGATTGGATTGATTCCCGACTGTTTCAAGAGCGCAATATCGCGGGCAAATGCTTTGCCTAGCGCCGCATCTCCCATGGCGTGACCGCCATATTTCACGACAACAGTCTTGTTCTCATAGCGTTGCATATAGGGCAGGGCTGCGGAAAGCAGGCTTGCCTGGATTTCGGCAGTGCGGTCGGCTTCAGTCGGGAATGACATGGATGCGTAAGCTCCAATTTTGCAAGGACGGTGGGTTCTTAACGCTAAAGTCGAGATGGGGCAAACATGATTTAAGCCATTTGCAAAATGTTTTTGTCCGCCGACCATTGACAGCAAGTCTGTGCTACAGATTGAACTTGGTTCAAATAGAGAAGGTGGAAACGCTGCCGCATGACGCGGACGGGCATCTGCGCATTCTTGCCTCGTATGATCCGATTGTTTGCGGATCATGCGGGGTCTTTTAGCGGTTTTCCTGCTCTTCAAGAAGCTGGGCGATCGCAGCGCGTAATTCATCAAGACCCGCGCCTTTCTCTGACGACGTTGCCAGAATATGCGGATAGGCAGCGGCGCGTTTCTTAATCGCCAATGCGGTTTCATCCATCAAACGCGGTACGCCTGCGGGTTTGATCTTGTCGATTTTCGTCAGCACAATCTGATAGGACACCGCAGCCCTGTCGAGAAGATCAAGCACTTCGGCATCGTTCTTTTTGATACCATGGCGGGCATCTATCAAAACATAGACACGGCGCAATGTCGTGCGCCCACGCAGATAATCAAAAACAAGCCGTGTCCAGGCATCGACCTGCTCTTTCGGCGCTTCGGCAAAACCATAACCGGGCATATCGACAATAGCGAGCGGGGGCAGATCGCCATCTTCGCCGGAATAACCTTCGGGAACAAAGTAATTCAGTTCCTGGGTCCGGCCCGGTGTATTCGATGTACGTGCCAGACCCTTTTGCCCGATTATCGCGTTGATCAATGAGGATTTGCCGACATTTGAACGACCGGCAAACGCAATCTCAAGCGGACCTTCCGGTGGAAGGAATTTCATCGCAGGAACGCCGCGGATGAAAACCCATCCCTTGGCGAAGAGCATCCGGCCCTTTTCGATGAGCCTGTTTACGTTGTTTTGCGCTTCGTTCACGTCTTTTTCCATTTCTTGGGCGGTCAGTACCAGTGGTCTGCGACCGGGTGGGACGCAAATGTCAAATTTGCTTTAGACTGCATTCAATATTGATCGGGTTGTTATCAACCGGAAGCCATCAAAAGAAAAGCCCCCGATCATGCCGGGGGCTCCTAAGCTCTTATCGAGCCGATGTTACTCGGCCGGTTTTGGCTTTTTGCGGAACAGCCCCGAAAGATTGTCCCAAAGCTCCACCTTCACGCCCTGACGCTTCATGATGATTGCCTGCTGCGTGATGGACAGTGTGTTGTTCCAGGCCCAGTAGATCACCAGACCAGCCGGAAAGCTTGCCAGCATGAATGTGAAAATAACGGGCATCCAGTTGAAGATCATCTGCTGTGTCGGGTCTGGAGGCGTTGGGTTCATGCGCATCTGCAAGAACATCGTCACACCCATAATCAAAGGCCAGATACCGATCATCAGGAATGCGGGAACCGCCCAAGGAATAAGACCAAAGAGGTTGAAGATCGATGTTGGGTCTGGCGCGGCCAAATCCTGAATCCAGCCGAAGAATGGCGCATGGCGCATTTCAATGGTGACATAAAGCACCTTGTAGAGCGCGAAGAACACGGGAATCTGGATAAGAATCGGCCAGCAACCGGCGATCGGATTGATCTTCTCGGTCTTGTACAATTCCATCATAGCCTGCTGCTGCTTAACCTTGTCATCCGCATATTTCTCACGGATTTCGGTCATCTTTGGCTGCACGAGCTTCATGCGCGCCATTGATGCATAGGACTTGTTGGCAAGCGGGAAGAAGAGCGCTTTCAGAAGAACCGTCACGACAAGAATGGCCACGCCAAAGTTGCCGATTGCCTTGTAAAGCCAATCGATGAGGTAAAACATCGGCTTGGTGATGAAGTAGAACCAGCCCCAATCGATAAGAAGATCAAACTGGGGAATATTGCGGTCCTTTTCATAGGCGCTGATCTTGCCAACTTCCTTGGCGCCCGCGAAAATCATGTTTTCGATGCTTGTCGATTGACCCGGCTCAATCGTCGTTGCGTCGGAAAGGTAGTCGCTCTGGTACAGGGGACGGCCATTGTCGAAATAGGACATGCGTGGCTGAAATGGTTTTGCCGATGATGGTATCAGCGCCGCGGCCCAATATTTATCGGTTATGCCTATCCAACCGGTATTGGTCTTTTCCGGTGAAACTTCTTTTTCTTTTTCAATGGCTGCGAATTTATATTCAAGCAGCTTGCCGTTGGTCACGGCAATAGGGCCTTCCTGAATGACGTAGGTGCTTGCATGCAGGGGCTTGGAGAAGCGGGTTACACGACCATAGGACGCCAATGAGATAGGCGTTTGAGTTCCGTTGGTCACGGCATCTTTCACCGTGAACATGTAATTGTCATCAACGCTGATTGTACGCTTGAATGTCAGACCCTTTTCATTGGTGAAGGCCAGTGTGACAGGTGTTGTCGGCGTCAGCTTGTTGTTGCCTTCAACTGTCCAGACTGTGCTCGGGCCGGGCACTGTTCCTGTCGTCTCATTGCCGGTAAATCCGATCTCGACAAATTGGCCATCAGCCATTTGTGAAGGGCTTAGAAGCTGGATCGTCGGCGAGCTGTCATCGACAGTCTCGTGATATTGTTTGAGCTGCAAATCATCCAGACGCGCGCCTGTCAGGCTTAATGAACCGCTCAGGCTCGGCGTATCGATTTGAATACGGCTTGTCTGGCCCAGTGCTGCGGCGCGGGTCAAAGTTCCCGTCTGCGCTGCTTCCGGGGATTGGCCAGGAATATTCGCACCCGGCGCTGCCGGAGTTGATGATGGAAGGTTTGTCGAACCGTCCGCATTGGTTCCCGCTGGCGTACTCGCCTGCCCGTCAACACGCGTCTGGCCTTGCCGCGTGGCTTCGATCTGGGCTTGCTCTCTCTGCTGCTCGACTTTGGGGTTCATGTAGAACACTTGCCAAAGTGTCAGGATCACAATGGATAAGGCAATGGTGATGAAGAAATTACGGTTGGTTTCCATTGTCAGTCCTTGGTCTAATCCAGTCGGGACCGGGTTCATTCATGCCTGTCAGGGCTTGGGCGAACGCCGGGTCATTGATTTCTTGGCAACCCGTTTAGAGAGTTCCCGGGTCAAGTCCGCAAACGACGCTTTCAGCGCGTCAGGGCGGGCAACGATCACATAGTCGGTTCCGGCAGCCATGTCATCAGCAACATTGACGCGCACAGCTTCTCGCAGGCGGCGTTTTATGCGGTTGCGGACAACAGCGTTTCCGTTTTTCTTGGTGACCGTAAAGCCTACACGGGTGGGACCATCCTGGTCGTCCCGCTGTTTGACTTCAACAAGGAAATAAGCACCGCGGCGCTTTTCCCCATTACGGACAGCCAAAAACTCCGCTCTCTTGCGAAGGCGGAGTGGCTTTTGCTCATTCATTCTTTAGTGCCAACTTTGGCCACCCGCACGAAATCGCGCGGAATGACTTATGCCGACAACCGCTTGCGACCGCGAGCGCGACGCGCTGCAATAACCTTGCGGCCGCCTGCCGTTGCCATGCGGGCACGAAACCCGTGACGACGTGCGCGGACAAGCTTGGATGGCTGATAAGTACGCTTCATTTGTTAAATACCGCGGTGTGCGGCCCTTCTTGTGGTCTGTTCTATGACAGGAGCATATCAGGACCGCCGTTAGCATATTAAAAATACACCGTTGATAAAACGTCACGCGGGGCGGTCAACCCGGACGTGGGCGGCTTATAGATGCGGCAAGCCTATAAGTCAATTGATGGACGTGATTCAAAAATAGGCAAATTCGGACAAGTGATTTATTGTATGGCATGGGCATTTGACCTACACCATGTAGGGTCAATGGAGCATCTATGGTCGCCAGTCAACAAGAGCCGGAGCCAAGTCCGCAAATGAGTGCGGGAAGGCGTTTGCCTGTGCTCAAGCGTCTTTCCGGCAAATTGCTGCGTCTGACGCTTCTTTTTGGCCTGCTTGCTGAAATCATGATCTTCGTTCCAACCATCGCAGATATGCGCATGCGCTGGCTCTCCGACAGGCTCAATACGGTCGCTGCCGCCAGCGTGGTCCTGGCCGCCAGCGACACCAAAGATGTCCCGCAATCGGTGCAGGATGATGTCTTGCTAGCGACAGGAACGAAGGCGATCGCCTTGAAGGAAAATGGCGCTTCCCGATTGCTCGCCGTATCCGATATGCCATCAAAGGTCGACAAACATATCGATATCACGGTCACTGACCCGCTGACGCTGATCCGGGGTGCCTTTGACGAGCTTATCAATGGCGGAGATCGTATCATCCGGGTTTACGGCCCTGTGGGCGACACTGGAAAGGTGATCGAGCTTCTCACATCCGATGCGCCCCTGCGTAATGCCATGTTGCTCTATGCGCGCAACGTCGCCCTTATCTCTTTGTTCATCTCGGTCATTACAGCCAGTCTCGTTTTCCTCGCCATCAGCCGCCTGCTCATTCGCCCTATACAGCGAATGAGCGATAATATGCTTGCCTTTGCGCAGCAGCCTGATGACCCTCAGCGTATCATCGTACCCGGAAAACGGGAGGATGAGCTGGGTATTGCAGAGCGTGAACTTGCCGATATGCAGCACCGGCTGCAACGCACCCTCTCCGAACAGAAGCATCTGGCGGATCTTGGTCTTGCTGTCTCAAAGATCAATCATGATATGCGTAACATTCTCGCCTCTGCCCAATTGATCTCCGATCACCTCGCCAATACCAGCGATCCCGCCATACAGCGTTTCATTCCCAAGCTCGTGCGCACAATTGACCGCGCCATCAATTATTCGCAGACTGTTCTTGCTTATGGCGGGACGCAGGAAGCACCACCGCAAAGGCGCAGGCTCAAGCTCCATGCTCTCGTCAATGATGTGGAAGAAATGCTTGATCTTGATACCAAGATCGGCACCGAACTGAAACCAGCCATAGAGTTCAATAATCTGGTGCCGGAGACCTTCGAGGTCGATGTGGACCCGGACCAGTTTTTCCGAATCATTTCCAACCTTTGCCGAAACTCTGTTCAGGCGATGCTTGGAGACACCCGTAGCGACCCCTCACTGGTGCGACGATTGACAATCACGGCAGGGCAAATCGGCACGACATCAATCATTGGCATAGATGATACCGGCCCAGGCTTGCCGCCAAAAGCGCGCGAAAATCTCTTTACTGCATTCAAAGGCTCGGCCCGTTCGGGCGGCACTGGCCTTGGCCTTGCCATTGTTCACGAACTTGTCCGCGCCCATGGCGGGACTATCGAGTTGCGCGAACACGAAGGAGCCGGAACGAGTTTTGAAATCCGCATCCCGGATCAACCCGTCTCGCTGGCTGAATGGCGATCCCGCCGCGGCTCGATTTCATGACATGAAGTTCATGTGCAATGTCTGAGTACCTCCCCGCTTATTGGCCACAAATTTTCTTCGTCCTGTCGATTGTTCTGGGCGTACCTGCCGCAGTGCATGCCACAATGACCAAAGAGGAAGTGCGGGCTGCTATTGGCTGGGTCGGCGTTATCATTCTTTCGCCGGTGATTGGCGCACTTATTTATGCGGTCGCAGGGATTAACCGGATACGCCGTTCATCCATTTCGTCACAGCGCGCCTTTTTACACGAGATCGGCCAAGGCAATCTGCCGCGTTTTGATGCGACCGATAAACATGTTCTGGCGCATTTCGAAAAACGTCTTGCGGCAATGAAGACTTTGGGCGACCGCGTCAGTCGCTGTCGCCTGACTACCGGCAATAGTATCACCATGCTTCAAACCGGAGACGAGGCCTATCAGGCCATGCTTGAAGCCGTGGTTTCAGCAGAGCGAAGCATCCTCGTCGAAACCTATATATTTGACCGCGACAAGATCGGCCTGCGCCTTGCGGATGCGCTTATCGCTGCATCAAAGCGCGGCGTGGAAGTTCGGGTTCTGATTGATGCCGTCGGCGCACGTTATTCCATTCCCAGCATTGTCGGCTATTTTACAAAGCACGGCGTCAAGGTGGATGTGTTTAACGGCAATATCATTGTCGGCCTTCGCCTCCCCTATGCCAATCTTCGAACGCACCGCAAAATATTTGTCGTTGACGGAAAGGTGGTTTTCACCGGCGGCATGAATATTCGTGCAGGCTTTTCAGCGGAAGTTGCCGGAGAGGACAATGCGCGCGACACGCATTTCCGTTTGACAGGCCCCATCGTCACTGATCTTTTTCACATAGCCTCTGAGGATTGGCGGTTTGCAACCAATGAAGCCTTGACGGGTGAAGCCTGGCACATTGCTCCTCCGGAAAAGCAATCCGGCGAACCGGTATTTATCCGCGCCGTGCCTTCCGGTCCTGACCGCAGCCTTGAAGCCAATCACAAAATGCTCATGGGTGCTTTCTCCATAGCGCAAAGCCATATCCGCATCATGTCGCCCTACTTTCTGCCGGATCGGGAGTTGATCAGCGCCTTGGTCACGGCGGCGAGGCGTGGTGTCGAAGTGGATATTGTCATTCCATCCAACAACAATCTCAAACTGGTGGACCGCGCCATGACTGCACAGTTCGATCAGATATTGAAAAGTCACTGCCGGATATGGCGCGCCAGCGGCAACTTCAATCACTCGAAGCTGCTTTCAGTTGACGGCGTTTGGGCCTATGTGGGCTCATCCAATCTCGACCCTAGATCGCTGCGCCTGAATTTCGAAGTGGACCTTGAGGTCATGGATGCCGAATTTGCATCCAAGGTCGAAGGATTGGTTCAAAAGGCATTGGATAATGCAAAGCCTGTGCTGCTCCAGCATCTGCGTGCCCGTTCATTCTGGGAACGGCTGCTCAACCGGATTATCTGGCTCGGCTCACCCTATCTTTGACAAATCCGGCCTCCGCTATGGCCGATTTCAAATCGACATAGGCCTTGATTGGTAGATGGTCCGAAGCAACCCGCGCAAGGGCCGTGTCGTGAACTTCGATAGTTGTCACCAGACTATGAGGATGCCCCAATACCCGGTCCAACGCCAATACCGGAAAGCGTGACGGAAAGCTTGGCACGGCATTTTTTACCGGGTCAAAGATCGGCGATAAGAAATGTAAGGAAGAACCCTTGCCAATGCGCCATTCATTCAGATCGCCCATCAACAGCGTTGGCCGCGAAGGATCGGCATTCACGGCCCTTAAAATGGCTTCCGATTGCTGCTGGCGCGAATGCCTCAATAGTCCGAAATGGGCAGCGATTATCCGTAAAGGTCCGGCAACAAGATCAATGTCGACAACCAATGCGCCCCGCGGCTCCAGTCCCGGCAGGACGAGCTGCTGCACATGACGCACAACCCCTTCCCTGAACAAAAGAAGGTTGCCGTGCCATCCATGACCTTTGGGATGAAGCGACGTTACGGGCACGGGAACAAGGCTGTTTTCACGGTGCAAACGCGCAAGGTCAAGCAGACCGGTTCGCTCACCAAAACGCTTGTCAGCCTCTTGAATGGCGATGACATCCGCGCCGATTTCACTGATGACGTGTGCGATGCGGTCCGGATCAAATTTCTTGTCGATCCCAACGCATTTATGAACATTGTAAGAGGCAATCAGCAAATCATTGCGCACGACACGGGTCACGCCTGTAGGGCGCTTCTTGCGATTTCTGACCGCTGCCAGAATGCTTGCTGAGACGCTTGGCTTGATTGGCCGCGCCGGCTTCTTGCTATCCATTAAATAGAGATAGGTTGGTATGCGCCGAATGGCAAGCAGCTGTTTTATATCCGATTACCGACCAGATGCGCCAATTGCGCGCCTATCTCGTAATAGCCCTCGCGCAGGCTTCGCATCCCCTCCTCTTTCGGCTCGGTCACAGGAAGGGGCAAATCAGCTTCGCTGACTTTGCCAGCAATATGTTCGGCAAGGAGGCGCCCAAAAACCGTACCCGGAGCAATGCCGCGGCCATTATAGCCACTGAAGCTTATAATATTGGGCGCGAGAGTGTGGAACCTTGGAAGATTATCACTTGTCATGCCGATCTTGCCGTACCAGCCAGCTTCGAAAGTGACATCCTTGATCTGAGGAAAGAGCTTTCGAATCGACCTTGCAGCCCAAGCCTTGTGAACAGCCATTCCTGTTCCGCGTAACGCACCGACGCTTCCAAAAACAAGGCGTCCGGCACGGTCCATCCGGAATGAGCTGAGAATTTCCTTTGTATCCCAACCGCCCTGACGTTCCGGCAAAACCGTGTCACGTATATTTTCCGGCAATGGCGTGGTGGCGAAGTTGAAATATGGCAGGTGCAATAGTTCGGCTCTGAGCGCAGGCCATGGCGATGTCGTATAAGCATTGGTGGCAATGACCACCCAGTCGGTGGAGATGGTGCCCGAGGGCGTGCACACGGCCCAGCGTGATCCTGATCTTTCCGTCGCCTTCACTTCTGTGCCCGTATAGATCGCAACGCCTGCCGCCTGCGCGGCTTTCGCCAAGCCGCGCACATAGCCGAGCGGCTGAATTGTACCTGCGCGATTATCCAGAAGTGAGCCGCTATAGGCGCTCGACCCTACTTTGGCAGCCGTTTCCGCCGCATCCAGAAGACGAACAGCCGCGCCACGCGCCTGCCATTGTTCTGCGCGCTGTTCGAGCTGCTTCATCCCGCTTTTGCCCACGGCGCAATGCAAGGTTCCCTTGCGCTCCAGCTCGCACTCGATCTGATGCTTGTCTACGAGATTGAAAACGGATTGCGGCGCATTGCCCAGAAGTTCAAGCAAGCGCTCGCCATGCAATTGCCCAAGCACAGCAGGCAAATCATTTGGCATGACCCACATGCCTGCATTGACCAGACCAACATTGCGGCCTGAACCACCAAAACCAATGTCAATTGCATCGATAACCGCGACCCTGCTTCCTGCTTCCGCAAGATGCAATGCTGCCGAAAGGCCGGTAAAGCCAGCGCCGACTACGGCAACATCAACGGAAATATCGCCATGCAAGCGCTCGGTTTTTGGAGCGGGAGGCGCGGTTTTCTCCCATAGGCCGTGCGAATGTTCGTCGTTAAGCATAGCATCACCGTTTCGCCAGCATTCTTGTATTGGTAGTCGTTATAGATCGGGTTTCATTCCACGAAAATGAAATTCCAAGACTACATGATGCGGTCAGCGAATGACTGACATATCAGCTTGCTGGCCCCTTACCTGTGCTGCAGTCCAACTTATAAAGCTTTGCACCAGAGGATTCTCTTTTTTGTGCTCTGGCACGACCAGATAATAATTGTTTTCGGTCTGCAAGGGTTGATCGAAAAGCACCAGCAGACGACCCGTCTCCAATTCCTTTTCGATGAGATAGCGCGGCACCAATGCAAATCCCAATCCAGCCAATGCGGCCTCTATGACCATGGAGAAATGCTCAAAGCGATGTCCCTTATAGGGGCTGATAACTTCGGCTTGCTGGGTTTCAAACCATGACGCCCAGGCTTTGGGCCTCGTGGATAAATGCAGCAATGGTGCCGAATTTGCCAATCCGGCAGGCGTATCAACAGGATTGGCGCGGCATAATTCCGGGCTGCCAACAGGGACAATCATTTCGCTGCACAGATAGGTGCATGTGGCATGCGCCCAAACCGGTTGGCCATAATGGATTGCCAGATCGAAAGGTTCTTCATCAAAATCAAACGGCTGGGAGCGGGATGCGACGCTTAACGCCATTTCCGGATGATCATTCAAAAAATTTGGCAGTCTTGGCATGAGCCACCGGCTGCCAAATGTCGGCAATGTCGCAATGCTCAATGATGATGCAGATTGCGATGCAGCCATGGCGCGCAACATTGTTTCTTCCGTCAAACCAAGCAGACGCCTGACCTCTGGCAAAAACTTCTGTCCCGCATCCGACAATACAACCCTCTGACGTATGCGCTCGAACAAGAGCACGCCGATCTGGTTTTCAAGTTCGCTCAATTGCCGCGACACGGCACTTTGTGTGAGACTCAACTCCTTTGCCGCCTGGGTGAAACTGCCATGGCGGGCCGCACATTCGAATGTTTGAAGAATATCGATGTCGGGGATCAGGCGTCTCGTTAACTTCATTCTATTCTCGCATCAACCAAGTTTGAATCGTCGTAATACGTGGGGGCCGATAATCTGTATAATCCATATTGAGCATGACAGGGAAAAATTTGCTGTCCAAATTCAATGCGGAATCGATCATTATGAATTCATCGACGTTTCTTTCGCCGGATGCGATCCGGGCGTCCTTCTCTTCGGCCATGTCTTCCATGTATCGCACTGAAGTGCCTGCTTATGGAACATTGCTGTCACTGGTTGCCGAAGTGAACGCAAAAACCCTCGCGGCCTCGCCCGAAATGGCGCAGCGCCTTGAGCAAACCGACACGCTTGAACGTATATCGGAAGAGCGTCACGGCGCCATTCGCGTTGGAACCCCAGCCGAGCTTTCCATGCTCCGCCGCGTTTTTGCGGTCATGGGAATGTATCCTGTCGGTTATTACGACCTGAGTGAGGCCGGTGTACCGGTACATTCCACCGCATTCCGTCCCGTTGGCGATGCGGCCTTGAAGATCAATCCTTTCCGGGTCTTCACTTCCTTATTGCGCCTTGATCTTATCGAAGATGCGGAGTTGCGCGAAGAGGCGCGCAAGACCCTTGATGCCCGTCAGATATTTACGGCAAAGGCTATTTCGCTTCTCGAAAAGGCTGAAATGAATGGCGGGCTTGACGCAGCTGATGCCACATCCTTCGTAACAGAAATACTCGAAACGTTCCGCTGGCATGACCATGCAAGCGTCAGCAACGACCTCTATCGGCGTCTGCACGATGCCCACCGCCTGATTGCCGATGTTGTGTCCTTCAAGGGACCGCACATCAACCATCTGACACCCCGCACTCTCGATATTGATGCTGTTCAGGCATTGATGCCAGCCAATGGCATTTCGCCCAAGGCGGTCATTGAGGGGCCGCCCACGCGCAATTGCCCCATCCTTTTGCGCCAGACATCATTCAAGGCATTGGAGGAGAGCGTTTCCTTCGTCAATGCTGAAGGCAATTGGGAGAAAGGCTCCCACACTGCACGTTTCGGTGAAATCGAACAGCGCGGTATTGCTCTCACGCCAAAGGGCCGCGCGCTATATGACCGGCTGCTGACAAAGTCACGCGAGGTCATTCGTCCGGCGGCAGATGGCTCCAACGCGCAAGCCTATATTGATGCCCTGCACGATGCCTTTAAAGACTTCCCCGATGATTGGGCAACCATTCGCACGGAGAAACTCGGCTATTTCCGCTATACGCCGGTTGCTGGCTCGACAATTCGTGGCGACGATCTTGAAGATCTTATCCGCAAGGGTGCGGTGCAGTTCGATCCCATTGTCTATGAGGATTTCTTGCCCGTTAGCGCAGCAGGTATCTTCCAGTCAAACCTTGGAGATACAACTGCTCAAAACTTTGCGGCAAGCCCGAGCCAGCAAGAGTTTGAACTCCACCTCGGTGGTCCGGTCCTTGATGAATTCGAGCACTATGCCAATCTTGAGAACGCTTCCATCGAAGCCTGTTTACAGCAATTGCGCCCGGTCGCCCTTGCCAGCTAGATCGTTTCAATAATCCGCACCGACTGATAAAAGCCGGTCAGCTCATTCGACAGATAATAAAAAGGTAAGCAAGATGACTATTGCTCAGGAAGTAAAGACACTCCTTTCCAAGCTCGGCGTCGCAGACGCGGCTTATACGGGCGGCACAATGGCTTCATTCAGCCCGGTTACCGGTGAAAAAGTTGCCGATGTTGCAGTTCACTCCGCCGCAGACACTGCACAAGCAATCGAAGCTGCTGACGCCGCCTTCCGCGAATGGCGTCTTGTTCCAGCACCGAAACGTGGTGAACTGGTACGCCTTTTTGGTGAAGAACTGCGCGCGCACAAGAATGACCTTGGCCGCCTTGTTTCCATCGAAGCTGGCAAAATCCCGTCAGAGGGTCTGGGCGAAGTTCAGGAAATGATCGATATCTGCGATTTCGCGGTTGGTCTTTCGCGCCAGCTCTATGGTCTCACCATTGCCACGGAACGTCCCGGCCATCGCATGATGGAAACCTGGCATCCGCTCGGCGTCGTTGGCGTTATTTCTGCCTTCAACTTTCCAGTCGCTGTCTGGGCGTGGAATACGACACTTGCCCTCGTATGCGGCGATTCCGTTGTCTGGAAGCCTTCAGAAAAAACACCGCTGACCGGTCTCGCCTGTCAGGCAATTTTTGATCGCGCCGCCAAGCGTTTCGGTGACGTTCCCGCAGGACTTGCGCAAACGCTCATGGGTGACCGCACGATCGGTGAAGCCCTTGTCGACCATCCGAAAGTGGCACTGGTTTCAGCCACGGGCTCCACACGCATGGGCCGCGAAGTTGGTCCGCGTCTGGCCAAGCGTTTCGCCCGTTCAATCCTTGAGCTGGGCGGCAATAATGCCGGTATTGTTTGCCCATCAGCTGATCTCGATATGGCGCTGCGTGCCATTGCTTTTGGAGCCATGGGAACAGCCGGTCAGCGTTGCACCACGCTTCGCCGTCTGTTCGTCCATGAGAGTGTTTATGACACGCTCGTCCCGCGTCTCAAAAAGGCCTATGAAAGCGTTTCCGTCGGCAGCCCGCTTGATACGCCTTCTTTGGTTGGCCCATTGATCGACAAGGCGGCATTTGACCATATGCAAAAATCAATCAGCGAAGCTGTTGCGCATGGCGGCAAGGTTACTGGCGGAACACGCGTCGAAACAGAGCATGCCAACGCCTATTATGTGCGCCCTGCCCTGATTGAAATGCCAAAACAGACCGGACCTGTCGTTGAAGAAACCTTCGCGCCGATCCTCTATGTGATGAAGTATAGCGATTTCGATCAAGCTATCGTCGAGCACAATGCCGTCGGCGCTGGTCTGTCATCATCGATTTTCACGCTCAATTTGCAGGAAGCCGAACGCTTCCTCAGCCCGGACGGTTCGGATTGCGGCATTGCCAATGTCAATATCGGCACATCCGGCGCTGAAATTGGCGGTGCCTTTGGTGGTGAAAAGGAAACTGGCGGCGGACGCGAATCCGGCTCGGATGCGTGGAAAGCCTATATGCGCCGCGCAACCAACACTGTGAACTATTCCAAGGCCTTGCCACTCGCCCAAGGCGTGTCATTCGACATCGACTGATCTAGAGCAATTCCAGCAAAAGTGGAAACCGGTTTTAGCATTCGGAATTGCGTAAAAAACAAGGCACCCACCCTTAAAAAAATACTCCCGCTGTAAAAAGCGGGAGTATTTTTTGCCAAATAAGCCAGCTCTGATCTATGACTTCTTCAATTCTGCAACGACGGCATCAAAGAACACGTTTGGATCAATCGGCTCCTTGCCCACATATAGCCGTAATCAAGCTTTTTGCCGCCTTTGAGCGTCTTGGGCGTCGTTGCTTCTTTCACCCAGCCTCCGGCAAGATGGATTTGCCCTTGATAGTGCCATTGTTCATGAAGAACAGGTGCGCCCTCACCTGAAATCTGACACGCAGCAATCCGAGTATCGCATAGACTGCCAAAGCTGCACCAAGGGCGGATAGCGCAATTGCGGTGTGACCGCCTGTCAGCCAACCGCTTCCTGTAACGGTGCCTGCTGCAACGCCCGCCATCATTGTCCAGAGGCGCCGAAAAAGCAGCTTGAAGGATGGCCCCGCCAGTAATTGCCCCTTTACAAGTGCTGCTCGTCGAGCGAAAACGGCGCGGCGTCACACTTTCCTCGGCAGGCCATACGCTCCTTCACCACGCACGGACAATCCAGAACCAGATTGAGGCGATGGCTGGCGATCTGGGTGAACATGCCAGTGGCCTCAGGGCGCGCATTCGTCTACTGGCCAATACGGCGGCGGCTACACAGTCTCTACCTGAACTTCTATCGACTTTTCTCGTGGCAAATCCTCATATTGATGTGGACCTTGAGGAACATCCCAGCCACCTGATTGCTGAAAAGCTGGTCAATGGCTATGCGGATCTTGGCATTGCTGCCAGTTGGGCCGATCTGTCGAATCTCGAACAACGGCCCTTTTGCACCGACCGCCTCGCAATCATCGCAGCGCATAATTCCCCCTTTGCTTCTGGCCTCCGCTCGATCCGCTTCGAGGAAGCGGTAAACGAACCCTTCATCGGCCTCAACATCGGCAATGCCTTACAGGAGCACATCATCCGGCGGGCGGCGCAGCTGGGACGGCATCTCAACTTTCGCGTCCGCGTCACAACGCTGGAAACCGTCAGCCAACTTGTTTCGAATAATGTCGGAATTGCCATTGTCCCGGAAGGGGCGGCACGCAAGGCCTCTCGCACGCGCAAATTGAGGATAGTTCCTCTCAGCAATGATTGGGCCGCACGCCGCCTGTGCCTCTGTGCGCGTCGCTTCAGTGACCTCACACCACAGGCAGCCCGCCTTGCTGATATTTTGACTCAAACGGGATAAGACGGCGGCGTTGAAAGCCAGGATGCCCTGCGGGGCGTCTAAACCCCGCCGACTTTCGGATCGCCCGCCTTGCCAAGAGCCTCGATCATGTAATCAACAACATCGTCCCCTATTGCCTCTTCGATCTCCGCCTCGTCATAGCCAGCATCCTTTGCATCGGCGAGCAAGGCGCGCGCAAGCTCCTCTCCTCGCTGTTCCGCATCATCAAGATTATCAGGGCGGACGTTCTGCGCCGTCCAGGTCTTCACGAAGGCCAGTGCTGGACCAAGTGTGATCATAATTTCTCCTCCAATTCAGCGCAGCGCCAATGAGAGCGCCAGAACTCTTAATAGCGTTCAAATCCAAAATTCGCCATTGAAGCCTTGGCGCGCATCGGTTAGAACCGCTTCGCGCATGCGAGCTATCGCAGCCTCATGCACCCGTAGCTCAGCTGGATAGAGCGCTGCCCTCCGAAGGCAGAGGTCACAGGTTCGAATCCTGTCGGGTGCGCCATTTTACATCAGACGATGTACTCAGGACGCACCAATTTTTAGGCTTTCTGACGCTTTTGACTATTATCTGATGATCGTGGTTGAGTGCAGAGTTTTGCGCTGTCTCCAGCCAAGCCAGATCAAGGCAAGAGCCGCTGCACCCATCCAAGGTAGTAGCAAGAGGTTCAGCATCTGCCACCCAAAGAACTCAAGCAGCACTGCGGAACCTAGCGATGAAGCAAGCCCGCAGGCAAAAATCGTCATGTCATTGGTCGCCTGTGCTCGACCTTTTTCAGCCGGCGTATAGCTGCTGGTAAGCAGTGTCGTGCCACCAATATAGAGAAAGTTCCAGCCTATTCCGAGCAGAACGAGGGCGCTCGCAAAGGAGGCAAAGCCGGTTCCCGTCAATGACATGGTTACATGACCGGCGAAAAGAATCACCCCCGTCAGCATGACACGCAGCACGCCGAAACGCGCAATCAACGAGCCAGTGAAAAAGGACGGCAGAAACATGCCCAGCACGTGAAGTTGAATGACGGTCGCCGTCGTCGGAAGGTCGTGATGATGATGGGCCATGGCAAGCGGCGTTGCTGTCATAGCAAGAATCATGATGCCATATCCGGTCACCGCGCCAAAAAGTGCGACGAGATAGACTGGCTGGGTGACGATCTGCGCCCATGATCGTCCCTTTTCCGCATCACTATGCGTTATCCGGACATTGGGAACGTGTAGTCCGAGCAGTGTACCGGCCGCGATCAGGGAAACCAGTGCCAGGATCAGAAATGAACCGACATAATCCGGCTGAAGCAGAGGCCCTCCAAGGCGAGCAAGCGTGGGCCCTGCCAATGCCGCGACGACACCGCCGCCAAGCACCAGCGAGATTGCCCGCGACCGAAACGTCTCATCCGCCACCTCGCTTGCGGCGAAACGATAGAACTGTGCGAAAGATTGATAGCCGCCAATCAGGAATGTGCCGCAGGCCAAAAGCAACAGTGAACCCATCCAGATACCAAGTGCTGCACAAAGGCCGCCAAGGACGCCCAGCAGCGCCCCGGCAATAAAGCCGGTTCGCCGCCCAACCCGTGCCATCCACATTGATGCAGGAAATGTCATGGCAGCCGTACCCAAAAACATGGCGGCGATGGGCATAGTCGCCAGTTCCGGACGCGAGGCAATCTGACCGCCAGCCAGCGCACCGACCGTTACGACGAGTACAGAAACCGTTTGAAAGAGCGCCTGCGCGCTCGCCAGCAGGAAGACCTGCCGATGCATGGGTTTGCCAAACACGCGGAATGTCCTTGAGTGGAGCAAAAGATTTGTCATACACCTCTAGACAACAATCGGCCATTGTCAAAAAGTTGAATAGCTTAGGCAAGGCTGGGCGAATTTCAGAGAAAGGAGCAACGGCATTTGCTACTTTCCAAAGATGGTTGGAACAAAAACGCCAAGATTAGTGTTGCAATATGTACGGCAAGACGGCATGCCTTGCTTGCCATCATCGGGAGCCTACCCATCTTGTTCACCAGACCTTAATCGGCATGCGATTATCGTTGATTGGGCAATTATGGCTCGCCAACAACAGAGCTCATTATGACACTGGAATCCGACTTGAACTTCTCCATCCCTGATATTGAGCAGCTTGAGGATAATCTGCACAAGGCAATGCTGTCCGGCGATATCGCCCTATTGGACGAGTATCTTAATGATAGCCTTATTGCGATTGATCCTTTCGGGCGTAAATTGAACAAGCAGGAGAATCTCGATTTCCATCGGGGCAACATCCTTAAACTTGATCAGATTGACGTGGTGGATCGGTCTGTAAAACTTCTGGAAAATGCGGCAGCAGTCACCTGGTTCGGTAAACTTACCGGAACCTATTATGGCGAGGGTTTTTCTGAAAAGCTTGCCTATAGCCGGGTCTGGTCCTTGCGTGACGGCAGGTGGACATTGATCCTCATTCACGGCACCAGAATTACGATGTAATGACGGGAATGCCTTCATTCCCTTTTGGCTGGCACCGCACCAATGCGGAAATAACGCGCTAAAAAACAAGGGAAGCACGCCTTATTTCGACATGCTTCCCCTCCTCGGTCTCATCACTTCCTGAAGTTCAAAAACCTTAATTGCGATCCGAGAACCCTGGCATACGCCGCAAATATCGCTTGTTTCCGATTTGATTCTGATTTTCCTGAAGGTCAGGCTGTTCATTCCGGACTGGACGCTCTGGCTGCGCTACGACCGGTGGCCGCGGCCTGTTTTCGCCTCGGTCGGCCCAGTCACGACGCTCGCCTCTGTCTTCGCGGTCACGTCTTGGACGATCTTTCCAATCACGATCTCTTCTGCTTTCGCGCCAATCCCTGTCCCGGCGATGATAGCGATCATACCTGTCCCGGTTGTAATATCCGCTATCGACGTAGACCGAGCTATACCCGCCGCTCGAACCGCCATAGTACCCGCCGCCATCATCAGCAACGCAGCCGGACAAGACAATTCCGGAAAGGCCAATAAGCGTAGCAATGGTAAAAGATTTTATGAACATCGTCGTTTCTCCGTGCTCATGAACTCATGCCGTGCAAAAATGTTCCACGCGGCTCCCCCGAAAGACCAGTTTGGTCTTATTCATTCAAGCTCAAGCACTTCACCGGCTGTATAAAGGACCTCTGGGGGGCCATATTCCCCGACGTCAGGCTTTGCCTCGCGCGCCCAGGCAATAACACCGGCATGTTTTGAGGCCAGGTCCTTGGCTGTGCGAATTGCACGGTCTTTCGTCTCGAATTGCTGTGGCTCGCCAACGGGAAACAGTTCGCCTGCATCTCCCTGGTCAAAAGCCATGACGACAATCAATTGCACCGGGTCCATTACATCACCTTAAATCGATAATAATTTTCAAGCGGACTACGGAGAATCAAAAACGTAGTCTCATACTGACGGGTACCACCAAATACGCGAACCATCCCTATGGTTGTTAAACGCCGGGATTTCATCGCGGTTCCAATTGGCTTCATTTGGTAAGATACGGGCGGATTGTGCAGTAACGTTTTATTTTCAAACCGTACCTTGCGTGATCTATTGCACCAGCCATATAATAGAGAATGAAAACCTCTTCCCCACAAAATGGCCCAGTAACAAGCGCTGATGCCCGTCCCTGGCTTAAAATTCTTAGCCAGTATCGCCAGCCTCACAGAGGCCGTAGCGCCTTTGAACTGGCTGTTACGCTGATACCATTTGCCATTTTCTGGGCTCTGTGCTGGGCCGCTGTCCATTATGGTTATTGGTGGGGTTTGGTTTTGATCGTCCCGGCTGCGGGCTTTCTGCTGCGCCTGTTCATGATTCAGCATGATTGCGGCCACGGATCATTCTTCGCGCACCGGCATACGGACAACTGGACTGGTCGGGTGATCGGCGTGCTGACATTGACGCCTTATGATTACTGGCGGCGCAGCCATGCTATCCATCATGCTTCTGCGGGAAATCTGGACGAACGCGGCATTGGCGACATTACCACGCTGACAGTAGCCGAATATCGCGCCCTGTCGCGTTGGGGACGGATTGGCTACCGGCTTTATCGTCACCCGGCGGTCATGTTCGGTATTGGCCCGGTATGGCTCTTCTTCTTCAAGCAGAGATTGCCCTTTGGCATGATGCGATCCGGCGCTGAACCATGGATTTCTACCATGGCAACCAATCTTGGCATCGCAGTCTGCACCATATTCCTGATGTGGCTCGTGGGCGTTGGTCCGTTTCTGCTCATTCATTTGCCTATTGTTGCTCTCGCAGGCGCAGCTGGTATCTGGCTGTTTTATGTCCAGCACCAGTTCGAAGAAACCCATTGGTCATCCGCGCCGGAATGGCAGTTTCACGAAGCCGCCTTGCATGGTTCGTCGCATTACATATTGCCAGGCTTCCTGCGGTGGATAACCGGCAATATAGGCATTCACCATGTCCATCACCTGTCAAGCAAGGTGCCCTGCTACAGACTTCCTCAGGTTCTGAAAGACTATCCGGAACTCAGCAATATTGGCCGCATTACCATCATGGAAAGCCTGCGTTGTGTGAAACTCGTTCTTTGGGACGAAAATCGCAAACGGCTGATCTCCTTCAGGGAAGCAAGGGCGCAAGTTTAACGCTTGCACCCCCATATTTACTCAAGCGATAGACAGGCGCTCGCGCCTGTGGCTGCGCGCCAGCCGCATCACCACAAGGCCAAGCACCGGGAATAGACCGCCAATTGTGCCCAGATAGGCCAGACCGAGATTGGCGATGACCAGTCCACCGATCATTGATCCAACGGCAACGCCAAGATAGAGCGCGGAATAATTAAGCGACAAGGCAAGCGGCGCACTTTCGGGCGCTATTGCCAATATACGGCTTGCCTGTGCAGGCGGAAACATCCAGGCGATAGAGCCCCAGACCACCATCAGCGCAATCAAGCCAGCGCCGGCAATTTCCTGT
This sequence comes from Hyphomicrobiales bacterium, assembly GCA_900473335.1. Classification (GTDB taxonomy): domain Bacteria; phylum Pseudomonadota; class Alphaproteobacteria; order Rhizobiales; family Rhizobiaceae; genus Phyllobacterium. The sequence goes on along the minus strand of UCNP01000041.1, from coordinate 19,131 downwards.
GGCAAGGTCATGACCCAACTGACAAGCATCAGGGCAATCGCGTTCAGAACCGAGGCTGCGATCACGGTCTTCGTCGCGCCGAAGCGGTCCGCCAACTGCCCACCAAGAAAATTACCCAATGCTGCGCCGATGCCGAAGGCCAAAAGGACAAGCGGCATATATTCACGGGCAAGGCCTGTTCCCTCAACTGCCACCGCCGCAATGTAGGTATAGACGACAAATCCTCCGGTCATATAGAGAAGCATCGTCAGGAGTGCAGGCAGCAAGCCCGGATGATGAATAACACTCAAGCGCTTTGCCAATGTCATTTTGTCTGCGTAAAGGCCGCGCGGCAGCAATAGCCAAACAATCACAGTTGCCAGAACACCGATGAGCGCAACGAAAAGATAAGTCCCGCGCCAGCCAGCAAAACTACTAATGAAGGCTCCGAGCGGAGCACCTAATGCGACTGCCAGAGTGGTTCCTCCGACAACCACTGATATTGCTCTGGCGCGATGGTGCGGCTCCGATATAGCAACAGCCGTTGCCTGCGCTGTCGCGGCGTAGAGCCCTGCAACCACCGCAATCAACAAGCGTGCAATCAACAGCAGTGTATAGGTAGGGGATATTGATACGAGCAGCGCGCCAAGAACGAAAACCAATGCGCTGCCAGCCAGCACGACGCGTCTGTCGAGAGCACCTGTCAGGGCGGCAATGACCGGCGCGCCAATGGCATAGGCGAAGGCATAGGTTACGACCAGATAGCCTGCCTGAACGAGGCTTACCCCGGTATCTCCGGCAATTTCGGGAAGCAAACTAGCGACAACAAAGCCTTCAATGCCAATCGCAAACGTGCCCAATGCCAATCCGACCAGACGAATATCCATGGTCAACACCTAAATGTTCAACGATTATTGAACTATTCGCTTCCCGGAAATCAAAGTCAAGTGATAAGTTCAATAATTATTGAACATTGAAATCTCTCCTGCCAATTGCTATTAATAGGCATGACGAATGCTCTGTATCATCCTGCTCCCGAAGAAATCGCTCTGCCAGCTGTTCTCACGGCACTAGGCGATGAAACGCGCCTGACGATCATCTCCATGCTTGCGAGATTTGGCGAAGACGAACGCAATATGACCTGTAGTTATTTTTTAAGCCTCGGCTCGAAAACCGCCTTGAGTTATCATATCGGCAAGCTTCGTGAGGCGGGCATTATTTACGTTCGCCCGGAAGGCACAAAGCGCCTGCTTTCGTTGCGGCGCGCGGATTTGGAAAGCCGCTTTCCCGGTTTTCTGGATTCAATTCTGGCATCTGCGGCGCAACTTCCCCTCAATGCCGATCCTTGTGAATACCCGGAAAAATCAGGAGTGCAATCATGAAAATAATGCCGAACGGCTCGATACCGTCGCGCCGCCCTCCTTCCGACTGGTTCACCGGAACGGTCTGGCAAGATGCCATTATTGAAGCCGAAGAGCCGGCACGATTGCGCGCCGTTACCGTGCGCTTCGAACCGGGTGCCCGTACAGCCTGGCATACTCATCCGCTTGGCCAGACGCTGCATGTAACGTCGGGCGCTGGACTTGCTCAAGTATGGGGCGAAGCGATCAGGGAGATCAAGGCAGGGGATACAATCTGGATACCACCGGGCGAGAAGCATTGGCATGGTGCTGGAGCAACAACCTTCATGACTCACATCGCCATGCAGGAAGCGCTTGATGGTAAAACAGTCGAGTGGATGGAAAAGGTTTCAGATACGCAATATTCCGGCCATGATTAGTCTGATAGGATTGACAGGTTTTTACACGAAAAGGGAATGATCATGGCATTCGAAGACATCAAGGCACAGATCGCGCTTTTGGTTGAAGAGATGGTCAAGCGGCCAGAAGATGCGCATGAAATCCATGAGACCCTGCGTGAACACCTCAACGAGCTAAAGGCCATGGGCATGCCTTTGCCCGATGACCTTGTCGAGCTTGAGCGCAAGCTCGAAACTGATTTCGATTCATAACCGTTACTACAGCGATCCATTGAACCGGTCGTCGTGAAGGCCGTCTATGAAACGCCTGCGCTCATAACCCTTTGAATGCCGACCATCCAGAATTCCGATATCGCGCAACATATGCTCGGAAAAATCGTCAGAATTGACATGGTTAGCGGGCTGCTTTTCAGCACCGCCATTTGTCAGTCCTTTGATCCAACCCATCCAGTTCGACAATATCGGGCTGGAAGGCGTATGCGTCTTTGACATGTTCATTTCCTCAACTCCAATTGAGCAATTCCAGGAAAGGTGGGAAGGTTTTTCGTCCGAAATTGCAAAGACCTAGAGCACGTCCGCGACACTGTTTTGGTGAAATGCCCTAGCAAGGCCAATGGCCATTTGTTGGAGGCAAGATGCGCTTTTCCGCCGTTGTTTTCCAACAAAACGGCAAGTAGTATGCATAAGGACAGCTTATGCGAGACAGATGATGCAACTTCCCCCCTTATCTTCGCTTCGGGTCTTCGAAGCCGCCGCAAGGCACGGTAATTTTACAAAGGCAGCCGAAGAACTCGGCATGACACAGGCTGCTGTCAGCTATCAAATCAAGCTTCTGGAAGAGCGGATTGGCTCGCAATTGTTTTTGCGCAAACCCCGTCAAGTCATGCTGACCGAGGTAGGTATTCGCCTTGCTCCGGCAATCACCGAAGCATTCGATCTGATGCGGGCTGCCATCGCCGCCACCCGCGAAAATGCTGATGGCGTTTTAACTATCAATACAATACCGACTTTTGCTTCCAACTGGCTGGTGCCGCGATTGGGATCTTTCCAGCTTGCACATCCGCAATTGGCGGTCCGCTTGCAGTCCAGTAAAGAGTTAATCGATTTTTCGCGGCAGCACGCAGATATTGCCATCAGATCGGGAAAGGGAAAGTGGCCGGGGCTAACGAGCCACAAGCTTTTCGCGGCGGATTTTTCTCCCATGCTCACTCCGGCACTGGCCGAATCGGTGGGAGGCATACAAACCCCTCATGATCTTCTGAAATTGCCAATTCTCGATGCTGGTGATTACTGGTGGAAGCTTTGGTTTAATGCTGTGGGAATAGCTGACCCTGAGCTGCGGGGTGACCCTCGTAATCGTTTCGGTGATCAGCATCTGGAGGGTAAAGCCGTTTTGGCAGGTATGGGTGTTGGAATTCTTACCCCAGCCTTTTATCAATCCGAAATTCAACAAGGTCAGCTTATCCAACCATTCGATATTGTCGGTTCTGATGCCGACTACTTCTATTGGCTGGTCTATCCTGAATCGCGCCGAAATATCCCCAAAATCCGCGCCTTCCGCGACTGGATGTTAGACCAGATCACGCAAAGCACCAAATGAAAAGGGCGGGATAAATCCCGCCCGCTCCAATCTTTAAAATACTGCGAGATAGCGCAGCAGTGAGATGATACCGATCACCACAACGATGACCTGAATGATCTGCTTGGCACGGCCATCCAATGGCAGCATCTGAATGAGATAGAGCACGAGGAAAATCACCAGAACGGTGATCAAAAGACTGATCAAAATCGACATTACATATTTCCTGTTTTCGGGATCAATACGAGTGTAGCCCTCAGAAACTCTCATAAGCCGACTTTGGTTCCTCTGCCGCGTGTAAAAACTATATTTGTGGTTGTTCTGCATTGTCTGCCCCAACCCACACTGCTAGCTTGAAATACCCGCCATGCTTTCAGGAAATCCCCATGCGCTCCTTGTTTCATTTCGCCTATCACGTCACTGATCTTGATGAGGCACGTCGCTTTTATGGTGAAATACTCGGCTGCGAAGAGGGCCGCAGCACGGATACATGGGTGGATTTCGATTTCTTCGGCCATCAGATTTCATTGCATCTTGGCAAACCATTCGAGACGACGAATACAGGTAAAGTTGGCGACCATATGGTTCCCATGCCGCACTTTGGCGTCATACTGGCACTCGACGATTGGAACTCGCTTGCGGACCGCCTGAAGGCTGCCAATGTAGCCTTCGTCATGCCGCCAGTCGTGCGCTTCAAAGGTGAGCCGGGCGAGCAATGGACGATGTTTTTCCGCGATCCATCGGGCAATCCTGTTGAGGTCAAAGGTTTTGCCGACTTCGCCAGCATTTACGCAAAGTAAGGTCGCGCTTAAAAATCATGGAAGTGCAGCCCTCGAACATCAAGGCCGCGTTCTGGATGGCGGGATCGCTTGCAGCCATTATTTTGATGGCGGTTTCGGGCCGTGAAGCCTCCAGGGAACTGAACGTCTTTCAGATCATGGAAATGCGCTCGCTGATCGGCCTTTTCATGCTTTATCCGCTTATCCGTTCGTCGGGCGGTTTCAGGGCGATGAGGACAAACCGCATCTGGCAGCATCTCGGTCGCAATGCCGCCCATTATGCCGGACAGTTTGCATGGCTGATGGCGCTTTCAATGATCCCGTTGGCGCAGCTCATTGCCATCGAATTCACAACGCCCGCATGGACGGCAATCATGGCCGTGGCGTTTCTGGGCGAGCGGCTGAACATCTGGCGCACGCTAACGATCGTGCTTGGAATTATCGGGGTGGTCATCATTGTCCGCCCGGGCATTGGAACTGTCGAAATCGGTCAGTTGATCGTGCTTGGCGCGGCCTTCACCTTTGGTATTTCCTTCACTATGGTCAAATCGCTTACCCGCACGGAAAGCCCGGTAAAAATCATTTTCTGGATGCTGGTGATCCAGTCCGGAATCGGGCTTTTGCCCGCGCTGCATTTATGGCAATGGCCAAGTATGCACGTGATGCCATGGGTCATTATCATTGCATTCACCGGCACATTCTCGCATTTCTGCATGGCGAAAGCCTTGCTTTATGCGGATGCCACCGTTGTTATTCCCATGGATTTTCTTCGTGTTCCGCTTACCGCAGTCGTCGGCTGGCTGGTTTATTCAGAAAGCATCGACATTTACACGGCTATCGGGGCCGCGCTGATCCTCTCAGGCAATTTACTCAACCTAAAAAATCGCAAGCGCACCGGGCCGGACAAGCCAAAAATCTCTTAACGAATATTGCTCAGATTATAGGTGCCCTGTTTATTGTTTGTTTCGGCAATTTCGACTGCCTGATAGATTTTGATAAGATCAGACAGCCTCTTCTGGTGCTTCGTAAGCATATCCAGATCGCTGACCTCATCAGTGTACGCTGCCTCGACAATGCTTGAGATTTCTTCTGCAACGAGATTTTTCAAGGCTTCGATTTTTTCAACGCGACTTGTCATTACTGTCTCCTTCAACACCACAAGTTAAAGGCCGACAGGCATAATTGTTCCAAAAAAACTTATAATTCCACCTATAGCCTTTCTTTTTCGAACAGAAGCAGTTCTGTTTAAACAAGAAAGGCTCTAACCAGGTTTTTCACTGCCCGATTCATAACTCTCATTCTTGGCCAGATCATTCATGCGTGCCTCTGTGGCAGATGATAGATGCAACCAGATTTTCTCAAGACTACTGGCGGCGCGCTTATAGGTTCCTTCAAGGCCGGGTTCATTGACCAAGGTCTGAACATTCTTGAAATCGTCAATGCCTCTTTGGATAAGCCGATTCAGCTTGGAAAGCTGTTCCAGTGTCAGGCCGGGGTTGGCAAGTGCCGCTGGCACCTGTTTTACGAGCTTTTGAACGAGACCCGCATGCTGCTTGAGCCGTGCGACCCCTTCATTGTCGGTCTTGCTGTCTTCTTCTGTCATCATAGCATCTTCGCCTGCGTCCGGCACGAAAGACAGCACATATTGCATATTGAGCCTATCAACAATGCATTGTCTTTAAATTTGGTTCCTATGCTTTCGGCATATTCTCCGCCAAAAAATCAATAAATGTTCGCACGCGGGTCGCCAGATAATCATGGCCGACAAAGACCGCATTGATTTGCTCCATATCGCCAGCATTATACTCCTCTAAAATGACTTCCAGACAACCGGCCTCTATATCATTGGCAAGATGGAAATATCCAAGCCGCGCAATGCCTAATCCGGCAAGACACATTTGGCGCACGATTGCGCCGCTGCTTGCGAGAAAATTGCCGGAAATAGCCATTCGTTCAATTTCGCCCGTATCGGGGTTTTTAAATGGCCATTCCTCAAGCGCGCGTCGAAAATTGAAGTTGAGACAATTATGTTTCTGCAAATCGACCGGTTGCATGGGCCTGCCGCGCCTTGCAACATAATCAGGCGATGCCACAACCACCTTGCGGCTTTCGCAAAGCTTGCGCGCCTTCAGGTTGGAATCGCGCATGGGGCCGACACGAATTGCGATATCGGCACGCTCGCCAATCAGATCGACCACGCGCTCACTCAGCGTAAAATCAAGTTCAACTTCCGGATAGAGTTCCAGAAATTTCGGCATTAATGGCAATATCAGGAATTGACCGACGGCGACCGAGGAATTTACCCGCAGCAATCCGCGCGGCGCAACCGATGCGCCAGAGGCGACAACCCGTTCAGTCTCTTCTATTTCCGCGATAATCCGCAATGCACGCTGGCGATAAATCTCGCCCTCAGGAGTTAGTTGCAATGAGCGCGTCGAGCGTACGAGTAAACGTGTGCCAAGCCGGTCCTCAATGCGCCGGATCATCTTGCTGACAGCCGATGGCGACAGGCCGAGCTTTCTGCCGGCGGCAGAAAAACTGTCCAGTTCCACCGCCGTCACGAAGACGTCCATTTCTCCGGCTCTATTATCCATGGTGCGGTTCCGATACTATTTATGAATTAGTTTCACAACAGCTGGTCGATCACAAGCAATTACCATTGCAACTGTTTCATACCATATAGGTTGATAAGTGATGAGACGGAGTTTTGGATCACCAAATATTTGAAGCTGCCGCCAACAAGAGGAAACAACAATGTTTAATGTAGACGCCAATGGCGCAAAAATTCCGGCAATCGGTTTTGGTACGTTCCGCATGCCCGGTGCCGATGTGCTGCGCATGGTTCCGGCTGCTCTGAAGATCGGTTATCGCCACATCGATACGGCACAGATTTATGGTAATGAAGCCGAAGTTGGTGAGGCCATCAAAAACTCAGGCGTCTCGCGCAGCGATATATTCCTGACCACCAAGGTCTGGGTCGACAAATACAAGCATGATGATTTCATCAAATCCGTTGATGAGAGCCTGTCGAAGCTCAAGACTGACTATGTTGATCTTTTGCTCCTTCATTGGCCAAAGAGCGACGTGCCCTTGGTTGAGCGTATTGGGGCACTCAACGAAGTCCGCGATGCAGGTAAAGTTCGCAATATCGGGATCAGCAATTTCAGCTCCGCCCTCATGGCTGAATCAGTCAAGCTGAGCAAAGCCCCGATCGTTACCAATCAGGTGGAGTATCATCCCTATCTCGACCAGAGCATCGTGCTGAAGGCTGCCCGTGAGAGCGGCATGAGCATCACAGCCTATTATGCAATGGCGGATGGTAAAGTTCTAAGCGATCCGCTTATCAAGGCGATTGCCGCAGACCGGGGCAAGAGCGAAGCACAGATCGTCCTGCGCTGGCTGATTCAGCAGGAGGGCGTCATCACACTGTCCAAGACGGTCAATGAAGAACGCGCACGCAATAATTTCGAGATTTTTGATTTCGAATTGAACAACGAAGAAATGCAGGCGCTGCATGCACTTGCCAAGCCGGATGGGCGCATTGTTAATCCGAGCCACCTGGCGCCGAAGTGGGATTAATCTTCCCAACTATTGTCAATAGAATGCGGCGTCTTCTCAATTGATGAGGCGCCGCAGCCGCATCTAACCTGCCTGTGAATTTAATTCACAAATATTGAGCGTAATCTGGCCATTATCAATGGAATGCTGTTAGCTCATATTGAGCGCAACCAACCAGCATCGATTGTTTCCAATTCGAGGGCTGGCCAATGCAGCATCCATTCAAAGGATAGGATCATGCCTCTCGCACTTCTGGCGCTGACAATCAGCGCCTATGCCATCGGGACGACAGAGTTCGTCATTGTTGGCCTCTTGCCCACTGTCGCTACAGATTTGAATATTACACTGCCGCTGGCCGGTCTAATTGTCAGCGTCTATGCGCTCGGCGTTACATTTGGCGCGCCTATACTGACAGCCCTGACGGGACATATCGAGCGTAAGCCATTGCTACTCGGCCTCATGGCCCTGTTTATCGTCGGCAATACGGCAGCAGCCCTCTCCCCTACCTATGAGCTTTTGCTCGTCGCCCGGGTTATCAGCGCATTTGCCCATGGCGTGTTTTTCTCGGTCGGCGCAACAATCGCCGCTGATCTGGTTGCGCCCAATCGCCGGGCCTCCGCTATCGCCATGATGTTTCTCGGCCTGACTGTTGCCATTGTCACAGGCGTTCCGCTTGGTACCTTCATCGGCCAGCAGCTTGGCTGGCGTGCAACATTCTGGGCCGTAACCGTGCTTGGCGTCATCGCATTCCTTGCCATTGCGTTCCTATTGCCATCGAAGATCGCAAAAGCTGCCCCTGCACGCATTATTGACCAGATTCGTGTTCTGGGGAGCGGTCGTCTTCTGCTTGCCTTTGCCATGACTGCGCTTGGCTATGGCGGAACTTTCGTGATGTTCACATTCCTTGCCCCTGTTCTTGAGCAGATTACCGGCTACGCCAATTCCACAGTCAGCCTCATCCTCGTTCTCTATGGTCTGTCGATTGCGGTCGGCAATATGGTTGGCGGACGTGTTGCCGATGGCAATCCGGTCAAGGCGCTTTCTGTCATGTTTCTATTGCAGGCCATCGTTCTGGCAGTCTTTACCTTTACCGCCATCTCGCCGGTCTGGTCCTTGGTAACGCTTGCTGCACTGGGTGCCCTGTCCTTCTCCAATGTGCCCGGTCTTCAGCTCTATGTGGTCCAGCTCGCCAAGATCCATACGCCTGAGACAGTTGACGTGGCATCGGCTTTGAATATTGCCGCGTTCAATCTCGGCATTGCCGGTGGTGCCTTCCTTGGCGGCATTGTCGTTGCTTCGCCGCTTGGCCTTGGTGCCACGCCTTGGGTTGGCTCCCTCCTTGTTGTCAGCGCGCTTGGCCTTACCCTTTGGAGTCAGATGCTCGACCGGCGCGAGACTGCAAGGGTACCTGTCCACGCCTGACAGACCCAAACTTGGCAGCCTTGTAAAAATCGGTAAGGTCAGAATGAGATTCGCAAGAGGTTTTTCATGCTGGCCGAAGTGGCACTGCCCATAAAGCTGACGTTCAAGCTCTGGTTGCGCTTCTGGCCCCAATTGGTGGCCGTGGTGCTTCTGGGGCTTACTGCTTCCCATATATTGATGCATCTGGCTGTCAAAACAGCCTATATCAACCATTATGCCGGGCTTGGCGTTCTGACACTTGTTGCCCTTACGCAATTGGTGACGACTGTTTCCATGATCCAGATTGTGCGCCCGGGATTGCCTTCAGTCATGGCTGCACAAGCGCAATCTGACAAGGCGGCTGAGAGGAACAGCTCCGGCTTTTCCCGTTTGACGACGATTATCGCCGTCGCCCTTATCCCATTCTTTGCTTACTATGCAGCATGGGGTTTTCTGGGTGATACGGTTCGCCAATATTCCCGCCTTGCCCTGTCCATGATGCCTTTTGGCGGTGGCGGTAATGTTCTGGATGTCCTCGATTCCAAATGGATTTTACTGTCCGTTGCCCTTTCCTGGCTTGTTCGCTGGTTTGCCAAGACCATGAAAGAACGCACAAAGCGGTCTTTCTGGGAAATCGTCATTGTGGTTTGCGAAACAAACTGGATTTTCATTGGTCTCTACATCATCAGCCGGTGGAAAGATGGTTGGATGCAGGCATTGGTCAATGGCAGGCTCTGGTCATGGTTCGAACAGTTTTTTGCAGCCCTTGCGCAGCCGGTTTCGGTGGCCTATGCGGCGGTGATGATTCCGGTTGAACAGGTGCCTGAAAGCTTTGGGACTATCGCCACCAACCTGTTTTTCCATGCGCTTTTGCCTGTGATCTGGCTGGTCATGGTCGCGCTGGTTTATGGCTATGATGTTCGTGACCAGAAAGAACTCATGAAAGTGCATCACCGGGTCGAGCGTTTCGGCGAACGCTATCAGGCCGTGCCAAAATTCATCCGTGACTTTATCGACCATTTCATCAGCGGCTATCGCTCGCGCTATCTGCCGATTGCCAATGGTGTAAAACTGACGCTGAATTCCGGCCTCCTACTCATCATCACGCTCATTCTTGGCTATCGCTTTATCGAATGGGTAGCGGCATGGGCATGGCTCGGTGCTGCCCACATTATCGGCCCGCAACCGGGCAGGATTTGGGAATTTGCCGGCAATGCCATTGTCTTCCTGTTGGGCAGCCCGATGCAGGATTCTTCCACCGGCGTTTTGGTGGAGCCTTTGCGCATATGTTTCCTTGCAGCAATTCTGGAAACGGCCTTCTCCATGAGAAGAAACCCTGCACCTGCTTCAACCTCACTTGAAGGGGTGCGGTAAAAGCGGCCTATTCCATGCGGGCAAATTTCAGATAATTGGGCCGCTCGCTATACATGCTCAATGTCGGGCGCAATTCATCCGCGACCGCTACCGGCACGAGGAACCGCTCCTCGATCACTATTCTTGTGCCCTTCTGCGCGCCTGAAAATATGGCCGACATGCATGTCTGGATACCCTCTTTTGCAGGGCGCATTCCAGGAATGGACGTTGGCGACCAGGAGCGACCCGCCTTGTCTGTCAGCCGGATTGCACACATAAGCCATCGCTCCTGCAAATTGGTATCGCCGATCTCCACGAGAAATCTTGCAATCACAGGTACCGAACCGGAGGGCAGCGAGCCTGGCCTGATGCCCTCCTCCACTTTCCGCATTCCGTAAAACTGCCAGTCACTGCCGCCATAATGCTTGACCTCACCTGCGGCCACTTGCGCCGGGTAAAGATCGGTGTAACGGCTCATTTCAACATAGTCGCCATAGCTGATGGTGAACAATGACACCGGAACAATCGCTATCAACGCCCAAAGGCTTCGCCGATACCAGCGATGTTCCGAATTTCGATATGCCTGATCCAGTATGCTCATCACATCAACTCCCCGCCGCCGGTTGTGGGCGCGATATGTCAAAACGATCAGCAATCAAAGGTTGGCCATCATTGAATTTCTTGAAGTCGTCAATTTTGATGCGCGCTTCGGAATCCAGCGAGGGGTTCATCTGAGATGATACAAGCAGCGTAGCGCCATTGACCTGATCCGGCATTATTTCAAATGCCAGTTGCACCTGTTTCGGCAACCCCGGCTCAAGCACATAGGGCGGCTGTCCCGGCAGCCAGCCAACCCGAGTGCTCTGTTTAAATCTAAGACCTGTTGGCCCTTGCCAAATGGCATTCGAAACGCCGGTACTCGCAACCGTTGCCTCAAATTCCACCGAAACAACCGCCCAAAGGCCGGAAGTCGTCAGCGCTACGGATTTGCCGAATTGCGTATAGGTCAATTCGCGCGCAAAGGTCACGCGGTTGAGCGTCACGTCAAATTCGCGCGTATGCACCAGATCATGCATCTTCCCATAGGCCGCGATCGGCCCTGTGAGTTCGCCATAACGCGGCTTTGTCACCCACATGCCGTAAAGTGCGGCAATTGCCACGAGGATAATAGCAATATTTCCCAAGCGGCGCATCAACCCTGCTCCTTTTGCAGTGGCAAGCGCACCGAACCCACAATGCTTTTGCTCCACCACCCCGGCGTTCCGGTCAAATTGTTGCGATGCTTGAATCCCCAAGCCTCAATTGCCAGATCGACCTCATTGCCTGCCACGATGTCACTGGGCATGAGCCAGACATAAGCCATCTTCTCCGGCATTCCCGGTTGCAGGCCAGGCGACATGGATTCATCCCTTGTCAGGTAGACCATCGGCTGTTCGATTTTTTCCGCAATATTGGTCGGCCATTGGAAAATATTATAATAGCCGCTATCGGACTCGATCGTGCGATTCATCAATTCCACTTCAAGGACGACCGCCTTTTGCCCGTCCTTCGGTGTCGTGCTGTAAACTTTCTGGTCCGTTACCCGAATTGAAAGAGGCTTGATAAGCCACTTTCCCGCCTCCATGGATTGACCGGCTGTAATTTGCGGAAGCTGCGGCTTTTCAGCCGCTTCAAACGCTCCCATGACAAAGGCAAGCCCCAATGCTGCAAATGAGCCGAGCCCTGCCGTCAGCCAGGCTGTTGCCTTGCTGCGAAACGTGACGAAATGGGACCACATCTATCCGTGTCTCTCCGCTACCGCTCCGTAACCCATAAAATGAGTCGCTTGAGCAGACCATGCAACAGCAAAGGGATATTTTTCAACCCTGCCGAGAAATGCAATGCGGCGAGCGTCTACTTCTGCGCGACTTGCGGCAGATAGGCATTAACGAGGCTGACAACCTGCGCGTCGCGGAGTTTGGCAGTCTTGCCTCCCATAACCACAGCGACCATCTGGCGGCCATGATCACTGATCGACGTGACGATATTGAATCCCGACGCACGCACATAACCGGTCTTGATACCGTCTGCGCCGTTCAACTGCGCCAGTACACGGTTATGTCCATGAATGACCTTGCCGTTGTACATAAAATCTTGTGTGCCGAAATAATAATATTGCTGCGGATAATGCTTGCGCAGGGATAGTCCCAAAAGGGCCATGTCTCTTGCGGTGGTAATCTGCTGCGGATCCGGCAGTCCGGATGCATTGTGGAAAACCGTGCCGCGCATGCCAAGCTGCCGCCCTTTTGCAGTCATTTGGGCAGCAAATTGCTGTTCGGTTCCACCCAGATATTCAGCCAGCGCCACGGCAACATCATTGGCGGACTTGACCACCAGCGCCTTGATGGCTGTGTCGATATCGAGGCTGCTGCCGGGTTTAAGTCCAAGCTTACTTGGAGCCTGGGAAGCGGCATAGGCGGAAATCGGGATTTGCGTATCCTTGCTGATCCGGCCCGATTGCAGCGCCTCGAATGTCAGGTAAAGCGTCATCATCTTTGTAAGCGATGCCGGTATGCGCGGCAGATCGGCTCCAGCCTGATAAAGCACGGCACCCGTGCTGCCATCAACGACAATGGCAGCGGATTTTTCAGTCGTTGGGGCTGGCGTAATTGCTCCAACGGAATCGAGCGAGGTTGCCGTCGTGCATCCACTTGCAACACTTAAGGTCAGACCCAACACAGCTACGAATTTCACGACAGGATGCAAAAACATGGATACTCGCGGCATATTGTGGTTGGACCAGATGCGCCTTGTTAGCTGATTTCAGCGGCAACGCCAAGCGGTCGCATGAGCATCAGGCTGTCAGAACAACCTTGACGCTGCGCGACCTGTCTAATGCTGTGCGGAAGGCCTCCGGCGCGTCGGCAAGTTTGTATTCGCCTGTTACCAGCTTGAGGACATCAATCTTGTTTTCAACAATCAATTCCACAGCCTCGAAGAATTCATCGCCGAAGCGGAATGTGCCGATAAGATCAAGTTCCTTGGACATAATTGCATTAGCGGGCACGGGGATCGAGCCCCCGGCAAGATTGCCTACCTGAACGACCGTGCCGCCGCGCCGGACCGTGCGAATGGCCGAGGCGAGACCTGCCGGCGTGCCGGAGATTTCAAAGGCAATGTCGAATGGTGTTGCCGTAGCAATCTCTGCCAATTTCTCTTCACCGCCGGAAATATCGACGATCTGGTCAGCGCCCAGTTCCTTGGCAAATTTCAAAGGGGCAGCTGCCACATCAACCATTGTCACGGATTCCGCACCCGCCTGTTTGAGCGCCAGCAAGGTGAGGAGCCCGATTGGTCCGGAGCCGAAAATGATCGTTGAGGTCCCTTTTACATGGCCTGCGCGCCGAACGGCATGCAGACAGACCGCAAGCGGTTCAGCCAATGCCGCAGCTTGGAATGGCAGGTCATTTGGCACCTTCACGCATTGCGCAGCCACCGCATCAAACACGCTGGCAAAGCCACCTTGCATATGTGGTGTCTTGGAAGCAGAACCCATGAAATAGATATTTTCGCAAAGGTTCGGGCGCCCCTCATGGCAATAGGCGCAGGTTCCGCACCAGCGCGACGGGTTGACCGCAACACGGTCTCCAACTGCAATACCGGTTACGTCACGGCCAATCCCTATGATCTCACCGGCCACCTCATGACCAAGAATGAGCGGCGAAGTGACCACGAAATCGCCGGTCTTTGCATGCCGGAAATAGTGCATGTCAGAACCACATATCCCGCCAGCGCCGAACTTGACCCGCGCCATATTCGGCGCGAGTTCTCCAAGCTCAATGTCAACGATGCGGAGATCTTCCGCTGCAAAGAGCGTTGCAGCGATACCTTTGTTCGTCATTTTATAAGGCCTAGTTGGGTTGGAAGCCAAAGTGTAATCGCCGGAATGAAGGTAATGGCGATCAGTGCGATAAAGAGCGGCACCAGCCAGGGCAGGATTGCCATGGTGGTGCGCTCGACAGAAAGTTTAGCGACGCGGGACAGCACGAAGAGCACCATTCCCAGCGGCGGATGCAACAGACCGATCATCAGGTTCAGCGTCATGATCAGCCCGAAATGAACCGGATCGATATCGAAACCCAATACCAGCGGCAAAAGGATCGGCACAAGAATTGTGATCGCCGCAATTGTATCGAGGAAGCAACCGACAAACAGCATCAGTATATTGACCAGTATCAGGAACACCCATTTGCTGTCGGTAATCGAAAGGATCGCCGCAGACAGAAGCTGTGCAGCCTGACTGACCGTCAGCAGCCAGGCGAAAACTGAAGCCGCCGTGACGATGAACAACACGGAAGCCGTGGTCTCGATCGTATCGAAGCTTGCCTTGGCAAGGCTTGCCATTGTCATTGTGCGATAGCGAACCAGCCCCAGAAACAGCGACCAGAGAACGGCAGCGACGGCGGCCTCGGTGGGCGTGAACCAGCCCATGGTCATGCCACCAATAAGGATCACAGGTGTCATCAGCGCCATGACGGCGGAGAAATCAAAATACCAGTCGGCAGCCAGCAGAACCACAAGTGCAATGCCGACCGAAGCATTTATAGACAAGCCGGTAAGCGTGAGCAGATAGATCAAGACAGGCACACAGGCGACAACGACAATTTCCAGCGAGGCTTCAAGCAAATCCTTGAGCTGGAATGGCGTGTCGGAACCCCAGCGTTTCACATAGGCGAAGATGGCAACGGTGATCATCATCAATATGGTCATGACGATGCCAGGCACAATACCGGCCATAAACAGCGCGCCGATGGAAACATTGGCCATCATGCCATAGATCACAAAAGGCAGGGATGGCGGGAAAATGGGGCCAAGCGTTGCGGACGCGGCTGTAACGCCAACGGCAGCTTCCACCGGATAGCCATGATCCTTCATCGCCTTGATTTCGATTGTGCCGATACCGGCCGCATCGGCCAGCGCTGTTCCCGACATGCCGGAGAAGATCACCGATCCGATAATGTTGACCTGCGCCAATCCGCCTTTCATCCAGCCAACGAGCGAAACCGCAAAGGAGTAAATGCGGCCTGTAACACCGGCAGAATTCATCAGATTACCGGCGAGAATGAAAAACGGAACCGCAAGAAGCGGGAAGCTTTCGACGCCGGCAATCATGCGCTGGGCGACAATGATGTCGGGTGCAACGCCGAAAAACACGAGATAGAGCACAGACGCCACGGCCATCGAAATGGCAACCGGAACGCCGACAATCATCAATAGTAGAAATGAACCAACAAGCAGCAACATTAATCAGTCCTCGACGCTCTGGAATTCTTCGGGACGTTCCAGAACGGAATAGCCACGGCGGATATTGGCTATAAAGACCTGTATGGAACGAAGCAGCATCAGAACGAAGGCCAGAAGCACCCCGTAAAAGACGATGTTGCGGGGCAGATCCACAGTCACCATCATTTCATCAGCAACGATATCGACATAGCGCCACATCAACCACACAGCGTAGATGAAAAAGCCAATGCGAACGAGATCGACAAAAGTCGCAAGAATGCGGGCAATGGGAGCAGGCAGATAGTGGTATAGCACGTCTACCTGAATATGGCGCGAAACACGCACACACATGACAGAGCCGAGAAACACGACGCCGATCAGGCAATTGATGGCGATTTCCTCTGTCCAGGCATAGCTGTTATTGAGAACATAACGCGTGAAAAACTGCAGAAAAACGCAGCCGGTCATCAGCCAGAAAACAACGAGTGTCAGCCAGTCTTCAACCGCATATTCGCGCAGGTTAATAACCGGTGCTGCATCCTCGAATGAGTGGGCAAGCTCTTCTGCTGTAATCTGTGTATGAACTTCCTTGGACATGGTCATCTCCGTCCTCAGGGCAGGAAAAGCGGCCGGGAAGCCAATGCTGCCCGGCCATTCTGATGATTACTTGATGGCGCGAATGGCTTCCCAATCGGACTTTTCATAACCGAAATCTTCGAACTTCACCTTGTCCAGAACGGTTTTTTCGAAGTCTGCCTTGTCCACATCGGTGACAGAAAGGCCCCGTTCCTTGAAGCTCGCAACAAGTTCCTTTTCCTTGCCCGCAATGATCTTGGTGGTCTTTTCAGCCGCTTCCTGCATCACATCGCCAAAGATTTTCTTGTCTTCATCGCTCAGGCCAGTCCAGAGCTGCTTGGAGACAACCGTATTCAGATGATCGACAATATGGCCGGTCAAAATGATATTCTTCTGAACTTCGAAAAACTTCTTTGCTTCGATTGTCGTCAGCGGATTTTCCTGCGCTTCGACAGTGCCGTTCTGCAAAGCCAGATAGACTTCGGCAAAAGCGATTGGCGTTGTGTTGGCGCCGCAGGCCCGTGGCATTGCCAGATAGGCGGGCACGTCAGGAACACGGATCTTCAAGCCTGCCATATCCGAGCACTTGGCGATGGGCCTGTTAGCGGTGGTATGGCGCGTGCCATAATAGCTGACCGAGGCAATATGATTGCCGGTCTTTTCCTCATAGCCAGCGGCAAGCCGCTTGAAAACATCGCTTTTGGTATAGGCGATCAGATGGTCGGAATCGCGGAAGATATAGGGGAAATAGGTGACACCAATCGGCTTGAAATCACGCGCGGCAAAGCTTGAACCAGAAATAATAATATCGACCGTGCCAAGTTTCAGACCCTGATTAATATCTGCTTCCTTGCCGAGTTGGGATGCAGGAAAGACATCGATCTTGTAACGACCATTGGTCCGCTTGGCGATTTCTTCTGCCGCCCAGACAGACTGCGTATGGAATGGCTCGGATGTTTCATAAACATGCGCCCATTTCAGCGTTGTTTGCGCCTGTGCGACCACTGCCGAAATGGCAAGGGCCGCCGCAGCGCCAAAAAGTGTAGCCAGATTGAATTTCATTGTTATTTCCTCCCGGATTAAAATCAGTCCCGTTATTTCTGCAAAGACGCCTTTGTCGAATGGCCTCTTTCCGTTTCCAGCTCCTCGTCAAAACTTCTGGAAAATCTTATTTGCGATTGATGCAGATGATGTTGCATCGCCGCCTTGGCGCGTGCGGGATCACCCGCCGCAATCGCATCACGAACTGCGCGATGTTCTTCAAACGCCTCCCGCCATGAAGCAGGGCTTTCAAAGTAACTCGCCAGCTTGGTAAAATAAGGCGTCATACGCTGGTCGAACAATTCGCCGACAACGCGGTCAAGCGCGGCATTCCCGACAATTCCGGCAATGGTCGTATGGAATGTGCGGTCAAGTGCAATCGAGACTTGCGGCTTGTTGAATGTCCGCGCCATTTGCGTCAGCACTTCGTCCATCGCTTCCACATTTTCGGGCTTGACCGTGCGGGCGGCCTCTTCGGCAATTGCGCACTCAATCAGCGCCCGCGCCCGCAAAAGCTCGAACGGGCCTTCAAGATCTTCTGGTTGCAGTAAAACTGTTTTTTCGCGGGTGGAGCGGGCAACATAAACGCCTGACCCCATACGGATATGGACCAGACCTTCCACTTCCAGCGCAATCAAAGCCTCACGAATGGTGGGGCGGGAAACGCCAAGTTCTTCTGCCAATTCGCGTTCGCCGGGCAAACGTTCCCCAACACCCAGCTGACCATGTTCGATCTGGCTGCGTATCTGGTCCGCTACCTGTCGGTAAAGCCGACGGGACTGGATGGCTGCAAACATTTTAACCTCCCCGCACGGCTTCCCGCTTCCGTGCAACTGGTAAACTGGCCTTACCAATATACAAGTGATACATTGATATATATGATTGAGTCAACCAGCGGTTGCTTTGCGCTTTAAACGTATTTTGCCGCTCCTTTGCCGGTCTTCCCAGCCAGAAAAGTGGCTTTGTTACATTATGTATCAGAAAGTGATTGCCGCTAAGCCGAGCGAACGCGCTATGAGAAACCAATCGTTAAAAGAGATGCTTCGTCAAACCGGTGATAAATGCTGCCTGATACACGATCGCTTCGGACCTTTACCTGCTTGGGACTCGCCTTGATTTTGGGCGCGTGCACCACGACTGATCCCAAGCTGCCCGAGGCTGCATCACTGCCAATTCCTGAACAATCACCGCGTGTTGCCGCTGCTGAAGCTGCGGCTACTCCAGATGGCAAGACCAGTGTTGCGGTTGCGGCAAACACGAAAAGTGCTCCTGAATTCAAGAATGCAGGAACACCGCTCGACAGTTTGATATCAAAATATTCCATTGCTTATGAAGTGCCTGAATCGCTGGTTCGCCGCATTGTGCACCGGGAAAGCCGTGGTAATCCACTGGCGCGCAATGGGCCCTATTGGGGGCTGATGCAGATGTTGCCAGCCACCGCACGCGGAATGGGCCATACGGGCTCTGCGCAGGATTTGCTGGATGCGGAAACAAATCTCAAATTTGGCGTGAAATATCTTGCTGGTGCCTACAAGGTTGCCGACAACAATCCTGATCAGGCTGTACGGCTTTATGCTCGCGGCTATTATTATCAGGCCAAGCAGAAGGGCCTTCTCGAAGAGACCGGCCTGAAGCCATCGAGCACGCCAGTTGAACCTGAACCCGCGACAATGACGGCTATGGCACCGACGCAAGCGCCAGCAATACCTGCGCAGCTGGCTTATTCGCAGGAGACTGCGGTCGTGTTTCCAGCCGCTATTCCGCTACCGATGCAACGGCCTGACCTTGCGTCCACGACTGCCGGCGGAACCGTCCCAGCACCACTCTAGAGCCTTTTCATTGAA
>UCNP01000076.1 GCA_900473335.1 Hyphomicrobiales bacterium | reverse complement strand
CCCACCCACTTTCCTCATGGCAAGCCAGCCGAGCCTGCCAAAGGGCGAACCACGCACCAGGTCAAATACAGATAAATAAAAAACGCCACCCGCAGGTTTCCCTGCGGGTGGCGCATAATTCAAATCAATCAATCAAACGTCGGATTCGACTGCGGCGCGACGCTTTTTCACTTCCGCGACAATACCCGCTGGAGAAAGATCATTGGCAGGTTCCGGCGCAGTTGCTGCAACAGCAGTCTCCTCCGTCGCACGTGGGCGAACAGGCCTCCGGCCCCGTGGTGAACGGCGAACGACTGGCTTTGCCTCTTCAGTGTCTTCCGAAACGGCGGCAACGGCTTCAACTTCCTGTATCTGAGGAGGCTGCGCCTGCGGGTGACGCTGGCTGACCGTGTCATCATCATAGGCAACCTCGGCAGGTGTGCCCTCAATAACGGGTTGAGGACCGCTACCATTGATCGGCTGATGCATCACACGCTCAGGACGGTCACGGCGATCGGAACGGTCCTGCCGTTCAGAGCGATCCTGACGTTCATGGCGAGGCTGACGTTCATGGCGAAGCTGACGCTCCGGGCGATCTTGGCTATCCGAACGATCCTGGCGTTCTGGCCGTTCCTGACGTTCAGCGCGTTCCTGACGTTCAGGACGCTCCTGATACTCCTGATCGCTATTGCCAACATTGTTGCCATCATCGTCGTAATTATTTTCATCATCCTGTTCCTGATCATCGCGGTCATCGCGCTGATATTGAACGGGTGCCGCAGCCTGCGCTGCCATGATGATTCGATTGTAGTGCTCTGCGTGCTGAAGATAGTTTTCAGCCATAACGCGATCACCCGCGCTTTGCGCATCACGAGCAAGGGTCGTGTATTTTTCAGCTACGTGCTGAGCATTTCCCCGAATTTTAACGTCAGGACCGTTGCTCTCATAGTTACGGGAAAGTGGATTAGGACCTTTGCTGCGGTTATTATTGTTACCGCGTCCGCGCATGCGCCTATTCTGCTGTACTGGCCTCATACTTATCTCTTTTCAGAAAATCAGGGGCGCTCATTTGCTCAACATTTCGAGTCAAAAAGCTTCGCTTCTCAAGTGCCGATCTGAAGCGCGCCCCGCGCTTCAATCGCATCCAAAGTTCATAAAACTTTTGTGCTACCGCAAAAAACATTTCTCCAAAACAATCGTAGGGAGAAATCAAACCCCCGGAAATTTGCGTATCAATTATCTGATAGGCAGAACCAGAGTTGTTCGGTTTCGAGCGGTAACTGGAAACTAGCGGTCTTCTCCGCAAATTCCAAGCCTTTTTTCATTATTTTTCGAATGTTGTGAATAGAAGGGCGCGGTCATGCCCACCGAAATCCTGCTTCACGCCACTCAAACTGAAATTTTGGACGCAGAAAATTGCTTCAATCTCGTCCCGCTGTCCCGCTCCGATTTCCAGGGCGAGGGCGCCACCTGGGCGCAAATAACCGCGAGCATTTTCAGCAATGATGCGGTAGGGATTAAGCCCATCCAATCCGCCATCCAGCGCGCGAACCGGATCATGCAGAACAACTTCCTTTTGCAACTGCGCGATATCGCCGGTGCGAATATAGGGCGGATTGGAAATAATCATGTCATATGAACCAGTTAGCGCTGAAAACCAGTCCGACAGAAGCGCTGCAAAGCGCGATGAAACGCCTGCAAGCCGGGCATTTTCACGGGCTGTACCCAGGGCATCAGCGGATATGTCGACACCCACAGCGCGCAATTGCTGCACCTGATCGAGTAGCGAAAGAGCAATCGCTCCGGTCCCTGTCCCAAGGTCTACAATATCAGCAACACCATTGGCCAGGATGCGGTTTTGCAGGAACGGCAAAGCCAGTTCCACCAAGGCTTCAGTATCCGGCCTTGGCTCCAGCGTTTCTGTGGAAAGAGCAAGTTCGATACCAAAGAATGCGCGTTTACCGATAATGCGATGCACCGATTCGCCATTGATTCGGCGGGCAAGCACAGCGCCAAGAGCGTCATAATCATGCTTGCTGATCACGCGATTCGGATTGCGGATCAGTTCCATCTGGTCACAGCCGGTAATCCATTCAAGCAAAAGCCGCGCATCAAGCTCGGCAGATTCAATACCCGCCGCAGCCAGAGACGCGCGCGCCTGCCGCAGAACCGCTGCCAAAGGATGGCTGGTATCAGAAACTGTCATTCATCTGTGCCAGCAAAGCGGTCTGGTAGTCGGAAATCAGTGCGCCGATCAACTCATCCAGATCGCCTTCCATGATGCGGTCCAGCTTGTAAAGCGTCAGGTTGATCCGGTGATCCGTCACCCGCCCTTGCGGAAAATTATAAGTGCGGATGCGCTCTGAGCGGTCGCCCGAACCGACCTGACTGCGGCGGGCTTCGGAGCGTTCGCTATCGGCCTTTTGCCGCTGCATGTCGAAGAGGCGCGAACGCAGCACCTGCATGGCGCGGGCGCGGTTTTGATGCTGTGACTTTTCCGCCTGAACAACGACAATTCCAGATGGAATATGGGTGATGCGAACGGCCGAGTCGGTTGTATTGACGTGCTGCCCCCCCGAACCCGACGCGCGCATTGTATCAATGCGAATATCGTCTGGGCGGATATCGATATCGATCTCCTCGGCTTCGGGCAGGACAGCCACTGTTGCTGCCGATGTATGAATGCGCCCGCTCGCCTCTGTATCGGGAACACGCTGCACGCGGTGAACGCCGGATTCAAATTTCAGCTTGGCAAAAACACCCTTGCCCGAAACCATGGCGATTACTTCCTTGTATCCGCCAGCCTCGCCCTCGCTGGCCGAGATCAGCTCCACCCGCCAGCCATTGGCCGCAGCGTAGCGTTCATACATGCGAAAGAGGTCGCCTCCGAAAAGTGCAGCTTCCGAACCGCCCGTGCCCGCACGAATTTCGAGGATGGCATTGCGCTCATCGGCAACATCCTTGGGCAAGAGCAAAACCTGAATATCTTTTTCAAGCTCTTCAATACGCTCTTTAATGTCCGGCAATTCTGCTTCCGCAAGCTCGCGCATGTCACGATCAGTCGCCGAATCATCCAGCATTGCCTGCAAGTCAGCCGCCTCGCTGCGGGCAGCAAGGAAATCGCGGATCTTGAATACAACAGGCTCAAGCTCGGAATATTCCGAAGCAAGCTTCACATAGGTTTCTGAATCGGGATTACTCGCCATCTGCGTTTCCATCATTGAAAAACGCTTCAGCAATTGATCCATACGATCCTGCGGAATAGACATCAGATTAGCCTCACAGTGATATGCCTGCCCGATCTGCAAATTTGGTCAGGACGTGGCGCAGTGAGCCAGTATCGCCGTGATTATCCATTGCATCCGTCAATTGCGCCCCAAGCTCGCTCACATCAAGTGAACCAAGCATCGCCTTGATCGGGCCGATAGAAGCAGGCGACATCGAAATTGAACGGAAACCAAGGCCAAGAAGCGCAAGCGCCGAAATCGGCTTGCCAGCCATTTCGCCGCAAAGCGTTACATCCGTATTGTTGCGAATGCCTGCGTCAACGATCTGACGCAGCACGCGCAGGAAGGGCACAGAAAGATTATCGAAGCGATTGGTCATCATCGAGTTGCCGCGATCAACCGCCATGACAAACTGGAACAGGTCATTGGAGCCGACAGAGACGAAATCAACGACCGCCATCAACTCGTCAAGCTGCCAAAGCAAGGAAGGCACTTCGACCATTGCGCCGATCTTGACCCGCGTCGGAAGATTATGGGCGAACCGGGACAGATGCTGCACTTCGCGGTTAATCAACTCGCTGGCTTTGCGCACTTCGGCGATTTCAGTGACCATGGGCAGCATAAGGCGCAGCTCGCGCCCGCCCGCAGCCTTCAACAAGGCGCGAACCTGTGTGCGCAGCAGGCCCGGACGATCAAGCGTCAGGCGGATAGCCCGCCAGCCCAATGCGGGGTTCTCCTCATTGGTCTCACTGCGGAAATAGGGCAGCACCTTGTCACCGCCAATATCAAGCGTGCGGAAAGTCACCGGCTTGTCGCCAGCAGCCTCAAGCACGGAGCGATAAAGCCGCTCCTGCTGCTCGGCCCGCGGGAAAGTCGACGCAACCATGAATTGCAATTCTGTCCGAAACAGGCCGATCCCGGCCGCCCCTGCCTCAACCAGCTGCGGCAAATCCACCAGCAAACCGGCATTCATCAGCAATGTGATCGGCACGCCATCCTTGGTCACAGAAGGGCGATCGCGCAATTCTCGGTAAAGTGCCTGACGCTTGGCGCGGAATTTGACCTTTTCGGAATAGGCCGCTTCCACATCGGACTGTGGCCGCAAATGCACCTTGCCATCATCGCCGTCTACAATGATTGCATCATTATTTTCGGCCATGGACACCACGCCTTTGACCTGTCCGGCAACGGGAATACCCATGGCACGGGCAACAATCACCACATGGCTCGTTGCCGCACCGTCTTCCAAAACAAGGCCCCGCAGGCGCTCGCGCGGATAATCCAGCAATTCGGCAGCGCCCATGGAGCGCGCAACGATAATCGCATCCTTGGCCAGTGATCCGGCCATGGTCTTCACATCCCGGCCCATCAACTGGCGCAGCAACCGATTGGCGAGGTCATCGAAATCGCTCAAACGCTCACGCATATAGGGATCGGTCAGATGCATCATGCGCGCACGCGTGTCGCTCTGCACCTTTTCGACCGCCGCTTCTGCGGTCAGACCGTTGCGGATCGCTTCTTCCAGACGTCGCACCCAGCCATTATCATGAGCAAACATGCGGTAGGCTTCCAGCACCTCGCGGTGCTCGCCCTCAAAAGCCACGTCGCGCCGTGACAGCATATCATCGATCGATACACGCAATGATCCCAGCGAACTTTCAAGCCGGTCGATCTCCGTGTCGATATCTTCGTTAAACAGGTTGGTGACAACGATGCGCGGCTCATGCAGCACGACATGGCCAAGGCCGACGCCATCATTGAAAGCACTTCCGGCAAAACTCATCGGCTTGCCCATGTCGAGTTCTACGCCCGGACGCGCCAGCCGCGTAAGACTGCCCGCGGCAACCATCTCGGCCAACACCATGGCCGTGGTTTCCAGTGCCTCAATCTCATCTTCGCGGTAGACCCGCTTTGTCCTGTTCTGGACGACGAGAACACCGAGCGTTCGCCCTGCCCGCAGGATCGGCACGCCAAGGAACGAATTGTAAATTTCCTCGCCTGTTTCCGGCAGATAGGCGAAGGCCGGATGCGTTTGCGCATCGGTAAGATTTAACGGACGCGCGCTCGCGGCAATCGTACCAACAAGACCTTGACCAAGGCGCAGTTGCGCCAGATGAACGGCCGACGGGTTCAAACCTTCGGTGGCATAAAGCTCAAGCACGCCATCGGAACGCAGCACATAAAATGAACACACCTCCGCGACCATGTTCTGAGCAATATCATGAACAATGCGGTCAAGCCTCTCCTGTGGCTCAAGAGCCTCCGCCATCAACTCGCGGAGCCGCTTCAGCATGACACGAGGGCCGGTTGTCTGCTCGCGCGTTGGCACCCATTCGCTCCATAGCAATTATTGGCAAGGCCGGAATGACCTCGCCAATCTCAATAGAAATTATGTCAGCCAGCGAAACGAGCGGCAAACAGAATCTCTTGTATCAATGCTTATCCAGACCGTAGACAGAATGCAAAGTGCGTACTGCAAGTTCCGCGTATGGACCGTCGATTAGGATAGAAATCTTGATTTCCGAAGTCGTGATGGCTCGAATATTGATGCCCTTGTCAGCGAGCGCCCGGAACGCCGTTGCCGCAACGCCCGCATGGCTGCGCATACCGATACCAATAACCGAGACTTTGACCATGCCCGCTTCTGACTGGATAATGTCACAACCGATTTCGGATTTGACCTTCTCCAGAACGACCAGAGCCTTTTCAAGATCACCCGATGGTACAGTAAAGGTCATATCCGTCTTGGTGCCATCTTCAGACACATTCTGAACGATCATATCGACATTGATATGGGCCTCAGCGAGCGGGCCGAAAATACTTGCCGAGATACCTGGACGATCGGCAACGCGGCGCAACGATATCTGCGCCTCGTCCTTGGCATAGGCAATTCCTGTCACAACCTGCTGTTCCACGATTTCTTCCTCGTCGCAAATAAGTGTACCGGGCGGATTGATCAGATCACCCATGCCCGGAGCATCGGGGTCTTCGAAACTGGACCTGACAAATGTGCGCACTTTATGCACCATGGCAAGCTCGACCGAGCGCACCTGCAACACTTTCGCGCCAAGCGAAGCCATTTCCAGCATTTCTTCAAATGAAATGCGTGAAAGGCGGCGCGCCTTGGGTTCAACCCGGGGGTCGGTGGTATAAACGCCATCCACATCCGTATAAATATCGCACCGGTCAGCTTTGACGGCCGCAGCAATGGCAACAGCGCTTGTATCGGAACCGCCGCGACCAAGTGTTGAGATGCGATTATCCGGGCCGATGCCCTGAAAACCGGCAATAACAGCAACCTGCCCCTCTTTGAAGCGTTCAATCAGGAAAGAGCCGTCAATATCGGTAATGCGGGCAGCGCCATGCGCATTGTCCGTCTTGATGGGAATCTGCCAGCCCTGCCATGAGCGCGCATGAACACCCATCGCCTGCAAGGCAATGGCAAGCAGACCAGCAGTCACCTGCTCTCCAGAGGCGACAATGGCATCATATTCGCGCGCATCATGCATGGGTGAGGCCAGACGGGTCCAGGCGACGAGTTCATTGGTTTTTCCTGCCATGGCCGAAACGACGACTGCGACTTCGTGACCGGCATCGACTTCACGTTTGACATGCCGGGCCACATTACGGATGCGGTCGATATCGGCCACCGAAGTGCCACCGAATTTCATCACAATGCGAGCCATGGGAATTACCGTTCTGGAAAGGCCTGAAATTATATTGGAAGAGAACCAGTCGAATGAACCAGTTCCGCGCCAGTTGAATGCGGCTTCCCATAACCAAATTATGACATAACTGCAAGAACGCGGGACGATTTGCGCCTTGACATTTTTTGCGTGAATGGGCCACTCGATAGGAAGAGCAAAGGATAAGGCTATGGCCCAGGCAGAACGTAGTACAATTGATGCCGCAGAAGTCGAGCGCTTTTCGCGCATGGCGGCGGAATGGTGGAACCCACAAGGCAAGTTCCGGCCGCTGCACAAGTTCAATCCGACCCGTCTTGCCTATATCAAGGAAAAGGTCTGCGCTCACTATAATCTCGACCCGAACAGTCCCCAGCCATTCAAGGGCCTGCGCTTTCTCGATATTGGCTGCGGTGGCGGATTGCTGTGCGAGCCGATGGCACGGCTTGGCGCGACGGTTGTCGGTGCTGATGCGGGCGAAACGAACATTGAAGTTGCCAAAATTCATGCTGCCCAAAGCGGGCTGGACATTGACTACCGGGCAACCACTGCGGAAGCTCTGGCCGAAGCTGGTGAAAAATTCGATGTCGTTCTCAACATGGAGGTCGTCGAGCACGTGGCTGATGTTGATCTCTATATGTCCGCCTGTTCGCAAATGGTCAAGCCGGGCGGCATGACCTTTGTCGCCACGATCAACCGCACCTTGAAAGCCCTTGGCTTTGCCATTTTCGGTGCGGAATATGTTCTGCGCTGGCTGCCGCGCGGCACGCATCAGTATGAAAAACTCGTGCGCCCGGAAGAACTGGAAACGGCACTCGTCGCAGCCGGTCTGCGTGTAACCGAGAAAGTCGGCGTGACCTATAGTCCCTTTGCCGACACCTGGAACCGCTCAAACGATACCGATGTGAATTATATGGTGCTGGCTGTTCGGGAGTAACGACAGTTAAACGATGTCGTCTAACGACACTTTGAGTATATCAGCAATTCGCTTCATTACCGACAAGCTACCGTCCTTTTTGCCGGTTTCAATTTCCGATAAATAGGCACCGCTGATCCCGACTTGAGCAGCAAGATTTTGCGCTGAACATTTTCTGTAATGCCGCCAGACCCGAAGCGGATTTTCACCATCAAGAATCCGCTTCGCAAATTCCGCAGGAACAGACTCTTCCTCACCGGCTGCAAGTTGAGCCTTGAAGCGATCAAAAGCAGCAACATCTTGTGTCATCTCACTGGCTTCAACAAGCTGGTCATATTCTGCGCGAGGAAGAATGACCATTTCATCACCATTCGGGGTTGTAAAAGAAATGCTCATTTCAACTCCTATTCGTAGACCCCACCGCGCGGCCCAATTGCGATAATATCAATAACTGTATCGTCATCCGCAAAGATTACCCGCCAATCGCCAATACGAAGCCTAAAACCATCTCGGCCCTGCAATTTAATCTCATAAATTTAGCCTATTGCTAATATAAGTCAAATAATAATGTAAAAATACAGAATATTAGCTATACGCTAATTTTAATTCGCTTTAGCCGCCATCAACTGCGCTTTCGTGGTCATGGCGACGCCAACGGTTATAATCGCCGCGCCAAGCCATGTGCTCAGCCCATAGGTTTCACCCAAGAATAGCGTTCCCGACAATAGAGCAACTGCCGCGCCCACATAACCGATCTGGCTGAGATAGACAGGCCCGCCTACAGCTTGCAGCCGGAAGTAAAGTGCGAACATGCAGGTGGAGGCAAGAATTTGGGCCAATACCAGCCATGGCACATGAGCCAAGGGGGCAACAGGGAAACCGCCGGTCATAAAAATAATAGCAGGAACAAGCATGACCGCAGTCACAATATGGCTGCCTGCCGCCAGTTCAGTCGGGTCAGCACCTTTGGGCCAATCAATGGTGCGATAAACATTGCCCAGGGCCAGAAGAACCGGAATCAACAGGCCGATTATGACCCAGAGCGGTTCGGCAGGCTGGCCCACCTGGCCGCGCGTGAACCCGACGATGACTGCACCGATGAAACCTACCAATATTCCCAGCAATCCAAGCAGGCTCGGGCGCTTTATCTTGAGCAGGATCGACAACATCAAGGTAAATACGGGCGAAAGCGTGTACATAATCCCCGTATAACCCGCCCCAAGATGCGGAATGGCTGATAATGTCATGACATTCGGCACGGCATAGGAAATAAATGCGGCGATAAGGTAATACCGCACCATATGTGCATTCAGCCGCGGGCGTTTTCCCATCAACAAAAAGGCTATGAGCAAGACTGTTCCTGCTCCGGTGGAAATCACGAAGGCCCAGAGCGATGGGGCAATTCCCGCCGCAAAGGCCAATTTGCCAAATGGCAGCGTCAGCCCCAGAAAAGCCCCCGTCAACAGAAGCAACAACGGCGCAGAGTTCAAAAACTTCATGGAAATTCACCCGGAGCGGCCAGAATCGACCACCTCACAATAGACTTTAGTCCAATCAGATCAATTGCGATCTTCGGGAAATACGGGAAGTGGCATGACATCCACACCATCTTCCAGCAGCGCTTCGACATCCTCCGCCGTGGCCTCGCCATAGATGCCACGCGCCTCGGCTTCGCCGAAATGAATTTTGCGCGCCTGTTCGGCAAACTCCGCGCCAACATAATCCGCATTCTCGCGGACCTTCTTGACCATTTCCTTCATTTCCTTGGCCATCTCGCTCATGGCAATGGCAATTTTTTCTTTTTGTCTGCCGGTCGAGACCGAAGGCGCCATAAGCGCCTTGCCAACCTTTTGCGAGCCGCAGGAGGGACAGGTTACAAGACCTTTCTCAACCTGAGAATCGAAGTCGTCATTACTGCGGAACCAACCCTCGAACTCGTGTTCTTTATCGCAATGGAGAGAAAACCGGATCATGATGCGTCAGCCAGTCTTTCGCTTTGGCCGTCATTTTCGACAAGCACGCCAAACGGGCGAGCATTTTTCAAATTAGGCACTTTGGCGCGGGCAGCCGCACTCAATGCCGGATCAATATCTGCAATAATGATGGCTGGATCGGCATGATTGGCTTCAGCCAAGACCTCACCCCAAGGCGCAACAATGATGGAATGACCAAATGTCTCACGACCATCCTCATGTATCCCTCCTTGTGCGGCGGAAATCATGAAAGCGCCATTCTCGATTGCACGCGCACGTTGCAATATATTCCAGTGCGCCTCACCGGTCTGACGCGTAAAGGCGGCAGGTGCGGTGATGACTGCCGCCCCGGCCAGCGCTTGCGCACGGAACAGTTGCGGAAATCTGACATCATAGCAAATTGCCAGACCAAGCCTGGCGAATGGCAGGTCAAGAACAACAGTATCGTTGCCCGGCGAATAGACCGCGGATTCACGCCAGCTTTCGCCATTATCCAAATCGACATCGAACATGTGAATCTTGTCGTAGCGTGTCAGCACCTTTCCGTCCGGCCCGAAAAAGAAAGAGCGGTTGGCAATTTTCCCGTCCGCACGGGCAATGGCTGTCGACCCTATATGGAGATGGATTCCGTGTTGTGCTGCAAGTTCAGAAGCAGTGCGTACGATAATATCGTCGCTTTCAGCCTTCAATACGCTGGCAAGCGCCTTGCGATCCCGTTGCAAGGCACCCGTCATCTCAGGGGTCTGAACATAGATCGCACCCTGTTTGACGGCATCAGCCACGTAACCGACAAGATCGGCAGCATTACGCTGCGGATCGACACCCGAGCGCATTTGAATGGCAGCTGCACGAAATACACTCATTCCACTATCCTTAAACGAGTTCACCGGTTTTCAGGAGTCCGTCAAGGCGGCCCTGATCTTCGAGCGCAAAGAGATCATCACAACCGCCAACATGGGTGGCGCCAATGAAAACCTGCGGAAATGTCGTGCGCCCATTGGCTCTGCCGAGCATTTCCTGCCGTGCATTGGGCTCTATGGTTGCATTGTGCTCCACAAAGGCAACATTTTTCTTCTTAAGCAAGCCAAGGGCTGCTGAGCAATAGCCACAGCCGTTACGCGTATAGATCGTCACATCGACCATTATTCTACTCCAGTTTCCCCATATATAGGCATGAAAATAGGGTGGGGAAAGGCCCGTCCATGCTGCGAAATCCGGTTCAAACAGACAATTCGTCTCCCATAACCCTGCCAAAGGTCAATATATCAACGCTTTTTGCCCCGCCGCGCAGAAGCGCGCGTGCTGCCGCCTTCACTGTCGCCCCCGTCGTATAGACATCATCGATGAGAAGGACATTGCGGCCACGAATCTTTATCTCATGCGCTACGGGCACTTTAAAAGCGCCGCGAACATTGGTGAGCCTTTCGCTCAGGCCTAACCCCACCTGCTGCTTTGTTTTCTTGATGCGCTTCAGAGCATCGGGCTCAAAAGGTTTTTTGCTTGTGCTGGCAAGATAGCGGGCAAGCTCTGCCGATTGGTTGAACCGGCGTAACCAGAAGCGCCGCGCATGAAGCGGGACAGGAACGATGACATCGCAATCCGTGATCAATTCATGCCCTGCCCGCGCCATCCAGCCGGCCATCCAACGGCTTAAATCGGTACGATCATTATATTTGAGCCGGTGAACCATATCCCGAATGACGCCATCATAGATGGCTACCGCCCTGGCACGCACAAAAGGCGGCCTGTCTGCAATCGCCTCCGCAGAAAGAATTTCTGACCCCAGATCATGACTGAACGGCGTACCAAGCACTGGGCAATAGGGCTTTTCGATAAATCTGACCTTCGACCAGCATGGCCCGCATAGGGAACCAGGTTCAGCGACATGCTTGTCACACCCGGCGCAAACAGGTGGGAAAAGCACGCCGAACAACTCTCGGGCAGAGCGCCGTGCGAGCACGCCAAGATTTGCGCGGATAGTTTTCCCGATAGTTTTCATTGCAATTCATGCCCAAGCGACGCATCTACCTGACAATTATACAGTCATCAGAGAAATTCGGAATGGATCGGCATCAGGTCTTCGATCGAACTTTAGTCTTACAAAGAAGGTTGCGCGCACTCCAGCAGCACGGAAATTCTGCGGATTTTCTGCTTGCACGCGCCGCAGACGATCTTGAGGAGCGTCTCTCCGCTGTCGAGCGCCAGTTCACCATTGCGGTTGATCTTGCCAGTCACACGGACCTTGCCGCCCAAGCACTGCAACGCTCAGGCAAGGCCTCGACGATTATCCGCATTGAAGAAAATGCGCAGTTTCTGACCGCGGCTTTTCCGGCCATTGTCGCCGATCAGGAAATACTGCCCTTGCAGACCGCAAGTATCGACCTTGCCGTTTCCCTTCTGTCCCTGCATCTGACAAATGATACGCCGGGGACCTTATTGCAGATAAGGCGGGCATTGAAGCCCGATGGATTGTTTCTCGGTGCAATGGTCGGCGAGAACACATTGACGGAACTGCGCGAATGCCTGATTGCCACTGAAAGCGAAATCAGCGGTGGCGTCTCGCCGCGTGTCGCGCCGTTTGCCGATGTGCGAGATGTGGGCGGCCTATTGCAACGGGCCGGATTTACACTGCCTGTCACAGACATTGAATCCTATACGGTTCGATACGACAATCTTTTTGCCCTGATGCGCGATTTGCGCGCGATGGGCGCGCAGAACAGTCTTTTCAGACGCTCACGCAACCCGTTGACACGAAAATTTTTCATGCGGGCTGCGGAAATTTATGCCGAGCGCTTCAGCGATCCCGATGGACGCATCCGCGCTACATTCTCATTCATATGGATGTCCGGCTGGGCAGCGCATGAATCGCAACAAAAGCCGCTCAAGCCGGGTTCTGCGAAAGCCTCGCTGGCAGACTTTCTCAAAGAAGCTGAAAAGGATTAGAGCATTGAAGGCGACTCTGTTTTCGCCGGAAATACTCTAGATCGCCGAACATC
>UCNP01000174.1 GCA_900473335.1 Hyphomicrobiales bacterium | reverse complement strand
ACCGTCGCTCAACGCGGTGCGGTGCGTTCGCGAAGACTTGGTGATCGCGTCGAATACCACCGATCTGATCTGGGACGACAAGGGCAGCAAGGCCCGACAGCGCGTCAGCACCTGGAGCGCCGTTCCTCCAGCCGCTTTGCCGGGCGAAGTCTACTTGGCATCGGGCAGTTTTTTCAGCTTGAGTGACTACACCCGACCGGCCAGTTTCCCGGTCTACTGCTTGCGCTTGCAGATCGGCCTGCAGATGTCTACACGCCCATCGCCACCGGTGCTCTGCGGCGAGACGCCAACACCTGTAGAGCCAACGGACGATGCGACTTACACCGCCAGCCTCCCCTGGTTCACGGTCAACGATCCGCGTTACACCGCCGCTGAGCAATGGCGTCACTCGCCCTTCTATCTGCTTGAACGCAAGGATCGCTACATCCTCGTCGGTCACGCACGCAACAGTGGCAACGACAGCCAGATATTCAGGTGGAATGCGCAGCGCGCCCAGCGTACTGGCGGCTTGCGTACTTTCACTCAAACCACTTGCATCGAATTCGGCGCGCAATGGCAAACCCGTCAGCACGGCGCGTTGATGTTTTCCGCACGGCTGGGCCACGATTTCACCCAATGCGAACTGCATTCGAATGAATGGCTCAATACAGCGACCATCGAAGTGGTTGCGGTGGTGGACAAAAACCGCTCAGTGGCCGCCTACCTGGCCCAGAGCGAATACAGACTGGTGCGCGCGGACGGCACGGCAGTGACGGATGGTTTCATCTACACCGATGGCAATAGCCTGCACATCAGCCAGTACGCACCCACCGAGCCTGCAACCATCGTCGCGTCGGAGCCAGAGGCGGTCGAAGATCAGACTGTGCTTGCGCCTGCGACCGAGGGCGAAATCAGCACCTCCCTGCCAGAGCCCGAGGAGTCAGCCGTTACAGATAGCGCGCCATGATTTCATCGACCACGCCTTCCTTGCGCAACTGATCCAGCGCGGTCTGTAGCCTGTTGACCACCTCATCGGATACGTCCTTGTTCAGCGCCAGATACAACTCGGCGCTGTTGAAGCGCAGCACGGTCTTCAGGCCGGTCACGCCATCCTGCCGCGCCAGATAACGGCCGGCAGGATCACCCGTGGCCCACAGATCGATCTGGCCATTGAGCAGTTTTTTTGCGTTGTCCTGATC
>UCNP01000037.1 GCA_900473335.1 Hyphomicrobiales bacterium | reverse complement strand
AATCGTCACTACGACCTAGATAATTCGGGCGAGCCATCGTGTGGTTTCTAAATGGCATGAAGGCCGCTGTGGTTAGCAACGACCCTCAGGAAGCGAAGCAGTAGTAGCGGTTATAGGGCTTTTGCTCCCAGTTTTTCACGCCAGTATGAGGCCCGCTCCTTTAATTTCGAAGATCGTATGTAAGAAGATTGTTCATCTTCCAGTTTTTCCAAAACCTCAAAGCTGAATTGTTCCTCGCCATGCTGGCGCCAAGATTCGAGCAATTCCTTGTGGGGTGTCACGCCCTGTCGTAGCGTGAACCATATGCGGGTCTTTATGGACTCGATGTCTGGCCATTGTCCGACCCATACTTCACCAGAGGCTTTGCAGCGAACCAGATAGATTCCGCCAGCGACTTTACGTTCTTTGTAGGCAGCAATGGCCGCCTTGCGCGCCTCACCCTTCATCCCGCCACTTCTTTCAACCTGTTGCACTAAGACTCTCAATCGTCCAGAAGTCAGGCCTATTATTACACGGGTGTTATTGACACAATATTTTTATCCGGGTATTAAATGCCATCGAACTTTGGTGGCAAGCTTATGTCTAATCCTCTCTCGAAACCTTGTACTGCCTTTGGCGGTCAGCAGCGACTGTTGGCGGGTCCCCTGATCGAAGTGGCTCTCGGCGTCAAGGCGGCAACGGAGAGAGAACCTTCGATCACGATCCTCGTTTTCGATGATGCTACGGGCCGTATCATTGACCTGGACTTGAGAGGCACCAAGGCTGACGTTATCGAGAAGCTATCCCGGCCACCTCAGACGTTCACAGGACGCCATCGGCCCCGGTCAAGCGAGATATCCAACCCTGCAAAGGAACAGGTTTCTGAACCGAGAGGACGAGGACGGCCAAAATTGGGGGTTGTCTCACGCGAGGTA
Organism: Hyphomicrobiales bacterium; assembly: GCA_900473335.1. GTDB lineage: Bacteria > Pseudomonadota > Alphaproteobacteria > Rhizobiales > Rhizobiaceae > Phyllobacterium. Next base: position 36,709 of record UCNP01000037.1, on the reverse strand, counting down.
ACGCTGTTGCCCAGACATTGGGAATGGCTGGGCGATCAACCGGGTGGTGCATCCGCCACTCTGAGGAGGCTGGTGGACGAGGCCCGGCGCAACGGCGGAATGCGACAGCAGCGCCGTGTCGCTCAAGAGGCTGCCTATCAGTTCATGCAGGCGATAGCAGGTGATCTGCCCGGCTATGAAGAAGCGATCCGTGCGCTCTTTGCTGGTGATCACCCAAGACTGGAGCAATGGATTGCAACGTGGCCGAAAGACATCCGGGCGCATGTCCTGCATCTGGCGTTCGGCCCGAAGGATCATTCTGGCGACGAAACGGATGATGAAAAGGAAGTGCCGTGAGAGCGCCCATAAAGTTGAACTATCTTGAACCAACGCAGAGCATCGGCAAACTTTTCATGCAGCGCGACATGGAGGGGTCGAGGATCGCGCCTTCTTCCCTTAAATGAATTCCAGCCCCCAGCTTAAATAAGGACGCGCTACGACCATGAATACTGTGCAAGCCAACGGCATTGAGTTGATCTATGACAGCTTCGGTAACGAGACTGACGAAGCAATCCTGTTGATCGCCGGGTTGGGCACACAGATGATCCGGTGGACGGCGCCGTTCTGTGAAGAATTGGCATCGCACGGTTACCATGTGATCCGTTTTGATAACCGCGATGCAGGTTGTTCGACACATTTCAACCAATGTCCCCCACCGGACATCGGTGAGCTGGCATCCGCGTTGATGTCGGGGCAGCGGCCGGATGTACCCTATAGGCTGGGAGACATGGCAGCTGATGTCGTGGGACTTCTCGATGCTCTTGGCATCGCGCGGGCGCATGTCGCCGGCCGGTCGATGGGTGGCATGATCGCGCAGATTCTGGCGAGCGACCATGCTGACCGCGTCCTCTCCCTTACCTCAATCATGTCGAGTACTGGCAATGCGGAGCTTCCGCAAGCCTCTCCCGATATTATGGCCATGATGATGCGCCCTGCGCCCGACCCCATGACAGATCCGCAAGGCTTTCTATCAGTACGCCTTGCCTTCGCTCGCAGGATTGCCGGTCGCAGATATCCGTTCGATGAACAAGCCCATAGCGCGCTTCTTTTGAAGGAGGCCGAACGTTGCTATGATCCTGCTGGTACCGTGCGCCAGATCGCAGCAATGGCAGTTGCAGGGGACCGGCGCGAACGACTGTCCACCATCACAGTGCCAACGCTGGTCATCCATGGGACCGATGATCCCTTGATCCTTCCCGCCTGCGGCCTGGATACGGCATCCACAATTCCGAACGCTACTTACCACCTGATCGAAGGCATGGGCCACGACCTGCCGTTTGAATTCGAAGAGGAAGTTATCGGGGCAATATGCCAAGTTGCGAGGAAAGCAATGCTCGCACCGGCTCCATAGATACCCCATTTGTAAGTGCCGTTGACAGCCAGTTCGAACATGCCATTGCGCATCCTATTTGTTGAATATAGCCCCTGCCCGCCACATATGCGTTTGGCTGCCGGAAAATGACCAGAATCATATTGGCAGTGTGATTGATGAATTTAATCCCCAATCTGGAGAGCGGTTTGACAGCGAAAAGAGCTTTGGTTCTGGTGAACCCCTATGCGCGCCGTGGCAAGGCCGGCATTGTTCAAGTCCGGCAACTGCTTGATCAGGCCGACATTGATGTCATCGAAAATACGCCCAGCCGTGGTCAACCCCTTTCTGATCTTATTCACAAACATGCTGGAAACATTGATCTCGTTATCGTCGGCGGCGGCGATGGCTCCTTGAATGATTGCGCCAAGGCTTTGCTCGATACCGGACTTCCCCTTGGCGTGTTGCCACTCGGCACGGCTAATGATTTTGCGCGTACAATTGGCATTCCGCTGGATATTCCCACCGCTATAGACAGTATCGTTAAGGGTAAAACGACATTGGTTGATCTTGGTGACGCCAATGGCTTTCCATTTTTCAATGTCGCCAGCATCGGTTTTAGTGCTGACCTGGCCATGTCTCTGACGGAAAAAGCCAAGAAATATTGGGGCAAACTTGGTTATGGGCTGGTTGCAGCGCGGATTCTGGCGGACTCTCGCCTTTTTACCGCAACTCTCGAACATGATGGGATAAGCGAAGAGCTGCGCACCTTGCAGATCGCGGTTGGCAATGGCAGGCATTATGGCGGAGGCATGACTGTTCATGAGGATGCAACAGCGACCGATGGCCTGCTCGATTTTTACAGCCTCGAGGTTGATCATTGGTGGCGCTTGCTTACGCTTCTGCCTAGCCTTCGAAAAGGCACTCATGGTCAATGGGACGATGTGCGAGCCTTTTCCACCAAGGACCTGACAATTCGCACCCGCAAACCGCGCCGTGTCAATCTAGATGGCGAGTTGAAGACGGAAACACCTGTTCGATTTACAATCCGCGAAAAGGCAATTGCGGTCTTTGTACCCTAGTCGAATGCTGATGAACGACGAACAATCCGGATTGCATCCCTGAAAAAGCAATGATATCCACGAATTCAACAGTTTGTTTTACCGGTATTGCACTATCAAGAAAGGAGGGCTGCACATGAACGGACCATTCCACCAGCATCGTCGGCGCGGCCCTGTCTACGCCCTGCAATTGCGTTTGCAGGGCTGACCGGAAATCTCTTTCAATTTCATATCCTGGTCTGCCCTTCGTGGAGTGCAGTGTTCAACCTGAAATTCAGGCGCGCTGCCAATCGATAATCACCGAGTAATCGCGGGACTATCCCGCACCGTTTTGTATCAAAGATGCAGAATCTGCTCGGAAGACCAGAGAATGAACATGACTTTGATCAATGTCAGAAACCTTGGCATCACCCTTGGTGCCCCGCTTTTCTCAAACCTTAACCTTGCTGTCGCTGCCGGTGACCGTATCGGCATTATTGCAGCCAATGGACGCGGCAAATCTACCCTTTTACGCGCCCTGACGGGCGACCTTGAGCCAACAAGCGGAGATGTCACCCGCATGCGCGGCCTGCGGATTGGCCATGTCGAGCAAGTCGCGCCCGAAAAGCTGATGAACACGACTTTGTACGAGATTGTGCGCCTCGCCCTGCCAGCTGATCAGATTGACAGTGAGAGTTGGCGAGTCGATATTGTGCTTGACTCGCTCAATGTGCCCGAAGAGCTTCGCCAGCGTGCGCTATCGAAACTCAGCGGAGGCTGGCAAAGACTGGCCATGCTTGCGCGTATTTGGGTTACCGAACCGGACGCCTTGTTACTTGATGAGCCGACTAACCACCTTGATCTTTCCAAGATCCATCTTCTGGAGCGATGGATCAATGATTTGCCGCGTGATGTGCCCCTTATCATTTGTAGTCATGACCGGGCATTTCTTGACGCGACGACCAATCGGACACTCTTTCTGCGACCGGAGAATTCTCAGAGCTTTTCGCTGCCGTACAGCCCTGCCCGCGCTGCTTTGGATGAGATAGATGCATCTGAGGCAAGGCGATTTCAACGCGACATGAAAGAGGCACAGCAATTGCGCCAACAGGCGGCCAAGCTCAACAACATCGCCATCAATTCCGGCAGCGATCTTCTGACAGTCAAAACCAAACAGCTCAAACAAAGGGCTGAAAGACTTGAAGACACGGCGCGCCCGGCCCATCAGGAGCGCTCTTCCGGTGCGATCAAACTCGCCAATAGCGGCACTCATGCAAAAGTTCTGGTAACACTGAATGAAGCCGCGGTCACAACGCCAGATGGCACACTTCTGTTCAACTCGGGAAAACGCTGGATATGTCAGGGCGACCGTATTGTCCTTCTGGGCTTGAACGGCGCGGGAAAGTCACGCCTTGTCGATATGATACGTAAGTCAATCATTGATCCGGCAACTTCCCCGGTAGAGGTAAAAGCAACGCCCTCTCTCGTTCTTGGCTATGGCGATCAGGCATTGTCAGACCTTTCTGATAGCTCAACGCCATTCAATACAATCAGCCGCCGGTTTGATATTGGCGATCAGAGGGTTCGCACCCTTCTTGCAGGTGCTGGCCTGGGCATCGACATTCAAAACAAGCCAAATCATATTCTGTCCGGAGGCCAGAAGGCTCGTCTTGGAATGTTGGTTCTGCGCCTTTCAAATCCGAATTTCTATCTTCTGGATGAGCCGACAAACCATCTCGATATTGATGGCCAGGAGGCGCTGGAAACTGAACTTCTGGCACATGAAGCGAGTTGTCTCGTCGTCTCCCATGATCGCAGTTTCGTTCGGGCGATAGGCAATCGCTTCTGGCTTATCGAAAAACGCCGCCTGATCGAGGTTGAAAGCCCGGAAGAATTTTTCGCTCCTTTGCCAAGACTGCTTGATGAAGCAAAAATGTTCCGGCGAAATCCCCATTTCGCCGGAACATTTTAGTGGATGATTGTGGTAGCTTTTCTTCGAGTCGTAATCGCCAGAAGGTTCATCCAATGGAACATCAAATGACCGATCTATCCTCTTTTCCCATCACCAGGAAATGGCCAGCACAGCATCCGGATCGCTTGCAACTCTATTCCTTTGCCACGCCGAACGGTGTGAAAGTCTCCATTGCTTTGGAGGAACTTGGGCTTCCTTATGAGGCACACGCGGTCAATATTGGTGCCAATGAAACATGGACGCCTGAATTCCTATCGCTAAACCCTAATGGCAAGATTCCAGCAATTATCGACCCGAACGGTCCTGGCGGTAAGCCACTCGGCCTGTTTGAGTCGGGCGCGATCCTGCTTTATCTCGCCGAAAAGACCGGCAAACTGCTCCCCACTGATCCTGCCAGACGCTACGAAACGATCCAATGGGTCTTTTTTCAGATGGCAGCGATCGGGCCAATGTTTGGGCAGGTCGGATTTTTCCATAAGTTTGCTGGCCGTGAATATGAAGACAAGCGACCACTTGAGCGTTATCGCGCAGAGTCGCAGCGTCTGCTTGGTGTTCTTGAAGCGCGTCTTGATGGGCGTGAATGGATCATGAGTGATGAATATACAATCGCTGATATTTCCATGCTTGGTTGGGTGCGAAACCTGATCGGCTTTTATGGTGCCCGCGAAATCGTTGCGTTCGATACGCTCAAGAATGTCCCGACCTGGCTTGAACGTGGTCTGGCGCGACCAGCTGTTCAGCGCGGTTTGCAAATCCCGGCATAGCGTGGCCTAAAAATAAGGCAGTGTTGAAACTATTTGCAATTTGAGGCGTTATTCAACTACCATAAGCTTTCCGAGGCTGGGCCGAAGAACCCAGCCTCGATCCATCCATGGAAAGGATAGGGTTCTTGGTAGTAGATGATTTTGACGAAGATGATGAAGATGCTTGGGCCGTTCACAACTCGCACGGCTGGTATTTATCGATATTCGGTGTCGGCGTCGCCCTTGCAGCCTTGATCGTCTATATTTGCTAAAGCGCTGATTGCGATTCAGTTTGCATATTCAATTGCCGCACGCGCATTTTCCAATGCGCGCATTGCTGCAAACAGAAGTTCCCTGTCACGCTGATGAGCCTCAAACAAAGCCACAAATGCAGGATTGCTGATCTCATGTGGCCGCGGCGCAGATTTTGCCCGTAACAGACTTTGATCTGCTGCATTTCTGGCAATTGAAACCTGAATTTTGGCCGCTTCGATACGTGACTGTGCCTGGCGCTGTTTGGTGTTGGAGTTTGCGCGTATTGTCGTCCCTGACAGCACGGATGCCAGAAGACTTTCGCCGGCTACCTCCGGATTCTCAATTGGAACGACTCGTCCGTTCATCTCACTATGGTTCCTGCTCACGATTCATTTGTCCGCATTATAGGCATAGGTTCATGACAGCAGAACGATAGACAGATTAAATTCCAGGGTAATTGGGGCAGGCAATTCCTGATTTCGACCAAGTTGTGGAATTCAGTGCCATTGCCTTACAAAGCCCCTTTGACAGATCAAACGGATTTGACTGTGTCGGCTTATTCAGTTGTAATTGATCTCACTGGTTACGCATGGACTGCAGGAGTAGAGTATGGATCGCTATGAAACTTTCGCAACGTGGATATTTATTGTCTTCGGGGCGCTCATCATTGGCGGTCTGATGGCCTTTGGCATTTCCACCGGCGACAAACCGGCCTTTATGTTCGCGCTGGCAGCAGCCTGCTGCGCCTTCTTCCTTGGCTTTGCGGTTATTTTTGATCGCCCACGACTATATGGGCTGATCCTGTTTGTTTCGTTTGCCTTGATTGCTGGTTCAGTGACGGCAATCGTCACCTGATCGGAAAACCGCGCCAACAACAACCATGACACCCTCACCCGCAGCTAAGCCTCAATGTATGCCAAATTTGCCCCCCCCCCCGCGTTCAACGCAGGCTGTAACAAATTTTTGTCTTAAGGGTTTCTGGCGCAATATTTGTTCAAGATTGCGATATTTTAGGTAATCTCTATCGTTTTAATCGTGTATCACTTGGTGCATAGTGCCTCATCATAATGTGAGACTTCTGCATGGCTCTGATTGATCCTACATCTGGCAAACATCCAACTGTTGGAACGCGACAGCTCATTGGCGGCGACCGCCTCGGCGTTATTCTCATATTTGCCGGTGCTATTATCTTTCATCTGGCGGTAATCTTGAATTTGTTGCCATCGACTTAGCACTGAAAAGTGCCCTCCGCTTTTTCTGATAAGCACTCGCTCTGCTGGCCTTAAGACCCTTGAGAGTTTGAAGGCTAAAAACGCCAATAATTTTTTTACAAAAGCCGGAACCAATTTTCTGGAAGTGCATTTTGCATGTACTGGTTCCCCCAAACCAGTCTTGGCTAAACCCCACAAGCCAACAGCCCAATCCTCGTGCCCCTGAGGATTGGGCTTTTCTTTTGAAAAGAGTTGGAGCAACCTCGCAATAGAGGGCGCGAGCCCGTTCCCAGCAGGTCAAAAACAGTGATTGTGGAGGAAAAAATGTCGCTCGAAAATGCAAGACAAGCAATTGAAGCCGCAATTCATAGTGGCGACTTTAAAAGCATGGGCGTGGCAGTCTTTAAAGCCATCAATGCTTTGGAAGAACGAATTAAAGCCCTTGAAGAAGAAAATGAACGTTTAAAGGCACTGTTGAAATAATACGTGCTTATGGAATCGTTGAATCTGTCGCAATTTGTGATAAAATAAATGCAAGTTGAGTGTAGCGGTGTCTTGAGCCTGAGCCGCACTGAAACGATGCGTGATAAATTTATCCAGAGTCCAGTTTGTTAGAGCCGAATCAAGCCTCAACTCACAAAACCCTTGACCGCATGGCCAAGGGTTTTGTTTGAACTCAATTATGTAAGTCAATTATAGTTCGAATATTGTTCCGACCTCGCGCTCATGATCAAGGAATAGAGCTTTTACCATCACTTGCAGGGAAATTCCTTTTGTTTGCAAGGCGATGTCTTGCGCGCCCTTGCTTGTGCTTGTCGATAAAACTAGAGCATCGGACTGAAAAGTGGAATCCGGTTTNNGGATGTTCGGCGATCTAGCGTGCTTTCCACTGAGGCGTTCCTGTTCTTGCATACATGCTTGGATTATCCAGTTGCCTTTAACCATGGTGGGAGGCCCGAATATGAAAATGTTTTTGCGCATCATTGCAGCCCTTTTGATCATTACTGGCTGCATATGGACGCTTCAAGGGTTAAGCCTGATCGGCGGCAGTTTTATGGTTGGTCAGACGCGCTGGCTGGTCATCGGCCTTTGCACAATGATCATGGGGGCCCTTCTCCTGATTTTCCTGCGACGGCAGTGAGTGTTTGTCTGGATTTGAGCGCCCGCGCCTGTTAGACATTTTGCATCAATAGCAATTCCAGAAAAATGCTGGGAGCAGGTTTTACCATCGGAATTGCGCGAAATAGTTAGACCACTCCGTTATTCTGTTAAACATGAAATGGTCTGGGGAGAGAGAATTTATGACTGCATTGACCATTATTGTTGAGTTTGAGACGAATGAAGGCAAGGAAGAGGAATTTCTGACGCGTATTCGTGAACATGCCAGAAAGACGCTCGAAGAAGAGCCGGGCTGCTTGCGATTTGAAGTCATTCAGCCGATCCAGAATGATGGAACACCTATACCCAACAAAGTGATCGTGAACGAGCTTTATGCCAATGAAGCAGCTGTTGCAGCGCATGAATCCAATCCTCGCATGGCAAAGGTGCGCGAGGCAAATGGACCGCTTTTGAAGTCCAGCAGACGTATTCTTGCAAAAGCAACAGACAGTAAAATCGCGGATGAGGGAATGCCGCCGCAAGAACTTAATGCGAGCAATGATGACTAATTTTTTGCCTTTGCAACGAAAGTATCATGGCGTGTCATGCTTCTTAGTGTCATGTTTGCTTGAGTTCGAGATTTTTTTGAATCGGCCTTATTGAAAGTCTGGAATAATGAAAATACTAGCAACCGCCATTATAGTGCCTTGTATGCTTGCGCTGACAGGTTGTGGAGCCATGCGTTGGGCCGACAAGAATCCACCAAGAACATCAAACTGCGCTGGTTGGAACAAGATCAGAATAAAAGCAGAAACCGCAGTCTATTTGGCGAAAAATGATTTTCCTGCGGGCATCGACATCGATTCCCACAATCTGAACGGACAAAATAACGGCTGCTGGAAGTAGCTTTTTCAGCCTTTCACGGAACCAAACATGTCCTTCGACGTTTTAAGAGCGGTTCTCGGTCATATTTGATCCATTCTGCCGGTGAGAATTTTGCCAAAGGTCGAGGGGTCGGCGAGGTCGATGTTTTTCCATCGTCCGAGGCCGAAAACCGATGGATTTTGGCAAAATTGGCCAGGCCCTTCGGGTTTCCGGCTGGCGGCCAACCACTTTGTCAGGCGGCATCGGACGATGGAAAAACATCGACCTCGCCACCTTCCGTGTGGATTGCCTTGCCATCCGTGAAACAGAATTGGATCAATATGACCGAAAACCGCTCTAAGCGAGAGAAATAAAAAAGGAATGTTTGGAAATGGCAATGAATACAACGAAAGTTCGCAACACAATTGAAGACGATCTGGAAACACAGATCGCGTCCTTGCGCAAAGAACTTTCCTCGATCAGCAAATCGCTATCTGATCAAGGATATGATCTGTATGATCAGGCCAGTTCCACCTATGATAGTGTCAGGCAAACCGGGCGCAAAGCCGCGCGTTTTGTTGGTGATGAGGCACAATATGTAGCCGAAAAAGCCAAGGAAAATCCGTTAACAGCTGTGGCAATCGTTTCTGCCGTGGCTGCGATTGGTTTGCTCGTCGGTCTAAGCGCTTATCGTCGCTAAGGTTTGATTGAAGCCAGATTCAAACTGCCTCGACAGTCGACATGACTTTTGGGGCAGTTTATTTGTGATTTTTATCAGCTTCTTATTCCGGTGTGCTCATTGGCAATATTGCTTTCACGCTGCCGAACAGTCTATGTATGGCGAATTCATCGGCCGTTGGCCGAACGTTTGTTTTGGAGGGCCATCCCCCCATATTGACAGTTCGAGAGTGAGTTGATTGCGATGGACAAGTTTGAGAATTATGCCTTGGCACTTATGGTCGTGTTCGGCGCTCTGGTTATTGGCGGTCTTATGGCTGTTCATATTGCCTGGTTCCATAAAGCTGGATTTCTGCTGGCTCTGGGTGCTGCTGTTGTGGTCTGGGCCGCTGGCTTCGCTGTTCTCTTTGACAAACCACGCCTTTATGGTCTTTCGCTTCTCGTTGCAATTTGCCTGATAGCAGCGTCGATTTCAGTTCTGGTCGTCTAATTGACCCCACTTCATTGTGATCACGCACAACAGATAATATGAATATTACCCTCATATTATTATTTACTTTATCGAGAATAATTCTAAAGTAGAATGGGCAGAGAGTGAACATACCTGTAATTTCAGGTTGAGAAAGACATTCCCATGAGACTTACGCGTCAAACAAACTATGCCATCCGTATTTTGATGTATTGCGCTGCAAATGACGGCAAACTGAGCCGCATTGGCGAGATTGCGCAAGCCTATACGGTATCGGAGCTATTTCTATTTAAGATTCTCCAGCCCCTCGTTGAGAATGGGTTCATTGAAACCGTTCGTGGCCGCAATGGTGGCGTAAAACTCGGTAAGCCCGCGACCGACATTACATTGTTCGATGTTGTGCGTGTTACCGAAGAAAACTTCGCAATGGCTGAATGCTTTGAAGCTGATGGTGCTGATTGTCCGCTGATCGATAGTTGCGGTCTGAATTCGGCCTTGAGGAAAGCGCTCAATGCATTTTTCGAAGTCCTGGCCCAATATTCCATTGATGATATTGTCGACAAACGCGATGTGCGTGCACTGCTCGGAATAGATGTGCTTCCTCCGAGAATGGCCACTGCTAGTTGATATTATAATCGGGTGAGACCAACGCGCCCTCACCCGATTATAGAGACATATCGATCGGTGCCGCGGCCTGTTGCGCACCTCTCTATCGATTCGATCAGGGTGCAGTCGATCTGCGCTAAAAACAGTTTGTTCTGCGAGCATAACTTCCATTTTAAGTAGCAGAAAAGTTGCTCTCGGTTGCCAAGCGCTTGTAATAACGTTGGAAATTGCGACCATTGAGACGTTATGACACATGCGTTCTTTGCTGACTTCTACGACCGTCAAGGCACCATTTCCTCGAAATATGATTGAAATGGTTATGTTATTTTCCTAGTTTAGAACTATTCTAACTTATTGAAATCATGGTGTAATCTGGCTTGCCGGTTTGACACGAAGGGCGTAAATCTTTTCTATAGATATAGCGTTGAGAAAACGCATGACCTTTAATGTTTGGGCCTTGAACCCTTGCGATTGGAGGAACCATTGTCTGGTTCGAATGTATTACTCACTCACAAGAGCGCCTTATCAGGTATAGCATCCCTGTACGAGGATAGCTGTTTGGTAACTTCTGGTATTTTTGAGAAAATACCAAGCATTGCCAATGGCTTGTCTCCTTTGCAATACGGCGTCGAACCACGATGCTAGTTTGCCATTGCAATATCATTACTCAAAAAGAGATCGAGAATACTATCATTGAGTTTCTAGATGCTGACCCTTGGCAGCTTCTCGTTCCTGCAAAAATTTACCATGCACTAAAAAAGCGCGGTCGCTGCTGTGGCTGCTTCCCAAATGTCGTTGAAACCATCATAAAGGTGACGGAAGACTATCACCTCCGCCACGGTCCGAACGACTCCAATGCTGTGTCGTTTATAGATCGTGTGCGGTCATTACGACACGAATACGGGAGTTCACGACATGAAGGGCGATCCAAGGGTCATCGAGCGGCTTAACGAGGCACTTTTCCTCGAACTGGGGGCTGTTAATCAATATTGGCTGCATTACCGCCTTCTCGACGACTGGGGCTTCAAGAAACTTGCCAAGAAGGAACGCGCTGAATCCATTGAAGAAATGCAGCATGCCGATCGCATTATCGAGCGCATTATTTTCCTTGAAGGCCACCCTAACCTGCAATCCATCGGCGCTCTGCGTATCGGCCAAAACATCAAGGAAGTCCTTGAAGCCGATTTGCAAGGTGAAATGGATGCTGTCGCTTCCTATAAGAAGTCCCGGGAAATTTGCTCGGAATTGGGCGATTACGTTTCTAAAGAACTCTTCGATGAACTTCTCAAGGATGAAGAAGGTCACGTCGATTTCCTCGAGACCCAGCTCGACCTGCTTAATTCGATTGGTGTTGAGCGCTACGGCATGCTCAATGCTGCTTCGGCTGACGAAGCCGGTTGATATCGGTTCTCGCTATCAAATGAAAAGGGCGCCCCGGAGCGCCCTTTTTGTATTACCATTGAGTTCACTCAATTGGGAAGCTTGTCGTCCACACCTGCCACATAGAAATTCATGCTCAAAATGGTTTTGTCGTCGGCTGTCTCGCCGGCCTTCAACCATTCTGAACCATCCTGTTTCTTGAGCGGGCCGGTAAACGGCTTCAGCTCACCAGAGGTGATCTTCGCCTGTGTTTCTTCAGCAAGTTTTTTCACATCATCTGGCATATTCGTGTAGGGCGCCATGACAACCAGGCCTTCCTTCATGCCCTCAAAGACATTGTGTGACTTCCAGCTGCCGTCAATGACCGCCTTGGCGCGTTCAATGTAATATGGTCCCCAATTATCGACGATGGATGTCAATTGGGTTTCGGGACCGAATTTGATCATGTCGGATGCCTGACCGAAGGCTTTAATTTTGCGCTCGGACGCTACCTGCATCGGGGCGGTGGAGTCGGTGTGCTGGGTGATGATGTCAACGCCCTGATCAACGAGTGCCTTGGCCGCATCGGCTTCCTTGCCCGGATCAAACCACGAGTTCGCCCAGATCACTTTGACCTTGAAGTCTGGATTGACTGACTGCGCGCCGAGCATGAATGCATTAATACCCTGCACCACTTCGGGGATTGGGAATGAACCAATATAGCCGGCAACACCTGCCTTCGACATTTTCGCAGCTATCACGCCCTGGACATAGCGGCCTTCATAAAAACGCGAATTATAGACGGAAACATTTTCAGCTGTCTTATATCCGGTGGCGTGTTCAAATTTCACATTTGGAAACTTCTGCGCGACCTTAATCGTCGAATCCATATAACCGAAGGAGGTTGTGAAAATGAGCTTGTTGCCTGCCCGTGCAAGGCGTTCTATTGAGCGCTCCGCATCAGCACCTTCCGGAACGCTTTCGAGAAATGTCGTCTCGACTTGATCGCCAAGTACCTTCTCCATCTCTTTGCGCCCCTGATCGTGCTGGTAAGTCCAGCCGAAATCACCGGGTGGTCCGATATAGATGAAGCCAACTTTCAGCTTCTCGGCGGCAAAGGCAATGCCTGTAGCAGCAATGCTGGTCACCCCAAGGGTCGCAGCAACTGCCAGCCCCATGATCATTTTTTTCATTGAAGTTCACCTCTCTGTTAAACCAATACGTTGTTTTTTAAGCCTTTTCCGCCCTAGCGGTCTGGGACAAAAGCCTTGCCAAGCGATGTTGGCGTATTTATCAGCGTCAAGCGCTTATTCCTTGAAATCAAGACCAGAACGATGATCGTTGCAAGATAGGGTAAAGCTGACATGAGCTGCGATGGGACACCGATACCCAGAGCCTGCGCATGTAACTGGCCAATTGTAACCGCGCCAAACAAATAAGCGCCTGCCAGAATACGCCAAGGCCGCCATGAGGCGAAAACTACCAAGGCCAATGCAATCCAGCCTCGCCCGGAACTCATATTTTCAACCCATTGCGGCACATAAACCAGAGATAGCTGAGCCCCGGCAAGACCAGCACAGGCCCCGCCAAACAATACAGCAAGGTACCGAATGCGGATCACCGGCACGCCCAAGGCATGGGCCGATGCGTGATTGTCACCGACAGAGCGAAGGGTCAATCCGGCACGCGTTTTGAACAGGAACCACGCCACACCAATGGTCAGAAGAATGGAAAGGTAGAAGATTGGATCCTGCCCAAAGAGGATCTTTCCGATATAGGGAAAGTCTGTAAGCCCTTGAATATAAATCGATTCCATGCGAACGCCCGGCAGTCCGACAAAGCTTTCGCCGATCATGGCAGATGCTCCAAGGCCAAGCAACGTCAGTGCCAGTCCGGTTGCAACCTGATTGGTAGCCAGCGTCAGGGTCAAAAACCCGAAAAGCAGCGAAAAAGCTGCGCCAGCCAACACAGCGGCTACAAGGCCAAGCCATGCAGAACCGGTCATTTGCGCAGCGGCAAAACCGGAAACTGCGCCCATGATCATCATCCCCTCAACGCCAAGGTTGAGAACACCTGAGCGCTCGACGATAAGCTCGCCCAAGGCAGCGATCAGCAGCGGTGTGGCGGCCGTTGCAATCGTCAAAACTATGGCCTCGAACATGGTCATATCATGCGCCTTTCGCTGCTGCGTCACCCAAACGGGACACAATCCGGATGCGATAATAAATCAGGGTGTCACTGGCGAGGATAAAAAACAGCATAATTCCTTGAAAAATTCGTGCCGATTTCTCGGAAACACCCAATGATATCTGCGCTGCTTCCCCGCCAAGATAGGTCAGGGCAAGCACCAATCCTGCGGCAACTATCCCCAGAGGGTTCAACCGCCCGAGGAATGCGACAATGATTGCCGTGAAGCCGTAACCCGGCGAAATGCTGGTACGAAGCTGTCCGACAGCCCCTGAAACTTCGGCTATTCCGGCGAGCCCCGCCAGGGCGCCCGAAATCAGGAACGCAAAAAAGGTAAGTTTTCCCGCGCTAAACCCTGCAAAACGCCCTGCCCGGGCGCTGCGTCCAAAAACCTTTATTTCAAAGCCGCTTAATGTACGCGAGAGCGTGAACCATACCGCAAATGCAGCGAGAACCGCCAGGATAAAACCCCAATGTGCCCTTCCCGAAGCAGTCCAGATTTCCGGCAGGATTGCGCTTGCATTGAACTGGATCGTCTCGGGAAAATTGTAACCTTGTGGGTTACGCCAAGGGCCGCGCACCAGCCAATCAAGAAAGAGCTGCGCCACATAAACCAGCATCAGACTGGTAAGAATTTCATTTGTGTTGAACCGCACTTTCAGAAACGCCGGAATTGTCGCATAGGCAGCGCCACCAGCCATGCCTAGCAGCAACATGAGTGGCAGGACATACCATCCTTGAAAATCCGGAAAAACTATGGGAAGAATCGAACCGGCAATACCCCCGGCGATAAATTGCCCTTCTGCCCCAATATTCCAATTGTTCGAAAGAAAACAGACAGATAGCCCAACGGCTATCAGGATCAGCGGTGCTGCCTTGATTAGCAATTCGTGAATTGACCAGACTTCTGTCAATGGCTCAACGAAATAGGAGTAAAGCGCGGCAAGCGGGTTTTTGCCAAGAATTGTAAACAGGATTGCTCCGGCAATCAGCGTCAGGAACAGCGCGATAAATGGCGATAAGGCGCTGAATAAAGCAGAATGCTGCGGGCGTCTGACGAGTTCCAAGCGCATCAGGCTACTCCAGCGTTTAGGGAGTGGGATGAGGCATCTGCGCCCCCCATCATCAGCCCTGCACGCTCCATGGTCATTGCTTCGATTGGAACAGACTGCGACAATCTTCCATGAACCATGGCCGCCATCATGTCCGATATTTCAAATAGTTCATCAAGATCCTGACTGATTACGATGACGGCAGAGCCGTTGCGGGCAAGATTTACCAGTGCCTGCCGGATCAATGCAGCGGCACCCGCATCAACGCCCCAAGTTGGTTGATTGACAACCAGCACCGATGGGCTGCGATCAAGCTCTCTACCGATAAGGAATTTTTGTAAGTTTCCGCCGGAAAGCGCCGAAGCGTCGGGATTTTCCGCGCTCTTTCGCACATCCATTTTAGACACGATGCGCTTTGCTGCCATTGCAAGGCTCGATTGTGCAACGAGCTTCAGCAAACCACCGGACACAAATACTTTCTTATCGGTCGAGTGACGCGATAATAGCAGATTCTGGGTGAGCGCCATATCCGGTATCGCTCCATGCCCCAGCCGTTCTTCCGGCACGAATGCAGCCCCAAGCTTCCGGCGCGCGGAAATACCAAGTTGGCTCGCATCAAGGCCGCGGATCGTGATTCTTCCAGGCTGCTCCTGCTGAACCTCGCCGGAAATTGCGTCAAAAAGCTCGCTTTGTCCATTGCCTGCAACGCCAGCAATACCAAGAAGCTCACCGGCATTAACCACAAGGTTGATGTCGTGCAAAGCGACGGAAAATGGCCCTCGCGGCTTTTGTGAAAGAGCGCTGATCTGTAGTAGCGGTATCGGCATTGCTTCCGATTTTTCGACAGCAGGACGTTCAATGATGTGAATGTCACTTCCAACCATCATTCGGGCAAGAGAAGAGGTGGTTTCACCGCGTGGGTCGCAATGACCGACCACTTTTCCGTGCCGCAACACGGTTGCCCTATCGCAAAGCCGCCGCACTTCCTCAAGGCGATGACTGATATAAAGGATCGACTTTCCTTCAGATCGAAGTCTCTCCAATGTAACAAACAGCAGATCAGCCTCTTGCGGCGTGAGAACCGAGGTAGGCTCGTCAAGAATGATCAGGTCGGGATTTTGCAAAAGGCAGCGAATAATCTCGATACGTTGACGCTCGCCCACAGAAAGGTCACCGACCAATGCATCTGGGTCGATAGGCAGACCATAGGTCTGGCCAATCTCCTTTGCCCGTTCAGCAATTCTGTCTAGCGGCGCCTTTTTATCAAGTGAAAGAGCAATGTTTTCTGCTGCCGTCAGCGCGTCGAACAGCGAAAAATGCTGAAAAACCATGCCGATACCGAGTGATCTTCCAACCGCCGGGCTGGTAACGGTGACAGCTTGGCCCTTCCAGAATATTTCGCCCGACGTTGGCTGCAATGCGCCAAATAGCATTTTGACTAGCGTTGACTTTCCCGCCCCATTCTCCCCGAGCAGAGCATGAATCTCGCCAGCACCGATTGTCAAATCGATCCCGTCACATGCCTTCAATGTTCCGAAAATTTTGGTGAGCTTCCTTGCTTCCAGTAATGGATTTTCGGTACCGTCTTTTATTGTTGTTGTTGTCATAGTTCCCCGCGGCCAAGACCGGTTTTGATCCTATGTCAGGCATATTCCGGTTGGGAAGCGTAAACTTGTATATTGCGGCTATTTGCGCACATTATTCGTGCATCAGCAAAAGGGGATTAAGGAATAAGCACCGTTGTCCCGGTCGTTTTGCGCGATTCAAGCTGACGGTGCGCCGTTGCAGCCTCCTTCAGCGGAAAGCTTTGGCCCACTTCGATGCGAATAATACCTTTTTCGACAAGCTCAAAAAGTTCGCTGGAGGCTTTCACAAGCGCTTCACGGCTGGCGACATAGGTAACCAATGTTGGACGGGACAAAAAGAGCGAGCCTTTGCGCGCAAGAAGGCCAAGGTCAAATGGCGGAACCGGCCCAGAGGACTGTCCAAAGCAAACCAGCATGCCCAAAGGCCTTATACAATCCAGAGAGCCGGTAAATGTGTCCTTGCCAACGGAATCGTAAACAACATCAACACCCTTGCCTCCGGTTAGCTCTCTTACCCGTTCGACAAAGTTTTCGGTGTTGTAATTTATAACGTGGTCATAGCCATGTCCGAGCGCCAACTTGGCCTTTTCTTCAGAACCGGCAGTACCGATAACCGTGGCGCCAAGGTGCTTTGCCCACTGTCCCGCAATCAGCCCAACACCTCCAGCTGCTGCGTGAAAAAGGATTGTATCACCCTTCTTGACCGGAAAAGTCTGACGCAAAAGATATTGTGCGGTCATTCCCTTGAGCATCATGGAGGCGGCTTGGCGAAACTCTATACCATCAGGTAGCTTGACGAGCCGTGCCGCCGGAATCAGACGCTCCTCAGCATAGGAGCCCATAGGATCAGCATAAGCCACCCGGTCTCCCGGCTTGAAATCTTCAACGGCAGGTCCCACGGACAAGACCACGCCAGCGCCCTCGTTTCCGGGAACAAAAGGCAAACCTTTAGGTACAGGATAAAGCCCTGTACGAAAATAAACATCAAGGAAATTCAAGCCAATAGCTTCATTGCGAATATGAACCTCGCCAGCTCCAGGCGCTGCAATGGATATATCCTCATAGGTCAGAACTTCCGGTCCGCCCGTGCGATGGACTTGAATAGCTTTGACCATCATGCTTTCTCCATACGCCCAAGATTTGGAAAGGCTTGCATCACTGCACCGATACAGAAGAGATAAATGCCTGTCGCGGAAATACCAACACGCACCCACAGGGGTGAATCCAGATGCTGGTAGAGCGACAGCGCCCCAAGTGCGCACCAGACAAAAAAGATTGCCAGATTAAGCGTGCGTAGCCGCTGAACCCGTACCGGGTGCAGAAAATAGATCGGCAGGAAGGAAACGATTGCCGCCCCCAACACGATAGCGAAAGCAACCCATTCGCCAGGTCGCACAATGAACAGTGTGAAAACCACCATGTTCCAAACGACGGGAAAACCTTTGAAGAAGTTTTCTTTCGTCTTCATCCCTGTATCGGCATAATAAATCGCGCTGGAAACCACGATTATAGCCGCTGCAAGAAATGACAGCCCCTCACCCATGAAACCGCGCTGATAAAGCGCAAAGGCTGGAATGAGCACATAGGTCATATAGTCGATTATATTATCCAGCAGCTCGCCAGACCAATTGGGAAGCACATATTTCACGTCGAGCTTGCGCGCGATTGGCCCGTCGATCCCATCGACAAACAGCGCCAGGCCCAACCACCAGAACATTGCAGTCCAGCTTTCTTCACTGGCAGCGACGACGGAAAGAAAAGCCAGGAAAGAACCGGAAGCTGTCAAAAGGTGGACAGAAAATGCTTTTGCTTGCGGGGCTGTAACCTTTTTGGGCTTCATGCCTTTGGGTAAAGTGGGTTTTTTCACAGTCCGCGCCAATCTGCTGCATGATAATTGTCTGCTCACCATCTTATCTTTCGAAAAGATGAGAAATTTGTAAGAAGCTTTTCTTGAAAATGGCCCAAAGTGCAAGCAAAGAAGCATATATAAGCTGTTGAAAGCTATGAAATGGAGAAAACCATGACCGATATGAGAACCGATCCGATTATTGTCGCGGGCGCAGGTCATGTCGGATTGATTGCCGCGCTTGCCTTGGCGAGCTCGGGCCACAATATTATCAACCTTGGTGAACTACCGGGCCAAAGTGACAAGCGGACCACCGCTTTGATGATGCCCGCTATTCGTTTTCTCCAAAGCATTGATCTTTGGCAAGATATTGAGCCACTTGCTGCGCCCATGACCACGATGCGTATTCTTGATGGCACAAGACGGCTGGTGAGAAGTCCCTCCGTCACATTTGAGGCCAGCGAAATCGGTGAATCTGCCTTTGGCTATAATATACCGAACAGCACTTTGACGGCAGTTCTTAAAGATGCGTTGAATAGGTCAACCGTAGACCACAAGGCTGTTTCGATCGTGAAGTATCATCATACCGGTGATACGATCCAGGTTGAGATGCGCGACGGCTCGACAGAGACGGCAAATATTGTCATAGCCGCCGATGGACGCTCTTCGCTAGCGCGTGACGCTGCCGGGATCACTGCGAGAACCTGGAGCTACAATCAGACCGCAGTCGTCCTCAGTTTCGCCCATACCCGCGACCATCACAATATCTCAACCGAATTTCATACTGAATTTGGGCCCTTTACTATCGTCCCGTTGCAGGGACAGCGCTCTAGCCTCGTCTGGGTTACAGCGCCAGAAATGGCAGCTGAATTGCTGGCAATTGACAATGTTGAGCTTGCAAGACGCGTAGAGGATCGCATGCAGTCCATGCTTGGCGCCGTTACCATTGAAGTTGCGCCGCAAAGCTGGCCATTATCGGGCCTCGTGCCGACGTCTTTTGCCCGTAACCGCATATTCCTTGCGGGTGAATCAGCCCACGTCTTCCCGCCGATCGGTGCGCAGGGGCTCAATCTGGGTATACGCGATGTTGAGGCACTGACTGAAATATTACCCGAAGATGGGGCAGACCTCGGCGCTGCTCATATTATCTCGGCCTATAACCGCAAACGCAGCCCGGATATTTTGGCCAGAACGGGAGCGGTCGATGCATTGAATCGCTCTTTGCTCTCCGATTTTCTGCCTGTTCAAATGGTTCGTAGCGGCGGGCTGGAGCTTCTGCGCGCTTTTTCACCGCTACGCAGCTTTGTGATGCGCGAAGGCTTGCGTCCAGGGAGTGGCTTTCGCCCTTCCTCCCATAACGCTCAGTAATTAGAGCAATTCCAGCAAAAGTGGGAACCGGTTTATCATTCGGAATTGCTTAAAAAACAAGGACTTATAGCGTTGTTTTGAATCTATCAAAACGCAAAACGCTCTAGCCGATCACAAAATCGCTGAGCAATTTCACGTTCAGCAAAGCGATAATGACCGCAATGATCATGGCAAAGGCTGAAAGCCAGCGCGGTGAAACCAATTCACCCATTTTCGTCTTGCTTGCGGTGAATATCACCAATGGAAACACTGCAAATGACAATTGCAGACTGAGGACAACCTGAGTCAGGATCAACAGTCTGGCCGTGCCCTCATCACCGAACCAAATGGTAACAATAGCTGCCGGAACAATTGCAATGCCGCGCGTAATCAGGCGGCGCAACCACGGTGACAGTTTAATATGCAGAAAGCCCTCCATCACGATTTGTCCGGCCAATGTCGCTGTCACTGTTGAATTGATACCGCAACAGAGCAGCGCAATGCCAAACAGAGTCGGCGCAAGTGTCCAACCCAATAATGGCGCAAGAAGCGAATGAGCATCGCCAAGTTCAGCAACATTCGTCTGGCCGGTTTTGTGAAAAGTCGCCGCTGCGAGAATAAGAATCGATGCATTGATCAGAAGCGCGAACATGAGGGCGACCGTCGAGTCGATTGTTGCGTATTTCAAGGCCTGACGCTTTTCCGGCACTGTATGTCCATAGTCTCGCGTCTGCACGATACCTGAATGCAGATAAAGGTTATGCGGCATGACGGTCGCGCCAAGAATGCCCAGAGCCAGATAGAGCATTTCCGGATTGCGGATGATTTCAGTCGTTGGCGCAAAGCCTTTAATGACTTCGCCCCATACGGGATCGGCAAGGAAAATCTGAATGCCGAAGCAGACGGCGATAACACCCAAAAGGGTAATAATCAGCGCTTCAACCCAGCGAAATCCAAGCTTTTGCAGGTAAAGAATGAGGAAAACATCGAGCGCTGTGATTAAAACGCCAATTTCAAGCGGTATGCCGAATATAAGATTGAGGCCGATTGCCGTGCCGATTACCTCGGCAATATCCGTCGCAATAATGGCAATTTCCGCCAGGAACCATAGGCCATAAGCCACAGGGCGTGGAAATGCATCACGGCAAGCCTGCGCCAAGTCTCTCCCCGAACCAATCGCCAATCGGGCGCAAAGCGCCTGCAAAACGATCGCCATAATATTTGAGACAAGGGCGACAACCAGCAATGTGTAGCCGAACTTCGAACCGCCAGCGAGTGACGTCGCCCAGTTACCCGGATCCATATAACCGACAGCAACAAGATAGCCGGGTCCGACAAAAGCCGCAGCCCTGCGCCAGCCCGGACCGCGGGACTGAACAGCGATCGTGCGGTGAACGTCAGATAGCGAGGCCTCGCCTCGCTTACGCAGCCAACCTTCTGGTTGGGCGTCCACCTGTCTTAATTGATCCATACTGTTAGTACCCGCAATTGCAAATCATTTGCAATATATACATTATGAAAGCAAGACCGCAAGCCAGCGTTTTGAAAGAGTTGATTTACGGAACAAGCCCATGTGTCATGGCGTAAAGCCAAAAGGTCAGCGTCAGGATGGAGAAAAGCGTTGTGGCCAGAATGCTGCTTGATGCCCGTTCGACCCAGACGCCATATTGTTGAGCAATAACAAATACGTTTGTGGCTGTCGGCAATGCCGCCATGAGCATCGCAGTATAGACCCAGACTGGTGGGAAGTTTCCTACCAGATTTAACAGGATGTAGATCATGAGCGGTTGAACGATGAGCTTAAGCGGAACAATGAGATAAAGCTCTACTGGCACCCTCTTCAGTGGCCGCAACGCGAGAGTGGCTCCCATTGCAAACAAGGCACATGGAGCCGCTGCAGCCGCCAGCAAATCGATCATTCTTGTCAGTGCCAAGGGTGGTGCTATCCCCGCAATGGCAGCTCCAACTCCCAAAATGGTCGCAATAATAAAGGGGTGTAAGAAAATCTTCTTCAGTACTCCAAGCGCCAGTTCCGTTTTTGAGCGCCTGTCATTTCCCGAAATAGCCATCAAAAGAGGCGACATGACAAAGTGAAGAATATTGTCGAAGCAAAAAATCAGCGCAACAGGTACTGCTGCAGGTGCACCAAATGCAAGTATTGCTAATGGTGGCCCCATATATCCGATATTTCCATAAGCAGCGGCTAGTCCTTGAATTGTGCTTTCATCAATCCTTCGGGTTCGCACCATTCCGACGATGAACATGGTTGCGAAAATGCAAAATGTGGATGCAGTACTACCAATGATAAAGGCCCACTGCGTCAATTCGGACACCGGCGTGCGCGACAATATCTGGAAAAACATGGCGGGAAGTGCCACATAAACAATGAAGGTGTTCATCCATCCCAGTGCTTCGAGCGGCTGCCGATTGATTCGCGCCACGAAAAAGCCGAGAAAAATCAGTCCAAAGAACGGTAATACGAGATTGAAGACGCTGAGCATGGCGGACTTTTATCGTTATGCGGGCAAGAACCCATGATTATGCTCGCGCGTTTTAACTGAAACCGATAATTATAACGAATGAACACAATGACACAGATACGACATGCAAAATTTCAGATCGGCCAGGTGGTCAGCCATCGAATCTTTGCGTTTCGCGGGTTGATTTTCGATGTTGATCCAGAATTCAACAATACGGAAGAGTGGTATCGCTCAATTCCTGAAGATATCCGTCCTCGGCGCGATCAACCCTTCTACCATCTTTTTGCTGAAAACGCCGAGAGTGAGTATGTGGCGTATGTTTCGGAGCAAAATCTGGTTGCGGATACTACAGGAGTGCCGCTCAGGCATGCTCAGATCGCAGAAATGTTCGATAAGTCCGAAGACGGCACCTATCGGGTTAAAAGTCCGCGCATGAACTAACGCCCTTTTTTAACCCCGCCAAATAAAAAGGGACGCAAATGCGTCCCTTTTCTGTTGCAAAGCGCTGTTATTGCGGCGCTTTTGCTTTTTCCTGTTCGGCCTTCATCTTCTCTTCGAACTCTTTCTGGCGCTTCTGCACTTCGTCCTGAAGTGTCTTCTGGCGCTGTTCAAGTTCGTTCTGCTGAAGTCCGGGACCATCATAAGCCTGAGTGAAACCTGACAATGCAACATTGATCGGATTTGGCTTGTTCTGGAAATTGACCGAAGTCAGAGTGAGCTGGCTGCCTTTTTTGAAGGAAGCGAGCAGTTCGTCAGACAGGGCAACTTCCGAAATGCAACGATCCGGGAAGCAGATGGCATAATCAACCTTGACTGCCTTGGCGCCATTAACCTGAAGTCCTACACCAGGGCCGATCAGACGGCCCGTCGGGACGGAAATCTGGAAGATTTTGCGGTTAACCTTCCCTTTGATCTCAATGAGATTAACGGCGGTAAGAAGCTGGCCACTATCGGCGGTGACGATGTTCTGCGTATTGCAGATATCATTGTCTTCCTGCTTGGAGCATACCTTGAACCAGCCCTGCGGCGCTCTCTGCTGCTGGGCTGATGCCGGGACTGCCGCGGCGGCGAGCAATGCAATGGCACCCGCAATAGATGTGGTTGCAGCGAAAATTCTTGGGCTGGACATGGTCAACTGGTTCCTTTCAGCGCACTTATCCTAAGTGTGACTTGATCACTTAAAATTGCTTGTCTGGCTTTTGGGTGCCAAATAAGGCAACAGAGTGACCCTTGTTATCGAACGTCGTGTTACACTGCAAGACAATGCAAATCCAGCCACCTTTTGCGCAACTTATCGATTCAATCCTGGGTTAGTTGGGATTGCGCCCCATAATTGTCGCCAAATGATAGTCTTTGGCACGAATCATAATAAACCGCTCCGGAGAGCGCAGACTTAAGGGCGTAGGGTCCAAAGAATGATCAGACAAAGTTTCAAGGTTTTGGCGCTGGCTTTAGCATATCTTGCGACTGTAGCTGTAGCGGGGGCTGATCCGACCTATGGCCTTGCCATGCGCGGCGAACCTGCCCTGCCCGCTGACTATACGCATTTTCCTTACGCCAATCCCGATGCGCCAAGAACAGGCTCCATAACCTATGGTGTCGTGGGTACGTTCGACAGTTTGAACCCCTTTCTCGTTAAAAGCCTGCGAACGACCGCGCGCGGTGTTTTCAACGATTTGCAGTTTGGAAACCTGATTTACGAAACGCTGATGCAGCGGAGTGCCGACGAGCCCTTTACGCTTTATGGTCTGCTGGCGGAAAAAGTTGAGACCAATGATGAACGCACATGGGTAGAATTTACGCTAAACCCCAAAGCGAAATGGTCGGACGGAGAACCCGTTACTACTGATGATGTGATTTTCACATTCAAAATTCTCGCCGAAAAAGGCCTGCCGCAATATAAACAGCGCATGGATCGCATCGAAAAGATCGAGAAGATCGGCGAGCGCGGCATCAGGTTCACTTTCAACGATCAGGCTGACCGGGAATTTCCGCTTGTGCTTGGTTTGATGCCTGTTTTGCCAAAACACGCCATAGATCCAGAGAAATTCGATCAGTCTCCCTTGCGCATTCCGGTAGGCAGTGGCCCCTATGTGATATCAAAGGTTCAGCCCGGCCAGCGAATTATCTATACACGCAATCCCGATTATTGGGCTACCGACATACCCAGCAGACGTGGATTCAATAATTTCGATACGATCACAGTTGAGTATTTTCGTAACGATCAGGCACAGTTCGAGGCCTTCAAAAAAGGTGTCTTCGACGTTTTCATGGAAGGTGACCCCAATAAATGGGCATCATCCTATAATTTTCCTGCCTTTCACGAAGGTCGTGTGATTCAGGAGACATTTGAAACCAAGACGCCCTCCAATATGTTCGGCTTTGTTTTCAATACGAGACGGCCAAAATTTGCCGATCGTGATGTGCGCGCCGCACTGGGAATGATGTTCGATTTCGAATGGACGAATCGAAATCTTTATGCGGGTCGGTATGAACGGCTTGCAAGCTTTTGGCAGGGATCAGAATTATCGGCATTTGGCGTCCCGGCTTCTGCAACGGAGCGAGAATTGCTTGCGCCCTACCCCAATGCCGTAGCGCCCGACGTTCTGGATGGGACCTATGTCCCGGCGAAAACCGATGGATCTGGCCGCGACCGCAAAGAGATGAAGCGCGCTTTCGATATCCTGACTGGTAAAGGCTTTTCCATCAGGGACGAGAAGATGCTGGACGCTAAGGGCAATCCTTTTACCTTTGAAATTATGACCCGATCTGTGGCCGAAGAACGTCTTGGCCTCGCCTATAAACGCACACTTGAGCGGCTGGGCATAGACGTCCGAATTCGCACTGTCGACGACGCGCAATATCAAAAGCGGCTTGAAACATTCGACTATGACGTAATTCTCGGTGCCTATTCCGGCTCATTATCGCCTGGCTTTGAGCAATTCAGACGCTGGAGCAGCCAGTTCCGGGATATTAACGGCAGTTTCAATTATGCTGGCGTTGCTGATCCTGCTGTCGATGCGTTGATTGGCAAAATGCTTGCTGCGAGAAAACAGCATGAGTTTGTCAATGCAGTCCGCGCCTTGGACCGAGTATTGATATCCGGAAATTATTTTGTGCCTATCTATTTTCAGCCCGCGCAGTGGGTAGCCCGCTGGGCTCATATCAAGCATCCAGAAAAAACCTCACTCAATGGCTATCAGTTCACGACGTGGTGGTCAGACAAAAAATAGGCCCGATGATGACGGAAAAGAAATTCATAATCGATGTTGTGTCAGACGCTGTTTGCCCTTGGTGCTTTCTCGGTAGAAAGCGTCTGGAAAACGCCTTGGCCATGAATCCAGACCTTGAAGCTTCAGTGAATTGGCGCCCCTTCCAGCTTGATCCAACGATTCCGCGGCAGGGCAAGGATCGCAATCGCTATTTGCTGGAGAAATTTGGCAGTTCCGACAAAATTTTTGAAATTCATCAACAGTTGATCGAGCTAGGTGCAGAAGAAGGCATTGAGTTTGATTTTGAGGCGATCGAAATCAGCCCGAATACACTTGATGCGCATCGTCTGATCCGATGGGCATCCCAAGCGACGCCTAATGTTCAGGACGCTGTGGTCGGCATTCTCTTCTCTTATTATTTCGAGCAGGGAAAAAATATTGGCGATCGTCGGATACTGCTTGAGGCAGCCGAAGAAGCAGGCATGGACGTTGCGATTGTCGATAGTTTGCTGGCAACAGATGCCGATACTGTTGGCGTAAAACAGGAGATTGACACAGCCAATCAGGTTGGGGTCCGCGGCGTTCCCTGCTTCATTCTCGATCAGAAATATGTACTCATGGGCGCGCAATCGGCAGATGCTCTTGCCGACGCCATTCGCCAGACTGCCGATGGTTACGAGCCGCGTCCTGTTTGATCAGGACGCCTCGGCCAATTTGGCAAGCTGTGTCATCACCACTGCTGCGCCGTTCAAGCGCTTTTCTGCTGTCGGCCAATCGCGGACAAACACAATGCTCTGATCTGGACGAATCTTTGCCATTGAGCCCTGTTCACCGATCAGTTTGACCAGTGCAGCCGGATTGTTGAAGGTCTTGTTACGGAACTGAATGACAACTCCCTTTGGCCCGGCATCGACCTTTTCCACATTTGCGCGACGGCAAAGTGCCTTGATGTAGACAATCTTGAGCAAATGCTGGACCTCTTCCGGCAAAGGCCCAAATCTGTCGATCATCTCGGCGCCGAACCCGTCAATGTCCTGAAGCTCTTCAAGGTCAGCCAAACGACGATAAAGGCCAAGGCGCAATTGAAGGTCTGGAACATAGGTTTCCGGTATCATGACCGCAGTGCCAACCGCAATCTGCGGTGACCAGTGCCCGTCTTCGACCTCGCCGGTCCCCTTGATTTCTGCGACCGCCTCTTCAAGCATCTGTTGGTAAAGTTCAAACCCGACTTCTCGAATATGGCCGGACTGTTCTTCACCAAGCAGATTACCTGCGCCGCGAATGTCCATATCATGGCTTGCAAGCTGGAATCCTGCGCCAAGCGTATCAAGCGATTGCAAAACCTTGAGCCTGCGATCGGCCATTTGCGTCAGTACTTTTTTGGCCGGCAATGTGAACAAGGCATAGGCGCGCTGCTTTGATCGTCCGACACGACCACGCAATTGATAGAGCTGCGACAGGCCGAACATATCAGCACGATGAATGATCAACGTATTGGCGGTTGGAATATCAAGTCCCGATTCAACAATCGTGGTCGAAAGCAATACATCATACTGACCATCGTAGAATGCATTCATAATATCATCGAGTTCACCCGGAGCCATTTGCCCGTGAGCTACAGCTACCTTGAGTTCCGGCACCTGTGTATCAAGGAATTCCTTGATCTCATTCAGGTCGGAAATGCGAGGGCAAACATAGAAACTCTGTCCGCCGCGATAGCGTTCGCGCAGCAAGGTCTCACGGATAACAAGTGGATCGAAAGGCGAGACAAATGTGCGTACCGCCATACGATCAACCGGTGGTGTCGTGATCAGCGAAAGTTCACGAACACCGGTCAAAGCCAATTGGAGAGTGCGGGGAATTGGGGTCGCAGACAAAGTGAGAACGTGAACATCTGATTTCAGTTCCTTCAGCCGTTCCTTGTGTTTGACACCGAAATGCTGCTCTTCATCGATGATTAAAAGGCCCAGATTCTTGAACTTTATGCCCTGCCCAAGCAGCGCATGCGTACCGACAGCAATGTCAACCTGACCTTCGGCAATGCCCTTCTTATTCTCCGCAAGCTCTTTCGAACCAACCAGACGTGATGCCTGCACGACATTGACCGGCAATCCTTGAAACCGCGACGTAAAGGTCTTGAAATGCTGGCGGGACAACAATGTCGTTGGCACAACCACCGCAACCTGCACGCCATTCAGCGCCGCGACAAAAGCCGCGCGCAATGCCACTTCTGTTTTACCAAAACCTACGTCGCCGCAAATGAGGCGATCCATGGGTTTGCCAAGCGATAGATCTTCGATCACCGCGTCAATCGCACGGTCCTGATCTTCTGTTTCATCATAGGGAAACCGTGCCGCAAACTCACCATAAAGCCCATCGGGCGGCAACAGGATCGGCGCACCGCGCATCTGCCGTTCAGCCGCGATTCGGATCAAATGCCCCGCAATATCAAGCAATCGCTTCTTGAGCTTGGCTTTGCGGGCTTGCCATGCACCACCGCCGAGCTTGTCCAGAATGGCCGTTGAGGTCTCGGAGCCGAACCGCGACAGAAGTTCAATATTCTCTACGGGGAGAAAAAGCCTGTCGTCACCGGCATAGTGCAATTCGAGACAATCATGCGGTGCCCCGGCAGCAGTAATTGTTCGCAGACCAATGAACCGGCCAATACCGTGATCAACATGAACCACAATATCCCCGGCATTAAGCGCCGCAACTTCGCTGATGAAATCCCGGCCCCGCTTGCGTCTTTTGGAATGACGAATGAGCCTGTCGCCCAAAATATCCTGCTCGGCAACGACAACAAGTTCACCCGCATCAAACCCGGTTTCAAGGGAAAGGATGCCCGCTGTCACCTTGTCTCGAGCAAGCGCTTTAACAGTACGCAGATCTTCAACAAACTCGATCTTCTCTAACCCGTGCTCGCTTAGAACCTGTACAAGCCTGTCCCGCGTTCCCTCGCTCCAGGCGGCAAGAAGTACTTTTTTGCCCGCTGCACGCTCATCGGAAATATGTTTGACTACGCTATCGAAAACATTGGTGTCTTTGGCAGTGCGCTCTTCCACAAAGGTACGCCCGCGGTGGACGCCTGCGTGAATTGTCGAACGTCCGGTGACAAATGGCGCATCGAAGGGTGTAAAATCAATTTTCAGCCCCGAGCTAAGGGCTGCCGATTCTACCTGCTCCGGTGTCAAATAGAGCGAAGCGGGTTCAACAGGTTTGTAGGGTATTGTGTCACCCGGCTCCTTGCCATCGGATTGGCGCTTGCGCGCTTCATAATGGTCAAGAACCATTTTGTGACGCTCGGCCATGGATTCATGTGCCAGATGATCAAAGACAATGGGCATCTCGCCAGCATGATCAAAAACTGTTTCAAGATTGTCGTAGAATAGCGGCAACCAATGTTCCATGCCGGCAAAGCGGCGTCCCTCGGAAATTGACTGGTAAAGTGCATCATCTCGCAGCGGAGCACCAAACTTCAAAACATATTGTGTGCGGAAATGGCTGATAATCTCCGGTGACAGAGTGATCTCGCTCATCGGCTGCATTGAAAACTCGGTTTTCTGGCTGGATGTGCGCTGTGATGCGGGATCAAATGTGCGAATCGTCTCAAGAGTGTCGCCGAAAAAATCGAGACGAAGCGGTTCCTCTGCACCGGGGGCAAAGAGGTCCAATATGCCGCCGCGCACCGCATATTCACCAACTTCACGAACTGTCGGAACGCGCTCAAAACCATTGCTTTCAAGGCGTTGCACGAGAGAATTAATATCAATTCTATTGCCTGGCTTTGCCAGAAATAGCTGTTGGCTGAGGATTTTACGTGGCGGCAATTTCTGCAAGACCGAGTTGGCGGTTGCAAGAATGACACCGGGATGTTTTCCATCGCGCAAAGCGCTAAGTCCAGCCAAGGCGCTCAGGCGCCGCGCAGAGGTATCCGCCCCGGGGGAAACACGATCATAGGGAAGGCAATCCCACGCAGGAAGTTGCAACACTGGCAATTCCGGCGAGACAAATCCCAATACCTGCTCAATATCCGCAATACGTTGTCCATCACGCGCGATGAAAAGCACAGGCCCACCGGCCCCCGCCTCCGCAACGACCTTTGCCAGAGCAAATGCCTCATAACCATCGACAACGCCGTCAACAACAATGTGTCCACGTGCATCCGGTTTCAATCCGAGTTTGGTAAAAGCGGTCATTTCAATATCGGGATTTCATTTCCAGGTTACGCCTTGGCGCAACCTTAATATTTCAGATGATGGCGGGAGGCGACAACCTTGTGAAAGATTGGAGTATCAAATTCGGCAGGAACTTCAGCTTCACCTGTGACCCATTTCAGCAAATCACGGTCCAGTGCCTCCATAAGAGACTCATATTGGTCAAGTTCTTCGTCAGACAATGTATCAATATGTGCATCAGCAAACTGGCCAAGAATCAGGTCCATCTCCCGCATGCCTCGATGCCAGCAGCGAAAAAGTATCCGTCTTTGCCTTGGGGGCAAGTCAGCGGTTGTGCGACTGCTTCCAGTCATGAGCAAGCTCCGTTTGTAATATTCACAAGGCACCGATCAACTGATGCGGCTGGGTATAGCCTGCCTTGTGGCATCTGTCAGCCTTGCAACGCAAATCGAACGCGTTAAACGTTACATATGCGTCCTTCCCTGCTTGATCCTTTATTCGCCTCTGTTCGTTCGCTTTCAGGTATTGGCCCGAAAGTATCCGTCCTTTTGGGGACATTGCTCGGAACACAGCCGCCGGGAGCCGAGCCGCGTGTCGGCAATCTTGTCTATTTGCCGCCGCATACTGTCATTGATCGCCGCAATCGTCCCGGCATCGCCTATGCGCCCGAGGGCGCGATTGTGACCCTTGAAGTCCGCATCGACCGCCACCAGCCAGCGCCAGGCGGTCGCAGCAACGTTCCCCATCGCGTTTACGCACATGATGATACAGGTGAAATCAGCCTGACATTTTTTCATGCAAAACAAACCTGGCTGGAAAAAGTCATGCCTGTCGGTGAAACAATTATCGTTTCCGGCACAATGGAATGGTTCAACGGCCGACCGACCATGGTTCACCCGGACCATATTGCGAGCATTGAGGATTCGGCTTCACTTCCTTTGGTTGAGCCGGTCTATCCACTCACCGCTGGCTTGTCAGCCAAAATACTTGCACGGGGCATTCAGGAAGCACTCGGCAAAACACCGCTTATGCCGGAATGGATTGATGCGCCCGTCCTTGCAAAATACAATCTGCCTTCACATCGCCAGGCTTTGCAAACCCTGCATAATCCGCAAGATCCAAGCGACATCGCACTCGACCATCCGGCAAGACAGCGACTGGCCTATGATGAGTTTCTGGCCGGTCAATTGGCGCTCGCCTTGGTCCGCATGAAAACCAGACGACTTTCCGGTCGCAAGCTTGAAGGTGACGGCCACCTGAAGGCAAAGATTATTGCGGCTCTTCCCTATTCGCTGACCAATAGCCAGCAACAGGCAATCAAGGAAATCATAGCCGATTTGCGTGAACCGGACCGCATGCTGCGCCTTCTGCAAGGCGATGTCGGCTCTGGGAAAACCATCGTAGGATTACTTGCCATGACTCACGCGGCAGAAGCTGGCGGGCAATCAGCGCTCATGGTGCCGACGGAAGTTCTCGCCCGGCAGCACTTTGCAACAATCGCGCCATTGGCGCAGGTGGCAGGTTTGAGAGTCGCATTGTTGACGGGGCGCGAAAAGGGCCGCGAACGGGAAGAGATTCTTGAGGGACTAAGAACCGGCGCGATCCATATTATCGTTGGAACGCACGCGCTCTTCCAGGAAAAGGTCAATTATCACGATCTGGTATTGGTGATTGTCGATGAACAGCATCGTTTTGGTGTGCATCAACGGCTGCTTTTGACCTCCAAAGGCACAGCACCGGATATGCTGGTTATGACAGCGACCCCTATTCCCCGCACTCTTGTACTCACAGCATTCGGCGATATGGATGTATCGAAGCTAACGGAGAAACCCGCAGGGCGCCGCCCGATTACCACAGCCATTCTGCCAATGGAGCGGCTCAGTGAGCTTGTTGATCGTATGCGTACCGCTATTAATGACGGTCAGAAGATTTATTGGATTTGTCCTTTGGTGGAAGAATCCGAATTGGTTGATCTTGTTTCGGCAGAAGAGCGTTTCCAATCACTCCAGCCCTTACTTGGAGATCGCATTGGGCTTGTTCATGGCCGAATGAGCGGCGTTGAAAAAGATGCGGCAATGGCTGCTTTCAAGAATGGCGAAACGCGGTTGCTTGTTGCCACTACCGTCATTGAAGTCGGGGTTGATGTTCCCGATGCGACAATCATCGTTATCGAGCATGCAGAACGCTTTGGCCTCGCTCAATTACATCAGCTGCGGGGACGTGTTGGTCGTGGAGACAAGCCTTCCACCTGTCTTTTGATCTACAAAGGCCCGCTTGGCGAGGTCGCGCAAGCACGCTTGAAGATCATGCGCGAGACCGAAGATGGCTTCCGTATTGCCGAGGAAGATTTGAAATTACGCGGCGAAGGCGAGCTTCTTGGTACGCGCCAATCCGGCACTCCAGGATTTCGCCTTGCGAATATCGAAGCCCACCAGGAGTTTCTTGAGATTGCCCGCAAGGATGCGCGCTACATTCTGGCGCGAGATCCGGAATTGCAGAGCGCGCGCGGTGAAGCCCTGCGCGTTCTGCTTTATCTTTTTGAGCGCGATGAAGCCGTGAGGCTGCTACGTGCAGGCTGATTATTCCACTGTAACAGATTTGGCCAGATTGCGTGGCTGATCAACATCCGTTCCCATGAAAACGGCTGTGTAATAGGCCAGCATCTGGATCGGCAGCGTATAAATGATCGGCATGATAATCTCCGGCATGTCCGGCAGGACAATCGTATGCCAGGTTTTCAAACTATTGGCAGCCGCACCTTTTTCGTCAGTAATGAGAATGATCTTGCCGCCGCGTGCCGCGGCTTCCTGCATGTTGGATATGGTTTTTTCAAACCAATGATCATGCGGGGCAATAACGATAACCGGCATTGACTCGTCAATCAGTGCAATGGGCCCATGTTTCAATTCACCGGCAGCATAACCCTCGGCGTGAATGTAGGAAATTTCCTTGAGTTTCAACGCGCCTTCAAGAGCCAATGGATAATTGGTGCCACGACCGAGATATAAGGCATGCTTGACCTGGCTGAGTTCACGGCTGATCGCCTCGATCTGGCTCTCAAGCTTCAACGCCTGCGTGGCGTAACGTGGAATTTCAGACAGTTCCCGAACAAGTTGACGCTCTTGTGCATCAGTGATTGTCCCTCGCATTTTGCCAGCAGCGACCGCAAGGGAGGCCAGAACGGAAAGCTGGCATGTAAATGCTTTGGTGGATGCGACGCCCACTTCCGGACCAGCCAATGTCGGGAAAATTATGTCGGACTCGCGTGCCATTGTCGATTCTTTGACATTGACCACAGTGCCAACTTTGAGACCCTGCTCCTTGCAATAGCGTAGCGAAGCCAGACTGTCCGCCGTTTCACCGGATTGCGAGACAAAGAGCGCCAGACTATCTTTAGACAGAGGCATCTCACGATAACGGAACTCGGATGCAACATCGATATCGACCGGCAATCTTGCAATATGCTCGAACCAGTATTTACCGACCAGTCCAGCATAAAAAGCAGTGCCGCATGCGGAAGCTGCAATGCGGTCAACCTTTGCGAAGTTCACTGGCGCGGCATCGGCTCGAATGGTTCCCTTGGCAAAATCCAGATAATTCGCCAGAGTATGGGAAATAACCTCCGGCTGCTCATGGATTTCCTTTTCCATGAAATGCCTGTGATTGCCTTTACTCACCAGAAAAGCTGAACCCGCGGATTTTTGAATGGGCCTGTGCACGATTGCACCGGACTCGTCATAAATCGTTACGCTATTATGCGTGAGAACAGCCCAGTCGCCATCCTCAAGATAGGATAGATTATCGGTAAAAGGTGCAAGAGCGATGGCATCGGAACCAAGATACATTTCCCCTTGGCCATAACCAACCGCAAGCGGTGGTCCATTACGGGCTGCGATCAGCAAATCTGCTTCACCCTTGAACATGATGGCGATCGCAAAGGCCCCGCGCAAAAGTGGCAGTGATTCGCGCACTGCATCAACTGGAGCAAGACCACGGTCCATAGCCCGTGTTACCAGATGCGCAACCGTTTCAGTGTCCGTTTCAGTCTCGAAAACATAGCCATCCGCTTCCAGCATGGTGCGAAGTTCGGCAAAATTTTCGATAATCCCATTATGAATGATCGCAAGGCGAGGCGTTGTGTGCGGGTGTGCATTGCGTACGATTGGCGCGCCATGTGTAGCCCAGCGCGTATGGCCAATACCGATAGTTCCGCCAAGCGGGTTTTCTTTCAGCAGATTATCAAGGTTTACAAGCTTGCCTTCGGCTCGCCTGCGGTCGAGCTGACCGTTTTCCAGCGTTGCAACACCAGCCGAGTCATAACCGCGATACTCAAGCCGCTTGAGCGCATCGACCAAAAGGGGCGCAACCTGTTGCCGTCCGATGATTCCAATAATCCCACACATTTATCAAACTCCGATGCCCAATTTTGTCGTGCCTGCCTATGGCGAAATCGCCGGCACAGGAAGTCAAGTTTCATTACTCAATTTTGCATGAATGAAAAAAGCGACCTACTTTGCATTTTTCGATTGTTTCAACGCCGCATATCGCGCCCGTAACTGGACGGCGCGACCTTCCTTGATGTCCTGACGTGCCCTGCCAAAGGCCAGCGCATCGGCAGGGACATTTTCTGTAATCACGCTGCCGGAAGCGACATAGGCATTATCGCCTATCAATATTGGTGCAACGAGGGATGAGTTGGAGCCTATGAACGTGTTGATCCCAATTTCCGTATGGTACTTATTATATCCATCATAATTGCATGTGATCGTGCCTGCGCCAATATTTGCATCCGCGCCAACCGTAGCATCTCCGATGTAGCTCAAATGATTTAGTTTGGCGCCCTGCCCGATTTTGGCATTCTTCACTTCAACAAAATTACCCACTTTGGCTTTTGCAGCAAGGTCTGCACCCGGACGAAGGCGCGCAAAAGGTCCAATGCTTGTATTAGCCCCGATCGTCGCCCCTTCAATATGGGAAAATGCATGAATCACCGTGCCCGATGCAATGGAGACGCCGGGACCGAAAACAATATTTGGCTCCAGAGTAACATCGGCTTCAATCAACGTATCATGGGAGAAAAATACGGTTTCAGGCGCTTGCATCGATACACCGGCCAACATCATTTGGCGACGTTTGCGGTTTTGCCAGATTGCTTCCGCCTCCGCGAGTTCCAGCCGTGTATTGATTCCGATCACATTGTCTGGAGAAATTTCAATCGCAATGACAGTCTTTCCTTGCGCGTTGGCGATCTCTACAACATCGGTCAGATAATACTCGCCCTTAGCGTTTTCATTCGTGATCATGCGCAGTATTGCCAAAGCAATGTCGCCGCGCAATGCCATCAAACCGCCATTGCAAAAACCGATTTTCTTCTCGGCTTCGCTTGCATCTTTTTCTTCACGAATCGCGATTAACCGACCATCACGTTCAATCAAGCGCCCATATCCATGCGGATTGTCGGGCCGAAATCCCATCACCACAATATCTGAACCGCCAGCCAGTTTCTCCCGAGCCATTTCCAGAGCGGTTGTTTCGATGAGCGGTGTATCGCCAAACACGACGATAATATCGTCGTAACCTGCTTTTATGGCTGATTCAGCGGCAAGCACAGCGTGCCCTGTTCCCAAGCGCTCCACTTGTTCATGAACAGTGAGATTGTTCACAAGCGCGCGCACTGACGTCTCGACGCTTTCTGCACCCCGGCCAACCACCAAGGCTATATCGCTGCCACCAGCAGCCTGCACCGCCTTGGCAACATGTCCAACAATGGGCAAACCGGCGATTGGGTGAAGAACTTTCGGTAGTGACGATTTCATCCGCGTACCTTCGCCAGCCGCGAGAATAACCGTAAGACAAGTGCGTGATGTCATGGTTCGGACTTTCAGATCATTCTTGGTTAAGAGCGGAGTAATGGCGCAACATTGCACACCACTGCTTGCAATTTCGTAACTTGCGCCTCTTTAGCCGAGTTGGCCGAGGATGGGAAATGTTTCAAGCAGCCAGAAGGAAAATGCCTGTAGTCCCCCGGTCAAGAAAAGAACGCCGGTAACGACCAAAAGCACGCCCATGATTTTTTCCACCTTGCCGAGATGCATCCGGAAGCGCGAAAGAAAGCGCATGAACATTCCTGAAAATAGTGCGGCTATGATGAAGGGGATGCCAAGCCCGAGCGAATAGATCGCAAGCAGCAGTGCGCCGTCGGCAACTGTGTCGCGTGCCCCTGCAAGCGCCAAGATAGGCCCCAGCACCGGGCCTATGCAGGGCGTCCAGCCAAATGCGAAGGCCAAGCCCATGACATAGGCTGCGAAAGGATTGGCCGGAGTTCCCTTGGATTGGAACCGGGCTTCGCGGGATAGAAAAGCCAATCTGAACACACCCAGGAAGTTCAATCCCATCAAAATGATTACAATTCCCGCGACAATGGCTATTTCCTGCTGCCACATGCGCAAGAACCCGCCAATTGTCGACGCACCTGCTCCCAACAAAACAAAAACTGTGGTGAAGCCTAAAACAAAACAAAAAGACGACAGCAAAAGCGCGCGCCTGACGGGGGAAATTTTGGCAGCTGGTGCATCAGCCCGGAAGTCCTCGACAGTCACCCCTGCCATATAACACAGATAAGGTGGCACAAGCGGCAATACACAAGGCGAGAGAAAAGAGAGCGCACCAGCACCGGCCGCAGTCAGGTAAGAAACATCAAGCGCCATATGCGCTCCTTCTAGATTATTATAGTTTGCGCCGGATTAGGCCGAATCTCGTCTTAATTCAAATCACCTTTTCGCCATTCCTGCACTCGATTCCCATGTCGCAAGCGAGTTCAAGCGATAAAAATTATAGAAAGCTGTAAAACAATGCTTTTTGTAGTAAAAACTATGCACAATAGCTGTTGACCGATTGCCATCTCGCACCTATGTTCCGCCGCACTTCCCGAGGTCAGTTCATGGCTTTCAAGGGAGCGCGTAGCTCAGCCGGTAGAGCAACTGACTTTTAATCAGTAGGTCCGGGGTTCGAACCCCCGCGCGCTCACCAAAATCTCAGTAAAATCACGCTGATACCTTCTCCCGTTAAACTCAGCATGACTTGGAATTAGCTCGAAACGAGCCTTTCTTGCCCCCCAATAGAATATAAACAGCGACAAGTCCGCTTCTGGAATAGCAGACCATTAGAGCATCGGACCGAAA
>UCNP01000023.1 GCA_900473335.1 Hyphomicrobiales bacterium | reverse complement strand
CGGATACTTCACGGCCGACTTTTTATTGATCAAATTTTTATTGACCGGTTGGCCCGCCGCCGCCAAGGGATGGTGGGGCCTTGCCTACGCCTTGCAACAGCTGGCCAAGGAAGGTCAGGTCTTTACCGCCGGTAGGTGTTGTTCTGCTGATGAAGTCGAAGACCTTGCCATCCTGCAGACCGTAATTGGCTATGCTGGAAACCTTGCTATCCTTGTCAAAATAGACGGCGAGGATGCGTCGGTCCGTAACCTTGGGCTGCATAAAGGCCACGCTGCGGTGACGCTTTTGCGAAATATAGTAGAACACTTCATTATCGAAGGTCGCCGTTGTCGATGGACTGCCGAGCGAAAGAATGACTTGTTCGCGGCTTGATCCTACAGGAACGAATTCAAGGGTCTTCTCATCGAGAACATAACCTTGGCTCAATGTTTCCGAAGGATTGAGGCTTGCGGTATTGCAACCGGCAAGTCCTGTAGCCAAAACGAAAGTGCCCGCGAGAAAATAACCGCGTGAACTATGGGTCTTGAAAATCCGCTGCAACAACGACATCTCCATTTCAAAGTGGGCGCAAGTCTTTCGCTGCCCGCAGAACTTCGGTAAACCACCTTGAAGTCCGATGCAACACGCGACTCGTGCTGTTGCGCCGGTTCCGCGTATAACCTAAAAAATCAACCGATTTTTTTAAAGGGATACGCAAGTTCAAAGTGTTACTGCGTTTTGTGCAACCCACAGGACGCACGGCGCAGTAAATGAAAGCCTGATTAATGATTCTCAGTTTATTCAGCCGTAAGGCCAAGGCAAATGAGGCGATTACAATCGCCCTTTACGAAACAATCGTGGCGGCGGCGCGGCAGCCATATTTTTATTCTCATCTTGATGTGCCGGATTCCCCCTTGGGTCGTTATGAAATGCTGTCCTTGCACATTTTTCTGTTTATTCGGCGTATCAAGGGCAGGAGTGACGCGTTGAAATCAATCGGGCAGGAAGTAACGGATGAGTTCTTCCGCGATGTTGATCATTCCTTGCGAGAACTCGGAATTGGCGATTCCGGTGTGCCAAAACGCATGAAGAAACTTGCGCGAATGTTTTATGGCCGCGTTGAGTCTTATGATAAGGCGCTCGAAAATAACAATCAGACAGAGCTGGCAACCGCCCTGGCGCGCAATATTCGTCCCGACAATGCTGATTGGACTGGCGGCGTAGCGCTCGCAAAATACATTGAACAGGTCGTATTGCTGCTGGAAGCGCAGTCAGATGATGTATTGGCGAGGGGAAATCTGGTATTTCCGGATGCCGAAACGACACTTTCCGGGCAGAAAGCCTAAGGAGTTCTCAATGACTAGAAAAATGGATGGGGCTTTGAGTTTTCCGGTTCAGGTAAAGCGATTGCCGCAAAAAGGTCTGACGATCAAAATCGAAGCAGACTCTAAAGAGCGCGACGCGTTGCGCGATTTTCACGAACTTGAAGATGTGAAATCCTTCAAGGCAGAATTGCAGATCATTCCTTGGAAAAAGGATGGCATTCGCGTCCGTGGCACAGTCAAGGCGGATATTGTTCAGTCCTGTGTCGTGACGCTCGACCCCATTGACGCAAAGATTGATGCGCAGATCGACAGTCTTTTCGTTCCCCAGGATTCACGGCTTGCACGCCTGCCGCTGGATGAGAATGGTGAACTTATTATCAGTGCCGATGGTCCGGACATACCGGAGACATTTTCTGGCGATAGTCTGGACGCCGGAGCAATAGCGGAGGAGTTTTTCGAACTGGCAATTGATCCTTATCCACGCAAACCCGAGGCAGAAGCTGCCCCGCCTGTTGAGGTAACATTTGGAACGGAAGCCGAGGATGAAAAGCCGGTCAACCCTTTCGCCGGCTTGAAGGACTGGAAACAGAAGACTTGATCGATATTGTGAGTTGCGACTAAGTATCGGCCCGATGGGGGGGCTGAAGCAAAAAAACACATCAATATGAGGGTGATTGGACGAATATTCTGCCCAGCAAATCGTTCGGAACTAGAATCCGGTTGTGCCCGCGAGCAAAATGGCTATTTTCGCCGAGTCTTTTCAAAAAACCTTAAGAACTGAACTGAACAGGACAATCAAGAGTGATTAGAATTTCTATTGACGCCATGGGCGGCGATTTCGGTCCTGAGATCGTAGTTCCCGGCATGGCGACGGCGCTGGAGCGCCACCCCGATATCCATTTTGTGATTTTCGGGCGCGAAGAAGAAGTTCAGCCGCTCTTGGCAAAGCATCAGGCCTTGTCAAAGGCGTCCACATTCCATCATTGCGAAGTGTCGGTACGCATGGACGAAAAGCCCAGTCAGGCTTTGCGCAATGGTCGCTGGAAGTCGTCCATGTGGCGGTCGATTGAGGCGGTCAAGACGGGCGAGTCGGACGTCTGCGTTTCGGCAGGCAATACGGGCGCCTTGATGGCCATGTCGAAATTTTGCCTGCGGACCATGGCAAGTGTTGAAAGACCGGCAATTGCCGGTATCTGGCCGACATTACGCGGTGAAAGTATTGTTCTGGATATTGGTGCAACCATTGGTGCCGATGCTCAGCAGCTTGTTGATTATGCCGTCATGGGGTCGGCCATGGCGCGCGCGCTGTTCGAGATCAAGCGTCCGACGATTGGTCTTTTAAATGTTGGCGTTGAGGAGATCAAAGGCCAGGACGATGTGAAGGATGCAGCACGCATCCTGCGTGAGATACCCTTGCCAAGCCTGGAATATTACGGCTTCGTTGAAGGCGATGATATTGGCAAGGGCACCGTTGATGTCGTTGTGACCGAAGGTTTCACCGGCAATATTGCGCTAAAGGCAGCGGAAGGCACGGCCAAGCAATTTGCCCAATATCTGCGCGAGGCCATGAGCCGCACACTCATGGCGAAGATTGGTTATATTTTTGCCAAGGGCGCATTTGACCGTCTGCGCGAGAAGCTTGATCCCCGCAAGACCAATGGCGGCGTCTTTCTTGGATTGAATGGAATTGTTATCAAAAGCCATGGCGGTACCGATGCGCTCGGTTTCGCTGCTGCCATTGATGTAGGTTATGACATGGCCAAGAATGGGCTGCTTGAAAAGATTGCAGCCGATCTTAGCCATTTCCACAAGAGCCCTGTCGGTGTCGCCTTCAAAGGTGAGTCGGATGCAGAGGCTGACGTCGAAATAGAGCAACAGGAAATCAAATGATCCGCTCCGTTGTCAAAGGGATAGGGTCGGCAAAGCCGGCACGTCTTGTAAAGAATGCTGATCTGGAAGGTGTGGTGGAAACCACTGATGAATGGATCGTCCAGCGTACGGGCATTCGCCAGCGTTATATTGCCGGTGAGGGCGAGACGACCGCGTCGCTTGGCGAGGCGGCCGCGCGCGCTGCTCTTGATAATGCGGGAATGACACCCGACGATATTGATCTCATCATTCTGGCAACGTCCACGCCGGACAATACGTTTCCAGCCTCCGCTGTCGACATTCAGGCCCGTCTTGGCATGACGCATGGCTTTGCATTCGATATGCAGGCTGTTTGCTCAGGCTTCGTCTATGCCATTACGACCGCTGATCTCTATATTCGCGGCGGCATGGCCAAGCGCGTTCTTGTGATCGGCGCTGAAACATTCTCGCGCATTCTTGATTGGAATGATCGCACAACCTGCGTTCTGTTTGGCGATGGCGCCGGTGCGCTGATTCTCGAAGCCAATGAAGGACGCGGTTTGACCTCTGACCGCGGCATACTGACAGCCAATCTCCGGTCGGACGGTTCTCACAAGCAAAAACTGTATGTTGATGGCGGACCGTCCTTGACGCAGACTGTTGGCCACCTTCGCATGGAAGGCCGTGAGGTTTTCAAACATGCTGTGGGAATGGTGACAGATGTCATTGAAGCATCGCTTTCCGATGCTGGAATTACGGCTGCGGATATTGATTGGTTTGTTCCACATCAGGCCAATAAGCGCATTATCGATGCCACCGCCAAGAAGCTGGATTTGCCTTCCGAAAAGGTCGTCATCACCGTTGACCAACACGGAAATACCTCTGCTGCTTCAGTACCCTTAGCTCTTGAGACGGCTGTTGCGGACGGTCGAATCAAAGAGGGCGATGTCGTCCTGCTTGAAGCGATGGGTGGGGGCTTTACGTGGGGTGCAGTTCTGCTACGGTGGTAGCAACCCGATGGGGCTGGCAGATTAGGTAACGAAGTTTCCCATCCTGCTTGCCCGATCAGTTTTCATCCTATAACTTCCACTGTCACCGATAGTTTTGCAATAAACGAGAGCTTTGAGATCGTATGGGGGGTAAAACCATTACGCGCGCTGATCTGGCTGAAGCAGTCTATCGCAAGGTAGGGCTT
Source organism: Hyphomicrobiales bacterium (assembly GCA_900473335.1). Taxonomy (GTDB): domain Bacteria; phylum Pseudomonadota; class Alphaproteobacteria; order Rhizobiales; family Rhizobiaceae; genus Phyllobacterium. The sequence continues at coordinate 36,791 of UCNP01000023.1, read as the reverse complement.
TCACGCACAGAGTCGGCTTCACTTGTCGAAACCATTCTTGATGAGGTTTGTGACGCAATTGTCCGGGGTGAGACCGTTAAATTGTCGTCTTTTGCGACATTTCAGGTCCGGGACAAAAATGAACGGATCGGGCGCAACCCGAAAACAGGCGAGGAAGTTCCAATCCTGCCGCGCCGTGTCATGACGTTCAAGGCATCGAATGTGTTGAAGCAGCGCATTTTGCGCTCGCATCAAACCCGGAAGAAAAAGTCAGCCTGATCGGTATAATCATGCAAGCTAGGACGAGATTGCTGTGGGGTAATCTCGTGCCGAGCTTGAAATGTTGCTGATAAATCGCTGAAATACACGTCGAATCAGAATTTCTCCTTACTGCGCCGTGCGCCTTTTAGAATCGCTCGTGCGATCCGGCGCATAAAGGACGCAGTAACGCTTTGGCTCAAAGGTGAAATCATGGACAAGAGTCCCGACGCATTTAGAACCATCAGCGAAGTTGCGGAAGATTTGGATTTGCCGCAGCACGTGCTGCGTTTCTGGGAAACGCGTTTTACACATATCAAGCCTATGAAGCGGGGCGGCGGACGACGTTATTACCGTCCGCTCGACGTTGATTTGCTTAAGGGTATCCGTCACCTTCTTTACGATCAGGGTTATACGATCAAGGGTGTTCAACGCCTTCTGCGTGAAAATGGAACACAGTTTATTATTGCTCTGGGCAGTGGCGATGTTGCTGCTGCGGAAACGATCAGCCAGCAGAAGCAGGCCCATGCCCGTCAGGAAGAAGCTTTGGCGGCAGAGCAGAGCAGGGCAGATGCGGACGAAGAAGCAGCCGTCATGGGGGCTCCCAAAGCTGCGCCACATGGCCGCCGCCTGTTCGGATTGATCAAGGGTGACGATGAAGGCCCAATCACTGCTGATAGCAAGCGCTTGTCCAAGGATAATCGCGCGCTGCTACAGGAAACCCTGTTTGATCTGCTTGAATGCAAGCGACTGCTCGATCAGGTTCGCTAAAGCATCGGACCAAAAAACGAAATCCGGTTTTCGGATAANNGATAGATCGCCATTTTGCGTCCGTGAGGATGTTCGGCGATCTAGCGTGCCAACATTCCGATGATAACGCCAAGACCGGCAATCATTACCAAGGTTGAAATCGAATTCTGAGTTGGAATGTCGCCAATACGCTTGGCCTGATGACCAATCGCTCCGGCGGCCCGAACACCTCGACGCCCGAGCGAACGCGCTGTCGAATAGTCTTCGTCCTCATCTTCTGTAAGATCGTCGAATACTTTTGCGCCCTTATCGGCAAGTGTTTTCGTAATTGCCGCAAGATCACTCTTCAACTGGGCGATCTCGCTCTTCAATCGTGCCTTATCGGCTTCGCTTTGAATATTATCGGCTATATCGTCCATGATGCTGATCCTTACTTAACGGCGTGAAAAAAGACCGATCAACAATGCTGCCCCTGCAACAATTGCGAGAGTGGCAATCGGGTTTTCCTTTGCCGCATCAGCGGCATAGCGCGCTTGTTTGGTCGCAACGCGCTTAACCTCGTCAAATCGCTCAGAACCCATATCCGACAGACTTGAAGATATCTTTGAAATCTCCTTGCGAAGAGCTGCAATCTGCGCCTCTACGTCACCCTGGATGTCGTCTGTGTTCTTGGAAAATATTGCCATAGTCGAATGCTCCTGTTTGACACACGAACTATAACGATCTCGTCCAGCGAATGTTCCCCGTTAAAATCGCTGATCTGCACTTCCCAAATGGAATGCCACAATGATTACGTTGCGTAATCAAGCTTGGGATACCAGTTGCTACCCCGTCCCTCCGGTGTCATGTCCAAAATTACCCAAAGTGGCATTGGGTCTGGAGCTCCGCGAGAATCTTGTCCGGGATCTGCTGTTTCGCTACCCATCTCGGCGCTCCAGAAATGCCGGATTGTACCATCACGCCGGCTAAACACATTGATGGCAGTATCGTCATCACTTTCAGCGCTTACATAATCCCGGCTGTAGTCGCCGCTGAGATCAGTATAGAGATTTAAGCCCTTCCATCCTCGTTCTTTCTTGAATGCCACCAGCCGGTCAATGGGAGATCGTGCAACGACAGCAAGCGCCGCACGCTGAGCAACATCATTTGCCTCTCCATCCCAGGCAGACAGAAGCGAAGTGCACATCGGGCAGGGCCTTTGGCGCTGAGGTCCGAACATATAGCTGTAGACGATCAGCGTTTGCTTATCGCCGAACAGATCGGCAAAGTCGGCTGGCCCGTTTTCTCCTTCAAATTTATAAGTTTTTGGTACTTCTCCGCCCAAGGGCAGGGCCCGGCGTTGCTCCGCAACACGTTCAATATGCCTGCGAAGTTCAATCTCTTCGGCAAGCAGAGCATTGCGGGCATTGCGATATTCTTTGCTTTCATTGGGATAATGCGCCCCATTCTTGAGGGCGAGTTCCATTGCTGGTATAAGTGTTTCCTTGCCATTCATTTTGCATCTCCTCACATGCTAAATAATGCTTTCGGCCAAGCGTTCCCGATGATCAAAAATCTCTATTTTGTCGGTCCATCCAATTCACTACTGGTCCCGCATGATAATAGGTTGATATCAACATATGGGCAATAGATTTGATAAATTTGCGCGTCACTCTCGCGTCACGCTGAGGCGGGTATTAAAAATATATCGAATTATTTATGCAAAAAATCAGAAAACAACAGTCTTGGCATCAACCAGGACGGAAACCCCTTAGTGAAAAAAGGGGAAAAATGGGGCTCATTATGGCGAACTTCGAATTTCTTCCAGTTGTGTTGGAAAACAATCAAATCGGACAGACGGAGATTGTTTCGTCCGTCAGTGAAGCAGCCGCCTTTTTGCTTTTAGGCTGGCCAAGAAAGAAGTCACCTACCCATCTTGAAGCACGCGTTGCGTGCTATGAAGCCCGTTCCGGACTGGTTTCTGTCGAATATGCGCGTAAGATATTTGTCGAAGCTGCAATTGAAGCGGATATCTATGCGGGTGAGGAAGCGAACTCTGCTGCTCGCTGCCTCTATTCGAACCAAAGCTAATCCCACAAAAAGTGTGTTGTACAACGGTTTGTGCTATTTCTTTGCCTTTGGATATTACTATCAGCCTATGTGCCCGTGGTTTCAAGAGAACAGGGACTGGAGGAGCTTCGACTGAGGCGAAACCACCGCCCCTGAGGTTCGTTCTACTTGATTGCGGATATGCCCCAATGTAGAACGCCTAGAGAAAATCTCGTAAGATTTTCCGTGAGACGTTCCATGCTCAAAGTCCCCACGACCTGCTTTTGTGTGCAGTTTGTTCTTTTTCTTCAATTTTGCCTATTGCTATAAAAAGCTCGGTATTCTAGGGGTTTTCTCAATGGCGGAGTGTAGCGCAGCCCGGTAGCGCACTTGACTGGGGGTCAAGGGGTCGTCGGTTCGAATCCGGCCACTCCGACCATTTTTTGTATAGATTACAAATATTTAGGATAATTGCCAATTGTAAGGCGGGCAGGGCTCGGTGCCGCGCCTTTTTGCAATTTGTACTGTTATTCTATGCCGCGCAGCGCTAGTAAAATAACATGACTGTCTGAATAGGTCATGGGAGCGAATGAAATGCGTGTTCTTGTCACCAATCTCCGAATTGCGTGCCATCTTGCGGCGCCCTTTGCGGCGATTGTGCTTATTGCGACGATTGCCAGTCAGGCATCTGCTGCACAATGTGGAAGCATGGCGGAACCCGGTCTCGACTGGAGTGAATGTAACAAGCGCAGCATCATTATCCCTGCAAGTAATCTTGAGGGGGCAAATCTTTCGGGAACCGATTTTACCGGCACTGATCTGAGTACAGCCAATGTTGCCTCTGCAAATTTCGAAAAGGCCACGCTGATACGCGCTTCCCTTGCCGAGGCAATTGCCACGAAAGCCAACTTTAATCGGATTGAGGCCTATCGCTCCAATTTCACCAAGCTTTCTGCGGCCAATGCAAGCTTTGCCAGTTCAGAATTGCAGCGTGCAAATTTCACCGGGGCGGATTTGTCATCGGCCAATCTGGCCAAGGCCGAACTTGGCCGCGCCAATTTCCAGAAAGCCAACCTTACAAATGTGAATTTTAGCCTGGCTAACCTGTCGCGTGCTGACCTTACGGGCGCAGTGACCGGCGGTGTGCTTAACTTTGATGAAGCTTTCCTGTTTCGCACCCGAATTGAGGGACTGGACCTTTCATCCTCCAAAGGGTTGCAGCAGATGCAGCTTGATCTGGCATGTGGGGACAGCGCGACAAAGCTGCCAAAGGGTCTTGTAGTGCCGGCCAATTGGCCTTGTCCGCCTGATCAGCCCGATTAGGCTCCAAGGGGAGTTATGCAAGGCCGGTGAAGCCCTCTCAGGTCAAGCCTCGTGTTGTTGGCAGTCTTAATGCGATGAGTTTTTACGCCGGACCATAACGGCATCGACGGTGAAGCTTGCAATAGCATCAATGTCCCGATTGCCGATGAGGAAAGCTGCTCGAACAAAGCGCTTCAGTGAATTGCGCTCCGGATCATTTTCATCGGCAATACCTAGTTTTGCAGCAGCGAGGTCTAATGCGCGCTGCATGAGTTCCCCATCCGGCTTTGTATAGTTCGGGTTATCCTCTTTTAAAAAACTCAATTATCGCGTCCATCCCCTTTTTTATTTTCGGATGTTATGTCTTCAAATTCTATGTTTGCCAGTAAATACTCTGACAAATGTTGTCATAAAACAGACTTATTAATTTCTGAATCCTGCAATGCATAAACTATACCTAAAGTGTAGAATATCAGTTCGTGTCGATATGTTCAATTCCAGAAAACGACAGCAACGTCAGGAAAACGAGGCATCGGCACTATTCATTGTGATAATGAATGTCAGTATTACTGTCTTTTTCTTCATGTATTCTGGCTGTTTCCAGTGCAACGCAGCCCCATATAATCCCGACAAGCAAATAGAAATGCCGCCAGTGGTCTGTATCAATGACGTTTCCGACAACCACATGGGTGAGATAGGCGAGGTAGGCGCATAGCAGATAGGGCTGCCAGGGCCTGTCGCGGAAAAGGATGCGCAGTCCCAGCCCAAGCGTGAGCATTGTCAAAGTCAGATAGCTGGCAAAACCGATCCAGCCATAATCCAGTGATGCTTTAAGCCAGATATTATGCGTGTCTTCGCCATATATTGGACCAAACTGCAACGGTCCTATGCCAAGCGGGTGGTCGATGGACAGCAACAGTCCATACCAGTGCCGGGCAAAACGGCCAAACTGCGCATCATCATAATCTTGAACCAGCTGCGCTCTTGCATTGAAGAGTTCCGCCACACTGGGGATTTGTAAGGCAATGACAATGGCTATCAGCGCTAATGCGACCGCAACGATTGCCATGATAATTATTCTCAGGCGGAACAATGGGCTTGGATTGCGGATGAACAAAAGCAGTGCCAGCCCCACGACAATAAGCAGAGCCATGCCCCAAGCCGCGCGGGAAAAGGAAAGAAAGATCGCCAATGTCAAAATGATTATGGGAATGAGTCGCAAGGGCAGGGCGCGCAAACTGCCTGCCAATATGCCGTGCAGCATCCAGGCAAAGGGCAGCATGAGGAATGGTCCGAAAACATTCGGATCCTGAAAAGCACCCATCGCTCGCCCATAGCGGATAAAAAGCTCTGATCCGGGAAAGGCATTGAAATAGCCAAGAATTCCAAGCAGTGAGGTGCATATGGCCGCCAGCACATAGCCGCCAAAGATGATCTTCAGTAGCCGGTAATCATTGCTGATGATTGCAGCAAAGAACACTGCTGTCAGCGAAAGAAACAACGATACTGCAAGATACATGGGGGCGGTCTTCAGATCGGACATCTGCCCCATCGAGATCACGCCGCCAAGATTGAATAGGATCAAAATGGCAAGGAGAGTGCTGCTGACCCGCGAGAGCCTCAAGCCGAACAGCGCCCAAATCGCAATCAGGCCAGCCATGTAAAGTTCGTAAGGAGCAGGTTCGTCAATGACAAAACCGCTCAGAAACACACCAAAACCCACTGCACAATTCGCAACCAGCCTGATGAGCGCGCGGTTCTTTGTGGCGCGATCAATCTCGCCTGGCAGGGCGTGATGGGCGACAGTGCTCAATAGGCGTTGTCCGTGTTCAAGAGGCGCACTGGCGTAAGAAAGAGGATTTTCAGATCAAGCCAAAGTGACCAGTTTTCGATGTAGTAGAGATCGAATTCCGTGCGTTTTTTGATCTTGTCATCCGTATCTATTTCACCGCGCCAACCATTGATTTGGGCCCATCCGGTCACGCCCGGCTTTACCCGGTGCCGGGCAAAATAGCCGTCCACAACATCATTATAAAGAAGATTGTGGGAATGGGCTGCGATGGCGTGAGGACGAGGCCCGACAAGCGACAGGGTTCCCATCAGCGAGTTGAAGAACTGAGGCAATTCATCAATAGAGGTCTTGCGGATAAAGCGCCCGACGCGGGTTACGCGCGGGTCATTTTTGACAACTGTATTGCGTGCCGTCGGATCGCACATTTCCGTATACATGGAACGGAATTTCCATACCTCGATAATCTCATTGTTGAAGCCGTGGCGCTGCTGCTTGAAAATAACAGAGCCCTTGCTTTCCATCCGGATTGCAATGGCTGTCACCAGCATGATCGGGCTGAAGACAAAAATACCGACAAGGCTGAATAAAATGTCAAAGATGCGTTTGGCAACCGAGTCCCAGTCATTGATCGGCTTGTCAAAAAGGTCGATCATCGGAACTGAGCCGATATAGGAATAGGCGCGCGGGCGAAATTGTAGATGATTATTGTGGGCCGACAGTCTTATATCCACCGGCAACACCCAAAGTTTCTTTAAAAGCGAAAGCACGCGCTCCTCAGCCGTTATCGGCAAACACACGATCAGCATATCAATATGGGCGATACGCGCAAACTCCATCAATTCCGAAATATTGCCAAGCTTGGGATAACCGGCAACGATAGGCGGCGAGCGTTTTGCATCGCGGTCATCAAAGACACCGCAAATGCGGATATCATTATAGGGTTGCTGCTCTATGGAGCGAATAAGGTCTTCGGCAGGCTTACCCCCGCCGACCAGAACCGCACGCCGCTCCATTTTACCATTGCGCGCCCAGCGACGGATCAGCCGCGACATGATCAGTCGAAATGCAATGAAAAGCCCCAACCCAGAGAGGAACCAGGCACTGAACCAGACACGGGAATAGGCTTCGGATATTTTGAGAAAGAACGCGGCCAGAGACATCATAGCAAAAACGCCTGACCAGATCAGGATTAGTCGGCTGAGCTTGCTGAAGGGATCGCGCATGGTGGCAAGCTGGTAACTATCGGTCAGTTCCAGCATGAAAACAGTTGCGGTTCCTGTAACGACAATTGCCGCCAGATAGTGAAGAACCAAGCTCTGCGATGCGCCAACGTAGAAAATATACACCGCAACGCCTGTGACAGCGACGATCATGAACTCAATGATCCGCATGATCCCGCTGATCATTACCGGGGAATTCGTCGCCTGCGCATATTGCGATGCTATCGTGTAGGCAGCCGGACTAAGCCTGCCTTTTTCACCGGACGCTTGGTCAGCATCCGGCGGCAGCTTGCGAACAGACTCACGGGTAAGTTTTGGCTTGGCGTCATTATTTCTCATAATACTACTCTAGGTAGCATAGAGACGCTAAAAAAGGTTTGACAATTAACGCCCAAGTGAGACGAAATATTCGGATTCCAGTCGGGAGGCCATGGCATCAGCGCTGAAGCTTCTTTTCAGATCGTCCATATCAGGCAGGCATGTACGATATACCGCAATATCCTTGATTGCCATTGCCATTTTCCGGGCAAGCTCGGTAGCATCGGGCCGTACCAGAGCAAATGATTGATCGCCAAGAATTTCCGGGATTCCACCGATCTTGCTGGCGATCAGGGGTTTGCCTGCGGCCAATGCTTCCAGAACAATATAGGGCAGCGCTTCCGCACGGGACGGCACGACGACAATCTTTGCGAGACGAAAAGCCTCCCGTGCCTTCATAGGTGGCAGGAACTCAATATCCGCTTGTTGTTGCGCATTTCTGGCTTGCTCAAGGAGGGAAGCGCGGTCCTTGCCATCGCCAATAATAACTGCGGTCAGTTTCCTGCCGCTCTGCGTCTTGGCCTTTGCCAGAGCCTCGATAAAAATATCAGGCCCCTTCAATATCCGCAGCTCGCCAATGAACAGGAAATCTGCGGCATTGGCATTTTCGACGACCGGTTCGAACTCTTCCGCCGACAGTCCATTATGGATGAGTGCATTGGCACAATGCGGTTCGCCAATCTTTCGCACATACGCATTGCGTTCGAACTGCGAGACAAAAATGATACGGTCTGTCATTCGCTCCATCCGCCGCTCAGCCTGAAAAATCATCTTTCCGGAAAACTTGGTGGGGTCGTAATGAAGGCTACCGCCATGCGGTGAATAAAAACGGGCAACGCTAACCCCAGATACCCGTAACAGTGAGCCAAAAACCCTTGCATAGGTGCCGCCTTTGGCGCCGTGTCCATGTAGAATATCAGGCTGTAATTTCTTTATTGTCTTATATGTCCGCAATGCCGCCACAGCATCGCTTGGCCCGACCCGCCTTTGCATGGGAATGCGTGTAAGCCCTAGTGCCAGCCTGTCCCCAAGTTGGGCGAGAAGCAGTTCTTCAAGCTCGCTTCCTATTGTTGCGTCGCAGATTACGCCAACATGATGGCCTGCGGCGCTTTGGGCGGATACCAGATCACGAACGTGCCGGAAAACGCCACCGACGGGCGCTCGAAAGCAATGAACAATACGAAGTGACCGGCTGGTCGTCATCTTCCGGGATCAGAAAAAGCGTTCGCGTACGTAAATCGTGTCGCCAGGCAATATCTGATCGGAAATCGTCACGCGCCCGGTAAGGCTTTCACCATTGAATTGCCGCGTAATATCGACATCGCTTTGATTGGCGCGCGCGCTAAATCCGCCTGCGGATGCAATCGCCTTCTGGGCGGTCATGCCGGGTACATATGAATATTGGCCCGCAGCGCCCACTTCACCCATGATGAAGATAGGCCGGTAACGGTCGATCTCAACGGCCACATCGGGATCGCGCAAATAGCCTTGCTTGAGCTTGGCAGCCACTGCTGCCTCGATTTGTTGAATGGTTTTGCCGCGTGCAGCCACGCTGCCAATCAGCGGAATGGAAATATAGCCTGCCTGATCGACACTATAAGTATTGGTAATGCCTTCCTGTTCGAACACAGTCAGACGAATACGATCTCCGGCATCGAGCATATAGGGCTTGTTGATTGCCTCATTAAACGCGGGCGGGGCGGGGCGGTAACTGGCGCAGCCGCCCAACGTCATGCAGGCAACGCCGATGGATACCAGAAATATCTGCTTGCTGAACACGGTTCGGACCCTAACTTGGCAACACGCTTGTCGATTCTCTGGTCGCATTATCAATTCATTAGGGTTAATGGCTGGTAAAGCTCGCTATGTGAGATGGTGGTTCTGGGCGCAAAAGTCTTAACCTGGTGGTTACCATAAGTCTTTACGCTTGGGGCATAGGGTATGGGGTGATCGCATGGCTCAGGCCAAATCTACAGGCGCCGATGTGGACATCGATATGGGTGCGCTATTTGCCAGTCTTTGGCAAAACAAGCGCCGCATCCTCCTTGGCACATTGCTGATAACGGTTCTGACCTTCATTGCCTTGTCTATGGTCTCGCCCAAATATCGCGCTGAAACGCGTATCCTCATCGAAGCCCGTGAATCGGTATTTACCCGTCCTTCCAATCAGCAGGTGGATGATCGTCCAGTGGTTGATCAGGAGGCGATCAAAAGCCAGGTGGAGTTGATCGCCTCATCGGATGTTTTGCGTAATGTCATCACCAAGCTCGATCTGGCAAAGAATGCCGAGTTGGCGGCAAGTGCTGAGCCTTCCGCGCTCTCCAAACTTCTGGGTGCCGTCGGCGTCGGACGCAATATGAATGCGGAAACGCGCGAAGACTATATTCTTCAGGCGCTGCGCGAGCGCCTGCTTGTCTATAGCGTTCAGGAATCCCGCGTCATCGTCGTGCAGTTTTCATCCAAAGATGCTGATCTGTCAGCCTCTGTCGCCAATGCCATTGCCGATGAATATATGGCCATGCAACAAGCGGCAAAATCTGAAATCAATACGGATGCGACCGGCTGGTTGCAGCCAGAAATTGCCGATCTCAGCAAGCGGGTCAAGGAAGCGGAGGCAAAAGTTGCAGCCTATCGCAGCTCGTCCGATCTGCTGATTGGTCAGAATAATGCGGTGCTGGCGACACAGCAGCTTTCCGAGCTTTCCAGCGAATTGTCGCGCGTTCGCGCTAACAAGGCCGCAAGCGAAGCTCGCGCTGCGAGCGTGCGTGCAGCCCTGCAAAGCGGCGTACAGGCCGAAACCTTGCCGGATGTCATTGCCTCGCCCTTGATTCAGCGTTTGCGCGAACGTCAGGTCCAGCTCAACAATGATATTGCCGATCTTTCGGCCTCTTTGCTTGGCGGGCATCCTCGGATCAGGGCGTTGCGCTCGCAGCTTGCCGATTTGAACAATCAGATTCGGCTTGAAGCACGCAAAGTCCTTGCAAGCCTTGAAAACGAGGCGGAAACGGCGCGCTTGCGCGAAGCGGAGCTGAACAGTTCACTCAATCAACTCAAGGCGCAATCATCCCGTGCTGGCGAAGAAGAGGTGGAATTGAGGGCGCTGGAACGGGAAGCCACCGCGCAGCGCCAGTTGCTGGAATCCTATCTTACCCGCTACCGGGAGGCTTCGTCGCGTACAGACCGAGGCTATATGCCTGCCGACGCTCGCATCTTTTCCCGTGCGGATCGCCCGATAGAGCCTTACTTCCCAAAGAAGCTGCCGATGACGCTTGCCGCCTTTATTGCGTCATTGCTGATTTTCAGCATCGCCACGCTTCTCCATGCGCTGTTTAGCGGGCGGGCATTGCGCCCTGTATCAGGATATCAAACTGCGTCGTCGCCCCTTGTTCGGCCCGCTGCCATGCCTGAGCTTGAGGCGGAGCCTGTAGAGACTGCACTCGCCAGAGATGAAGCAGGAGAGGCCACGACTTTTCAGACTTTTACCCCTGCACCGATCCAGTCCGATAGTGAGCGGCCGCTCGAAACCGATCACGCCGGCATTGCCAATATTGCTGACCGGCTTATGGCAAGTGGCGCAGCAAGGGCAGTTGTCATTTCTCCCGAGGGCGATGAAGCGTCCGCTTTGACCATTCTTCTCGTGCGCGAACTGGCGGATAGGGGTGTGCGGGTCATTCTTGTCGATATGACCGGTTCTCCCGAGATAGGGCGCTCAATGCTCGATGACGGCAATTTGCCGGGTATCACCGATCTGCTCGTCTCGGAGAAACATTTCAGCGACGTTATTCATCTCGATCACTATTCGCAGGCCGAAATCATTCCCCTTGGAAATCATGATCCGGTGAAGGCAATGCAGTCTGCCGGACGTCTGCCGATGATTTTAGCCGCCTTGCAGTCTGCCTATGATCTGGTTGTCGTCGATAGTGGTCCGGCGACGGCTGCTGAATTAAAACATCTGGTTGTTGAGGGCACCGAGTTAATTCTCAATGTGGTCAATCCCGATGATGCGGATGTAACCGTCACGGCCAAAGCCGTTTACGATGCGCGCTTGCCTCAGCCAGATATTCTGACGCCCTTTGGCCCTGATGCATGGACGCTCGAAGCTGGCAAGCTTGTACGGCGCGCCTAGATCATTTTTTATTTAGCGCGTGCCACGCATGATTGAGCGGATTTTCTTTACGTTCGACCAGACAGACTGGTTTTTCTTGATCATTCGCACCAGCTTGCGCCGCATAAGAAGCCAGATCTGAAAGATTTTTCCCTTTGCCGTCAGGCTGATATCGGTATCGTAGGTTGGTAGTTCGATATCGCTCCAACTGCGCTTATAGGGTTCGTCCCCAATGCCGAAACTGTAGATGCCGAGATCGGCCTTACAGCTTGCGGCAATGTCTTCGAAGAACAGAAATTCACCCGGACTGGCGCTAATCAGATCGTCTTCAGTAATACCGACAAAATCGATAAAGGTCTGACGTGCAGCATAGGACTTGCCCAGGACTGCCCGATATTCTCCGGCAACAGTCAATGCTTTCACCTCAAAGCGAGGCGATGCTTCAACGACTTCTTCCGCGAAAAGCCTCTTGAAAAACGCCTTCACCCCGACAGGATCATAGGTGTTTTTAATCCCCGCCTTTGCCAGTCGTGTTGCCTTGCACTTGAAATAATTATCGAGCATTGCGCTCGTCTCTTCCGGCGTTGTGGCCGTGACCACACTGAACCTGCCTGCTTCGTCAAAACGGCGCATAGTGTGCCTATGTTTTTTCTTTTTGCGTTTTGAGTTGCTTCTGGCGAGAATCGTCTCGAAATTCCGGTCCAGAGTAATGCCGAGGCTCACATTTGCGTTCACTTTGCTGGTAAGCTGCATCAGCGGGTTGATCACCCCGCCAAGTTCGCCCAGCTGACGCGTCAAGGACACAAGATCAATATCCGGGCGAGCATGATGCAGGGCATTGAAGAGGGAACGAAGCTCACCCTCATTAATGGCGTGATTCGACGAAATGGCCGGAAAATTGCAGTTTGCATGGGGCCCGCCCACATAGATTGCGATATGAAGCGGGCCGGTCCGGTGGATTTCCAGCGGCAGAATAAAAACAGGCTGGTCCTTGTCATACAATGCCGCGACGAGACAATCTTGATTGACCTCAGATTGCCAAAGCTTGAACCAACGTGCTGTTTGCGAGACGCCAGAAGTGCAGTCAGCGCCCAATTTCTCCCATGCAGCGTGAATATCATGGCAATCGACGAGTATTTTTGTTTCAACCTGTCGATTGTTCATTCTTGCGTTCCACCAAAAGGCAATTTACGACGAGAATATTCGATATATTATCGGCATTCACTATGCTCTATTTGAGCCATAACTGTCCGATTGCTTCTACATAAAGTAAAATTGGTGAAGGAATGGTCCACGCGGCCGATTTAATACGTAAGGCCGTGATGAGGCTCGCTTGGCATAGCGGCTTTGCATCGAGGGCGCGTGCACGCCTTGGCGGCCTCGGCTCGATTATCATGCTGCACAGGGTGCGCCCGGACTGCACCAGTCCGCTTGGCGTCAACCGTGCGCTCTCCATCTCGCCAGCCTTCCTCGATCAAATACTGGTCTCACTTAAATCAGAAGATATTGAGCTGGTTTCCATGGACGAGGCTGTTGCACGCATTGCATCCGGCGCGCAGAGTCCTCGCCGTTTTGCCGCAGTAACGCTTGATGACGGGTATAATGACAATCTTCATCATGCCTATCCGGTTTTTCAAAAGCATCGCGTTCCATTTACGATTTATACGGCGCCGGGTCTTGTCGAGGGCGCGGTAGTTTTGTGGTGGGAAATCTTGGAGCTTCTGGTTGCCAAGGCAAATTTCATCATAGCTCCAAATGGGCAGGAATGGCGCTGCACAACGATGTTTGAAAAGCGCACGGCGTTCTATGCCCTGATGCGCTATTTCACAGAGACATTGACTGAACTTCAGCAGATTCCTGTCTTGCGGGACATGTGCGAGGCGCAAAACATGATCTGCGCTGTTGCTGCGGATAGGGATATTCTGAACTGGAAGGAACTTCGTCAGATCGCCAGTGACCCGCTATGCACAATTGGCGCGCATACGGTTCATCACTACAATCTCAAGCGATTGACCTCTGAAATGGTTTCTTTCGAAATGCGCCAGTCAGCCGACATGCTGGAGGAAAAATTGGGCAAACGGCCGCAGCATTTTGCCTATCCCTATGGCTCGGCCAGAGCCGTTGGCGAGCGTGAGGCAGCGCTGGCGGCAAAGGAAGGCTTTGTCTCGGCGGTGACAACACGCCATGGCACCATTCAAGCTGAACATCGCGCCCATATGCATATATTGCCGCGTATTTCGATCAATGGGCGTTTTCAGAAACTTGTTTACGCCAAAACCATGATGAGCGGTGCAACAACGCCCATTGCCAATGCCGGCAGGCGGGTTGTTCAGGGCTAAGCCTGCTCTAAGCCTTGTTTTTAGGCGCTTTTTCCATCCAGCTGATGATGAACATTGCCGGGACGACCCACAATATGCCTGTGCCGAAGAAGTAGAGCAGATGAATCCACGGGCTTGCATTACCCAAAAGCGCGACCGCAAAGATCGTAGCGACAATGGCATAGACGCACACAAGCGCTACGAGAAAGAATGTTCCGACGAGTTTCTTCAGCCTTACGGGCATTTTGCCATCCAATTGAGCGTTAAGGGTTGATCTATCTGTTTAATCCTTCCTCGAAAAGCGAAAAAAGCTATTGTGTCTTGTAAACGCGACTGCGTGTCGCGTAAGCGGCGCTTGTCATCACCCACCAGATGCTTCACCTATCCGTTAGAGCAAATTTTGCTTGTATAGAGTCATTCTGCCGGGTGAATTCGCGGACAAGGTCGAGGAGGGCAGCGAGGCCGATGCCTATTCATCGGACGAGGCTGAAGCCCGATGGATTTGGCCCGAATTCACCCGGCAGAATGACTCTATACAAGCAAAATTTGCTCTTTACAGGAGTGTTTTGTATGGCCGCCCATAGTATATCCGAAGATGCACTTATTACGGTGCAGGATCGTGAAGCGAGAAACCGCCACCATATCCGTATATGGCTCTATCTTGTGCTGATCGTGCTGGCGGCCATTGTCTTTGTGGGTGGCGCAACGCGCATGACCGGGTCGGGTCTCTCTATCACGGAATGGAAACCGATCCATGGCATTATTCCGCCTATTGGATACGACCAGTGGATGGAAGAGTTTGATAAATACCGGCAGATTCCACAGTATCAACAGTTGAATAAGGGCATGAGCCTTTTTGAGTTCAAGCAGATTTTCTGGTGGGAGTGGTTCCACCGTTTCCTTGCTCGCAGTGTCGGTTTCCTCGTTGCCCTGCCATTGGCTTTTTTCTGGCTTACGGGCCGGCTTGAACGGCGTCTTAGGTGGCCAATGGTCGGGATTTTGGCGCTGGGCGGTCTGCAAGGCGCTGTCGGCTGGTGGATGGTCGCTTCGGGCCTTTCTGTTCGGGTTGATGTCAGCCAGTATCGCCTTGCCACTCATTTGACCTTGGCCTGCATCATCTTTGCGACTGTCATGTATGTGGCCCGTGGTTTGGCGGTCTATACGGATACGCCTGCCGAGCGTCCGATCCAGCGCTTTTCCGGCTGGCTGGTGTTTCTCGTGCTTATCCAGATTTATCTCGGCGCGCTGGTGGCCGGGCTTGATGCGGGATTATCCTATAATACCTGGCCGCTGATGGATGGCTCGATCATTCCGGGGGATATGTTCCCGATCCAGCCGATCTGGCACAATTTCTTCGAAAATCCGAAGACGGTGCAATTCGTCCACCGGCTCTTTGCTTATTTCGTCTTTGCCATGGCAATCTGGCATGCGTTCTCGACTATACGCCTTGCGCCAGGCACCACCCATGCGCGCCGTGCCGTGTTCTTTGCGCTACTCGTCGCCACACAGGCTGCGATAGGCATCACAACGCTTCTCATGCAGGTGCCGATAGGTCTTGGTCTTTTGCACCAGTTCTTTGCAATTGTGCTGCTTGGCTTTGCTGTTGCCCATTGGCGCGCCACAAAAGGTGCTTATCCGCTTGAAACGGAGATTGTGCCGGGAAACTGACTGTTCCTGGTGAGAGACTCGGTCTAATTGTGTAATAGGCAGTTAAAATCCGGAAATCGAACACCATGATCATCAGTGCGAGACGGTCGCTGGCCACAGTAATTGGCCTCGGTATCACGCAGATCATCGGCTACGGCACGCTTTTTTACAGCTTCAGCATCCTTGCGCCAGTCATAGGGCAGGAGTTCAATCAGACCCGAGAATGGTTGTTCGCCGCCTTTTCCGGAACATTGTTGATTGGCGGTATCGTATCGCCATGGTCTGGTCGCTGGGCCGACAGGTTCGGGGCAGGGCGTGTCATGACCCTGGGCTCATTGGCTGCGGCGCTTTCCATGGTTTTTTGTGCGGCTTCAACCGGTTGGTGGATGTTTGCAGTCGCTTTGGTTACGACAGGCATTGCGACACCTTTCATTCTTTATAACACCGCCTTTGCCGTGCTCGTACAGGTCGACCCGCAGCTTGCGCCGCGCCGGATAACCTATCTGACTTTGATGGCCGGGTTCTCTTCCACCTTGTTTTGGCCCCTGGCAACGGCGCTATTGAATAGCCTCACCTGGCGAGAAATCTTTCTGTTTTATGCCGTCTTGCAAATGGTCCTTTGCTTCCCGATTCATTTCTGGTTGTCACGGATGACGCGCCGCTCACCAAAGGTCATGCGTAATGCTGCGCCTGGAGCATCGGACCGAAAAGCGGAATCCCGGTTTTCGGATAATCCGATGCTAAAACAAAAAGATAGATCGTCCTCTTGCGTCCGCAAGGACGGTCGGCGATCTAAACCGCTTGAGACGGGGGAAGAAGGGGCGCTCAGATTGTCGGACCGCAAAATCGCACTTGTGCTTTTGTCTATTGGATTTTCACTGACGAGTTTTGCGCTTTCCTCGATTCTGGTTCATTTTGTACCAGTTCTTGCCGCGGTCGGTCTTGGTGCTTCCGCAGTTTTTGTCGGAACGATGTTTGGTCCGTCGCAGTTTGCAAGCCGTCTTATCAATATGCTTTTGGGTGGCCGGTTTTCGGCAATGACCATCGCCATCACTTCAACATTAATGATTCCGCTATCATTCATGATGTTGCTTCTGCCTTCATGCATCCCGCTGATCGCCGGAGCCGCTTTGTTTGCAATCCTGTTCGGCATGGGCTCGGGGCTAAACAGCATTGTGCAGGGCACATTGCCATTGGCGCTTTTCGGCCATCAGCGCTACGGCGAAATCCTGGGCAAGATCACATCTTCCCGCCTGATTGTCTCCTCGGTAGCGCCATTCATTTTCGCAACTCTGCTTGAACAATTCGGCCCGACGACAGCGCTTCTCGTCGTTGCACTCGTCGGCATGCTGGGCGTCATGACATTTGTGGTGGTTGCAAGACTGGTCAAGCGCTCAAGCGAGTGACGCAAGCACCTTGCGGATGGTCGTTGCCACGGCAAGGCTGCGATCCCGCTCTTCGTGGTTCTTGTCTTCATCATGCCAGGACGCTGAAAGGCAGGCATGCGCCATGCCGAACTCCAGATAATCTTTGCGATCGCGCTGGAAAACAGTTTCGAACATCTCTGCCATGGCTGCAACCCGTTTCACATCGGTCCGCAGGTCGGTCCGTTCCACTGGATTGTAAAACATGTTCGCAGCATCGTAAGCAGGATCGCCCAGCAGAGCTTGCGGATCGATGACAAGCCAGCCGCGTTTGCCGAAAAGAATATTTTCATGGTGTATATCGCCATGCAGGGGTTGGATATCCCGCTGATTATTCAGCAAACGGTCGGCAATGCCAGCCACTTCGACAAACAGGCTTTGCTCGCCAGCATTGCGGTCTTTGTCCGCCTTCTTGAACAGGCTGGAAAATTGTTTCCGCAATGGTACGAAATCCGGTGAAACCGGTTTCTGACTGCGAAAGGTTTCCTGCAATCGCTGGAATAGATCAGTGAAGATCAATGTTGCCGATGAATCGCCATGTTCGTTCAGATGATCGAGCAGGGTGTGTGAACCACCATATTCGAGCAGGAGATTGTTGTCTTGCTGCTTGAGTACACGCACGCAAGCCTGGCCATCATGCCATTCAAGATAGTGCGCGCCACGCAACTCATTTTCCATGCCGGTGGCATTCAACTGTTTGACAACGGCGCGCTCTCCATTTTCCAACCGCACCATAATGATGCGGCTGGTATGGGTTTCTGTGAACAGTTCGGGTTCAGAAAGATGCCATTCAGAGGGCAGGCTTTGCAATAATGTCAACGAGCCCAAAGTTGTGCTAACCCTTTATAATCATGAATAATACCATCGGCATGCACGAGGACCATACCCTCTGCCTGCGATTGAGCCACGAGCATCCGGTCAAACGGATCAGAGTGACTCCAGTCCAGATGCCCCGCTATTTCCGCATGGCGTGGTGAAATTGACAGCGGTAAAAAACGATTACGTTCAATTGCTGAACTTGTCGAGCCGGTAAAGTGCAATTTGCCCTTGGAGCTTTTGATGGCAATTTCCCAGATGGACGCCGCACTGATGTAAATCTGGTTGTCAGGATTCGCGATGGCTGCGCGCACGCCTGAGCCAAGCTGTTCGGCACCACTGTCCCACCAGAGAAACACGTGTGTATCCAACAAAAGATTCATTGCTGGTCTTCGTTGAACAGGGCGGCAATTTCTGGATCAACCTCGTCAAAGTCGTCTGCAATATATGACACCGCGAGAGCATGCGCAGGTGTTCTCGGCCCGGACTGCTTATGCAACGGCCCAAGCAAAGCCATCGGAACACCGTTCTTTGCTATGACGACTTCTTCGCCAGAGGCAGCGCGGTCTACCAAGCTGGAAAGATTGGTTTTTGCATCATAAAGATTGATGTGGTTCATTGCCAATTCCTAACCAAGTTAACCAACAATCCATAGCATGATTTACGGTTGTTGGTCAACTTGGTCAAGGCTGACTCAGCGACCCAACATGAGATCCAGATTTTGCACGGCAGCGCCTGAAGCGCCTTTGCCGAGATTGTCTAAAAGGGCGACGAGATTGACCTGACCGAAACCTTCCGTGCCAAATACGTAAAGCTTCATAATGTCCGTATCGCGCAGCTCTTCGGGGTCGAGTCGGGGCAGGGTGGCGCTTGTTTCAAGCGGTACGACCTGAACAATATTCTGGCCTTCATAATGGGCGACGAGCGCGGCGTGAATGTCAGCCATTGAAGCGCCACCATTCAGGTCGCCCGTATGGATCGGCACCTGTACAATCATGCCCTGTGCAAAGCGGCCAACGCTTGGGCTGAAAATCGGCTTACGATCGAGACGACCATGCATCTGCAACTCCGGCACATGTTTGTGCTTGAGGGGCATGGCATAAAGGAAATGATTGGACGCGATATGGTCTGGCGCGTCAGGGTTTTCCATCTGCGCGATCATCTGCTTGCCGCCGCCCGTATAGCCCGAAACTGCGTTGACCGAGATCGGATAATCGGCAGGCAATATGCCAGCATCACGCAATGGGCGGATCAAGGAAATCGCGCCGGTGGGATAGCAGCCGGGATTGGCGACTAGCCGCGCTTTGGCGATCTTCTCGCGCTGCGCATTGTCAAGTTCCGCAAAGCCATAGGCCCAGTCAGGATGCACGCGGTGCGCTGTCGCCGTGTCGATAATCTTGGTGGAATTGTTTCCTTCCAGAATAGCAACGGCTTCCTTTGAAGCCTCATCCGGCAGGCACAGAATCGCCACATCCGCAGCCTTCAGAAACTCCTCGCGTAAGTCCTTGTTACGCCGTTCCGCTTCAGGAATGGAAATGACTTCTAGGTCATCGCGCCCCGCAAGCCGCGTGCGGATTTGCAGGCCCGTGGTGCCGTGTTCGCCGTCGATAAAGATTTTGGGTTTCATGGAAATGCCCTTGGAAGCTTTGAATTCAGATAGTTAGCAAGAAAAGCGGATTCAATATGGAAGGTTGGCAAAAAAGCCGTGCGTGGTTCACGCCATACCTATCGTCGTTTGGCCTTCTGTTCGGCCAATATACCTAAATAATACATCGCTATTGTGGCGCCGGCGATTGCTGTCACATCCGCATGATCATAGGCGGGGGCAACCTCCACCACATCAGCACCGATAATATTAAGATCGGTCAGATGGCGCAGCACCGATAGAATCTTTGCCGATGACGGGCCGCCTGCGACGGGCGTTCCGGTACCCGGTGCAAAGGCCGGATCAAGACAATCAATGTCAAAGGTCAGGTAGACCGGCTTGCCAGCGGTGCGAGCGATGATCTGCCTCGCAATTTCCGCCGCGGAAAGTTCTTCTACCTCATAGCCATGGACGATTTTGAGACCGCAATCATCCGGAGCATGGGTGCGGATACCGACCTGAATCGAGTGGGCGGGATCGATAACGCCATCGCGTGCCGCACGGCCCACAAAGGAACCATGATCAATACGCTTGCCATCATCATACCAGGTGTCCTGATGCGCATCGAATTGCACAAGCGCAACCGGCCCATGTTTAGCCGCATGCGCTTTCAGGATCGGCCATGTGACAAAGTGATCGCCACCAAGCGAAAGAAGAAATGCACCGGACTTGATGATCTTGGCCGCTTCACGTTCAATCGTGGCCGGCGTCTTTTGATGGTTGCCATAGTCGAGCAGGCAGTCGCCATAATCGATCACCGCGAGATTTTCAAAAAGATCGCGCTGGAAGGGATATTGCGGGTCATTGTCAAAGATTGCCGAGGCGCGGCGTATTGCCTGCGGACCAAACCTTGCGCCAGGGCGATTGGAAACCGCAGCATCAAATGGGATGCCCCAGACGACAGCCTCAGCACCGATGAGATTTTTTGTGTAGCGTCTGCGCATGAATGAAAGTGCGCCCGCATGGGTAGGGTCGGTCGCAGCGCTGGTCAGCGTGCGTGCTGTAAAAGCATGATCGATGGATTTCGATGGCATTGAATTTCTAGCTCCGGAATTTCAGCATCTCGCTTGCGCTTGTCAAACCACGCATAGCGGCGAAGCTATCTCAAGCAAATCTTAGCGCAACAAAAAAGCGGACCCGAGGGCCCGCTTTCTGTTCTGTCCATATGAAGCGATATTAGCGCTTCGAGAACTGGAACGAACGACGGGCTTTCGCCTTGCCGTACTTCTTGCGTTCTACAACGCGGCTGTCGCGTGTAAGGAAGCCGCCCTTTTTCAGAACGCCGCGCAGTGCAGGTTCGAAATAGGTGAGGGCCTTGGAAATGCCGTGACGAACAGCACCGGCCTGACCGGAAAGACCGCCACCGGCAACGGTTGCGATGATGTCATACTGGCCAGCGCGGTTCGCGGCAACGATTGGCTGTTGCAGAATCATCTGCAAAACCGGACGGGCGAAATAAGCGCCATATTCCTTGTCGTTGACGACGATCTTGCCGGAACCTGGCTTGATCCAGACGCGGGCAACCGCATCCTTACGCTTGCCAGTTGCATATGCACGGCCCTTGGCATCAAGCTTCTGGACATGAACAGGTGCAGCAGCCTGCGTGGATGCAGCGGCTGTACCGAGTTCTGCGAGCGAGTTGAGCTCAGCCATTCTTATGCGCTCCTTTTGTTCTTGGAATTCAGCGCGCCAACGTCGAGGACTTCAGGTGCCTGCGCTTCATGTGGGTGGTTGGAACCGGCATAAACGCGCAGGTTCTTCATCTGGCGACGGCCGAGCGGTCCGCGTGGAACCATGCGCTCAACTGCCTTTTCAACAACGCGCTCAGGAAAACGCCCGGAAAGCAGCTGACCAGCTGTACGTTCCTTGATGCCGCCTGGGTGGCCGGTGTGCCAGTAGTAAATCTTGTCCGAAAGCTTCTTGCCTGTGAAGGCAACCTTGTCGGCATTGATGATGATGACATTGTCGCCATCGTCAACATGCGGTGTGAAGGTAGCTTTGTGCTTGCCGCGCAGGATGTTTGCGACGATGGTGGCGAGACGACCAACGACGAGATCCGTCGCGTCGATCAATATCCACTTTTTCGTCACATCTGCCGGCTTCTGTGTGAAGGTAGCCATTTGTGTTGTCCTTGAGATCATCCTTCATAAAAGAAGGCTTTTCTTGTTGCTTGGGTTGTGTGGATGATTGAAATCCGCACAACAATGAAAAACGGCGGGAACCCCCACCGCAGTCATGGGTCTCAATAAAGGCTGAAACGACGAGCGTCAAGTCGTTAGTTTTCGCATTTGATTTAAATATATAAGCGAATTCAAAGGCTTATTTAAAAGGTATTATATTACCACAAGCAACTGGTCATTCAGTGGGCGGCGTCAATATATCTATCAGGCAGATATTGGTATCTAGAAAGCGATTTATCATACTTCTCCGTCATCCTCGGGCTTGACCCGAGGACCCACATTATATGCATTTGTGCACGTAACCTTTAGCGCTCCAATTACTTGCGCAGGTCCTCGGGTCAAGCCCGAGGATAACGGAGAAGTTGGAGTTAAATGGAATGGCGCATTTATCAGCTATCCAGCCCGTCAAATAGCGCTGTTGAAAGATAGCGTTCGGCGAAGGAGGGGATGATCACGACAATATTCTTGCCCTTGTTTTCCGGGCGCTTGCCGACTTCGATCGCCGCAGTCAGCGCCGCTCCCGAAGAAATGCCGACCGGCACGCCCTCAAGACGAGCCACCAGCCTTGCATTGGTAAAGGAATCCTCGTTCGAAACCTGGACGATTTCATCGTAAATATGCGTATCGAGCACGCCCGGCGCAAAACCGGCGCCAATTCCTTGAATCTTATGGGGGCCGGGATTGCCCCCTGAAAGCACGGGCGAATCCTTTGGCTCGACGGCAATGATCTGCACACTGGGCTTACGCTGTTTCAACACCTGCCCGACGCCAGTAATCGTGCCCCCCGTGCCGATGCCGGAAACGAGAATATCGACTGTGCCGTCTGTATCATTCCAGATTTCCTCGGCTGTCGTCTTGCGATGAATTTCAGGATTGGCAGGATTGTCGAACTGGCCGGGAATGATCGCGCCGGGTGTTGTTTCCACCAGTTCATTGGCCTTGGCAATCGCGCCTTTCATGCCCTTTGCGCCTTCCGTCAGCACCAATTCGGCGCCAAGCAGCTTGAGCATTTTGCGGCGCTCAACGGACATGGTTTCCGGCATGGTCAGGATAAGACGATAGCCCTTTGCAGCAGCAGCGAAGGCGAGCGCAATGCCTGTATTGCCCGATGTAGGTTCCACAAATACCGTCTTTCCCGGAATAGCCTTGCCCTGATCTTCCAACGATTGGATCAGAGCGACGCCAATGCGGTCTTTGACGCTGGAAATCGGGTTGAAGAATTCGAGCTTGCCGAGAAGATTTGCAACGATGCCGTTTTCCTTGGCGAATTTGTCAAGACGCACGAGGGGCGTGTCGCCAATCGTGTCAACAATGGAATTGTAGATTCGGCCACGGCCCGGCTTGCGTAGCGTGTCGCTGCTCATGATAGTCTCCCGAATTGATGTTGTTGGGAGGCGATCTTATGGCGCTCGACGGAAAATTCATAGTCGGGCATATGCATAAACACCTATGGGAATGGAAAATTAAACTAATAATCCACATCCTATAGAATAAGAATCCAAGTCAGCCAGCGCGACCAGCAATGGCCAATGCCGCACCAGCCATAAAGGTTGCGGCAGTGCGATTAAGTCGCTTGAGTGCGCGCGGTGAAGCCAGAAGGCCGCGCGCCTTGGCGGCCAGTGCGAGATAAGGCACCAGCACAATCATCAAAACGACCACGGTAATGACTACCAAAATGGAATAGTCGGTCAGAGTAACTGCCTTAAGATCGACGAGTGTTGGCGTCAGTGCGAGGTAGAAAAGCATGGTCTTCGGATTGCCAAGGGTTAGTGTCAATCCGGCCAGAATCGCGGAGATATTGCCGCCGCGGCCTTTCTTCGCCTTGATCGTCTCTGTCGAAATGCCGGTCGTCCACAGCTTCCACGCCAGATAGCTGAGATAGGCAACGCCAGCCCATTTAATAATCAGAAACAAAATGCCAAATGTCTGGGCGACGACCGCAAGGCCAAGAAACACGGCTGTCAAATAGGTGAGATCACCAAGCACAAGCCCGATGGACATGAACAGGGACGAGCGAAAGCCAGACCCGAGCGCACGCGCAACAAGCGCGGTAACGCCGGGGCCGGGAATGGCTGCGGCAATAGCGAGTGCGCCCGAATAGGCGATAAAACCCGTAAGTGTCATAGGGGAAAACTCTGGTTTCGATGGTGAACTGGTTTCGATGGTGAAAGAGCGCAAAATACCCCTGTGATGAGAGTCTGTCTATCGGGTGATTTTAAAACTCGTTATCAATTTTATTGATCATGTGGGCTGCAAGTTATTGAAGGGGCAGTGAAGAGGGGCCGTTCAATGGATGTGGAAGCATGACAGCTGTGCGAAGGATATTCCAGGTGTGTTAAGTTGGCTACCTTCGCTTTTTCCTAGATGTCGCTTCTGGGGGCAAAATTTCAATTTTTTTTGTTACCACTACGGATCTTTTAACCATTGCATTGACTTCATCTTCTTCAATGTATTGAGCAGTAAACCTTATTCTCCGGCGACATTCCTTCGATGTGATCTTTTTGATCTGCCCGCAAGCATTTTCCAACGTAGCTTTTGCCTCGGTTGGAGTAATTTCAGGGGCGGTAACCATTACTACGCTACTTGAATTAGCTAGACAGCGATACTCGTCCTTATCTGCATAAAAACATTGGACACTTTTCAGTTCCAAAGGTTTGCCTCTAAATTTTCCTGGCGAAACCATGATATCATCGGGATCAACAATTTGGTATTCTAATGGATCTGCCGGTTTGATTATCTCTGATGTGGTGGCGGTTGCCGTATCAGTGGTGGACTCGGCGTTGTTATCCTCAAAACAACGACGTCTTGCTGTGTCGTCAGCCAAAGCAGAACAAGCCATTAGTTTTTCAATGTCAGGCTTGACTTCTTGCGCGCCGGATATTGCACAGCTCGAGATGGTGTAAAGCCAAAAAGTAATAAAAAAATACGTAGACTTCTGACGCATTCGCAATCCCCGAACTAAAAAATTGAATTTTGAAAATACTAGCTAGCGATTAAAAGGTAGGGCGATGAGTGGATCGATAGAAACTATTTATTTTTGCTATTCTGCGTATGAAAGTCTCCCTGTCAACCAATCAGGCAGCTCATTTCGACAAGACCGAGAGCTTTCTCTCGTCCTCCTTGAAATTCCAATCCAAAACCTCTAGTTTAGAATTATTCTAATTTAGGAATATCGCTATGCTCAGCCGTTTCTTTGGTAATCGCCGCCACGATCTTTATTCTCTGTCAGAACAGCAAATTCTTGCCCTTGCGATTTCCTCCGAGGAAGATGATGCGCGCATCTATCTGGCTTATGCCGATGGTTTGCGCGATGACTATCCGCAAAGCGCCAAAGTGTTTGAAGAGATGGCTGAGGAGGAAAACAGCCATCGTCAGGCGCTGATCGACCTGCATGTCCAGCGTTTCGGCAACCGCATTCCGTTAATTCGCCGCGAGCATGTGCGTGGCTATATTGAACGCAAACCTGACTGGCTCGTCCGTCCGCTCGGCATCGACAAGGTGCGGGAGATGGCTGAAACCATGGAGGGGCAAGCCTATCGTTTTTATATGGAGGCAACGAAACTCGTCAGCGATGCCTCGATCCGCAAATTGCTTGGCGATCTGGCTGCTGCCGAAAAAGTCCATGAATCATTGGCCCATAGGCTTGGATTGCAATATACGCCTGCCAATGTGCAGCAGGACGAAAAACAGACGGAGCGTCGTCAGTTTCTTTTGACCTATGTCCAGCCGGGTCTGGCAGGTCTTATGGATGGCTCCGTCTCCACGCTCGCGCCAATTTTCGCAGCTGCCTTTGCAACGCAGGACACCTGGCAAACTTTTCTCGTCGGCCTGTCCGCATCGCTTGGTGCGGGTATTTCCATGGGCTTTACCGAGGCGGCCCATGATGATGGCAAGCTGTCCGGTCGTGGCTCGCCGCTCAAGCGCGGCCTTGCTAATGGTTTGATGACGGCGATTGGCGGTCTTGGTCACGCCTTGCCCTATCTCATCACCAATTTCTGGACGGCAACGACGATCGCCGCGCTGGTCGTCTTCGTCGAGCTATGGGCAATCGCTTTCATCCAGCACAAATATATGGAAACGCCATTCTTCCGCGCCGCAATTCAGGTCGTTCTCGGCGGTAGTCTGGTATTGGCAACGGGCATACTGATCGGCAATGCGTGAGTCTTAAAACTTTGGCATGAATGCAGAGAAGAAATGCAATCTGCTTTGCGGCGAAATCAGCTTCTTGGCGGTATCGAATAGGTTGCTGTTGCATGGGCAACCAGTTCGCCGCTTATCACGCTGATGATTGCAATTTCCACAACGGCAAGGCGCTTGCCAAGTTTGAGCAGTGTGGCTTTTGCTTCTATGGATCCAATTTCAGGCTTGCGCAGGAAATTGATGTTCAGATTGGTTGTAACAGCCAGCGCGACAGGGCCGATTTGAGCAAGAATGGCCATATAGGCAGTAATATCCGCCAATGCGAACAGGGTTGGCCCTGACACGGTGCCTCCGGGGCGCAAATGTTTCACAGACGGCTCCAGACGCATTACAGCGTAGCCAACACCAGCATCAGTTACCGTGTAAGCAATGCCATCAGCATTGACCTGGGGAAACTCCCGTTCAAGAAACGCGCTCAGGGCTTCCACATTCATCATTGTAGCCATAATCGCGTCCCTTGCTGTTTTGTTTACGATTTGGTTGTTACTATTGGCGCTGCTTGGTCTTTGCAAGGATGGGCGTTTATGAAGCCGCCGGGAATAATTGTTACCTCTGTTTTACTCACTATTGGCTATGCGGGCTTTTTTGCTACGCGGCCCGCACCGCCTTTGGCACCCGTTATTGAGCGTTATATTTTGCCAGAGGGAGCAGTGGCCCTCAATGAGGAGATCGTGACGAGGTTCCTTTATGGCTATGCGCCTGTTGCTGCCACGCTGCGCGAACTTGATGGCGAGGGCGAAGCATCCGGACGAATTGCTGTCCTTGATCTGAAGGCGCAAGAGTTTGGTTTCGCAAATTATGCCGATTGGCGGAGCACGAGCAACACAATCATGGTCACCTATCATTGGGCAACCCATCCGCAGCCGCAACAGGAAGTGGAAAAGGTGATAGAGTCGATTCCAACCATGATCAATCTTTCTGAAAAGCAGAAATCAGACGCCATCAATGGTTTGAGAAGTGGTCTGGCACAGGTTCAGAATGCTCGGCCCTCTCTCAATAATATTATGGTTGTAGAGCGTCATTTGCGCTCCTTGAAGCCCTTCTATAATCAATGGGCCCAGCCACGATAATTCTGAGGCCCGCATAAAATGAGGAATACCATGGGAGAAGTTCACGCCATCCGAGAGGACGGCCCAGCCAGTCCTATTCTTGCCCATGATGTATCAGAAGGCGTTTTGCGTGTGACGATGCAGAATGCTCCGGCCAATGCTCTGTCGATTGTGATGATGCAATCTCTTTTGAACCATCTTCAGGCGGCCAGAGAAAACAATTCTGTACGCGTCATTATTATCGATTCAGCACTGAAGCTGTTTTCTGCTGGGCATGATCTTAAGGAGCTTTCAAGCCACCGGCAGGATGACGATCGTGGCCGTGCCTTCTTCGAAAAGACAATGCGCCTGTGCGCCGAGTTGATGCAAGCGATCGTCACCCATCCAAAACCGGTGATTGCTGGCGTCGATGGGCTGGCAACTGCTGCGGGATGTCAGCTCGTTGCATCATGCGATCTGGCGGTTTGTTCTGACAAATCCACTTTCTGCACGCCGGGCGTCAATATCGGGCTTTTCTGTTCGACTCCCATGGTTGCCCTTTCGCGCAATGTATCGCGCAAACAGGCAATGGAAATGCTTCTGACGGGTGAAACCATTGATGCTTCAACGGCGCGCGAGTTCGGGCTGGTGAACCGTGTGGTGCCGCAGGAATATCTGAATCAGATTGTCAGGAAATATGCTCAAGCTATTGCTGCCAAATCACCTTTGGTGCTGAAAATCGGCAAGGAAGCGTTTTACAAACAGGCCGAAATGGATCTTGCCAGCGCTTACGACTATACGGCGCAGGTCATGGTAGAAAACATGTTGGCGCGTGATGCCGAAGAGGGTATCAATGCCTTCATTGAAAAGCGCAAACCTGAATGGACGGGTGAATAGGCCTGATGGATCACGACCAGTATCCTGATGATTATATCCGCGACATTCTCTCATCGGTCAAAACCATAGCCATGGTTGGAGCTTCGGCCAATGAGGTGAGGCCGAGCTTCTTTGTAATGAAATATCTGTTGGCCAAAGGCTACAAACTTATCCCTGTTAATCCGGCACAAGCAGGCAAGGAAATCCTCGCGCAACTGGCCTATGCGCGTTTGGCGGATATTCCCGAACCCATCGATATGGTCGATGTGTTTCGTGCTTCCGAAGCCGTGCCCGCCATTGTAGACGAAGTGCTGACTTTAAATCCGCTGCCGAGCGTCATCTGGACACAACTTACCGTACGCAATGACGAGGCTGCGCGAAAAGCTGAAGCGGCTGGAATTCGTGTGGTGATGAACCGTTGCCCAAAAATTGAATATGCGCGCCTTTGCGGCGAGATCGGATGGAGCGGGGTCAACTCGCGTGTGCTTTCTTCCAAAAAACCTGTTCTTGGAAAAGGCTTTCAAAGTTTTGGATTGAACCGGTCAAAGTGAACAGACCGCGCAGATTGCTTTTTTGAGCTTTCCGAAGCGTTTTCGCTGGAAATGATGCAGCTTTTGTAAAAATGGCACCGTCTTGCGAGCAAACCAGCCAAAGTTGCGAGCAGAAATAAAATCTAAGGATGCAATTAAGACGTATGCGGTTGAAGGTGCCAATCTTCCCGGATTAAAAAATCTTTCCTTGGCTGGCGCTCGTCTATCCCATAGCGTGCCTTCATCAACCGCTTTGGAGGAAATGAAATATGGCTAATCGTGCACCCGGAATTGAAACATTGGCGGTTCACGCTGGAGCACAACCAGACCCGGCGACAGGGGCAAGGGCTACACCTATTTATCAGACCACAGCCTTTGTTTTCGACGATGCCGATCATGCCGCCTCTCTCTTTGGCCTTAAGGCATTCGGAAATATTTATACAAGAATCACCAATCCAACCAATGCAGTATTGGAAGAACGTGTTGCAGCACTTGAAGGCGGAACAGCAGCGCTAGCAGTTGCATCAGGTCACGCAGCACAGCTCCTGGTATTCCACACGCTGATGCAACCCGGTGACAATTTTGTCGCTTCAAACAAGCTTTATGGCGGTTCAATCAATCAGTTCGGCCAATCATTCAAATCTTTTGACTGGCGCGTGCGCTGGGCTGATGGCACCGATCCTGCTGCTTTCGAATCCCAGATTGATGAACGGACAAGAGCCATTTTCATAGAAAGCATCGCCAATCCAGGCGGTATCATTTCCGACATCGCTGCTATTGCGGAAATTGCTCATAAACACGGTATTCCGCTCATTGTCGACAACACTCTGGCATCGCCATATTTGATCCGGCCAATCGAGCATGGTGCTGATATTGTTATACATTCTGCCACAAAATTCCTCGGTGGGCATGGCAATTCCATGGGCGG
Organism: Hyphomicrobiales bacterium; assembly: GCA_900473335.1. Lineage (GTDB taxonomy): Bacteria > Pseudomonadota > Alphaproteobacteria > Rhizobiales > Rhizobiaceae > Phyllobacterium. Next base: position 7,447 of record UCNP01000023.1, on the reverse strand, counting down.
AATCATCGTTGATGGCGGCACGTTTGACTGGTCGAAATCCGGCAATTATCCGCTGCTTTCCGAGCCTCGTTCGGAATATAATGGCATTGTTCTGCACGAGACTTTTGGCAATTTCGCCTTTGCAATTGCGGCGCGCGTTCTTGGCCTTCGTGATCTTGGTCCGGCTCTCTCGCCCTTCAATGCCTTCCTGATTGCGACCGGTATCGAAACATTGCCGCTACGCATGCAGCGTCATGTGGATAACACGCTTGAGGTGGCTAAGTGGTTGAAGCGGCATGAAAAAGTCAACTGGGTCAGCTATGCTGGCTTGCCGGACGATCCTTATAATGCGCTTCAGAAGAAGTATTCGCCCCATGGCGGCGGCGCTGTTTTCACCTTTGGTTTGAAGGGTGGTTATGATGCTGGTGTGAAGCTGGTCGAAAATCTGGAGCTGTTCTCACACCTGGCAAATATTGGCGATACCAAATCATTGGTGATTCACCCTGCTTCAACCACCCACCGTCAACTCGCCGACGCCCAGAAAATAGCGGCTGGTGCGGGTCCTGATGTGGTGCGTCTATCCATTGGCATTGAAAATGTAGCGGATATTATTGCTGACTTGGAGCAGGCGCTGTCGAAAGTTTAAGCTCATGAAAAACCTTGTAAAAATAGCCCTTGGTGACATTGATTCTGAACATGGCGCACCCAAGCCTGACCGGGTAATTTCCGGCGATCCGCAGTTCCGCACCTGGAATTGCGACGAGGCGGATGGTGGAATTTATGCCGGAATTTGGGAGGCGACGCCCGGCAAATGGCGCATCGCCTATGATGAGTGGGAGTACTGCCACATTATATCGGGACGCTCGATTATTACCGAGGACGGTGGTGATGAGCAACATATCGGGGCGGGTGACAGTTTCGTGCTGCGTCCCGGATTTCGCGGGACATGGGAAGTGCTTGAAACCACGCGCAAAGAATATGTGATAAGACTTTGACGAGTGATTACTGGTTGGCTAGCCTCGTTGAAAGTTAGTAAATACAGAGTTTTATCATGAAAATCACAATCGTCGGCGCTGGTATTGGCGGCCTGTCAACGGCTTGGTCTTTGACCAAGGCGGGGCATTCCGTCACCCTTATTGAGCAGGGTGTCATTCCCAATCCTTTGGCCGCATCGGGCGACCATCATCGTATCATACGGCGCGCCTATGGCGCAGCTGGTGGCTATGCCAATGCGATCTCGGAGGCCTATGAAGCTTGGGATGAATTGTGGGCGGATATCGGCGTGGTTCATCTGGATTCACGCGGTTTCATCGCTGTCTCGCGTGAGACCGGAGATGAGGCGGAGGAATATCGGGAAGGCCTTGAAACTGGCGGCTATCCCATTGAAATATATGGTGCTGATGAAGCTTTGAAGCGTTATGCCTATCTTGAGGAAGGAACGTTTAAATACGCATTTTTCTCACCGGAAGGCGGCGCTTTGCATTGCAAAAGGATCGCAACTGACATTTTGCGCTGGCTCCGCGAGAATGGTGCCGAAATTCTCGAAAACACGCAAGTTATCGCAGTCGATAGCGAAAATGCTTCCATTATCATTGCAGACGGCACAAAGATTTTTGCTGATAAGGTCATTGTGACAGCTGGCGCTTGGGTAACGAATCTTTTTCCGGAAATTTCCACGCATTTGACGACTTATCGTACTGCCGTGGTTTACCTCGAACCTCCAGCAGACCTGAAGGCCGCATGGGATGCATCGCCAGTGGTACTTGATGTTGGAGGCCGTACAGATGGTTACATTCTTCCGCCGAGTGGCGGCGGTGGCTTGAAATTTGGCTCCGGCTTGCACAAGCGCAAAACACCCAGTGCCGATCTTGATCGCGTGCCGGTCGATGGGGAAGGTGAAATTATCCGCGATCTTTTTGCGCCTCCCTTGAAGCGACTTGCGGAATATCGCGTTACCAATGTTGTCACCTGCGCCTATACTTTCACATCCGACGAACGGTTCTTCGCAACAGAAATGGGCAAATGCCTCGTCGTTTCGGCCTGTTCAGGGCACGGTTACAAATTTGGCGCGGCGGTGGGGCGCCGTGTAGCGCAAACTATTGAAAATGGTGATGTGCCGCTTTTAAAGCGATGGCTGAGGGCGGAGACGCATTGATCCTGTCCGCTTGCCTTAAAATTGAACTGGCGTCTTTATGATCTAAATCTAACATTCGCATCTACGCTAGCCAATGTTAGAATCAACAGGCCCACTCGCGTGAACATCTTGCGGAAACGGGTGCCGACACCCTATGTAACGAATCCTTGTTCCACGAATCTGAGGCGTTTCCCGCCCCGTATTCTCTTAAAAGCTGAGGCCCACCGATGAGAGATCCAATCGAAACAGCTATGAACCTTGTTCCAATGGTCGTTGAACAGACCAATCGGGGTGAGCGGGCCTATGATATATTTTCGCGCCTGCTAAAAGAACGCATCATTTTCATCACTGGACCAATCGAAGATGGAATGGCAACGCTGATCTGCGCGCAATTGCTGTTCCTTGAGTCGGAAAATCCTAAAAAAGAAATCAATATGTACATCAACTCGCCCGGCGGTGTAGTGACATCGGGTATGGCGATTTACGATACGATGCAGTTCATTCGTCCTGCTGTATCGACACTTTGCTTCGGTCAGGCCGCATCCATGGGATCGCTACTGCTGACGGCCGGTGAAAAAGACATGCGTTTCGTTCTGCCCAATGCCCGTATCATGCTGCATCAGCCATCGGGCGGTTTTCAGGGACAGGCGTCGGATATTGAGCGTCATGCGCAGGATATCATCAAGATGAAGCGCCGACTCAACGAGATTTACGTTAAGCATACCGGTCAGGATTACGAAACAATTGAACGTACTCTGGACCGCGACCACTTCATGACGGCGCAGGAATCACTTGATTTCGGATTGGTCGACAAGATGTTTGAATCGCGTGCTGCGGTTGAAGGCGACGCAAAGTAACCGGCTAAATTGCCTTCTTGGGTCGAAAATGAAGTTTTTTTGACCCAAGTGGGGATTTTCTGCCACATAAGCGGCTTGCATAGAGGCGAGCACACGCTACGTTAAGTTATTGGTGAGTTTGCAGAGCTTATTCTACCAATAATTGATCGAATCACTTCCAACTCAGGGAAGTGGCGGCCCCCGGAAGTGGAGGGGCCGATACTGAAAGGAAACTGCAATGAGCAAAGTCAGCAACGGCGGCGGCGATTCCAAGAATACGCTTTATTGCTCGTTTTGCGGGAAGAGCCAGCACGAAGTTCGCAAGTTGATTGCGGGCCCGACTGTGTTCATCTGCGATGAATGTGTCGAATTGTGCATGGACATCATCCGCGAGGAAAACAAATCCTCGATGGTGAAATCTCGTGAAGGCGTCCCGACGCCGCAGGAAATCATGGCTGTTCTGGATGACTATGTTATCGGTCAGAACCATGCCAAGCGTGTTCTCTCTGTCGCGGTGCATAACCACTATAAGCGGTTGGCCCACGCATCGAAAAACAATGAAGTCGAACTGGCAAAGTCCAATATTCTTTTGGTTGGACCCACAGGTTGCGGCAAGACCTATCTGGCGCAATCGCTCGCCCGCATCATTGATGTGCCGTTCACAATGGCAGACGCGACGACGCTGACGGAAGCCGGTTATGTCGGTGAGGATGTTGAAAACATCATCCTGAAGCTGCTTCAGTCCGCCGACTATAATGTCGAACGGGCGCAGCGCGGTATTGTTTACATTGATGAGGTCGACAAGATCAGCCGCAAGTCGGACAATCCATCCATCACGCGCGACGTATCGGGCGAGGGCGTTCAGCAGGCTCTGCTGAAAATCATGGAAGGCACTGTCGCTTCCGTACCGCCGCAGGGTGGCCGCAAGCATCCACAGCAGGAGTTTCTCCAGGTGGATACGACGAATATTCTGTTCATCTGCGGTGGGGCCTTTGCCGGACTCGACAAGATCATTTCCGCTCGTGGTGAAAAGACGTCGATCGGCTTTAGTGCGGCAGTCAAGGCACCGGATGATCGGCGCGTTGGCGCAATCTTCCGTGAACTTGAGCCGGAAGATCTGCTGAAATTCGGCCTTATCCCCGAATTTGTTGGTCGTCTGCCTGTCATTGCAACGCTGGAAGATCTCGATGAGGTTGCTCTGGTGCAGATATTGTCCGAACCAAAGAACGCTTTGGTGAAGCAGTATCAGCGTCTGTTCGATATGGAAAATGTCGAGCTGACCTTCCATGAGGATGCATTAAAGGCAATTGCTAAACGCGCGATCGCCCGCAAGACCGGTGCCCGTGGCTTGCGGTCGATCATGGAGAAAATTCTGCTTGATACGATGTACGAACTGCCGACTCTTGATGGCGTTCAGGAAGTCGTCATTTCAGGCGATGTGGTAGAGGGCAATTCACGCCCGCTCTACATCTACGCTGAACGCAAGGAAGAAAAAGGCAATGTTTCCGCATAATTTCCCGGAAATATTGCAGAATAACGAGGAGCTCCGCGTCGTGCGGAGCTTTTCTGTTTTCAAAGCTGTGTACGATTTTTCAAAAGATTGCGCTCTATCTATCTGGAGCGCAGGATAGATTACGATTCTGTGAAGATGCTTGGGGCCAAGTGACTTGAAACCGAAGGGTTGCCACTCCAAGTAATAGTTAAGCCGCATAACTGGTAGTACGCCGCTCAACCATGGTGCCGGGACTGGAGTTTTCTCCCATCCATTTTCGGACTATCATGTAACCAAAGGGTACCCGGACGCGGTGATCTGGCCGAATGGCCTGAGAAAGGACATTGAAATGACGGTTGCAAGCAAGAAGACTCCGGCGGGTGGTGAGAACGGGCTTTATGCCGTTTTGCCATTGCGCGATATCGTTGTCTTCCCCCACATGATCGTTCCACTCTTCGTCGGACGTGAAAAGTCAATTCGCGCGCTTGAGGAAGTAATGGGCGTCGACAAGCAGATATTGCTTGCCACACAGAAAAACGCGGCGGATGACGATCCCCAGGCTGATGCGATCTATACGGTCGGTACAATTGCCAACGTTCTGCAATTGCTTAAATTGCCAGACGGAACAGTGAAAGTACTCGTGGAAGGCATTGCTCGTGCTGAGATCACCAGCTTCAGCGATCGCGCAGATTATCACGAAGCCAATGCAACGACGCTGACTGAGCCGGAAGAAGATCCGGTGGAGGTTGAGGCGCTTGCCCGCTCTGTGGTGTCTGATTTCGAGAATTACGTTAAACTCAACAAGAAAATTTCGCCTGAAGTCGTTGGCGCTGCCGGTCAAATCGAGGACTACTCGAAGCTTGCCGATACCGTTGCCTCGCATCTGGCGATCAAGATTCCTGAAAAACAGGACATGCTGTCCATTCTTTCCGTGCGTGCACGGTTGGAAAAGGCAATGTCTTTCATGGAATCGGAAATTTCCGTTCTTCAGGTGGAAAAGCGTATCCGTTCACGCGTCAAGCGTCAGATGGAAAAGACCCAGCGCGAATACTATTTGAATGAGCAAATGAAGGCCATTCAGAAGGAGCTTGGTGACGGCGAAGACGGTCGTGACGAAGCTGCCGAGCTGGAAGATCGCATCAAGAAGACAAAGCTCTCGAAAGAGGCCCGTGAAAAGGCAAATGCCGAGCTAAAGAAGCTGCGTCAGATGAGCCCTATGTCCGCGGAAGCGACGGTTGTTCGCAACTATCTCGACTGGTTGCTGTCCATTCCATGGGGCAAAAAGTCGAAGGTCAAGAATGATTTGAACCTTGCGGATGAAGTGCTGGACGCCGAACATTATGGTTTGGACAAGGTAAAGGACCGCATCGTCGAGTATCTGGCAGTGCAGGCCCGTTCAACCAAAATCAAAGGCCCGATCCTTTGCTTGGTCGGACCGCCCGGTGTTGGTAAGACATCGCTTGCCCGTTCGATTGCAAAGGCAACCGGCCGTGAATATGTGCGTATGTCGCTTGGCGGCGTTCGTGATGAGGCTGAAATCCGTGGTCATCGTCGCACTTATATCGGTTCGATGCCTGGCAAGGTCATTCAGTCGATGAAGAAGGCAAAGAAGTCCAATCCGCTCTTCCTGCTCGATGAAATCGACAAGATGGGCCAGGATTTCCGAGGCGATCCATCTTCCGCATTGCTTGAGGTTCTTGATCCGGAACAGAACTCAACCTTCATGGATCACTATCTTGAGGTCGAATATGATCTCTCGAACGTGATGTTTGTGACGACCGCCAATACGTTGAACATTCCCGGTCCCTTGATGGATCGTATGGAGATCATTCGTATTGCTGGCTACACCGAAGATGAGAAGCTGGAAATCGCCAAACGGCACCTGTTGCCCAAGGCGATTCGTGATCATGCGTTGCAGCCTAAGGAGTTCTCGGTCTCTGAGGATGCTATCCGCGCCATTATCCGCAGTTATACGCGGGAAGCGGGCGTGCGTAGTCTTGAGCGCGAGCTCATGAAGCTTGCTCGTAAGGCAGTCACGGAAATTCTTAAGTCTAAGAAGAAATCAGTGAAAGTGACCGAAGCCAACATTGATGATTATCTTGGTGTCGAGAAGTTCCGCTTTGGCCAGATCGACGGTGAAGATCAGGTTGGCGTTGTTACCGGACTTGCCTGGACTGAAGTGGGCGGCGAGTTGCTGACCATTGAAGGCGTCATGATGCCCGGCAAGGGCCGTATGACGGTCACAGGCAATCTACGTGACGTGATGAAGGAATCAATTTCGGCGGCGGCATCCTATGTCCGTTCGCGCGCCATTGATTTCGGTGTGGAGCCTCCACTATTCGATCGCCGTGATATCCATGTGCATGTGCCGGAAGGCGCTACGCCCAAGGATGGACCATCGGCCGGTGTTGCGATGGTGACCGCCATCGTGTCGATATTGACCGGTATTCCGGTTCGCAAAGATATCGCCATGACTGGTGAGATCACATTGCGGGGTAGGGTGCTGCCTATTGGCGGCCTCAAAGAAAAGCTTCTGGCTGCCTTGCGTGGTGGTATCAAGACGGTTCTGATTCCAGAAGAAAATGCCAAGGATTTGGCGGAGATTCCGGATAATGTGAAGAATGGCCTTGAGATCATTCCGGTCGCCCATGCCAATGAGGTGCTCAAGCATGCGCTGGTCCGCCAGCCAGAGCCTATTGAGTGGACTGAGCCTGCTCATGTTCCGACGCCTGCCGTCGAAGATGATGCTTCTACCCAGATCGCTCACTAGCATCTGACACGTTCAAAAATGGCCGGGTAAGCGATTATCCGGCCTTTTTGATTCCTATGAGCCCTTATAGCTCAAGGGATCGATATAGGGGCCCAAGCAGCCGCTTAAGCCTTTTAGGGGATATGTGGGACCGATTTATCCAGGACAACCGTCCAAGCAAGGCCGTCAGACACACGCAGGCGCATTTCACGTGATCTACGGCAAAATGCATTCTGATTAGTCGGCCGTGAAGTATC
>UCNP01000115.1 GCA_900473335.1 Hyphomicrobiales bacterium | reverse complement strand
GTAAACGGCGGCCGTAACTATAACGGTCCTAAGGTAGCGAAATTCCTTGTCGGGTAAGTTCCGACCTGCACGAATGGCGTAACGATGGCGGCGCTGTCTCCACCCGAGACTCAGTGAAATTGAAATCGCTGTGAAGATGCAGTGTATCCGCGGCTAGACGGAAAGACCCCGTGAACCTTTACTATAGCTTTGCACTGGACTTTGAATTTGCTTGTGTAGGATAGGTGGGAGGCTTTGAAGCGTGGACGCCAGTTCGCGTGGAGCCATCCTTGAAATACCACCCTGGCAACTTTGAGGTTCTAACTCAGGTCCGTTATCCGGATCGAGGACAGTGTATGGTGGGTAGTTTGACTGGGGCGGTCGCCTCCTAAAGAGTAACGGAGGAGTACGAAGGTGCGCTCAGACCGGTCGGAAATCGGTCGTAGAGTATAAAGGCAAAAGCGCGCTTGACTGCGAGACAGACACGTCGAGCAGGTACGAAAGTAGGTCTTAGTGATCCGGTGGTTCTGTATGGAAGGGCCATCGCTCAACGGATAAAAGGTACTCCGGGGATAACAGGCTGATACCGCCCAAGAGTTCATATCGACGGCGGTGTTTGGCACCTCGATGTCGGCTCATCACATCCTGGGGCTGAAGCCGGTCCCAAGGGTATGGCTGTTCGCCATTTAAAGTGGTACGCGAGCTGGGTTTAGAACGTCGTGAGACAGTTCGGTCCCTATCTGCCGTGGACGTTTGAGATTTGAGAGGGGCTGCTCCTAGTACGAGAGGACCGGAGTGGACGAACCTCTGGTGTTCCGGTTGTCACGCCAGTGGCATTGCCGGGTAGCTATGTTCGGGAAAGATAACCGCTGAAAGCATCTAAGCGGGAAACTTGCCTCAAGATGAGATCTCACTGGAACCTTGAGTTCCCTGAAGGGCCGTCGAAGACTACGACGTTGATAGGTTGGGTGTGTAAGCGCTGTGAGGCGTTGAGCTAACCAATACTAATTGCCCGTGAGGCTTGACCATATAACACCCAAGCAATTTGCTGACCTGAAAAGGCACCAGATTGCGGTGTGTGAAGACGAAACGAACCGAAAGTTCGAAATTCACAAACACCTAGCTGTCACATACCCAATTTGCTGAAGCGAGGCCGTCTGGTCCCGAGTCAGTACCCGAATTTCTTGACGACCATAGAGCGTTGGAACCACCTGATCCCATCCCGAACTCAGCAGTGAAACGATGCATCGCCGATGGTAGTGTGGGGTTTCCCCATGTGAGAGTAGGTCATCGTCAAGATTAAATTCCGAAACCCCAATTGCGAAAGCAGTTGGGGTTTTGTTTTAGTAGAAGTTCCTGTTTTTGCTGGCTTGTTACCGTGTTGAAGGGCCAGATAAAGAATTTCTTGACGACCATAG
>UCNP01000052.1 GCA_900473335.1 Hyphomicrobiales bacterium | reverse complement strand
CCGGATACTTCACGGCCGACCAACTATGCATTTGTCGTAGGCCGTGCAGAGCCACTGCCAGTTCTGCCAGCACGAAGCTAGAAAATTGAGGGCGGTGTTCTGCACCGCCCTTTTTCATAGTTTTTTGCATTGCCTGAACGCGAAGCCGCTTCGCACCTTTGCTTGGAAATGCTCTTAGTAGTCTTTTTCGAAGAACAGACCCGCACCGGAATCGCCATCACTGCCGACGGCACCCTTGGCTTTCAGATTGGGCGTGATGTCGAGATTGATCGTGCCCTTGGTATTGCCCCCAGCGCCTGCCTCCACACCCAGATAGATATTATCCCTGATATAGCGCCCGGCCCTAACACCTGCATTGCCCTCGCTATCGGTGACGATATCAAGGTCATCAAGCCCTGTGCTTTTACGCAGACTATCGATCAGCGACGAGTTGGAACCGCCGGCAAGCTCTGCGGCGGCGGTAGCAAGACGTGCAATCTGCAGCGGCGTCAATTCGCTGATCGAGCGGTTGAAGATCAAGCGCGCCATGACTTCGTCCTGTGGCAGTTCCGGCTGGGATGAGAAGACAATCTGCAAATCGGACACGCGACCCTTCACGGTCACATTGACAGTGATGTCGCTGCTTTGCGTGCTGGCAACAAAGTTGATCTCAGGATCGAGATCGCCGACCAGCGTGACCTGACCTTCCGTGAAGGTGATGCGCTGCCCAAGAATACCAAGACGACCACGTATGAGATCAAAACCGCCGACAGGCTGGATATTTGTCGCAGGTCCCGTTAGCCGAACGGAGCCGCCAATTTCCGCATCGAGACCACGACCCCGCACAAAAATCTTGTTTGGAGCGGTGACGTTAATGTCGAGCCTTACAACGCTTGGACGCGATGTCGGCTTTGCCACCTCGCGTTGGTCGGCCTTGGCGCGCTTCAGCGTCTGCTGAACCTTCTTCGAAGGGTCTTTGTGCTTTACGTCGATAACTGCCGATGGACCGCCAAAGGTTTCCGGAACAGTGATTTCAGCGCGATCAATATTGATGTTACCAGCAATGACGGGATCACGGGTCAAAGGACCATTAATTCCCAAGGCACCCGTCACGGTGGCAACAACCAGATTGCCATCGGCATAACGTGCCTTGTCGAGCTTGATATCGATATTGGCCGGGAAATTTGCAGCCGCGTCAGTTGAGATAGTCCCCGTCGCGCTGACCGTGCCGCCTGTCGAAATTCCGGCTGTCAGCGTTCGGATCGTGACAGTCGTTCCGTCCATGCTGCCAAGAAGGGTGATCCGCTGTAGGCGCAGATTTGCTTCCGGGTCCATGATTTCAGCGCCATTGGCCGAGAACATGCCGCGTATTTGCGGCTGAGCAAAGCTGCCGGTGATATTGGCCGTCACATCAATATTGCCCTTGGCTTGCGTGCCGCGATCCGCAAGGAAGCGGTTGGCCAAGGATAGGGGAATATTGCCGGTGACATTAATGCCGAGTCCATTACCGGAAACAGGAACTTCGCCACTGGCAGAGACGGTGAAGCCTTGCGGTCCGTCAACCTTGGCTGAGGAAAGCGAAAGGCGCTCATCGGCAAAGCGGCCCGCTGCTGTTAGCTGCAAGGGCGCAAGTCCGGATTCCTGCAAAGACTTGGCAGAAATGCTTGATCCCTTCAAATCAAACTCTGCATTCGGCTTCTTCAAGGTGCCCGTAACGCGGCCACGCCCCGAAATCGTGCCTGCAAGATTCTGGCCTTTGATAATGCCATTGAGCGTTGTCAGCGGGAAGCTTTTCAGATCAAGATCAACGCCGAGTTGTCCTTGCGTCAATGGAACAGAGCCGCGTGCGGAAGCATCCAGACCGTTTGCGCCGGTCAAGTGCGCATCGACATTCAATTGATCCGTCGTTGAGGTGCCTTTGGCATCAAGATTAAGCGCTTCAAGACCGGCCTTTTTCAGTGCCGCCGCCGTTACACCGCGCGCCTGCATGTCGAAATTGACGTCCGGCTTTTGGCGGGTACCACCGATCCTGGCGGTGCCGTTGATTTCGCCGCCAAGACCAAGATCCGGCTTGATCGTATTGGCAATATCAAGTGGCAGTTTCTGGATCGCAACGGCAAGATCAAGCGTCTGCGCGACCTCGCCGCTAATGGTGACCTTGCCATTGCCAATGTCGAGGATGATATCGCCAAATGAGACATCGCTACCGGCGACATTGATTGCAGCAGGCTGCACCAAGCGCGCCGCCAACTTGTCGCGGGTCAGTTCCGCCTTTGCCAAAGATAGGAGATAGCCTTTTTCCGTGGGTTCCAGCGCGCCGCCAAGGGATGTTTTCGCGCCATTTTTCAATGCTGCATCAAGGGTGAAATTCGTCGCCTTACCGCTCTGGCTCGCCTGGGCGTCAAGGTTTGTAATATCGATTCCGGAGGCGGAGACATTCGTCGCCTTAACAGTGCCATTGAAAGCGGGAACATTGAAAATGTTCTGCGCCGCAAGCGCTATATCCGCCTTGCCTACGGCAACATTATTGGCCTTAAGACCATCGATTTGCCCCTTGACATCAAGGTTTTGCTTGTCGTCCTCGTGTGAAAGCGCAATCGTCGCGTCTGCCTTGCCTGTCGCCTCGACAAGGAAGAGCGCGGCGGCAGTCGATACATCAGATGAACTTAGCGTCAGATTGCCTTGCAGCAATCCTTTTTTGTCTTGCGTAACATCACCGCGCAACCGTGTCCCACCTGCGATGAACTGAAGGTTGCTGAGGCGTTTCTCATCCTTGCGCACAGCAATTTCTGTAGAAAGATCGGCGCGGATACCATCGAGAAATGCGAGGCCGGAGAACTTGCCATCAATATTGGCATCGATCAGCATTCCGTTAAAAGAAATATCGCCTTCGCTCAGTTTGCGGCCCGACAGGGTGCCCTGCGGCACGCCTGCATTGAGAGCAATCGCAATAATCTTGTCCTGGCCGCGCGCACTACCCTTGACCTTTATCGCTCCTGCGGCCTTGTCAGAAAGCAATGCAAGGTCGGTAAGATCGAGGCCGAAATCGAAATTGGCAGCACCGCTGGCAAATGTGCCATTGGCCGTGACAAGTGTCTGGGGATTTTCGATTTTGAAGTTTTTGGCGCTCAGGCCGTTTTCGCCACGGGCGAGGCCGCCAGTGATCCGGGTTTCGCCAGCAAGCACCTTATCAGCCGAATCAATGCCGAGTTTCATACCAGTGGCATTGCCGTCCAGCATCAGGTCAAATCCACCTGTCAGCGGTTCAACCAGACCATTGGCTTTCAGGTCCAGCGAACCGGCCAAATCACGGCCAGCAAGTGCCGAGAAAGGCGAAATGCTTGAAGCTTTGACAAGAATGTCACCGCGATAGGCAAATTCATTGATCGTTCCGGCCAGCGAAGCGCTCAGCCCATTGGCCGCTATCAAAGCCTGCGTAAGATTAACGGGGGTGCCCGCCTTCCAGTCGCCATTGATCTTGAGCTGAACAAGATCGCCAAGCGCTTCGGCAATGTCGGCACGTTTGGCGGTGATGCCGGAAATATCGCCATTCACGTCATAAGTCAGCGAACGGGCCGTTGGATTATCGATATTTTCAGCCAAACCCTTGGCGACAAGATTGACCGACTTGGCGGCAAACATATCCGTTGTAAGGCCGGTGACGTCCAAAGTGCTCGACCAGGCATCATTGGCATTCGTACCGAAATCGACCGCGAAGACTGCCTTATCAACGGTGGTCTGACCACCAGCAACCGGCAGGATAACCTTCTTGCCAGTCGGATCAGCAATTGTCGCATCTACTTTCAGGCGGCGCAGGAATCCGTCATTTGTGGTATCGCCCGTGGCGTCAACCACCAGCGCATTGCTTTTGATATTGAGGCGATCAAGGGCAAAGCCACCGGCATCCCGCACCACACCATTGACGATCAAGGCCGTATCACTGCCGAAGAAGTCACGGAATACGGGCGGTATCAGCGCCGCAACTTCGCCATCCAACGTTGTCTTGAAACCAAGACCATCCGCCTGACGATCAATCTTGGTATTACCGGTAAGGACACGTTTGCCCGCCGCATCGAGGGTCAATTGCAAAGCAAGGTCGCTCAAAGGACCAGAACCCTTCAATGCCATAACCATGGGCGGGCGACCTTCAATATTAAGAAGGTTGGCAAGAATGCCATTTTCCGGCTCGTTCAGGGAAAGATCGAGATCCAGTTGCTGGCTTTCATTGGCATAAGCAGCCTTGATCGAGAAATCTCCGCCCGGTCCATCCAGACGCTTGATCTGCAAATTTGAATCAAGCGAGCCGCCATCAAGCGTCAGATTGCCAGCTACGGAAATTTCTGATTTCAGGCCGAACACCGTATCGCCAAAGCCTATGCGACCGATCTTCAATTCTTGCAGAATGACTGCCAGCGGCAGTTCCGGCAGGCTGAAACCCTTTGCTTCCGGCGAAGGCAGACCTTCATCGGGCAATGGCTTGCGCATAATATCTATACGATCAGCGGCCAGCATATTGATATCCAGGCGCCCACGCAGCAAGGCAAGCCGGCTCCAGACGATGCGGGCATTGGTGACTTTCAGCCAGACACCTTCACGGTCCGCAACCGTAATACTGCCAATATTGGCTTCGGAGGAAAGTACGCCCTGAATATCGGAAATGACGATCTGGCGATTTGGTGTCGACAGCTGGTCTTCAACGAAACTCAGAAAATACGACTTCTCAGCCTCGGCATTGGCAGGCGCAGGCGACTGCGCCGCGGATGGGCCGACGAGAAAGAGCAAAAGAAGGGTTGCTAGAATCCGGATCAAAACGCCTGTCCTATGCCAACGTAGAAAGCAAAACTTGGATCGTCATCGGTCCGGTCAAGCGGAACGGCAACATCAAGCCGGATCGGACCAAGGCCGGTATTATACCTTATGCCTGCACCAACACCGAGCCGTAGCTGCTCGGCAAAATCCGGGAAAGATTCCTCGCCGACATAACCCGCATCGACAAAGCCGACCGCGCCGATCGTATCGGTGAGGCGCACGCGTGCTTCGACGGAGCTTTCGACGAGCGAGCGTCCGCCAATCACGTAGTCTTCACCATCGCGCCGCACATTCACGCCGATATTGCGATAGGCATAGCCGCGCACGGAACCGCCACCGCCAGCAAAGAACAATTGATCCGGCGGCAACTCGCCAATTTCAGCTCCAACAATCGTTCCAAGCTTGAGACGTCCGGCAAGCACAAAGCGATCATCCGTGCCAAAGCCTAAATAGCTGCGTCCCTCTGCGGTAAATTTGGTGGCAAAGTTGCCATATTCGACTTCGTAGAATGGCGACAAAAGCCCCTCAAGATAATAACCGCTCTTTGGATCAACCTTGCTGTCGCGGCTATCATAGGTCAGCCCGCCAAGGACACCCACTGTGAGGAAATCACGGCTACCAAAGAAATCATCCTTGAAATTGGACTTGGCGGCGTTTGCCGTCAATTTGCCCGAAAGTTCGTCCGAGAAAATATGGGTCAAGCCCGCTTCTCCGGTGACGGAAGTCTGCGTATAGGCATCGAGAACCTTACGCTCACCAATCAATGAGGAAATGAAATCCGTATCCGGCGTCCAGACGCCTGGCTTGGTGAAGCTCACTCCCAGCGTATAATTATAGTCCTGCGGATCATAGGACTGTCCACCAATGCCGCCGATTTTGGCGTCAAACCGCAGACGCTCGGCGCGGCCAAAAAGATTGCGGTGCTGCCAATAGGTTTCAAAACCGGCACCATCCAGCGTTGAATAACTGCCGCCGACACCGAAGCGGCGCAGCTTCTGTTCCTGCACAGCAACTGTAATCGGCAAAAGCCCATCGCTTGTGATGGCGTCTGCTTCTTCTATACGGGCCGAGCGGAACACCTCCAGCCGGGACAGGCGTTTTTTGGCGCGCTCGATCTCGTCCGGGTCATATTCGCGCCCCGGCTCCAGACCTGTTATGAATGCGACAAATTCAGGGTCCATGCGCTCGGTACCGGTGACCTGCGTCTGTCCGAACGATGCGCGGCGACCGGGATCAACATCGATAATCGCATCAACCTTGCTGTTGTCGTGATCGGCAGTGACGTTGCGTGAAATGATTTTCGCCTTGGGGTGTCCCTGTTCGCGCCATGCATCAACGGCAAGCCGCTCCGCTTTGACGATTGACGTGGAACGGGCAATATCGCCAACAGCAAATCCCTGCTCTTCAGGCAGGTCGACAATATCCTTCTTGTCGACCGGTGGAGGCGCGACATTCTTAATACGTGCCGTGGCGAAAAGAAATTGCGGTCCCGGATCGACCGAAATCGATACGGCAGCGGGATCGGGCAAAACCGTATCCGGGGGAAGATCACTCGCCTCGCGGCCATCGACTTTAATGCTTATATTACCACCATAACGGCCATCGGCGTAAAGCGCACCAAGAATGCGGCGGTAGTCGCCCCTCGCCTTGGCAAGAAGCCCTGCGGCACCGGAGGCGGGCTTATCTTTGTCTGCGACGAGGCTGGACGCACTTTCAACGAGCTTCTTGGTCTCTTCATTTTCGCCGTTGGCGATTTCGACCGTGTATTTTTGCGGATCGGCAATGACGGAATCCGCATCATCGCCTTTTTTCTCACCCCATAAGTGAATACCGAAGATTTCGAACGCGTGCGCAGGCGATACAAGGGCTGAGCAAGCCAGCAAAGCGGCGGCAAACAAACTGGCCTGTGGGCGCTTGAAGTCCATCAACCAGTATAATCCCTAACTCAAACAAAATGACACAAACCAACAGGGATGAATACTCCATATCCTGTGATCGTTAAAATTCGCCTCTCTAGCTTAAGAAAACGATAACATGGTGGTCAAAATTGGCCAACCCGCAAAGACACTACACATCCTCAGCTACCAGTCGTTGTGGCCATATCGCCACAAAACAGGTGGTTTGGTGGCGTTTGCAACGATGGTCACTTTTTATTGGCAACTGTATTGTTTGTGATCGCAGGAAGGTTTCCGTGTTGTCGCTCAAAGGCTCCGTGTGAAAACCTGTGATTGCGCTATCCCTGCAACCCAAATAGGTTAGCGGAGACCAATCAGTCCTTCGGAGCATATGAATGAAACCCGTATTCCTGCAGTTGCAATGCTTTCCCGGCAAAACCTATGAAGTTGCAGCTGCCCTTTTTGAGCGTGAGATCGTCTCGGAACTCTATTCGACCAGCGGTGATTATGATCTGCTGATGAAAATCTACATTCCCGAAGACCAGGACGTAGGCAAGTTCATTAATGACAATGTTCTCGACATACAGGGGATTGCGCGCTCGCTCACGACCATGACCTTCACGGCATTTTGAGCGTCGAGAGGCGATTATAGCCAGACAACCGAGACATTAAGTCTCGTTTCATGCAATAATAACGCCCCCTATGTAATGTTTGCAATAGAAATACCACATTCGGGTAACAAAATTCCATTCTTTGCCTAGGAAGCCGTTCTTCTATAGATTGTTTCTTATGCAGTTCTTTATCAGGATCATTTGAAAATGCCGCCCTATCGTTCACGTACAACCACACATGGCCGTAATATGGCTGGTGCCCGCAGCCTCTGGCGCGCCACCGGTATGAAAGACGAAGATTTTTCCAAGCCCATTATCGCGGTGGTGAATTCTTTCACGCAGTTCGTGCCCGGGCATGTACACCTGAAAGACCTTGGCCAGCTTGTGGCGCGCGAAATTGAAAGCGCTGGCGGTGTTGCCAAGGAATTCAACACGATCGCAGTTGATGACGGTATCGCCATGGGGCATGACGGAATGCTTTATTCGCTGCCATCCCGCGAGATCATTGCCGACAGCGTTGAATATATGGTCAATGCCCATTGCGCAGATGCCATGGTGTGCATTTCCAATTGTGACAAGATCACTCCGGGCATGTTGATGGCTGCCTTGCGCCTCAATATTCCGGTTGTTTTCGTTTCCGGCGGACCGATGGAAGCCGGCAAGGTTACCTGGGACGACAAGGAAAATAAATATGATCTGATCGATGCCATGGTCGCCGCCGCTGATGACCGCGTTTCGGATGCGGAAGTCACGTCCATTGAGCGTTCCGCTTGCCCGACCTGCGGCTCCTGCTCCGGTATGTTCACGGCCAATTCGATGAATTGCCTGACCGAAGCGCTGGGCTTGTCCCTGCCGGGCAATGGTTCCACGCTTGCCACTCACGCAGATCGTCGCCGACTGTTCGTTGAAGCCGGACATTTGATCGTCGATCTGGCCCGCCGCTACTATGAACAGGACGATGAAACGGTATTGCCACGTTCGATTGCGTCTTTTGCAGCATTTGAAAATGCCATGACACTCGATATTGCCATGGGTGGCTCGACCAATACGGTGCTGCATTTGCTTGCCGCCGCCCAGGAGGGCGAAGTCAATTTCACCATGAGCGATATTGACCGGCTTTCCCGCCGTGTGCCCGTTCTATGCAAGGTAGCCCCTGCGGTTGCCAATGTCCATATGGAAGACGTGCATCATGCGGGCGGTGTTATGGGCATTCTTGGCGAACTTGATCGTGCGGGCTTGCTCGATACCTCCGTCTACTCCGTTCACGCAGCAAATCTCGGCGCGGCGCTTGATCGCTGGGATGTTGTTCGCAGCAAGAATCAGTCCGTGCATGATTTCTTCAAGGCGGCACCGGGCGGTGTTCCCACTCAAGTTGCATTCAGTCAGGAACGCCGCTTTGCCGATGTTGATCTTGACCGCGAAAAGGGCGTTATCCGCGATGCGGAACATGCCTATTCCAAGGATGGCGGCTTGGCTGTGCTTTACGGCAATCTTGCCGAAGATGGCTGTATCGTCAAAACCGCTGGCGTCGATGAATCAATTCTGAAATTCTCCGGCCCTGCGCGCATCTTTGAAAGCCAGGACAGCGCTGTGCTTGGTATTTTGAATGGCGGCGTCAAGCCCGGCGATATTGTGCTGATCCGCTATGAAGGACCGCGTGGTGGCCCCGGCATGCAGGAAATGCTTTATCCAACCAGCTATCTGAAATCCAAGGGTCTTGGCAAAGCCTGTGCGCTGATCACGGATGGCCGCTTCTCTGGCGGTTCGTCAGGGCTTTCCATTGGCCACGTTTCACCAGAAGCGGCCGAGGGCGGGTTGATTGGTCTGGTGCAGGAAGGGGATATCATCGATATCGACATTCCAAACCGCAAAATCCATCTGGCGGTTGACGATGCGGTCATTGCCGATCGCCGCGCGCATATGGAAGCCAAAGGAACAGCCGCCTGGAAGCCTGAGGAAAAGCGCAAACGCAAGGTCACCACTGCGCTGCGCGCCTATGGTGCCATGGCAACCAGTGCCGCCAAGGGCGCAGTAAGACAGATTCCCGACCATTGGGAGTGAATTAGCACTACCGTCTCTTACCCTCCCCCTTGTGGGGAGGGTGGCTGCAAAGCCGGGAGGGGTATTCTTGCAGTTATATAAAAATAAACCCCTCCCCGTCGCTACGCTCCGTCCCTCCCCACGAGGGGGAGGGTAAAGCCTCCAGCCCTACTTGGCCGCGTCCGTAACCTTTGTTGTCCAAGCGCCTTCCGGCTTTTTGGTGATGACCGGATCGGAACCGCCACCCAGCAAGGTTTCGACCGTACGCTCGGCTGCTGCCACATCCAGCACGCCGTCTGAACCTTCCGTGAGCTTGTTGATTTCAGCCACCATGCGCTTCTGATGTTTTTCAGTCTGAGCGCCGCTGGCATCATTATCAAGCACAATCGTCGCAGCTTCATCAGGGTTGGCGCGGGCATATTCCCAGCCCTTCATGGAAGCTTTGACGAAACGAGCCAGCTTTTCAACCATTGCCGGATCATCGAGGCTCTTTTGCAAGACATAAAGACCGTCTTCCAGCGTTGCTACTTTTTCATCTTCATATTTGAAAGTGACGAGCTGGTCTTCCGGAATGCCCGCATCAATGACCTGCCAATATTCATTATAGGTCATGGTGGAAATGCAATCGGCCTGTTTCTGGATCAGCGGGTCAACATTGAAGCCCTGCTTGAGAACAGTGACGCCTTCCGGCCCGCCATCGGTCTTTAAGCCAAGATGGTTCATCCATGACAGAAACGGGTACTCGTTGCCGCCAAACCAGACACCGAGCGTCTTGCCCTTGAAGTCTTCCGGCTTAGTAATGCCCGTTTCTTTGCGGCAGGTCAGCATCATGCCGGAGCGTTTGAAGGGCTGGGCAATATTGACAAGCGGAAGACCCTTTTCGCGCGTAGCCAGCGCGGAAGGCATCCAGTCAACAATAACATCGGCACCACCGCCAGCAATGACCTGCGGCGGCGCAACATCCGGACCGCCTGGCTTGATCTCGACATCCAGATTGGCTTCCTCGTAAAAGCCCTTGTCCTTTGCGACATAATAGCCGGCGAACTGACCCTGCGTGACCCATTTGAGCTGAAGGGTCAGCTTGTCGGCGGCCAGCGCCGAACCGGCCATCAGGGTGCTGATGGCAAGTCCCAACGAGAGCGCAATGGTTTTTTTCATGTTTTAGTTCTCCTCTGTTCTTGTTCTTTAAGTTTTCAGGATCGGTAGGAAGGATGCCAGAAGGTGACAGCGCGCTCAACAAGGGTAATCAGCCCATAGGAGAGTGAGCCAGCCAGGGCAGCAACAAAGATTTCAGCCCAGACCATATCGACATTCATGCGGCCAACTTCTGCGGAAATGCGGAAGCCCATGCCGACAATGGGCGAACCAAAAAATTCGGCAACAATCGCGCCAATGAGCGCAAGCGTCGAGTTGATTTTCAGCGCGTTGAAGATGAACGGCATGGCGGCAGGCAGACGCAGCTTAAGCAATGTCTGGCCATAGCTCGAACCGTAAGTACGCATCAGATCACGTTCCATGGCTCCCGAGGCAGCAAGCCCGGCAACCGTATTCACCAGCATCGGGAAGAACGTCATGATAACCACGACCGCAGCCTTGGACTGCCAGTAGGAACCGAACCACATAACCATGATTGGTGCAATGCCAACGACAGGCAGCGCCGCGACCAGATTGCCAATCGGCAAAAGGCCTTTGCGCAGAAAAGGCACGCGATCAACGATAATTGCAGCCAGGAAACCCGAACCGCAGCCCATGGCATAACCGGCAATCGCGGCCTTCAGATAGGTTTGCTGGAAGTCCGCCCAGAGCGTTGGAACAGACGTTGCAATACGCGCAGCAATCATTGATGGCGGCGGCAGAAGAATTGCAGGAACTCCGAAGCCGCGCACCACGACTTCCCAAAGGATAAGCAGCCAGGCACCGAACAGCACCGGCAATGCCAGATTGATGAGGCGCTGCATATCCGGTGAAGCGGCACGCCAGCCGGCAAGGCGTTGCACTGTCAACCAAGCCAGCAGCCATGCCGCCACAACCATGCACCAGTAGCCAAGAAATGCGCCTGACGGCCCCATCGATCCCAGCAACGAGATCAGACAATAGGCCGAGACATGCACCAATATGAGCAGCGCAATGGTAGACGAGGTGGAGGCAGAAGCGAACAGCGCCACCGCGGCGGCGACAAAGAGGATTATCGGCGTTGCATAGGATAATGTTGTTTGAACATTTGCGCCGGTCGAGAGCACAAGCGAAGCTGCAGACAGGACAAAGGCAGCAATGGCCAAGGGAGAGCGGGAAACTTTCATGACCGCACACCCATTCGCCGGTTAACCAGCGTCGAGATAACCCCTATGAGACTGACAAGGATTGCTGCCATAAGCGCCGCCGCTATCAAGGCAGCCCATATCTGCACGGTTTGGCCATAATAAGAACCGGCGAGCAGGCGCGCCCCGATACCCGCCACAGCACCAGTTGGCAATTCGCCAACAATAGCCCCAACGAGGCTGATGGCGACGGCGATTTTCATGGATGTAAAGAGGTAGGGCATGGAGGCGGGCCAGCGCAGTTTCCAGAATATCTGTGCCTTCGACGCATTATAGGTGCGCATCAGGTCCAGATGCATGATTTCCGGTGAGCGCAGACCTTTGACCATGCCGACAGCGACCGGAAAGAACGACAGATAGGTCGAGATCATTGCCTTTGGCAAAAGCCCGGTAATATTGACCGCGTTGAGCACAACGATAATCATCGGAGCAATGGCGAGGATCGGCACGGTTTGGGAGGTGATGATCCAAGGCATCAGGCTTTTATCCAGCGTACGCGAATGCACAATGGCAATCGCCAGAATAATGCCGAGCAAGGTGCCGAATGCGAAGCCAAGCAGCGTGGAGGAGAGAGTGACACCGCCATGATAGACAAGGCTACGCTTTGACGTTGGCGCAATATCGAAAACCGTTTTACGAATTTCAGCAGCGACCTGATGCGGAGCCGGCAAAACCGGCCGCTCCTGCGCCATTGTATTGGCGATCAACTGCCCTGTGGAAATGGTGGTATTAGCACGCGCTGCCTGATCGCGCTCAAACGGTGCATTGAGAATGATGGCGAAAACATACCAGAGCGCGATGATGACCAACAGGATGGTTCCGACCGGGATCACCCTGTCGTGAAGCACGGCTGAAAGGCCTCTACGCTCCACCATCACAGATGCGCCTCATCATAGGAATGACCGTGGCGCAAGCCTTCACGCACCCTATGTGCAATTTCCAGAAATTCCGGCGTTTCACGAATATCAAGCGTGCGCTCGGAGCCGAGATTGCAATCGATAATCTCATGGATACGACCCGGACGTGGGCTCATCACAACGATCTTGGTCGAGAGAAAAACCGCTTCGGGAATCGAGTGCGTTACGAAGATCACGGTCTTCTGCGTCTTTGCCCAAAGCTTCAATAATTGTTCATTGAGATGATCGCGGACAATTTCATCCAGCGCACCAAATGGCTCGTCCATCAATAGCATATCCGGATCAAAGGACAGAGCGCGGGCGATGGATGCGCGCTGCTGCATGCCGCCTGATAATTGCCAAGGAAACTTCTTGTCGAACCCGGCAAGATTGACGAGTTCCAAATTCCTGGCGATCCGCGCCTTACGCTCCTCCTTGGGTATGCCCATGACTTCAAGCGGCAGGGAAATATTGCCGCCAATAGTACGCCATGGATAAAGCGCTGCGGCTTGAAAGACATATCCATAGGCGCGCTTTTCGCGCGCTTGCGAAGGCGTCATGCCATTAACCGATATATTGCCGGACGTCGGCTGTTCGAGATCCGCAATCACCCGCAGCAGAGTTGTCTTGCCGCAACCAGAAGGGCCGATAAAGGAAACAAACTCACCGCTATTCACCACCAGGTCGATATTCGACAAGGCGTTGACTGGGCCGTCATTGGTTTGGAAAACCAGCGAGAGGTCCTTGACGTCAATTACATTTCTTGGCGCCACATCAGCCATTGTCTTCGCCTTGGGTCGGAGCGTGACGACTGTCATCACACGCCTGCCGGAATGTTCTTCGGGTCGCGGTCCACCTTACGCGGTGCGGTCAATTCCTTCCACGTGGAAAGTGCGCGGTTGGCAGAGGGATTGGCTTCACGCTCAACAAAGCGACCGCTTCCTGTCGGCGCGAGCACTTCGCCATCCCTATAGGCAATCTCTCCACGAGAAATAGTGATGCGCGGCAGGCCCGTCACTTCAATGCCCTCAAAAACATTATAGTCGATGGCCGACTTCTGCGACTTTGCAGAAATGACCTTGGTGGCATTGGGGTCCCAGATAACAATATCAGCATCCGAACCCGGCAAAATCGCTCCTTTGCGCGGGTAGATATTGAGAATTTGGGCGATATTGGTCGAAGTTGCAGCGACAAACTCATTTGGCGTCAGGCGGCCGGTGCGCACGCCTTTGGTCCAAAGCACGGGCATGCGATCTTCCAGACCACCCGTGCCATTTGGTATCTTGGTGAAGTCGCCGACGCCAAAACGCTTCTGCTGCGTGGTAAAGGCGCAATGGTCCGTCGCAACCACTTGCAGGCTTCCCGATGCAAGGCCGGCCCACAATCCATTCTGGTGGGTCTTGTCGCGGAAAGGCGGCGACATGACGCGGCGCGCGGCATAATCCCAGTCCTCATTTTTATATTCACTCTCATCCAGAACAAGGTGCTGAATCAGAGGCTCGCCATAGACACGCATGCCCTTGGCA
The DNA here is from genome assembly GCA_900473335.1 of Hyphomicrobiales bacterium. GTDB lineage: Bacteria > Pseudomonadota > Alphaproteobacteria > Rhizobiales > Rhizobiaceae > Phyllobacterium. The sequence continues at coordinate 72,132 of UCNP01000052.1, read as the reverse complement.
CGCGCCCGGCGAATGGCTTCATGCGACTGTTCGCAGGAAACATGCACGATATAGAGCGGCACGCCTGCCTGATCAGCAATCATGATAGCACGATTAGCCGCCTCCCCTTCGATTTCGGGCGGGCGCGAATAGCCGTGAGCTTCGGGGCCGGTATTGCCTTCGGCGAGGAGCTTTTGCTGGAGATGGGCTACCACATCGCCATTTTCCGCATGGACCAGAGGCATGGCGCCGATCTCGGCACAGCGCAGGAATGAGGCGAACATTTCATCGTCGTCCACCATCAGCGCGCCCTTATAGGCCATGAAGTGTTTGAACGTATTGATGCCGCGCTCGACAACCTTGGGCATTTCGTCGAAGACCTGCTTGTTCCACCCGGTTATCGCCATGTGGAAGGAATAGTCGGTGCGCGCCTTGCCCGCCTTCTGGAACCAGTCCTGTAGCGCGGCAAGCAACCCGTCTTCGCCGGGGAGCACAAAATCGACAACCATCGTTGTTCCACCTGCCAGCGCCGCAGCGGTGCCGGTGTCAAAATCATCGCTGGAATGGGTGCCCATGAAAGGCATTTCAAGGTGGGTATGCGGATCAATACCGCCGGGCATGAGAAAGCAACCGGTTGCATCAATGATGTCGCAATTGGCGTCCGGGCCGGAAAGATTTGAGCCGATGGCAGCGATCTTGTCGCCATCAATCAGCACATCCGCTTTGTAAGTGCGGTCAGCGGCAATAATTGTTCCGCCTTTGATCAGTTTCGCAAGCATTGTGTTCGTTCCCCTTTTTGGTCTTTTGCCGAACATGTTGCATATGTAGTTGCTAGATCAGGCTTGAATCTCCGCCGTCTCCAGAACCGCATGCAACAGGACATCAGTACCGGCAGCAGCCCATTCCTTCGAAATCTCTTCATCCTCATTGTGGCTGAGGCCATCCACGCAAGGGCACATCACCATTGCCGTCGGCGCAACGCGGTTGATCCAGCAGGCATCATGCCCGGCGCCGGAAACAATATTGCGGTGACTGTAACCAAGCCGCTCCGCAGCATTGCGCACGGCGGTGACGCAGCCTTCATCGAAGGTAACGGGATCAAAATGTCCAGCCTCTTCAATCTCAATGCCGAGCCCAAGTTCCTTGGCAATCTCTGGTGCCTTGGCTTCAATTTCCGCTTTCATCGCGGAAAGCGTCGAAAGGTCCGGCGAGCGGATATCAACCGTGAACACAACCTTGCCCGGAATGACATTGCGGGAATTGGGATAGACATCCACATGACCGATGGCGCCAACTGCGCTTGGCTGATGGGCCATGGCGACGGTGTGAACCAGCTCGGTTATGCGCGCCATGCCAAGACCCGCATTCTTGCGCATGGGCATAGGCGTTGAACCCGTGTGGCTTTCCTTGCCAGTCAGAGTGATCTGCAACCACCACAGGCCCTGCCCATGGGTGACAACGCCGATATCCTTGCCTTCAGCTTCCAGAATTGGCCCCTGCTCAATATGCAGTTCGAACAGCGCATGAATCTTGCGTTCCCCGACTTTCTCGTCACCCTTCCAGCCGATGCGCTTCAGTTCGTCACCGAACTTTTTTCCCTTGGCATCTTCGCGGTCATAGGCCCATTGCTCATCATGAATGCCGGCAAATACGCCTGAAGCCAGCATGGCAGGGGCAAAGCGCGTGCCTTCTTCATTGGTCCAGTTGACAACGACAATGGGATGCCTGGTTTTGATATTAAGATCATTGAGCGTGCGGATCAGTTCAAGCCCGCCAAGGACACCCAACACGCCATCATATTTTCCGCCTGTCGGCTGTGTGTCGAGATGGCTGCCGACATAGACCGGCAGCGCATCCGGGTCTGTTCCTTCACGGGTGAAGAACATATTACCCATCGTATCGACGCCCATAACCATACCGGCTTTTTCGCACCAGGATTGAAACAGCCGTCGGCCCTCGCCATCCTCATCGGTCAAGGTCTGGCGATTATTGCCGCCGCGCAAACCCGGTCCGATTTTGGCCATGTCCATCAGGCTGTCCCAGAGGCGGTCGCCATTGATCCGAAGATTTCCCGTCAGCGACATTTGCCCGCTCCTATGCCAGGTTCTTCAACACATCGGCGAGCGTATCGAACAGGTGATCGATCTGTCCTTTGCTGATTGTCAAAGGCGGAGACAAGGCGATGATGTCGCCGGTTGTGCGGATCAGCACGCCCTTTTCGTAAGCATTGAGGAAAGCCTGGAATGCCCGTTTTGTCGGAGCGCCGTCGATGGGTTGAAGTTCGATGGCGCCGATCAGCCCGAGATTGCGAATGTCTATGACATTCGGCAATCCCTTCAGCGCGTGCAGAGCATTTTCCCAATAATCGGACAGTTCCGATGCGCGGGTCAACAGGCCTTCTTCCTCATAAGTGTCGAGCGTTGCGAGAGCCGCTGCGCAGGCAACCGGATGGCCCGAATAGGTGTAGCCGTGGAAAAGCTCGATCAGATTTTCCGGACCATTCATGAAAGCCTGATAGATGTCAGACGAAGCAAACACAGCGCCCATGGGAATAACACCGCTCGTGATACCCTTTGCCGTTGTTACAAGGTCCGGCACCACGCCGAAATAATCGACCGCAAATGGCGCGCCGAGACGGCCAAAACCGGTGATCACTTCATCGAAAATCAGTAGAATGTCATGTTTGGTGCAAATCTCGCGCAGGCGCTTGAGATAGCCCTTTGGCGGAATGAGAACGCCAGTTGAACCCGCCACCGGCTCTACAATGACGGCCGCAATGTTTGATGCATCATGCAGCGCAATGACCTTTTCCAGATCATCGGCAAACTCAACGCCATATTCAGGCTCGCCGCGCGTATAGGCATTTCGTGCCAGATCATGCGTGTGGCGGATATGGTCAATGCCACTCAAAGCATTGCCAAAGGTCTTGCGATTGCCGGAAATTCCGCCTACGGAAATGCCGCCAAAGCCAACGCCATGATAGCCACGCTCGCGGCCAATCAGCTTGACCTTGGTGCCATTGCCTTTGGCGCGATGATAGGCGAGCGCAATCTTGAGCGCTGTATCGACCGATTCAGAACCGGAATTGGTGAAAAACACATGATCAAGCGGTGATGGCAGCATGGCGGCCAGACGCGCGGCAAGTTCAAAGGCCTTGGGATGTCCCATCTGGAAAGCAGGCGCGTAATCCAGCTCTGCAACCTGCTTCTGAACCGCTTCCACAATCTTCGGCCGGCCATGGCCAGCATTGCAGCACCAGAGGCCAGCGGTTCCGTCTAGAATCTCGCGCCCATCATGAGACTTATAGTGCATGTCTTTAGCACTGACGAGAAGGCGGGGATTTTGCTTGAACTGCTTGTTTGCCGTAAAAGGCATCCAGAACGCGTCGAGATTGTTTGTCCCCAGTGCCGCTTTAGACATGTGACGAAGCCTCCTGATTGCGGATATTACCGCTTGTTTTGTGTTCCCGAATGATTGAACCTTTAAGGGGATTCAAAAACCAATTGCCAAAAACTTGACTAGTTGGTCAAAATGCAGGCTAGAAGAGCATAGTTAGGCGGTCAAGCGCTTTATAGGCATTTCAACCCGTTGCCGGGACAAGCGGAATTGCCATTTTGTCGCGGGTGGGTGGAGTAATTGGCAGATGGCGAAAGCTGCAAAGCAGAAGACGAATAGTGCCCCGGAAAAAACGACCCGTATTCAGGAAATAAACCGCCGCCTGATCCTCGATGCGGCACTCGATGCTTTTTCTACTTATGGGTTTCGCGGCACGACAATCGACCAGATTGCCGACAAGGCCGGCATGTCAAAGCCCAACCTGCTTTATTATTTTCCACGCAAGCAGAATATCTATGTGACACTGCTTGAGGAAACGCTTGCAGAGTGGCTTGCGCCGCTTGCTGATATCGATCCGGAGGGTGATCCGATTGAGCAATTGCGCAAATACATCACGCTCAAAATCAAAATGTCGGAAAGCCATCCGGAAGCATCGCGTCTGTTCGCCAATGAAGTGCTGCATGGCGCACCGGCGATCAGCGACTTTCTGTCCAAGCATCTGAAACCGCTGGTCGACGAGAAGGCAGTCATCATTCGTCGTTGGGTTGGTGAAGGTAAACTTGCCCCCGTTGACCCCTATCATCTCATTTTCATGATCTGGGCAACCACGCAGCATTATGCGGATTTTGACGTTCAGGTCCGCGCCATCATGGGCAGCCAGGTGGGACGCCCGGGCTTTCGTGAACAAACGGCGCAAGCTGTACTGAGCATCATTCTCAATGGGATCAGGCCACGCGATTGAATACACGGTTTTCGATTTAAACCCGACTGCATTACTCTTGTACATGGTTCGCCCTTCGACAAGCTCAGGATTGCCATCGCAAACTGAACAAATCGAATTATCGCTAACTCATCACTCCGCCGCAACCTTTGCCATCGGATTGTTGGGGTGCGTCGTCCAGTTGGCATAGTCAGGCTGGACCGGCATTTTAGTGCGAGGGTCAACGCCCGAGAGCATCGGCACCATATCAATGCAGTTCTCCACAGGGCAAACATTCACACACAGATTACATCCAACACACTCTTCATCGATGACTTCGAAGTGCCTCACACCATCGACCATTGATGTAATTGCCTGATGCGATGTGTCTTCGCAGGCGATGTGACAGCGCCCGCATTTGATGCACAGATCCTGATCGATCTGAGCCTTGGTGATGTAATTCAGATTCAGATATTGCCAATCGGTGACATTGGGCACAGCCATGCCGCGGAAGTCTTCAATGGAACGGAAACCGCGTGAATCCATCCAGTCGGACAGGCCCGAAATCATCTCCTGCACAACCTTGAAACCATAGGTCATTGCAGCGGTGCAGACCTGAACATTGCCGCAACCGAGAGCGATGAATTCTGCCGCGTCACGCCATGTGGTGATGCCGCCAATCCCTGAGATAGGCAGGCCGCGAGTCTCCGCATCACGGGCAATTTCCGCAACCATGTTGAGCGCTATTGGCTTGACCGCCGGGCCGCAATAACCGCCATGCGAGCCACGGCCATCAATGGAAGGATTGGGCGCAAATGTATCAAGATCGACCGACACGATGGAGTTGATTGTGTTGATCAGCGAGACAGCATCGGTTCCGCCAGATTTGGCAGCGCGAGCTGGCTTGCGAATATCGGTGATATTCGGGGTAAGCTTGGTGATAACCGGCATGCGCGTATATTGCTTGCACCAGCGCACCACCATCTCGATATATTCCGGCACCTGACCAACCGCAGCGCCCATGCCGCGCTCGGACATGCCGTGAGGACAACCGAAATTCAATTCAATCCCGTCGCAACCGGTCTCTTCAACCCGGGGAAGAATTGCCTTCCAGGCTTCTTCCTCGCAAGGCACCATGATGGACGCGATCAGCGCGCGATCCGGCCATTTTTTCTTGACCTCGGTCATCTCACGCAAATTGACCTCCAGTGGGCGGTCAGTGATCAGCTCGATATTATTGAGGCCAAGCAAGCGCCGGTCGGGACCATGGATTGCGCCATAACGCGGGCCGTTGACATTGACGACAGGAGGCCCTTCTTCACCAAGGGTTTTCCAGACAACACCGCCCCATCCTGCTTTAAAGGCGCGCTCGACATTATATGCTTTGTCGGTTGGAGGCGCCGAAGCCAGCCAGAATGGATTTGGAGATTTGATACCAAGGAAATTCGATGAAAGATCAGCCATGATGGTTTCCTTTAGCCGCTAATGTGGCCTGGATTGGCAGTGTGTTGCGCAGAGGTGCTCGCGGGTTCGGAATTGCCGGCAATGACTGCCTCAGCAAAGCCACTGACCTTTTCCGGCTGCATCGATAAAGCGCGATGAATGGACTCGGCTGCGAGCTTGCCATCCTGCACCCCTGCAACGGTCAAATCCTGACCACCGGCAATACAATCGCCCCCTGCCCAAATTCCAGGAATTGATGTGCGGTGCTCCTCATCGACACTGATACGGCCACGGGAAAGCGCCATTCCCGCATCGCTGAGAATTTTCTCCGCTGGCATTTGGCCGATAGCCTTGAAAATCTGATCGCTTGCCAAGGTCACGCTTTCGCCCGATGTCTCCAGCCTGCCATCATTCATGATCGTATAGTCGAGGGTTATGCCGCAAACTTCGCCGCGTTCGTTGCGGGTCAAGGCACGCGGCTGCAACCAGTGGCGAATAATCACGCCATTCTTCAGAGCAAGTTCCTGTTCAAACTCGCTGGCATTCATGCTCTCAGGCCCACGCCTATAGGCAATGATGACATTCTCTGCACCAAGAAGCTTGGTCTGGACCGCGACGTCAATGGCAGTCATGCCACCTCCGATGACCACAACATCCCGCCCGACAGCAATTTGCGAAAGGTCGTTGCTCTGCCGCAGAACAGAGATGTAATCGACAGCATCAATGCAGCCTGCCGCATCCTCACCATCAAGGCCAAGCTCATTGACACCCGGCAGACCCAGCCCAAGGAAGACAGCATCAAAACCGGCACGCAATGCATCAAGGCTGATGTCGCGTCCAAGCGCTTTGTCATTTTGAATAGTGATGCCGCCGATCTCCAGAATGAAATCCAGTTCTTTCTGGGCGAAATCATCGACACTCTTATAGGCAGCAATACCATATTCATTAAGGCCGCCAGCCTTTGGGCGGGCCTCAAAAATTGTCACATCATGCCCGTACATGGCCAGACGATGAGCGGCAGAGAGCCCTGCCGGACCTGCGCCGACCACTGCTACAGACTTGCCGGTAGGAGCCGCGCGGGTAAAAGGGTGCTGGCCGTTTTCCATCAGATAATCTGTCGCGTAGCGTTGCAACAGGCCGATCTTCACCGGCTTTCCTTCCGCCGCTTCGCGCACACAGGCCTGCTCGCACAGCGTTTCCGTTGGGCATACACGGGCGCACATGCCGCCAAGGATATTCTCGCTCAAGATTGTCTTGGCTGAGCCAGTCGGATTATCCGCAGCGATCTCGCGGATGAAAAGCGGAATGTCGATGCCAGTCGGGCAGGCATTCATGCAAGGTGCGTCATAGCAAAAGTAACAGCGATCCGATTCAACAAAGGCTTCATGCCGCGAGAGTGGCGGATGCAGATCGGAAAAAACGTCGGTGTAATCGCTGCTTGTGAGCCTACCGGCCCTGACATCACGGATTCCTGAATCCATCGATCCCATGAAATCGCATCTCCCATATCTGTGGCAGCGTCCGGTTCCCGTGGATCACCGCCATTTGCAGAATAAGCCGGTTCTTTCGGCTCTGTTATGGAAAGAATGGCATATTTTCACAAAAGGTCAAATTTTTTATCAAATGGTCAAGAATCATACTTTATGAGGGTGTTGTCGTTCTTCCTACGCTCCTGCTGTGCGTGATCGACAAGCTCATCTTGAGGAAGATAATAAACTGTAAGTAGCCAGGCTCGGAAAGCTAATACCTATAATTGCGAGCAACCGCATTTCTCATGAAAACCACGCACAACGCCTTCTTGCAATCAGAGTCAAAGCCTTTGATCACTGGACTAAAGGTTTACTCAGCAGGCATTTGCGCCCGTGTGCTGACCTGCAACAATTCACGCTGGAGTCTTGCCTCTTCCTCGGCTTTCGGCTTGGCGAACCCGGCCAGGAGCAGATAGGCAACCGGTGTAAGAAACAGTGTTGAAGCCGTTGCCAGACCCAGACCACCGACAATAACCCAACCGAGCGCGATACGGGCTTCCGCACCCGCACCGCTGGCAAGAACCAGCGGAACACCGCCAAGAATGGCGCAGAGCATTGTCATGACAACAGGACGTAGGCGTATCGTAGCCGCCTCCTCAATTGCCTGGCGGACATTACGCCCCTGATCACGTAGATGATTGGCAAACTCGACGATAAGAATACCGTTCTTCGCCATGATGCCGACAAGCAGGACAAGCCCGATCTGGCTATAGACGTTCATGCTTGTGCCGGTCATCACCATGGCAAAGACCGCGCAGGCGAGGCCAAGAGGAACAGTCGCCATAACGATGACAGCACTGATGAAGCTCTCGAACTGCGCCGCAAGCACAAGAAGGATGATCAGTATAGCAAAGCCGAATGTGATGATCATGCTGGAGGAGTTTTCGCCAAGCGTTGCGGCTTCGGCAAGCGGGATGAGGCGATAGCCGGGTGGCAGCAATGGCTCCGCAATTGTCTGCGCCTGCGCATAGGCATCACCAAGCGCGAAGGATGGCGACAGGCCAGCCGTGATAGCGACAGACCGCATCTGCTGTTCGCGGGTCAGCGCGGGAGGAACGGCTACTTCTTTCAATTGCGCAATTGTCGACATAGGCACGAAGCGGCCATCTTGCGTGCGCAAGAATACGTTTTCCAGATCGGTCGGATCGTTGATCGGGTTGGTGGTGGAGACGAGTTTCACATCGAAGCTGCGATCTTCAATATAGACTGAACCGATCTTGTAACCATCGAGCACCGACTGCAAGGCTTGTGCCAGACCGGTAATGTCTATGCCCAGATCCGATGCCCGTTCGCGGTCAATCGTGACGGCCAATTGCGGCTGGGTTGGTTCGTTGGTCAGTCGTGGTCTGTCGAAACGCGGGTCTTTTTCCAGTTCGGATACGATCTTGGCGGCGGTTGTGCCCAATTCGGCATAATTTGTGCCAACGACAGCGAATTGCAGTCCATTGCCAGCACCACGAATGCCCAGCGAATTGGGCTGCGCGGCAAACACCTGAATGCCCGGAACGGAACGCACACGCTTGGAAATGTCCGCGACGATTTCCTGTTGCGTTCTCGACCGTTCTTTCCATTTGGCAAGGCTGAGAACCATGAAGCCGCGATTGGTATTGCCGTTCTGGCCGGCAATGGAGAAGGTATTTTGAATTTCTCCTGAGTCACGCAAAGGCTGGATCAAGGTCTCGATCTGGCGCATTTCATCGTTCAGATAGTCGAGACTGACGCCTTGGGGCGCAGTGATCCGCAAGAAAGCGGCGGCGCGGTCTTCGGTCGGGGTCAATTCCTGCTTGAGCAGCGAAAAAGCCCCAAAGGCAGCGCCTGCAAAAAGAAGCGAGACGATAATCACGATCCAGGGTGCAGCAAGACAGGCATGCAGCAACCACTTATACCAGCCGCCGAGGCGATTGCCGATACGACTGACCACACCGGGTGCATGGGCAACCTCGTGATGGCTCGCTTCACTTGCGCTCAGGAGCCGCGAAGCAAGCATGGGGCACAAGGTAAGTGCGACCACAGCGGAGAGAAGCACACAGATAGCCAGAACAAAGCCGAATTCACGAAACAGGCCGCCCGTTTGCCCGGGTAGGAATGACAAAGGAACAAATACTGCCGCCAGCGTAACGGTTGTTGCAATGACCGCAAAAAACACTTCCTGCGTGCCGAGCACGGCAGCAGCGCGTGGCCCCATACCCTGATTTCGACGACGGACGATATTTTCGAGCACAACGATGGCATCATCCACCACCAGACCAGTGGCGAGTACCAGCGCCAGAAGCGTCAGAATGTTAATTGAAAAACCTGCGAGATAGATCGCCGATATCGTGCCGATCAATGCGACAGGCATACTGACCGCAGGAATGAGCGTTGCTCGAATGTCCCAAAGGAACAGGTAGATAATCGCAATAATGATCAGGACCGAAGCGCCGAGGGCTATTTCCACCTCGTGAACAGCACCATTGATAAAGTCCGCATCATCGCTGGTGACGCGAATATCAACACCCTCTGGCAATGTTTGCTGAAGCTGCGCAACGGCGGCGCGAACGCCTGTTGAAATATCCAGGGTGTTTGACTGCGCCTGTCGGATGATCCCAAGGCCGATGCCGGTCTTGCCATTAGCCCGCAAACTTGATGTGCCAATATCGGGCCCAAGCGTCACCGTGGCAACGTCGCGGATCTTTGTCTTACCTTTGATGATGATATTTTCGAACTCTTCAGGCGTGGTGACAGGCGCTGTCGCCCGTACAACAATGCTTTGGTCATTGCTGTTGAGCTGGCCAGCTGGCGTATCGAAAGCCATTGTCGTCAAGGCATTGCGGATATCGGCAACATTCATGCCTAGGCTTGCAAGCTTTCCCTGATCAATATCAATGCGGAAAATCTTGTTGCGGTCGCCATTGATCTGCACATCGGCAACGCCGGGAACGGAAGCAAGCACATCTTCGATCTGATCTTCAACAAGCACTGTCATATCTTCGACAGCCATCGTGTCTGATGTAACCGCGAGCCGCATGACCGCATCGGAATTTGCATCCGCCTTGACGATCTGCGGAGGATCGGCCTGCTCGGGCAAAGCGTTGGTGATGCGGCTAATGGCATCGCGCATATCGGCAGCGGCAACATTCAGATCAACGCCATCATTAAATTCGACGGTGACGCGGCTGCTGCCGAAAGACGATGAGGAGGAGATGGATTTAACCCCGGATACGCGGGAGACGGCACCTTCAATTGCCGAGGTTAGTTCCCGGTCAACCGTTTCGGCGGCAGCGGATTCGAATGTGGTCGAGACCGTCACCACCGGCCTGTCAACATCGGGAAGTTCGCGCACGTCAACGCCGTAATAAGCAGCAAGGCCCGCCACGACAATCAAGGCATTGAGAACCAGCGCCATGACCGGACGGCGGATGAACAGGGCGGTAAAGCTCGCATCCTGATTATTGTTTGTTTCTGTCATGACCCGCCCTCAGCCAGCTTCGCCAGCAGAGGCTAAAGGCCTGCCTTCACCGCTTTGCTTTTGGGCAGGCTGTCCCTTGATTTGAACGGGACCGCCTTCCCGGACAGACTGCACACCTTCAGTGACAATCTCGTCACCGGGCTTGATATTGGCATCAACAAGAACATTGGAGGCGTTTCGCTGGACAATGCGAACTGGGACATGACTGGCTTTATTGTCCAAAATCTTCCAGACATAGGCACCCTCCGTACCCCACTGGATCGCTAGTGGATCAACTGTAGGGTAGGTGTCGCCTGGAAAAGCTATGGATATCTGGAAAGCCATGCCTTCACGCAGCGTATCCTTCGGATTGGTAATGCGTGCCTGCACATGCAAGGTGCGGCTTGCCGGATCGACCCTGCTGTCAATGGCACTGACTGAACCCTCAAACACCTCTCCCGGACGGGCAATCGAACTTGCTGAAACAGGCGCGCCAACGGCAATCAGTGGCGCAAAACGCTCCGGTACCCAGAAATCCACAAGCACTTCCGAACGGTCATCAATCGTAGCTACCTGTGTTGAAATGGTAATATAATTACCCGCATTCACCGGCAGAATTCCAACTATGCCACTGATCGGCGCCTTGATATCGCGCCGGTCTAAAGCAAGCTCTGCCTCACGCAAATCCAATACTGCGTTTTCCATTGCAAGTTCGGCATCCGACACCTGAACAGCAGAGACTGTATTGGTGGTACTGAGGTTTTCGGCACGCTTTAATTTGTTTTGCGCATCCTTGAGCGCACTTTTGGCCTTTTCCGCAATGATGGTTTCAGCTTCCGAATCAAGCTTGGCGATCACATCGCCTGCCATGACTTTCGATCCGGACTGAACCAGCAGTTCCGTCATTCTGCCAGCTGCAAATGGCGTAACCGACACGGAGCTTTTGGCCTTTCCCGTTCCGATTGCTGATAGCCTGTCATTGATTTTGGCCGCGCCTGCCACTTTGACAATCACAAGCGGCATGGCCTGCCCGCCTCCTGTTGTGCGCCTGGCAGAACCGGCAGCAGGTTCCGTTGTCGCCGTTGGCGCCGGATCAATACCAGCTTTTTTCAAAAGTTCATTGGAGCCCGAAAAAAAGTACAGCCAGACAGCTCCGGCACCAACCAGAACCACGACCGCAAACAGAACTTGTTTCCAGACCTTCATCCAACACTCCAAGGCTGGATCCGAGCAGGGAACCAGCTATTACTATTGTAGGTTGCATCCATGATGCAAAGCGAACAGCCTCATTTGGCCCAGAGAATAGAGCGCTTTGATGACGCCGTTAATGACAAATCGGTGAGATTACAAAGATTTAATAGAACGGACTCAATCAACTTTGTCCTGGAAAGCAAGTTTCTCCATCGCTCTTCTTGATGGCGCTGGTCTACCGTGCAACATGGCGGGCGACATATTCGTAAGGACAGCATTCGATGGCGACCAAAACCGATATAGCGCGGCGTGTTTTCAACCACACCTGGAAACTGGACCCCATCGTCCGTAGTCTGCTCGACACAGACTTTTACAAGCTTCTGATGCTTCAGATGATTTGGGGCGTTTATCCCAAGGTCTATGCCACATTCACCCTTATCAATCGCACTACCAAGGTTCGGCTGGGCGATGAGATCGACGAGCAGGAATTGCGCGAACAGCTTGACCATGCGCGAGAAGTGCGTTTCACAAAAAAGGAAATGATCTGGCTTGGAGGTAACACTTTTTACGGCAAGCGCCAGATTTTCGAACCGGATTTTCTTAGCTGGCTCGCAAACTTTCAATTGCCGGAATATGAGCTGATCAAACGCGATGGCCAGTATGAGCTCAATTTTCATGGCCCGTGGATGTACACCACCATGTGGGAAATTCCGGCGCTTACAATCATCAATGAGTTGCGTTCGCGCGCAGCGATGAAGCGCCTGGGTCGCTTTGAGCTTGACGTGCTCTACGCCCGCGCCAAGGCCAAGATGTGGAGCAAAGTGGAACGCTTGCAGAAACTACCCGACATCAGGATTTCCGACTTTGGCACACGCCGCCGCCATTCTTTTTTATGGCAGCGCTGGTGCGTGGAAGCCCTGAAAGAAGGGATAGGCGCCTCGTTTACCGGGACAAGCAATGTCCTGATGGCGATGGATAACGACCTGGAAGCGCTTGGAACAAACGCCCATGAGCTGCCCATGGTTCTGGCAGCTCTCAGCAATACGAAAGAAGAACTTCTGGCATCGCCTTACAAGGTGCTTCAGGACTGGAACCGCTATTATGGCGGCAATCTTTTGATTGTTCTGCCTGATGCATTTGGCACAGCCGCTTTCCTGCGCGACGCACCCGATTGGGTAGCGGACTGGACAGGTTTCCGGCCCGACAGCGCACCGCCCATTGAAGGCGGCGAGAAAATTCTCGCCTGGTGGAAAGCCAAGGGCAAGGACCCTCGTGACAAATTGCTGGTGTTTTCCGATGGGCTTGATGTGGACACGATCGAGGAAACCTATCGTCACTTTGACGGAAAGGTACGCATGAGCTTTGGTTGGGGCACCAACCTGACCAATGATTTTGAGGATTGTGCACCGCGTTTCAATGACCAATTGAACGCAATCTCGCTTGTCTGCAAGGTCAGCTATGCCAATGGTCGCCCTGCCGTAAAGCTTTCGGACAACCCGAAGAAAGCGACGGGAGAGCCTTCAGAAATCAGGCGGTATCTGGAAATTTTCGGAGCCGAAGACCGCGTGGAGCAGACCGTTAAAGTCTGATCCACGCTAAGAAAGACCTATTGCAGCATCACCGTACGCAACTCATGCTCCTGAGCACCGACGAGAACGTTTTCGCGTTCATCGGACAGCACAATAGGATCACCATTGGCAGCAAAGAGTGCCCACAATTCGATACCCGGAGCCATCGGCGGGAGAGCCGGAAAACTGGTGGCAAGATCATCGGTCTTGACCTTGCGCAGGTAAGCAACCTGACCAGCGCCGAGACGGGAAAATTCAAGTTCGGTAAAAGGATTCGTTTGCATTATAGCCTCCTTATTTGGACAGTCTCTCCTGAGCCCTGTCCTGTTAGAGCATTTCTATTTAAACCGGGTTAGGGGAAATGCCCTAACCTATTGTTTTTACGCAGTTCCGGACGGAAAACCGGTTCCCACTTTTTCTGGAATTGCTCTAGAGCCCTGATCAGTCTTCAACCGCAATATTAATGCGCTTGACCAATCGTTCGGGTTCCGGTCGATCAAGATCAATCGACAGTAGCCCATTCTTCAAAGTGGCGTTACTCACGCGCATTCCATCGGCAAGAACAAATATGCGTTGGAACTGTCGGGCCGCGATACCACGATGCAGATATTCGCGCGTTTCTTCATCGACCTGACGCCCGCGAATAATCAGCTGGTTATTTTCCGTGGTGACTTCGAGATCATCGCTGGAAAACCCCGCCACGGCGAGAATAATGCGCAACTGCTCACGATCATTATTGCAACGGATACGTTCGATATTATAAGGCGGATAGCCGTCGCCTGATTTGGCGATACGCTCCAGCGTTTTTTCCATCGAATCGAATCCAAGCAGCAATGGGCTTGAAAAAGGTGTCATTCGTGTCATCCAAGCAGTCCTTTAGTAAAGCGACCTAAAGCAAAACCCGTAATTCAACAGCATTTCGCTTCTACACTCAGATATGGTCTATCAACCTTGAGACTTCAAGAGAGTGCAGCATAGAGAGCAAAATTTGCTCTGACATGAGAGAAACTGAAAATGGCACGTAAAATCATAATCGACACAGACCCCGGGCAGGACGACGCCCTTGCAATTCTTCTGGCATTCGCCAGTCCGGAACTGGACGTTCTTGGTATTACGGCTGTCGCCGGCAATGTGCCACTCGCTTTGACTGAGGTGAATGCGCGTAAAATTGCGGAATTGGCCGGACGTTCCGATACACGCGTCTTTGCCGGTTCCGATCGCCCGCTGATGCGCCCACTCGTTACCGCCGAGCATGTTCATGGCAAAACCGGCCTTGATGGTCCTAACCTGCCTGAGCCGACAATGTCCTTGCAGGACCAGCATGCAGTCGATTTCATCATTGAAACATTGCGCAATGAAGCAACGGGAACCGTCACGCTTTGCGTGCTTGGGCCACTCACCAATGTCGCCCATGTACTGCTGCGCGCGCCGGAGCTGGCACAACGGATAAAGGAGATCGTTCTGATGGGCGGCGGTTTCTTTGAAGGCGGCAATATCACGCCAACCGCAGAATTTAATATCTATGTGGACCCGCAGGCTGCACAGATCGTATTGCAGTCAGGTGTTCCAACCGTGATCCTGCCGCTGGATGTAACGCATCAGGCGCTGACAACCGCCAAGCGCATTGATCGGTTCCGTGCCATGGGCACGAAATGCGGCGACGCCTCAGTCGCCCTGCTTGAGTTTTTTGAACGTTTCGACGAAGAAAAATATGGCAGCGATGGTGGACCTTTGCATGATCCCAATGTGATCGCCTATTTGCTCAAGCCGGAGCTCTATACCGGTCGCCACTGCAATGTTGTGGTGGACGCATCCAATGAACTGACGCTCGGTATGACGGTCGTTGACTGGTGGGGTGTTACCGACCGCCCGAAGAATGCCTTCTACATTCGCAATGTCGATTCAGATGGTTTCTTCGAGCTTTTGACCAGCCGCATAGCAACGCTGCCTTAAATCAGGCAGCAACGCTGTCCTTCTGCGTGCCTGGTGCAAGCGTGATCTCCAGGCCGTTCAGTTCTTGCGTCATGATCAACTGGCACGAGAGCCGCGAATTCTCCTCGACGTGAAATGTCACGTCGAGCTGATCGATTTCCTCATCCAGCGGTGCAAAAAGCTTCTCAGTCCATTCCTGCTCAACATAGCAATGGCAAGTACCGCAAGCGGCAGCGCCGCCGCACTCTGCCTTGATATCGAGGCCCCAATCACGAATGACCTCCATGACGCGAAAGCCTTCCAAGGCTTCCAGCGTATGGCGCTCGCCCTTTTGATCGGTGACGTGGATGTAAAGAGAATTAGACACTCAAGCCGCTTTCAGTTTCTTCTGGAGAGATGTTGAGGAGGTCGTATACTGGAAAACAATGCGTTCGCCAGGGGCCACGATGCGTTTTGCCGCATGAGACATCAATGCCGCTTCATGAAAGCCCGAAAGAATGAGCTTCAATTTTCCCGGATAGGTATTGATATCACCAATGGCAAAAATACCAGATTCTGATGTCTCGAATTTCTCCGTATCTACCGCGATCAAATTCTGATCGAGGTTCAGGCCCCAATCGGCGATTGGACCTAGCTTCATTGTCAGGCCAAAAAATGGCAGCAAACGGCTGGCCTCGATAATTTCTTCGCCGGCTTCGCCGCCCTTCAGCAGCACCTTTGATATCTGGCCATCCGCACCCTCAAGGCTGCCAAGTTGCCCCATGCGGAATTTTACACGGCCTTCTTTTTCAAGCGCCCACATCTTGTTGACACTGTCGGGAGCGGCACGGAACTCGGGACGGCGATGCACCAGCGTCACAGATTTGGCTACGGGTTCAAGATTCAAAGTCCAATCAAGTGCAGAATCGCCACCGCCAACAATAACAACGTCATGGCCGCGGAAAGCCTCGATCTTGCGAACCGCATAGTGGACGCTGACACCTTCATAATGTTCGATTTCCGGCACAGGCGGGCGCTTGGGCTGGAACGATCCACCACCAGCTGCGATGACAATGACCTTGGTCAGGAAAACTTCATCCGCATCAGTCTCGACACGGAACCGGCCATCCTCCAGACGTGTGAGGGCGGTCACCATTGTGGAAAAATGGAATTGCGGATCAAAGGGAGCAATTTGCTTCAGCAGATTATCGGTTAGGTCCTGCCCTGTCACTTCCGGCAATCCGGGAATATCGTAAATCGGCTTTTCCGGATAAAGTTCGGCGCATTGGCCGCCGGGACGGTCAAGAATATCGATAACATGGGCGCGCAAATCCAGCAGGCCAAGCTCAAATACAGCAAAAAGGCCAACCGGACCTGCCCCGACGATAACAACATCTGTTTCAATAAGTTCGGACATATCTGTGCTTTCCAACAAACCGAATTGAATTTTTATATTTCAAGCGCCGCCCGGAACCCGGCGCCAGCTATATGCGCCAGGTACGGTGTGCGAGCCTCTGCCCGGCTGATAATAACCGGGCGCATCATGCAGATTGTGCTCCGCAAGGCGTGTCAGCGTCACCGCATGGGTCACTTTCATTGTATCGAAACCGGTACGCAGCATGTAGGCGACCTGATCAATCAGAACATCGCCCACCGCTCGCAATTCTCCTTTGAAGTGATTCTGATTTTTCAAAATATCCGCCTTCGAATAGGAGCGCCCATCATTAAAGGCAGGAAATTGCAGTGCGATAAGAGGTATTGTATCGAGCAATGGCAAAAGAGGATCGATGCTTTCGCCCGGCGCGACCGACACCCCGATCTTGCGGTTTGTGGCATTGCGAACGCTCTCATCCAGGCCCAGCCATGCAGCCAGAGGAAGAATTACAGCTGGCGCATCACCTGTCTCTTCAAGTGTCTCAGCGGCAATATAAGGGTCTTCACGAAATCCTTCACGACCCCAAAGTTCGCCAGCTACGCTTTCAGAAATGTCACTCATAGGTTCGAATCCGTCAGGGAAATATTGCTCAATTGATCGGTAAGTCCCGTCAGGTGGATACCGCATTCTGTCTTGTCGGTTCCAGCCCAACGGCCCGAGCGGGCATCTTCACCGTCTTTCACCGGCTGAGTGCAGGGCATGCAGCCTATGGAACGATAGCCTTCTGCAACCAATGGATGTGGAGGCAAGCGATTGGCGACCATGTAGTTCTGAAGGTCCGCCGATGTCCATTGTGCCAGCGGATTAATGCGAATACGCTCACCCACCGATTCAAACACTGGCAATGCGTTACGGGTAGACGCCTGAAACTGTTTGCGGCCAGTCATCCATGCCCGATAAGGCGCAACAGCCCGCGCCATTGGCTCCACTTTACGGATATAGCAGCAGCGATCCTTATTGGTCATCGACATGGCGCCATAGGGGTCCTCATCCTTGAGCGTCTGCTGCAAGGGATGAATGTCATGAACATCGGTCATGCCCAATTCACCAACAAGCTCATCCCGATAACGCAAGGTTGCCGGAAAATGTTTACCGGTTTCCAGAAACAGAACCGGCGTGGCACGATCCACCTGCGCGATCAGGTGCAAAAGCACAGAGGATTCCGCGCCAAAAGAGGAGACAACAGCAATTTCTTCATTAAACAAATGATCTATCGCCAGCTCGATAATATCGGCTGGTTCGAGATTCCCATAGCGGGCCTGAAGCGCACGTGCCTCGTCCGCTACGGTTCGTTCGTTCATCTCAAGCAGCATTTGCAGTCTCGTTGTAAAGTGCGTCCTTGAACGGAGCAGCGCCCAGACGGCGATAGGTTGCAAGGAAAGTCTCTTCCTTGTCAGTGCGCACCAAAAGATAGCGATCCACGATGGTTTCAACCGCATCGACGATTTCTTCGGAAGAGAAGCCGCGACCGGTAATATCACCAATCGTGCAAATCTCATCACCGGAGCCACCAAGCGAAATCTGATAAAGCTCTTCGCCCTTCTTCTCGACGCCGAGAATACCGATATGGCCGACATGATGATGGCCGCAGGCATTGATGCAACCGGAAATCTTGATCTTGAGTTCACCAATATCCGCCTGACGTTCCGGCTGGCCGAAACGCTCTGAAATACGCTGAGCCACCGGAATGGATCGGGCATTGGCCAAAGCGCAATAATCGAGACCGGGGCAGGCAATAATATCCGTGATCAGCCCGGCATTGGCTGTCGCCAAGCCGTCTGTCAGCAGCAGATCATAGACAATGCGCAAGTCAGCAATGGCGACATGCGGCAGAACCAGATTTTGCTCATGGCTGACGCGGATCTCATCATTCGAGAACTTCTCGGCGATATCCGCCACCAGATCCATCTGAGCATCTGTTGCATCGCCCGGAATACCGCCAATCGGCTTCAGCGAGATGGTCACGACGCCATAATCCGGATTCTTGTGCGGCGTTACATTTTGATCGACCCAGCGCGCAAAGGAAGGATCGGCCTTACGCGAGATCGCAAGCTGCGACCAACCTTCCGGACGCTGCGGCAGGTCTGGCATGCGGAAATAATTGTCGATGGCATCAACGTCCTGTTGCGGCATCTTCAAGTCAGTATCCTTGATTGCCTGCCATTCAGCTTCGACCTGACGGGTAATTTCTTCCGTGCCGGTTTCATGAACGAGGATTTTGATACGCGCCTTATATTTGTTATCGCGGCGGCCATGCAGATTATACACACGCACGATTGCCGTCGTATAGGTCAGCAAATCCTCAATTGGCAAGAAGTCCCTGATCTTCTTGGCTACCATGGGCGTGCGGCCCTGACCGCCGCCAATATAGACCGCAAAGCCAAGTTCGCCGGCTTCATTCTTTTTCAGATGAAGTCCAATATCATGTACCTGGATAGCCGCGCGGTCACGATCAGCACCAGTGACTGCGATCTTGAACTTGCGAGGCAGATAGGAAAATTCCGGGTGCATTGACGACCACTGCCGGAGAATCTCCGCATAGGGACGGGGATCGGCAACTTCATCGGCAGCGGCACCGGCAAAATGATCGGCTGTGACATTGCGGATGCAATTGCCCGATGTCTGCAAAGCATGCATTTCCACTGACGCCAATTCATCAAGTACCGCTGGCATATCGCTCAAAGCCGGCCAATTATACTGGATATTCTGGCGTGTGGTGAAATGGCCATAACCGCGATCATAGCGGCGCGCAATATGCGCCAATTTATGCATCTGCCGACCTGACAATGTGCCATAGGGAATCGCAACGCGCAGCATATAAGCGTGGAGCTGAAGGTAGACGCCATTCATCAAACGTAGCGGGCGAAACTGCTCTTCAGTCAGCTCGCCAGCAAGACGCCGCTCAACCTGATCCTTGAACTGCTCGACGCGGGCAGAGACAAACGCGTGATCAAACTCATCGTAACGATACATTCTAAGCGGACCTTCAAATCTTAGGCGGCGTTGGCGCTGGTTTTCTCGGCTTGCTTGCCAAGATCAAGACGGATTGTCGGGCCGAGCTGGCGGATACGTTCGCGCAGGCGGAGCGGATATAGGTTTGTACCGCGTTCCTCAACATCAATGACATTAACGTCGATGACGAGATTGGACTTTATCGCCGCTTTCCCGGCTTCCTCAAGCGCTGCCACAGCCTCGGCATGACGTGCGACAAGGGCACCATCAATATGGTCCAACCACTCACCATTGGCACCAAGCCAAACTGCTTCGCCATCGGTCAGGCGGTTCGCTGTTAAAACTTTGACACTCATGATCATCATCCTTGCGGTTCAGACAGCGTGCGCTGCCATGTGGCGCTTGGCCACGAAATCTTCAAACTTTGTCTTCGTTACAGAAAGCGGTTCTGCGAGATGAATGGCGGCACCGGCGACAGCATCGCCAATGACAACCATGACCGGCCCTTCCAGATCGCTGCGCTGTTCAAGTGCTGGCAAATCTTTCAATGTCCCATGGAACATGCGACGTTCCGCACGTCCGGCATTTTCAATCACAGCAACACCGGTGTCCGCATGAAGGCCAGCCTCAATCAGGCGATTGGCAACGGAAGCGGCAACGCTGCGGCCCATATAGACAGCGATGGTTGCGCCGGAGATAGCAAGGCGTGCCCAATCCGGCAGGATATCACCAGCCATGTCATGCCCGGTGGTGAAAACGAGTGACGAAGCGACGCCGCGCAATGTCAGCGGAAGCTGCATATCTGCGGCAGCGGCAAAAGCAGATGTGATACCGGGGACAATCTCGAAGGCGATATCAGCATCGCGCAACGCTGCCATTTCTTCGCCAGCGCGGCCATAAACCAGCGGATCGCCCGACTTCAGGCGAACAACTCGTTTGCCTTCACGTCCAAGCGAAACAAGAAGATCATTGATCTGGCTTTGGCTCTTGGAATGGCAGCCCTTCCGCTTGCCAACAGAAAGCCTTGTGGCATCGCGGCGACCCATGGCAACAATGGCCTCCGGAACGAGCGCATCATAGACAATCACATCGGCTTCCATCAGAACGCGATGGGCACGCAATGTCAGCAGATCTTCTGCGCCCGGACCCGCACCAACCAACCAGACATAGCCTTTGGGAGAACCCTGATTTTCGAGCAGATTTGCGGCGGCGTCATGGGCTCCGATCAGATCATTCTTATAAACATTGCTTGCTACATCACCCGAAAAGAATGAACGCCAGAAAATGCGCCGCGACAGTCCCTTTTTCACCAGCCGTTCAACGGCAGGCCGGTAGGCATTGGCGAGACGGGCCAAATCGCCAAGCCGCGGAGAGAAAGCCGCATCAATGCGCGCACGAATGAGCTGGGTCAATACAGGGCCTGTACCCTCGGAGCCTATGGCAATGGCGATAGGCGCGCGATTGACAATGGCAGGTGTGTAGAAGTCACACAGGTCAGGACGGTCAACGACATTAACAGGAATATTCTGGCGGCGTGATTCATCAGCAATGGCAATATCCTGATCTTTATCCCCAGTGGCGACAAAGACCAGCTTTGCACCGGTCAAATGCTTGGGAGCAAATTCTTCTACGATATGATCGTAATTGCCGCTCTGCAAAAAGGCGGCAAGATCTGGTTCCGGTTCGGCGGCAACAATGCGAATTGTGGCATTGGTTTGCGTCAGAAGACGTGCCTTGTTGAGCGCCTCTTCGCCGCTGCCTATAACCACAAGCACCTCGTTCCGCACACGGAAAAAGGCAGGAAAGACAGATAGCTGGTTGGAACGAATAGGCATGAATCGTGGGTATCCCAATGGCTGTGGGAATTATCCGATATGAATGACATTATTATAAGAAACAGAAATGCGCCGTTTCACGCACAGGAGCATATAATTTCTGAAAAACCGAAGGTAATCGGATTCTCTTTCTGCGCCATACATAGTTGCACTTCCCCTCGCTCCATAAAAGGAGGTGGGAAAGGCCAAAGGAACGCAGCCGCAAATGAACAGCGCTTAATACACGACCATTCTTATCGGGTTTAAATCCGATTGCAAGTTGTTTTTTATTTTTCATGACTGTCGGGTTCTGACATTTCTGTTCGTCATCTGTAGGCGAGTTATAAAATGGAGAGGATATTATCCCGATGCGTATGATTTTCGTAAACCTGCCGATCAAGAATCTTGCTGCTTCAAAAGCCTTTTTTGCGGCTCTGGGCTTTAGCTTCAATCCGGAATTTTCTGACGAGAAATCCACTTGTATGATCATCGAAGAGAATATTTTTGCAATGTTGATGGAAGAAGACCGCTTCAAGGACTTCATCAATAACGGCATTAGCGACGCAACGAAATCTCAGGAAGTGCTTATTGCGCTTTCAGCAGCAAGCAAGGAAGAAGTCGACGAGACTTTTGCAAAGGCGATTGCTGCGGGAGGCAAGGAATGGAAGCCAAAGCAAGACTATGAAGGCTTCATGTATGGATGTAGCTTTCAGGATATTGACGGCCATGTCTGGGAAATCGTCCACATGGTGCCGCAAGCCCAATGATGCTCAGGCGGTAAATATAGCCGGAACATGAACGGGCCATCGCCAAGGCAAGATCGCAATCAGATCAAAGCGAAGCGACAGGCGGTCATGATCTGGTTGCCGGGCCAGCCATTGGTCAGCGGCAGCCTCAATTCGGCGCATGGCAAGCCGATTGACTGAATCCATCGCCTGTTGAAGAGTACGCCGCGCTTTGACCTCGATAATGAGGACAATATTGCCGCGGCGTGCAATCAGATCGATTTCTCCGAGCTTCGTGCGATAGCGGCGATCCACAATCCGGTAGCCTTTCAGAACCACAGCAAATGCAGCGAGGCGTTCGGCTGAATGGCCGCGACGGTAAGCTTTATGACGCTTGTCATTCGCGCCCATCGCCTTCCCTACTTCATCGCCAGCAAACGTTGATAAAGCTCGCCCTTTGGACGGCCGGTCATGCGGGAGGCTTCTCCTGCGGCCTTGGAGGGCGACATTTCAAGGCTGAGCGCCCGCAGCAATGCATCAATATCATCATCGCTTCTCGCCACATGCTCATCTTGCTGCGGCGATCCAATCACCAGCACCACTTCACCGCGAATCCGGTCTTCACCATCGAATTCGGCTGCAAGCTCTTTCAGCGGCAAGGTGGTTACAGTCTCATAGGCTTTGGTGAGTTCACGGCAGAGCGAAGCTTGCCTGTCCGGCCCGAAGACTTCCACCATATCCGCCAATGTCGATGCGGCGCGATTGGGCGATTCGAAGAACACCAGCGCGGCATCCAATGTCTTCAACTGTTCCAGCTTTGCCCGGCGCTGACCCTGCTTGGAGGATAAAAAACCGGCAAAGTAAAACGCATCCTTGAACAGGCCAGAGGCAGTCAGTGCCGCCAGAACAGAGGAGGCCCCCGGTATTGGCACGACACGAATACCAGCGGCCTTTGCTTCCGGAACAAGCCGCCCACCGGGATCCGAAACCAGCGGCGTACCGGCATCGGAAATAAGCGCAACGCTCTTTCCGGCAAGGAGTGCCTCGATGATTTTGGGCCCTGCCATCTCGGCATTGTGCTCGTGATAAGCGTAGGGACGGCGGGAAATACCATAGCGATCAAGCAGGACGCGGCTGACGCGCGTGTCCTCGCAAGCGATAATGTCGGCTGCCGCCAAGGTCTCGATACCGCGAAGGGTCATGTCGCCAAGATTGCCTATGGGTGTCGCCACGATGTAGAGCGCAGGCTCCAGAGGCCGGGCACGATAGGAAGAGGTGCCAATCTGGTAGTCACGGTCCTTATCGTCGGAATTTGGGGCCTCAGACACTCTTTATCCTCAAGCTGCAAGATCAGCGATAACGGCATTGAGCACGATAGCGCCTTCGGGTGTTGTGCGGATGCGACTATTGCCGATATATTCGATAAGTCCCTGTTCCGCCAAAGAGATTACACGGCTTTCCTTGACACCATGGCCGGTCAGGCGCTCATAGCGGGAAAGATCAATACCCTCCACCAGACGCAGGCCCATCAGCAGAAACTCGTCTCCCTCCTGCTCGCCTGTCAAAAACTCTTCTTCGACAATCCCATGACCATCCGTCTCGACCTTCTGCATCCATGTTTCAGGATGACGCTCGGTGATGGTTACAGCGCGCGTACCATTCTCGATAAAGCGGCCATGAGCGCCCGGTCCCACGCCGACATATTCGCCGTAGCGCCAGTAAACAAGATTATGCTGTGATTCAGCACCAGGGGCAGCGTGGTTTGAAATTTCATAAGCTGGCAGCCCGTGACGCGCCGTGACTTCCTGCGTTTCTGCGTAGAGCGCGGCTGCATGATCGCCATCTGGCGTCACCAGTTTTCCAGCCTTCCATAGATTGTAGAAAGGCGTGCCCTCTTCAATTGTCAGTTGGTAAAGCGACAGATGATCTGCGGCATAGGAGATGGCTTTGGCAAGTTCCTCTCGCCATGCCTCGACAGTTTGGTCGGGCCTTGCATAAATCAGGTCGAATGACAGTCTGGGGAATATTTCCCGCGCAAGCTTGATCGCAACAAGGGCTTCATCAACATTATGCATGCGGCCAAGGCGGCGCAAATCCCGATCGTTCAGCGCCTGAACCCCCAAGGACACGCGATTGACACCAGCCGCGCGATAGCCGCGAAAGCGATCTGCCTCAACGCTGGTTGGATTGGCTTCCAGTGTAATCTCGATATCATCTGGCACATGCCAATTGCGCGCGATCTCGTTCAGAACAGAGGCTACGGTTTCCGGCTGCATCAATGATGGTGTGCCGCCACCCAAAAATATGCTGGATACTTTGCGCGGGCCGGTGCGCTCGCGTATGGTTGCCATTTCGCGGGCAAATGCCGCTGAAAAGCGCGGCTGGTCGACAGCTTGATGCCGCACATGCGAGTTGAAATCGCAATAGGGGCATTTTGCCATGCAAAAGGGCCAGTGGACATAGATCCCGAAGCCAGACTCGGACCTATGGTCGCTGTGGCTCATGCAACGTCCAGACAATCTTTGGCAAATAGCTGGAAGGCGCGGGCACGGTGGGAGAGTGCCAATGCGTCGCCGGGTTTCCAGCCATGTTTCTGCTCGGCAGTCATTTCACCGAATGTTGTGTCATAACCTTCAGGCTTGAAAACGGGATCAAAGCCGAAGCCTGCCGTGCCACGTGGCGGCCAGACAATTTCGCCTTCCACCTCACCCCGATAGTAATTTGCCTCACCATCCGGCCAAGCAAGGCAAATGACGGAAACAAATCGACCGCTGCGTTCTTCAGCCTTGGTCACACCTGCATCCTGGAGCGCCGTTTCGACCTTCTGCATACCATGCGCAAAGTCGCGCTTGCCATCCGGTAATTCAGCCCAATTGGCAGTGTAGACGCCCGGATTGCCGCCCAGAGCATCGACGCATAGGCCGGAATCGTCAGAAAGCGCCACGAGCCCGGTGGCTTTGGCGGCAGCAAAGGCTTTGATATAGGCATTCTCTTCAAAGGTTGTGCCTGTCTCATCCGGCTCGGGCAAACCAAGCTCAGCAGCAGAGACAACCTCAAAGCCAAAAGGACCAAGCAGATCAATCATTTCGTTGATCTTGCCCTGATTGTGGCTGGCAACCAGCAGCTTGCCCTTTTCCAGTGCTCTCATTTCAGATTCCATAATTTTGGTTCGGCGAACTCGACCGAATTACCGGCGGGGTCACGAAAATAAAGCGAATGTGCGCCACTTGGCCAATCGAATTCGCTTTCGATGGCAATGCCATGTTTCTCAAGATGGGATTTCCATGCAGCAATTTCATCCCGTGTGGCGCGAAAACACACATGACCCGGACCTTCCGCCCCATGTTTTGGGATAGGCAGACCGCCAGCAGGCCGCTCTTGCAGCTTTTCCGCGTTGAAAACGATGAGTACACCTGCCCCGCAGACGAAGAATGCAGATTCTTCCCCTGCCCGCAAAATGCACTCAAGCCCGAGAACGCCATTATAGAACTGCGCCGCGGCCTCGACGTCATCAACATAAAGCGCTGTTTCCAGAATTGATGATGGCTGCATGGTCATTACCCTTAGCTAACCGCCATTTTTTGCAGTGAAACCAGCCGCGTAATGCCATTACGGGCCAAATCCATCAGCGCCAGCAATTCTTCTTGCGAGAACGGCTCGCCTTCGGCAGTACCCTGTACCTCAACAATTCCACCCTTGCCGGTCATGACAAAATTGGCATCAGTCTGTGCCGTGGAATCTTCCAGATAATCGAGATCAATGACGGGCGTACCGTTTGAGATACCGCATGATATTGCAGCAACATGGTCCTTGAGGACCTTGTCAACTTTCAGCATCTGGCGTGTCTCCATCCAGCGCAAGCATTCATGCAAGGCAACCCAGCCGCCGGTAATGGCTGCGGTGCGCGTGCCGCCATCAGCCTGAATCACATCGCAATCAACCGTAATCTGCACTTCGCCCAGCGCCTGCAAATCAATAACTGCACGCAAGGAGCGTGCAATCAGCCGCTGAATCTCCAGCGTGCGGCCGCCCTGTTTGCCCGAAGATGCCTCACGGCGCATGCGGTCGCCGGTCGAACGGGGCAGCATGCCATATTCCGCCGTAACCCAGCCCTTGCCCGTATTGCGCATCCAGCCCGGAACCTTTTCTTCAAGGCTGGCCGTACAAAGCACGTGGGTGTCACCGAATTTGACAAGGCACGAGCCCTCGGCATGTTTGGAAATACCGCGTTCAAAAGAAATAGCGCGCATTTCGTCGGGGGCTCGGTTGGAGTGACGCATGGATAGACCTCTTGTTGATAAGCTTTCGGCCTTTTACCCGCGATGCTGTCATGAAGCAAAGGCTTTGATGATTGCAACAACAATGCTTATATCTATCGCATAGTCACGAGATAGATGAGACACGATGAACAAGACAGTCGCACCGGAAGCACTTCAATCGCTCGATCAGAGATCGCGCGATATTTTCCGGCGTATCGTCGAAAGTTATCTGGGTGACGGTGAGCCAGTCGGGTCGCGCAATCTGTCTCGCATTTTGCCGGTCGCGCTCTCTCCCGCAACGATCCGCAATGTGATGAGCGATCTTGAGCATCTCGGTCTGGTCTATGCGCCGCATATTTCTGCGGGACGGTTGCCGACACAGCTTGGGCTGCGCTTTTTCGTCGATGCGTTCATGGAGGTTGGAGACCTTTCCTCATCTGACCGCAATTCCATTGAGGCGCAGGTTCGTGCTGGCGACGCCCAAACCGCTGAAAATGTACTGACACAGGCAAGCCAGATCCTTTCGGGCATGTCGCGTGGCGCGGGTCTCGTTCTTGCCACCAAGGTTGAAGGCGCATTGAAGCATATTGAGTTTGTGCGGCTGGAACCAACCAAGGCCTTGGCGGTGCTCGTTACGCAAAATGGCGATGTGGAAAACCGTGTTATCGATCTGCCGATCGGTGTCACGCCCTCACAATTGATTGAGGCATCCAATTTCCTCAACACCCATATTCAGGGGCGCACCATTACCGAAGCAAGGCAGGAAATCGCCCGCCTCAAGGATGAAACGCAGCAGGCTCTCGATAGTCTCTCGCAGCATATGGTGCAGCAGGGTCTGGCTGTATGGGGTGGTGACGGGGCTGGCCAGCCGGCACGCCTGATCGTCCGGGGCCGGGGTAATCTGCTCGATTCCATCCATGCGGAAGCCGATCTGGAACGTCTGCGCCATCTTTTCGATGATCTGGAAACCAAGGAAGGCACGCTGCAATTGCTCGACCTGGCAGAAGCCGGGCCGGGCGTTCGCATTTTCATCGGATCAGAAAACAAGCTGTTTTCACTGTCCGGCTCCTCTTTGGTAATCGCGCCCTATCGAGATTCCGAACAACGCATTATCGGCGCGCTCGGTGTCATCGGGCCAACCCGGCTTAACTATGCCCGTATCGTCCCGATGGTGGATTATACGGCACAACTTGTCTCAAGACTCCTGAGATAACCCATTTGCACTTGATTTTCGGCCATTAAACCTCGATATCCAGCGCAACTGACGAATATAGGACGGACTGGATAAATGACTGACGAAAAGAACAATCACGACACTCCTGATCTCGATCAGCGCGATCTGAAAAATCCGCGCGACCGCGATGCGCTGAAACGCGCTGCCGATGATTTTCTGAAATCACGCAAGGCTGAAGAATATGCTTTGGCCAATGAGGACGAAGTTGAGGCAAATGCTCAAAACTGGGCTGAACTGGACAAGCTGCGCGCTGAAAATGGCGACCTGAAAGACCAGTTGCTTCGCCTCGCTGCCGATATGGAAAATCTGCGCAAGCGTACAGCCCGTGACGTGCATGATGCACGCAGCTATTCCGTTGCCAACTTTGCCCGCGACATGCTCTCGGTTTCGGATAATCTGAAGCGTGCTCTCGAAGCGATCCCCGCTGATGCGCTGACCCAAGGCGATGCCGGCTTCAAGGCACTGGCTGAGGGCGTGGAAATTACCGAACGCTCACTGATGTCCGCGCTGGAGCGTCATGGCGTCAAAAAGATCGAGCCGCAGGGCCAGAAATTTGACCCCAATTTCCATCAGGCAATGTTTGAAATTCCCAATGCGGATGTTCCGCACAATACGGTGTTGCAGGTAGCACAGTCCGGTTTCGTCATTGGCGACCGCATGCTGCGCCCGGCACTGGTCGGCGTTTCCAAAGGTGGCCCCAAGCAGGCAGCGGCTGAAGGTCAGCCTGAGCCGGGTCCAATTAATCCACAAGCAGAAAAAGACGCCTGAGCCAGTCTGAGCGATTGAAAGAGCCGCGTTTCCAAGAGGACGCGGCTCTTTTCATTTTGGCCGCTGCGTGCTGTATCTTCCAGCCAGAGAAATGCGCGGAGCACTGCCCATGACCATGATTCAGATATTCAATTATGCGGGCGTGTTTGTGTTTGCTGCCACGGGCGCGCTTGCCGCTTCCCGGCGGCAGCTTGATATCATAGCTTTCGTATTCCTGGCGGCTGTAACAGGCATTGGTGGCGGCACCTTGCGCGATCTCATTTTGGGCGTTCCAGTATTTTGGGTGCAGGACCCCGGCAATCTTCTTGTCTGCACAGCAGCGGCATTCATCGTTTATTTTTCAGCCAATTTGCTGGAGTCACGCTATCGCCTGCTTTTGTGGCTCGATGCGCTGGGCCTTGCTGCCTATAGCGTACTTGGCGCTGCCAAAGGTTTAGCCCTCGGCTTTGATTCCACAATCGCCGTTGTGACAGGCATCCTGACTGCCACATTCGGCGGCATATTACGTGATATTGTTTCCGGAGAGCCGTCTGTCCTGATGCGCCGCGAGATTTATGTCACGGCAGCTCTGGCCGGTTCCAGCGTCTATACGCTTTTGTACAAACTCTCTGTTGCTCCTGAGATCGCAGCCATTGCAGCCGCGCTCGCCGCATTTTCTGTACGCGGCGGAGCGTTGTATTTCGGCTGGATATTGCCTAATTATCATAGGCCGGGTCGAACCGATGAGGAGCTCAAGAGGGATGGATATATCCGCTCAGAGTAATCCGGCGTGCTCGGCCGCCATTTTGAGATTCTGCTGAGGGCGCGGGCCGATCTGCTGGATAACAAGTCCAGCGGTCAGTGAGCCGAGCTTGGCGCAGTCAATCAATGAACGGCCACTGGTATAACCAAACAGAAAGCCCGCAGCATAGAGATCGCCCGCGCCGGTCGTATCCACCAGTTCTTCAATTGCTATTGCCGGAACCGCAACAGTCTCGTCTCCCGACACAACGACCGAGCCTCTTTCGG
Source organism: Hyphomicrobiales bacterium (assembly GCA_900473335.1). Lineage (GTDB taxonomy): Bacteria > Pseudomonadota > Alphaproteobacteria > Rhizobiales > Rhizobiaceae > Phyllobacterium. Next base: position 42,634 of record UCNP01000052.1, on the reverse strand, counting down.
ACCGCGTGATCGCAGCCAGTTTGCAATCCTTACGGATCATATTCAAACCCGTTTCGAAATCATCGGTTTGGTACAATGATTTCAACTCGGCTTCATTGGCAAAGACGATGTCAACGGTGCCCGAGCGCATCAATTCAAGGAATTCTTCGCGGTATCTGTCAACACAGAATGGATCCGAAAGCGTCATCGATACTTCGCGGCCATATTCATGGGCGATTTTTGCAGAAAGGCGAATAGCTTCCTTGGCGCGGGGTGGATCCCAAAGATAGCCTTCGAAATAGGTTACCTTTGCTTCAGAAACTTTCGAGCTTTCTACATCTTCCGGCCCAAGCTCAATGCAGGCGCCGAGATAGGTATTCATCGAGCGCTCACCATCCGGCGTTACAAAGATCATGGATCTGGCCGTGGGGGGCGGCGCCTGTAACACGCGCGTGTCGAATGCCACGCCTTGCGAGCGGATATCATGGGTGAAAATATGGCCAAGCTGGTCGTCCGCGACCTTGCCGAAATAAGCAGCACGGCCACCGAGGCTGGCGATGCCAGCGGCGGTATTACCGGCACTTCCGCCCGAAGCTTCGATAGCGGGGCCCATACGTTCATAGAGAAATTCTGCACGCTCGGCATCAATAAGGTTCATTGCATTTTTGATGATGCCGTTCTTCACGATGAAATCGTCATCGGTGCGGGCAATGATATCGACAATAGCGTTGCCGATGCAAAGCACGTCATAGCTGGACATGAATTCTCCGGATTGCGAGGCCTTAGCGGCGATTACACCTGTAAGTGAATATTCCGGAGCACTTGGTAGCGCGTCAGCAACGGCTTTACCACCCCCTCCGTTGCATGTTGCCTTGTCATCAACCATTACCGAACCTATGTCCGTCACACATGCCAATGGAGTACGGAAAGCCAGATGATACTTGAAAGCGCCCACGCCGCTGCCGGACACCTGTTCCGGCCGGAGTTTCGCTCTGTTCTTTGGAAATCCATCGGACTGACGATTTTGCTACTCGCTGGCGTTTGGTTCGGCCTGCGCGAGCTGTTTGAGGTACTTGCTTGGCCCTTTGTTGACCAAATGATACCGGACCTGCCTTCCTGGGCTGGCTGGATTGGTTTTATCGCCGGTATTCTTGCAAGTCTGGGGCTGGCTCTCGGACTCGCATTGTTGATCGCGCCAGTGACCGCTATCGTTGCAGGCATGTTTCTCGACGACGTTGCTGAAGTCGTGGAAAAAGAAGATTATCCGCTCGATCCCAAAGGCAGGCCACTCCCCGCCTTGCGCTCATTTATTCTTTCGGCAAAGTTTTTGGGCGTCGTGATCATCGGCAATATTGTTGCATTGCTGCTATTGCTGATTCCCGGCATCAATATAGTCGCATTCTTCATGGTGAATGGTTATTTGCTTGGGCGCGAATTTTTTGAGTTCGCCGCCATGCGTTTCCGCCCTGAAATGGAAGCGAAAGCGCTGCGATCCAAGCACTCTACAACAGTGTTTCTGGCTGGATTGGTGATCGCGGCTTTCATGGCCATTCCAATTCTGAACCTGCTAACTCCCTTATTTGCCGCAGCAATGATGGTGCATCTGCACAAGGCGGTTGCACAGTCTGAACCACCGGCGGCAGTGCATTAGAGGAAGGAAGGCTCTAAAACACCTGAGGTGGCAGGCGCACCAAGGGCGCGGGTATTTCCGACGTCTTTTCCGCAGCCTTGCAGATATCGGCGATAACACAGGCAGGACATTCCGGCCTACGCGCTTTGCAGGTGTACCGGCCATGCAGGATTAGCCAGTGATGGGCATGATAAAGATATTCCGATGGAATGATCTTCATCAATTTGTCTTCCACCTCTTCCGGCGTTTTGCCGGGGGCAAGGCCAAGACGATTGCCTATGCGAAAAATATGCGTGTCGACCGCCATCGTTGCCTGACCGAAGGCCATTGAAAGCACGACATTGGCGGTCTTGCGCCCGACACCCGGCAATTTGACCAATTCGTCCCTGTCATTGGGAACAACGCTGCCATAATTGTTTATCAAGGTTTGCGAGAGCGTAATGACGTTCTTTGCCTTGTTACGCCAAAGGCCAATGGTGCGAATATATTCGCCGACTTTTTCTTCACCCAGCGCCAGCATCTTTTCAGGTGTATCGGCAATTCTAAAAAGAGCCCGCGTTGCCTTGTTCACCCCCACGTCAGTTGCCTGCGCCGAGAGAACGACGGCGACAAGCAGTGTAAAGGGATTGACGTGCTCAAGCTCGCCTTTTGGTTCTGGCCTCTGAACCGCAAACCGCCTGAAAATTTCATGGATTTCTGCTGCGGTATAGCTGGTTCCAGCCACGCGACGGGGCTTGGCTGATGCAGGGCTACTCTTGCTAGATCGCTGGGCGTCCTCACGGACGCAAGATGGCGATCTATCCTCTTGTTTTAGCATCGGATTATNNTTTCGGTCCGATGCTCTAATCTGATTAAGTTTACGCTTGGGATTTTCCATTTGCCTTCTATACTTAAACGTCATGAGCCAAACAATCGACCCAATTGACGCTGGTTCCCGAAATGAGGAAGAGATCTTTCACGCTCTTCTGGTGCCGCATCGCTCGCTCGGAAAGACGGGCTTTATTCTTGTTATGGCCGCGCTCGGCCTTAGCAGCTTTGTCACCGGTATTTTCTTCCTGATGCTGGGTGCCTGGCCGGTATTCGGATTTTTTGGCCTTGACGTTCTGCTCGTCTATATTGCCTTCCGCCTGAATTACAGGTCAGCGCGCTCCCACGAAGAAGTGAGCATTTCGCGCATTGCTTTGCAGGTGCGTCAGGTTGCGCCATCAGGGCGAAGCAAGTTGCATGAATTCAATCCATTCTGGACAAGGTTCCATGTGGCCCGTCATTCGGAAATCGGAATTACGTCAATGCGGGTGGAGAGCCGTGGGAAGACTGTGGCCATAGGCTCGTTCCTTAATCCGGATGATCGGGAGAGTTTCGCTTGCGCATTTCAGGCGGCCTTGGCAACAGCCAAAAGCCGATAGCTTTTCATGTGCAAGAATCGGGTGGCGACAAAGCCCTATCAATGGTCATATAGCCTCAACAACGAGGTACCGAACCATGAAACCACATGCCATACTTCAAAAGGACATTACACCGAAGGGTGATGATTACGCCATTGTGAGCCATATCATAGAGCGCATCAGCAAGGATTATCGTGACCAGCCTTCGCTTGAGACATTGGCGCGCGACACTGGCCTCTCACCAACGGGACTGCAAAAGCTTTTCACGCGATGGGCAGGTCTGTCGCCAAAGGGTTTTTTGCAGGCAGTGACTATCGACCATGCGCGACGCCTGCTCGATGACGGCATGCCTCTGCTGGAAACTGCTTATGAAACCGGCCTTTCAGGACCAGGTCGTTTGCACGACCTATTCGTGACCCATGAAGGCATGTCGCCGGGAGATTATAAATCGCGCGGCGCGGGACTGACCATTCGCTACGGCTTTCTCATATCACCCTTTGGTCAAGCTTTGATCATGGTGACCGAAAGGGGATTGGCTGGTCTGGCCTTTGCCGATCCTGGCAAGGAACGCGATGCCTTTGCTGATATGTCATCGCGCTGGCCGAATGCCACCTATATCGAAGATCTTGGCGCGACTGCCCCCTATGCCGCACGGGTCTTCAATCCGGCAGAATGGCGAGCAGACAAGCCATTGAAAGTCGTCACCATCGGAACGGATTTCCAATTGCGCGTATGGGAAGCACTGCTGAAAATCCCTATGGGTAAATGCGTTGCCTATTCGGATATTGCAGCCGAAATCGGATCGCCCAAAGCATCACGAGCCGTCGGCGCGGCAGTGGGAGCCAACCCGGTTTCATTCGTGGTGCCCTGTCACCGCGCAGTCGGAAAGTCAGGCGCTTTGACAGGATATCATTGGGGCCTCACCCGCAAGCGGGCAATCCTTGGCTGGGAAGCAGGCCAACTTTCCGCTGGAGAGGAAATCAGCCAGGCTGGCTGATCGCAGCACTCATCGAAATGAACGCTTCCCGACACGAAGGAAGCGTTCATTTTAATGGGCTTATGCCCTTGACCTTCCAGTTACTGGAAAGATTAACTTTGATGCACTATATGGTTTCTAACCGAAAGTTGCATCATGGAACACGACCATACTCACCACCACAAACATTCCTGCTGCGGAGGGTCTCAGCCTCCTATGGATGCGGTTATACGCGATCCCGTTTGCGGAATGATTGTGAACCCGAATGCTGGCAAACTGTCGGCCACACATGACGGACGGGTGTTTCATTTCTGCTCCGCATCTTGCCATGCAAAATTCACTAAAGAGCCGACAAACTATCTTGAGGCCACAGACCCTGTTTGCGGCATGAAGGTCGACCGCGCCAGCGCCAAACATTTTCTGCGGCATGAGGGCGAGAAATATTATTTCTGCTCAGCCAGCTGCATGGCGAAGTTTGAAAAGGCCCCGCAGGATTATCTTGGTGACCGCCCTGCGCCCAAGCCAATGCCTGCCGGAACGCAATATACCTGCCCTATGCATCCGGAAATCATCAGCGATGCTCCCGGCTCCTGCCCGCTTTGTGGAATGGCTCTGGAGCCAATGGGGATACCCACGGGTGATGAGGGGCCAAATCCTGAACTTGTCGATTTTACCAGGCGTTTCTGGATCAGCGCACTTTGTTCAGTGCCGCTTTTGCTCATGACAATGGGGCCAATGCTTGGATTGCCCTTGCGGTCATGGATTGGAGAGGAACTTGCAATCTGGCTGGAATTTGCTTTAGCAACACCAGTCGTCCTTTGGGCGGCAATCCCCTTCTTCGAACGCGCTTGGTCGTCACTGGTGCATCGCAGCCCAAACATGTGGACACTTATCGCCATCGGCGTGGGCGCGGCCTATGCATTCAGTGTTATTGCAACACTCCTGCCGGATATTCTTCCCCATTCATTCCGCATGCATGGCAGTTCTGTACCAGTCTATTTTGAAGCAGCTGCGGTTATTGTCACACTCGTTTTCCTTGGCCAGATTCTTGAGTTAAAGGCACGCGAGCGAACCGGCTCGGCGATCCGTGCTTTGCTGGACCTTGCGCCAAAGACTGCCAGACGCCTTGCCAAGGATGGCACGGAAACAGACGTCCCGCTGGATGAAGTGATGGTGGGTGATCGTCTTCGTGTTCGCCCCGGCGAAAGCGTGCCGGTGGATGGCATTGTTGTTGAGGGCCGTTCATCAATTGACGAATCCATGCTGACAGGCGAGCCGCTTCCAGTTGAAAAGAACGTCGAGGACACGGTCACCGGTGGCACCCTCAATCGGAATGGCACTTTGCTGATCACGGCAGAAAAGGTCGGGGCAGATACGGTCCTGTCCCAGATCGTTGGTATGGTAGCGGCAGCACAGCGTTCGCGTGCGCCAATTCAAGGCATGGCGGACCGCGTTTCCGGCTATTTTGTTCCCGCTGTCGTCATTGTCGCTATTGCCGCATTTGCTCTATGGTCAGTGTTGGGGCCCGAACCCAGCATGATCTATGGCCTTATAGCGGCCGTTTCCGTTCTGATCATTGCCTGCCCCTGTGCACTTGGGCTTGCAACTCCAATGTCGATCATGACGGCCACAGGGCGCGGTGCCCAGGCTGGCGTTCTCATCAAGGATGCCGAAGCACTTGAGCGTTTTGCCAATGTTGACACGCTCATTGTCGATAAAACCGGAACACTGACGGAGGGGAAGCCAAAACTCACCGACATTGTGACCGCTGGGGATATTTCCGAAAATGATTTACTCGGCTTCGCGGCAAGCCTTGAAAAGGGCTCTGAGCATCCTTTGGCCGAAGCCATTATTGACGGTGCAAAAGCACGAAATCTGACGGTTCAGAACGCGGCTGACTTCAATGCTATCACCGGCAAGGGCATATCGGGCAAAATCGGAACCAACAATGTTGCGCTCGGCAATCTTGCCATGATGCAGGATATCGGCGTCGATATCGCTGCGCTTGTCCAACAGGCTGATGCCCTGAGAGCAGCAGGCAAAAGCGCGCTCTTTATTGCCGTCGACGGCAAGGCCGGTGGTATTCTTGCGGTCGCCGATCCCATCAAATCAACGACCATCGAGGCCATACGAAAACTGCATAATGCAGGACTTCGCATCATTATGGCGACGGGCGATAACAAGGTGACAGCTTTGGCGGTCGCCAAAGAGCTGGGCATTGATGAGGTTCGTGCCGATATGTTGCCCGAAACCAAAAAGCAGCTGATCGATGAATTGCATGCCAAGGGATTGAAAGTTGCCATGGCTGGAGACGGCGTCAATGATTCCCCTGCCCTTGCAGCCGCCGATGTTGGCATTGCAATGGGAACGGGGGCTGATGTGGCAATGCAAAGCGCTGGCATTACCTTGGTCAAGGGAGACTTGAACGGTATCGTGCGTGCCCGGACACTTGCAACATCCACCATTCGCAATATCAAGCAAAACCTGTTCTTCGCATTTATCTACAATGTGCTTGGCGTACCTGTCGCAGCGGGCGTCCTCTATCCGATTTTCGGCGTGTTATTGTCACCCATGCTGGCGGCGGCAGCGATGAGTCTCTCTTCGGTTTCCGTCATCGCCAATGCTTTGCGGCTGCGCACCATCAAATTGTGAGGTTTTCCATGAATATTGGCAATGCTTCCGAACGCTCTGGCCTGCCCACGAAGACAATCCGGTATTATGAAGATATTGGATTGTTGAAACCGGATAGGGCCGATAACGGCTATCGTGACTACTCGATGTCCGATGTGCACAAGCTGCGCTTTCTACAACGTTCGCGGGGGCTTGGATTTTCCGTTGAAGAATGCCGCCAGTTACTCGCTCTTTATGAAGACAAGGACCGCGCCAGCGCTGATGTAAAATTAATGGCGCAATCGAAACTGCGTGAGATTGATCGCAAGATCATTGAACTGCGCGAATTGCAGCATACGCTGAATCATCTGGTCGCCCATTGCCACGGCGACCAGCGGCCTGACTGCCCTATACTCGAAAATATGTCGGGTAAAGGCTAAAGCGCAGACACGACATCCGCAGAAATACGCAACTCGCGCATTGGTTTTACCAACGCTGTTGTTGCCGCATATATGGGGTGGGCCTTGTAGGCTGCGAGTGCATCCGCGTCCTCGAACTCACCATAGACAACAACATCAATCTCGCCGGAAATCGGATCAACTTTCGTGTTTTTCATCACCTCAAAGACGGTCGAATGGGGTATTTCGCCGAGCTGTTTCAGCCCTGTGACAATTGCTTCAACATCGTCTTTGTTACGAGCGCTAAAGAATACAATATGGCGGATCATAGCTGGTTCCTGATGCAATGGATTGGGCGGGACTTTTCATATCGCCCCCCATCCGTCAATAGATGCGCTGTCGCAGGTGTGTAAATGCCTAGATCGCCGGATGTCAATATGGCGATCTAGGCTTTTGTTTTAGCATCGGATTATTCGAAAACCGGATTCCATTTTCAAGCAGATGCTCTAGCCCATCGTCGAATTGAACGCTCCACCGTCAAGCAGCAAATTCTGTCCGACAATAAAGCCGGAGAACTGGCTGCACAGAAAGGCAGCGGCAGCGCCGAACTCTTCTGCAGTGCCGTAACGTCCTGTCGGATTTCCTGCATAGGCCTCTGCACGCGCCTCTTCCAAGGAAATATTCCTGGTAGCCGCTATACGCTCAATAAAACCTTTGGTCCGGTCGGTATCATGCGAGCCGGGCAGCAAATTGTTGATGATGACACCATGGCGGGCAACCTGTCTGGAAGTTCCCGCAACGAAACCGGTTAGGCCGCTTCGCGCCGCATTGGACAGGCCAAGTTGCGCAATCGGCGCCTTGACGGAGCCAGAGGTGATATTGACAACACGACCCCATTTTCGCTCAATCATACCGGGCAAAATGGCGTTCATAAGCAGAATCGGCGTCAGCATATTGTTATTGATAGCCTTCAACCATTCTTCTTCGCCCCAGTCTGACCAGACACCGGGCGGCGGGCCACCGGCATTATTTATCAGAATGTCGGCATTCGGCTCCGCCCGCAACAAGGCCAACCGCCCAGCCTCCGTCGTTACATCCTCGGCAACGATCTGAACTGTGACGCCATACTTGCCAGCGATCTCATCGGCAGTGGCCCGCAATGTCGACTCGGTGCGGGCATTCAGCGTCAGATTGACCCCCGCTTCCGCGAGCTTCTCGGCAACACCCCGGCCAAGCCCCTTCGAACTCGCACAAACAATCGCGCGCTTTCCTTTAATACCCAGATCCATCGCATCATCATCCTTATTGTTGATAATCCCTTATCGACAATTCCTGCCTGCTTTGACAAGCTTTGAAAAACACAGATCAAAATCGGGAATCAGATCATGACAACATTCGGAGCCACTATTCTATGGAATAGAGACGAAGGCACTGCCTTCACCGACAATAAATACAGCCGTGCCCATGTTTGGCAATTCGATGGCGGGGCGGAAGTCCCTGCTTCCTCTTCGCCGCATATTGTCCGCCTGCCCTATTCCGTAGCGGAGAATGTTGATCCGGAAGAAGCCTTCGTTGCCTCGATTTCAAGTTGCCATATGCTGTTCTTCCTGTCGGGTGCGGCAAAGGCAGGATTTGTCATTGATGAATACCGCGATGCGGCAGAAGGCGAACTTGCCAAGAACGAAAAGGGCAGAATCTATGTGAGCCGTGTAACCTTGAAACCGCATGTAACCTATGCGGGAGACGCGCCCGATAGCAATGCCGAGGATGCATTACACCATTCAGCCCATGAGCAATGTTTCATTGCCAATTCGGTAATAACAAAAGTCGAAGTCGAGGCTGTCCGTCGTCATCCCGAGGAAAATTGATCTCTACTGGTTCAGGCACTGTCGCCAGAGCCTGCAACCACCGTTTCCGCTGGCTGCCTGATTCTGCCTTGGCGTTTCAACTGCTGTTCGCGGAAGAAGATGAACAGACCAGACGCTACGATGAACCCGGAGCCGACAAGCATGGACATGCGCGGCACGTCTCCAAAAACCATCCAACCGAACAGGATGGCCCAAAAAAGCAGCGTATATTGCAGCGGCGCTACGGTTGCCGCATCGGCAAGCTTTAAGGCCCGGTTGACCAGGACATGCGCCAGCATGGCAATAATTCCGAGAAGACCGAGCAATAGAAGATCGCGCATGGTGACAGGCGTCCATTCGAAACAGACCCATGCAAACCCCGCGAGACCGGCTCCAATAATTTGCCAAAACACCAATGTTGTATCGGGCGTGCCACGCAATGTGCGGCCCAGCAGCAGCATGAATGCAAAGGCGAGGCTACCAAATATGGAAATGATCGCTTGGGGTGTAAGCGCCTGAGACGAAGGTTCAAGCGCAATCACGACGCCAATGAAACCGACGATGATTGCGCTCCAGCGCCGCCAGCCGACAGGCTCCTTTAAAATGAAGGGGGAAATTGCCGCAACATAAATGGGTGCTGCAAGCCAATAGGTCATGACATCAGCCAAGGGCAGGTAAATGACTGCAAAGTAAAATGCAAAAACCTCAGCTGTAGAGAGAATGACCCGTGCTGCCTGAACCCAAGGCCGATCAACCTGCACAATTTTTTGGGGTCCGTTGAACCAGATGAATGGTGCCAGAACGATAAGCGCCGCGATGCTGCGGATGAATATTACCTGCCCAACCGAATAGGTGGAGACGAGCCACTTTCCCATCACATCATTGAGCGAAAACATCAACATGCCGAGCAGCATGAGCAAAACACCTGTTCGCGCCGCTGAGGATTCGGGAGAGTTGGCTACAGTTACCGGAGTCGAGGGCATTTGAGCATTTCCTGAATTAAGTCTTTTGTCCAAGCTCTGAGCCATTTTCGACTTTCAATCCAGTATAAAAACGCCACTTTTGCTTTTGGCTACAAAGATTCCCGGCTGATTTTCTTATGATTCACCCGATTGTCTGGCTGGAACGGTTTTTATTTTAGGAGTATGTTCTTGGCTTGGGCTTCCGGGGGGGGACAATTATGCCTAAGATTTCTCAGCTCTTTTTCAAATCGGCGACGATCTTCTTCATTATTGGAGTCATCATGGGGCTGCACATGGGGATTTCGGGTGATCACACCCCATTTCCAGCACATGCGCATCTTAATCTGCTTGGCTGGGTCAGCAGTGCGATCTTTGCAATCTACTATGCGCTTAACCCTGCCAAGGCTGTGGGTAGATTGCCGATGTGGCAATTCGCTATCTTCACGCTTGGGTTGGTCGTGATGATCCCCGCGCTCTATTTCATGGCGCTGGGAAACGCAGCTTTGGAGCCCCTTGTCGGCATAGGTTCGTTCATCGTCTTTGCAGGTGTTTTGCTCTTTGCAGCTGTGGTCTTTTCAAATTAGAACCGAGCCAATTGCCAGCTTGAGGATGTAGCGGTGTCATGCTTGGCACGCCTTTGCCTTGCATAATTCATTACTGAAGGATACTGAGAAATTTGGTGGAGCCAAGCGGGATCGAACCGCTGACCTCTTGCATGCCATGCAAGCGCTCTCCCAGCTGAGCTATGGCCCCATTCCAATTGGCCGGCTAAGGCCAAACACCGGTAAACCGGCTTTGTATTCAGCAAGGTCTGGTGACCTTGTTTTCGCTATCCAAAGATGGCGGGTTATTAGCTTCCGCTTACGCGAAGATCAAGCCCCGTTCGCCGCTTATTTCGCAACGAACGGAACTTATTTTCAAATCAATTCTCGTCGTCTTCGCCGATACCACCACCAAGGATGTCTGCGACGTCATCATCTTCATCTTCCTCGTCGGTCGCAAGAAATGTGTCATCATCATCCGAATCATCGACTTCTACGTCATCACCCAGATCTGGAACATCACTGTCGCTATCGCCATCAGCTTCCTCGAGAGCCACAAATTCCGGCTTCTCCAGCGCTACGTCGAGCTCTTCAGTTTCAATCTCTTCCTCTTCCTCACGCGCAGAGACTGTCGTCTCAAAATAGCTGAGCGGATAGGTCTTGCCCGTGAAAGGCGAAACAATCGGATCGCGGTTCAGGTCATAAAATTTCTGCCCGGTTTCCGGGTCAACACGCTTGGTGCCAAGTTTTGGATTAACCACGTTCTGCCTCGTCTTGCTGTGCTTGCCTGCATTCGGCTGACAATTATTGCGTCATGTGTTCCAAGGACTCACCTGTACGCAATAACACTTTGTATAGGTGCATAATCCTTATTCAAAATCGAACTGATTTTTGGGATTATACGCTTGTTTCTTAAGGACGCGGCTTTTCCGACCGCCCCTCATAAAAAAATTCGTGGTCCCATAAACGCAATTCGCCGCGTTTGTCAAAGCGAAAAAAGCACGAAGCGAAGATTGAATTTGCAAGATGACCGCGTAATCAAGCTGTGTTAGGAGGTGCCCGACCTATCAAGTCTGTTCCGCCCACCCTGTTTTATCGCGATTGACCCTCATCATGTCCCACGCTTCGCTGCCAAAACCCGCAACATCCCGCCGTTCGAATGCCCTTTCGGGCGATATTCGTATTCCTGGCGATAAATCGATCTCGCACCGGTCTTTCATGTTTGGTGGCCTGGCCTCTGGGGAAACACGCATTACCGGTCTGCTTGAGGGCGAAGATGTCATCAATACAGGTCGCGCCATGCAGGCAATGGGCGCAAAGATTACCAAGGAAGGCGACGTCTGGATTATAAGGGGCACAGGCAATGGCTGCCTGCTGCAACCCGAAGCACCTTTGGATTTTGGCAATGCCGGTACCGGTGCACGCCTTACCATGGGGCTTGTTGGCACCTATTCCATGGAAACCACCTTTATAGGCGATGCGTCCCTGTCGAAACGACCAATGGGCCGCGTACTTAATCCCTTGCGTGAAATGGGCGTTCAGGTTTCAGCTGCCGATGGCGACCGTATGCCCCTGACATTGCGGGGGCCAAAAGTTGCCACGCCTATTACATATCGCGTTCCCATGGCGTCAGCACAGGTGAAATCGGCTGTTCTTCTGGCCGGACTGAACACGCCGGGCATTACCACTGTGATCGAACCAGTCATGACCCGCGATCATACGGAAAAGATGCTGCAAGGTTTCGGTGCAAATCTTTCGGTGGAAACTGACAAGGATAATGTGCGCCACATACGCATTGAAGGTCAGGGAAAGCTGACCGGTCAGATCATCGATGTTCCGGGCGATCCTTCTTCGACGGCCTTTCCCTTGGTCGCCGCTTTGCTGGTTCCCGGCTCCGACGTCACCATTCGTAACGTCCTGATGAATCCGACCCGTACCGGACTCATTCTGACTTTGCAGGAAATGGGTGCAAAAATTGAAATCATGAATCCAAGACTGGCAGGCGGCGAGGATGTTGCTGATCTGCGCGTCAAATATTCAGAGCTCAAAGGCGTTAATGTACCAGCCGATCGTGCACCATCCATGATTGATGAATATCCCGTTCTGGCAGTCGCGGCGAGCTTTGCCGCTGGCGAGACTATTATGAACGGGTTGGAAGAGTTGCGCGTGAAAGAGTCGGACCGGCTTTCCGCCGTGGCCAATGGGCTCAAAGTCAACGGGGTTGATTGTACGGAAGGTGCCGAGACATTGATCGTACGCGGACGCCCGGACGGCAAGGCTATTGGCGGTGGTACGGTGGAAACGCATTTGGATCATCGCATCGCCATGAGCTTTCTCGTTATGGGTCTGGCGTCCGAAAAACCTGTTACCGTCGATGATTCGACCATGATTGCGACAAGTTTTCCGGAATTTATGACGATGATGGTCGGCATGGGTGCCGAAATCACCCAAGTTGCGACACCAGCCTGATTATTCAATGAGTGCATTTTTTTCGGCCATTACCGTTTATGGGCTTTATGGAATGTCCAGTATCCCATTCATCGTGTGGGCCGGAAGAAGCGCCTATGCAGGAACGATCGCAAGCAAGGCTGATCGGCCTTGGCCGGGTGTAAGCAGCACGATCTTTCGTATCGTTCTTCCTTTACTGATTATCTTCCTTTATGCGTGGAACGTCTTTGAGGCTACGAATGCGAGTGAGTGGATGCCTTATCAGTTTCTGCTGCTGCCGCCAGCGCTAGGATCGATAGTGGGTTATGGGATAGGGTTCTTCAAAGGCAAGGGGACAACAAACTGATGTACTTCCTGCTGGCATCCATTGTCATTACGGCTATCCCCTATGCTATCGAGCGCATCGGCCTCAAGGTTCGTTTCGGGCTGTTCGCACTGTTGTTCTGGCTGTTTGTTTTCCAGTTCCTGCTGATTCTCGCCATTGATACATTCCTGCAAAATCTGGCTCCCTATCTGCCTGAATGGCTGGAATCGATGATGACGACACTTGGCGGCTTTGCCTTTGTTACCATTGGTATCACACCGCTTATTACATTGGTTCTGGCCGCAGCCTATCTGCTCTTTGCCCTCTGGCAGTGGTTCTTCGACAAGGAGGACCCGGAATTATCGCCACCGAAACATTTTACAATCGCTATTGATGGGCCTGCCGCCTCGGGTAAAGGTACGCTTGCGCGGCGTATTGCTGAATTTTACGGGTATCATCATCTGGATACCGGCCTCACCTATCGCGCTGTGGCCAAGGCATTGCTGGATCAGGGCATGGCACTCGATGATGAGTTCCTGGCTGAAAAAGCTGCCCGTTCTGTGGATTTGACCAAGCTGGACCGGAGCGTGCTTTCAGCCCATGACGTTGGTGAGGCGGCATCAAAAGTTGCCATCATGCCAGCGGTGCGCCGCGCGCTTGTTACCGCACAGCAGGGATTTGCCCATTTGTCACCGGGCGCTGTGCTGGATGGCCGTGATATTGGAACCGTTGTTTGTCCTGATGCACCAGTGAAGCTTTATATTACTGCATCACCGGAAGCGCGTGCCCAGCGCCGCTATGATGAAATCAAGGCCAGCGGAGAGGACGTGAACTATCAGGAAATTCTTGATGATCTCACGCGCCGCGATGCGCGCGATATGGGCCGTACAGACTCGCCATTGAAACCAGCTGCGGACGCGCACTTGCTTGATACGACAGAAATGGATATAGAGACCGCGTTTCTTAATGCCAAAACCCTGATTGATCAGGCCTTGGCGCGGGAAGCCCGTAATACCAAGTAAATAACATCCGCAGCTAGCCCTCGCACCGGATTGCCCTCATAGGGCGGGTTGGCATGTGGATGATCTTTAACTCGAACCACCGGTGCCTGTACCCAAAACCTTTCCCAAAGCGGAAAGCCGGGTGCTTCAGGAGTATATATGTCTCAAGCCAATCCATCGCGCGAAGATTTCGAAGCTCTTCTCGCCGAGTCCTTTGCCACCAACGACCTTGCTGAAGGTTATGTTGTAAAGGGCCGTGTTGTTGCCATTGAAAAAGACATGGCGATCATCGACGCCGGTCTTAAGGTTGAAGGCCGCGTTCCGCTGAAGGAATTCGGTGCGAAAGCCAAAGACGGTTCGCTCAAGCCAGGCGACATCGTTGAAGTTTATGTTGAGCGCATTGAAAATGCGTTGGGTGAAGCTGTTCTGTCGCGCGAAAAAGCACGCCGCGAAGAGAGCTGGGTTCGCCTGGAAGAGAAGTTCAACCGCGGCGAACGTGTCGATGGTGTGATCTTCAATCAGGTCAAGGGTGGTTTCACTGTCGATCTCGACGGCGCCGTCGCCTTCCTGCCACGCTCGCAGGTCGACATCCGTCCGATCCGCGACGTTACTCCGCTTATGCACAATCCGCAGCCCTTCGAAATTCTCAAGATGGACAAGCGTCGCGGCAATATCGTTGTATCGCGTCGTACAGTTCTTGAAGAGAGCCGTGCAGAACAGCGTTCTGAAATCGTCCAGAACCTCGAAGAAGGTCAGGTCGTTGAAGGCGTTGTCAAGAACATCACCGATTATGGTGCGTTCGTTGATCTCGGCGGCATTGATGGTCTTCTGCATGTGACCGACATGGCATGGCGCCGTGTAAACCATCCTTCGGAAATCTTGAGCATTGGCCAGACGGTCAAGGTTCAGATCATCCGTATCAACCAGGAAACACATCGTATTTCGCTCGGCATGAAGCAGCTCGAAAGCGATCCTTGGGATGGTATCGGTGCGAAGTACCCGATCGGCAAAAAGATCACCGGTACGGTTACCAACATCACCGATTACGGTGCATTTGTTGAGATCGAGCCAGGCATCGAAGGTCTTATCCACGTTTCAGAAATGTCCTGGACAAAGAAGAACGTGCATCCAGGCAAGTTGCTCTCGACCACGCAGGAAGTCGAAGTCGTTGTTCTCGAAGTTGATCCGGTCAAGCGCCGCATCTCCCTCGGCCTCAAGCAGACACTCGACAATCCTTGGACAACCTTTGCAGACAAGTTCCCTGTCGGCACGATCGTCGAAGGCGAAGTCAAGAACAAGACCGAATTCGGCCTGTTCATTGGCCTTGATGGTGATGTGGACGGCATGGTCCATCTCTCCGACCTCGACTGGAACCGCCCAGGCGAACAGGTCATCGAAGAGTACAACAAGGGTGACGTGGTCAAGGCGCAGGTTCTCGATGTTGATGTCGAGAAGGAACGCATCTCGCTCGGCATCAAGCAGCTTACCGGCGACAAGGTCGGCGAAGCAGCAACTTCAGGTGAACTGCGCAAGAACGCCGTTGTAACCGTTGAAGTTACGGCAATCACCGATGGTGGCCTCGAAGTCCGTCTGGTCGATCACGACCTCGACACCTTCATCCGCCGTGCTGATCTGTCCCGTGACCGCGACGAACAGCGTCCAGAGCGCTTCACTGTCGGTCAAAAAGCTGATGCCCGCGTCATTGCTTTCGACAAGAAGACCCGCAAGCTTCAGGTTTCCATCAAGGCGCTTGAAATTGCTGAAGAGAAGGAAGCTGTTGCTCAGTATGGTTCAACAGACTCCGGCGCTTCCCTTGGTGACATCCTCGGCGCAGCATTGAAGAACCGCGACAAGAACTAAGTTCTTCTCTCAAGTCTGAAATAAATAAACCCGCCGGTCCGCCGGCGGGTTTTTCTTTGTCCTGATTGTGGCACAGGACCCAGAGCCTTTCCTGCTTAGAGCCTTCCTGGAGCGTTTTGCGTTTTGATACATTCAAAATGACGCTCTATCTCTTTGTTTTCACGCAATTCCGATTGCTAAAACCGGTTCCCACTTTGCTGGAATTGCTCTAAATTGTATCAAACTGGATGAGAATGAACGCCATCTGGATGACCAACGCGATAGTGAGCAATATGTATTGCACACGTCGGCCACGGGCATAAATTCCCGCAGCGAGTAGCCCGATAAGAACGAGATTTCTAAGGGGATATTCCGCCCCAAGTGAATGGAAATGACTCACTCCCTTCATCGCCGTGTCAATGAAATCAAAAATGAAAATTGAAATCATAATGCCGAAGAACCAGCCTCTTCGGGACATGAAGTAATCCTCATAACCCTGATATCCTTCCAGACTGTCGGGAAAGAGCATTGCGCACGCCAAAAAGTGCAGGCTCGCGAAGAAAATGACAAAGAGATATGCTTCAAACTTCCACAATACGAGCTGGTGAAGATAAAACTCAAACCACCAGAAATGGACGACGGTAAGCAGGGTAAAAAGCGCCCAGCCCAGATGAACAATATAGATGTTTCGATGCTGCGGATGCTGGATGATTCGCACTACGCCCGTGAGCAGACGCGAAACGCTAAGTCCAAGAATGATGCCGATAATGACACGGACATGCGTGAATACTTCCAGATTGGATATAGCGCCTTCCATAGATCATTCTCCATAATGTGTGGTATTAGAAAAGCCTCCGCGACAACCGATCGAGTCACAATTGACGATG
Source organism: Hyphomicrobiales bacterium (assembly GCA_900473335.1). GTDB lineage: Bacteria > Pseudomonadota > Alphaproteobacteria > Rhizobiales > Rhizobiaceae > Phyllobacterium. Next base: position 25,826 of record UCNP01000052.1, on the reverse strand, counting down.
CCAATTCCTATGGGCAAACTGCCGTAACAATTTGCAAAAGAAGGGGTGGATATTTCCGAGAGTGTAAATTATTGAAACCTATGGGTTCAATTAAGTGTAGGACGGAAATAGCTCACCATCAGATTTTAAGAATAAGGATTTAAACGTCCTTTCAAGTAGATTGACAGTTGCTTTTACCCTGCATAACCTCAACCTATACGATCATATAAATACTACTTTAAGTTGCAATATTCGAAATTCATCTCACACATTTATTCTTGGCTCCATCGCAATTTCTCCCTGTAAATTGCCCATGGCCTGAAAGGAATTAAAACGGTGCCTAAAGACATCAAAACAATGGAAGATTTTTCCGAATATGCTGGACTGTCGCGCCCGACAGTGTCGAAATATTTCAACGATCCAACATCGGTTCGTAAAACCACGCGCGATATAGTCGAAGCTGCCATTATTAGCTCAGGCTATAAACCAAACCTTTTCGCATCCAACCTTTATCGTCGGAAAACCCATATTCTCGGCGTCATCGTTCCTAATTCAAACGATCCGTTCTACATGTCGTTGACCCGCCGCATCCAGCGTTTGGCGGGCCTGGCCGGTTATCTGGTGTTTATCCAAAGCTCAGATGGACGTCCGGAACTTGAAGAACACGCGCTGGAAACATTCCAGTCCATGAATGTTGCTGGCCTTATCATCGCCCCTCTTGGCATCCCTTCCCATCATGAGAAACTCGCTAAAGCCGCCGAGTCCATGCCGCTTGTCTATATTGACTCGCCCCTTGATGAGACATCGCCCTTTGTGGGAACAGACAACACGCAGAGCTTTAAACTCATTGTCGACTATCTGACCAGATCCGGCGATGCGCCCTGCTATTTCGGCCTGCCGCCGCTAAACAGCAATGTGGAAGATCGCAAGAATGCCTATGCGGAAGCAATGAACGATCTGGGCTTTGAGCCGATCTATGTGCCAATAAACGAAGAGCGAACCTGGAACCTTGAAAAATTTGCTTTCGATGCAACAGTGCGAATCCTCAAAAGCGGGCATTTTCCTGCCAAAACGATACTTTGCGGCAATGACCGCATCGCTGCAGGCGTTTCAGCGGCAGCCTATCAAGCGGGATTGAAGATTGGCCGACGTCAGAATGATGATCTGCGATTGGCTGGACATGATGATCAACCCTTCGCCCGCTTTATGTGCCCTCCTCTGACAACAGTCGCACAAAACAGCAAAGAGATCGGCAGACTGGCCGTAGAGCTTATGTTTCAAAAGCTTGGAGAGACCCGCGACACTAAAACATTGCTACCGGCAAATGAGCGCATTCTATTAAACGCTGAAATCATGCTGCGCATGTCGGCATAATGAATATATGCAGGGTAAGCGCGGCAACGCGCCGCGAGATTGGTGAGACAACAGGCCTTTGCGTTGGCATCAAAACGCATTAAACAGCATAGAAAGAGCCGTTGCACGTTTTGACTGCGCAGGAGAATTCGATGACGATCACCAAACCAAAACTGGTCACTGTTTTTGGAGGCTCCGGCTTTGTCGGTCGTCACGTCGTTCGCGCCCTCACAAAACGCGGTTATCGCGTCCGCGTTGCCGTTCGGCGCCCTGATCTTGCCTTTCATCTGCAGCCATTGGGTGGCGTCGGTCAGATTCAAGCGGTTCAGGCCAATTTGCGTTATCGCTGGTCTGTGGATCGCGCCGTTGCAGGTTCTGATCATGTTATCAATCTGGTCGGCATACTTTATGAGGGCGGCAACCAACGTTTCAGCACAGTGCATGATTTTGGCGCGCGTGCAGTTGCGGAAGCTGCTCGTGCAGCAGGCGTTCCACTCACACACATGTCGGCACTTGGCGCAGATTCACAATCGCAGTCCCTATATGCAAGCACAAAAGGGCGCGCTGAAGAGGCCGTTCTAAAAATCCTGCCGGGCGCATATATTATCCGCCCATCCGTGATCTTCGGACCAGAGGATGGCTTCTTCAACAAATTCGCTGCGATGGCCCGCATCTCGCCATTTTTGCCATTGATTGGCGGTGGTCATACAAAATTCCAGCCAGTCTATGTCGGCGATGTCGCCGAGGCGATTGCACGATCCGTAGATGGTGCCTTGCAGTCCGGCAAGGCTTATGAGCTTGGCGGCGCCGAAATTCTGACGTTCCGCCAATGCATGGAAGAAATGCTTCGCGTTATTGGTCGCAAGCGTCTCTTCCTGACAATTCCGTTCTGGATCGCATCCATACAAGGGGCCATTCTAGGACTTCTGCCGAAACCATTGATCACATCCGATCAGGTTGCTCAACTGAGAAATGACAATATCGTTTCCGAACAAGCAAAGGCAGAGGGGCGCACGCTTGAAGGTCTTGGTATTCATCCTCAGACCATTGAGACAATTTTGCCATCCTATCTTTGGCGCTTCCGCATACAAGGCCAGTATTCCAGTCAGAAGCCCGCTTGATTAGCGAGCTGCCGCCAGAATTATGTCAGCAGCTTTCTCCGCAATCATGATGACAGGCGAGTTGGTATTGCCGGAGACAATGGATGGCATAACCGACGCGTCCACCACTCGAAGACTTTCCAATCCGTTTACCTGCAAGTCTTTATTGACCACAGCCATATTATCGCTACCCATGCGGCATGTGCCGACCGGATGGAAAATCGTCGTGGCAATATCCCCAGCACGCTGAATCAGTTGATCATCCCTTTGATACTGAGTGCCCGGAAGCATTTCCTGCGGCTGGAATCTCATTGCGGCCTTGGTCTGCATGAGACTTCGGGCATGACGAATAGACCGAGCTGCAAGCAGCCTGTCACCCTGCGTTGACAGATAATTTGGTCTTATATCCGGCGCCAAATTGGAGTCTGTGCTGGTTATGTGGACCGCGCCACGACTTTCAGGCCGCAAATTACAAACCGATACCGTTACGGCGGGATAGCGATGCAAGGGCTCTCCAAGCCGGTCCGTACTCAGCGGCTGCACGTGATATTCCAAGTCTGGAGTGAGCAGAGCAGGATCGCTTTTTGCGAAAATGCCGAGCTGGCTCGGTGCCATCGACAATGGCCCTGAGCGACGTAGTGCATACTCAAAACCCATAGCCGCCCGTGAGAAGAGATTGTGGTAGAGCTGGTTCAAGGTTCGTGCGCCCTCGATGCGAAATACCGTCCTTATCTGCAAATGATCTTGCAAGTTCTCGCCGACGCCTTGCAACTCATGGAAAACTTTAGCCCCTGCTTGTTTCAGAATAGTGGGATTGCCGATACCCGATAATTCAAGGAGTTTTGGAGAGTTAATCGCTCCGGCCGAAAGAATGATTTCGCCGGAGGCACTTGCGATGCAGGCTCGTCCCTTCGAATGGTAACGAACCTTCGTTGCCCGCTTGCCTTCAAACTCCAGACCTTCTACCTCTGCCTCGGTCACGACCCGTAAATTACGTCGTTTAAGGGCAGGACGGAGAAATGCCTTGGTCGTATTCCAACGTAAACCACCGCGCTGATTGACCTCGAAATAGCCGGAACCTTCATTGTCGCCCGTGTTGAAATCCTCCGTTTTAGGAATCCCCAACTCTTCAGCTGCCTCCCGAAAAGCATCGAGAATGGGCCAGGATAGTCGCTGTCTTTCTACGCGCCATTCGCCTCCTGCCCCATGCAAAGCAGATTTTCCACGATAATTGTCTTCCGATTTTAGGAAGTAGGGCAGTACGTCATCCCAACCCCAGCCAATATTGCCTGCCTGACGCCAGCCATCATAATCAGCTGCCTGCCCGCGCATATAGATCATGCCGTTGATCGATGAGCATCCACCCAGCACCTTACCGCGCGGATAGGGAAGAGTGCGGCCATTCAAACCCGGCTCTGCCACGGTCTTCACCATCCAGTCGGTTCTGGGGTTTCCCATGCAAAACAGATAGCCGATTGGAACATGTATCCAGTGATATCGATCGCTTCCTCCCGCTTCGAGCAACAGAATACAATGTTTTGGATTGGCCGAAAGCCTGTTGGCAAGAACGCATCCTGCTGAACCAGCACCGATGATGATAAAGTCGTAGACGCCCTCATCGGCAATGGTTTCACCCTTAGGCACGTTCACGCTGCCACCTCAGTCGCGGTTGCATCATCCTCCGCCATCCGCCGCCAGATCGGAGCCATTGCTTTGGCAATCTCCAGATATAAACGATAACGCCGGTCGTAATGCTTTGCGCGCTGGGCATTGGGTTGGTAGTGTCGTTCACTGGTGACCATTGCATCAGCACCCTCGGTAAAATCCGCGAATATGCCAACACCCGTGCCAGCACCGATTGCCGCACCGAGCGCGCCCGTCTGGCTTGAACGGGCTATCGAGACTGGCAGCCCCAGTACATCGGCAAAAATTTGCGGCCATACCAAACTGCGTGATCCCCCACCCGATAGCACAGCTTCATTAAAACTGGCGCCGGCAGCGCGCATGGTTTCAATATGCTGACGGTGACCGAAGGCAACGCCTTCCAACAGCGCTCGGACCATATGCGCTTTGGTATGCCAGCCAGCAACACCGCAGAACCCTGCCCGCGCATTGCCATCCTGCTGTGCGCCATAGAGGAAAGGATGGTAGATCGGGTCGTTCGCCGCAGGAACAACGGACGCGGCCAACCCACAACTGACATCAAACGGCGATTGGTCATTCGGTTGATCGCCATGGAAGAATTCACGCACCAGCCACTCAAGATTGGCGGCAGAGGTGGCGCTTGACTCAATGGCCATATAGCGGTCCCGATCAAAGGTCGATGACATGAATACAGGACCATCCAGGCGCGGACGATCGATAATCACCTGATTGATGCTCCATGTTCCGGCAATGATGGATGCGGCACCTGTGCGCGTGACTCCGGACCCGATGGCAGAAGCAATGACATCGAAAAATCCGCCAATGACTGGAGTACCCGCCGCTAATCCGGTCTCGGCAGCGGCCTCATCGGTTACCGTTCCCGCAATATCGGCACTTTCGATCAAAGGCGGCAGCATATTCATGCAATCGCCCAAGCCAAAGGCTTCAAGAAGCGCTTGGTCATAGCGACGCTCGGCAACATTCAGAAGCCCGCAACCGGTCATGTCGGAAACCTCGCTGACCCGCGCACCCGTCAAGCGATTGACCACGAAATCCTTGCACAGAAACACTGTCCCGATCTTGCGAAAGGTTTCCGGTCGATTACGCTTGATCCACGCCAGCAGGGTTGGAGTTTGGGATGGCCAGGGACGTTGCAAACCTATCGGATAGGTGCGATCTCCGACACCTTCCGTCAATAATGACTCGACAAGTGGTGCCGCACGCGTATCCAGCGACTGGATTGCAAACAATGGTTCACCGGAATGATCCAGCGTATAAAGCCCATTGCCATGTCCCGCACAGCCGATTGCTGCAATGGATTGCGGTTTTATTCCTGCCTTTTCGATACAAGCCCGGATGACAAGCTTGGCATTATCCCATAATTCGCCGAGACCACGCTCCACATGGCCGGGAACGGGCATAGTGCTATGCCCTTCCCGTGCGACTGAAGCCATTTCGTTGCCCCGCCTGTCAAAAATCACCGCCTTGATGATGGTATTGCCAGCATCGAGCCCTAATAGATATTCTCCCATCCGGAACCCCTCCTCAGGTTCTTATCCCTTATGCTCAACCTTGCTGGTAAAGCGCGTAGGCGTCCTCACCACTGGCATCGTCATGGATAATGGCCATCAGTCCACGAACCACCGCGCCCGGATTTGCATGCTGGTAGATATTGCGGCCATAGACCATACCCATAGCGCCCTGCTGCATCAAAGCTGCTGATTTGACGAATACGTTCTTGAGGTCTTCCTTGCCACCACCACGCACGAGGACCGGGCAGCGGGCAGCCTCAACCACTCGATGAAAATCCTCGGCATTTGTTGTCGGATCAGCCTTGACGATATCGGCCCCCATCTCGCGCGCAAGCCGTGTAAGCGTTACGATTTTATCCGCATCGCCATCAACCATATAGCCTCCCCGCTCGGTGACCGGCTGCATGACCAGCGGCTCAATCATCAAGGGCAGCCCATATTTGTCGCAATCGGCGCGCACGCGTGAAATGTTTTGAACACATTGCCGAAACAGGTCCGGCTCGTCGGGCAGCATGAACAGATTGACGACGACGCAGGTTGCATCCATTTCGATCGCGCCAATCAGTGGCTCGGCTTCATTCTGCAAAACCGCCCACATATTGCGGTGACGAACCGGATTATAGGGATTGCCCATATCGATGCGCATGACCAATGCGGGTTTGTTTTTGCCATCCACGTTTTGCAAAAGATCCGCTTGGCCATAATTCATCTGGATGGCATCCGGCGCAGCTGCAACGAGCGCCTTCACGACGGATTCCATATCTTCCAGACCATTCAGGAATGTCGTTTCATTGCACACGCCGTGATCGATCGCTACGTCCAGGCAGCGGCCTTTGCCGAAAAGACGATTCATCCGAACCTTGCTGTTGCTTCGCATCATATTCTCCTTGTTCATTTCGTGCATTGAGTGCGGCGATGTCAGCGCCGTGCCGTTCTGTCAGCATGTGTAAAAATGCTGCCCGCTCGTCATCACGGCGCGAGGCGGGCCAATTTTTCTCGCAAGCAAGCAGCTCGAGAACGGCGTCTATCATTTTCAGTGAAAGCTCTCCGCTGATCGCCAAGGTGGTGCGTCTCAGCAGAATGTCGTCCAAATGCTCAACCGCTTCGTTTCTGATCAGGAACAGAATCTCGCGCCTTGAGTAGCCCGGATGCGGCATTGCTTCATCGCTCCCCACAGCAATGAATTGTGCGAGCACTTCAGCATCTGTTCCATATCGTTGGAACAATTGATCAATACGCTGTTCCTCAAGGCCGGTCAGGGCAGCGACACGCGATATCCATTCATCACTATTCGCCGGGAAAGCGCGGCCACCGCCAATGGCGCGATCCTCTGTCGCCACTCGTCGCTTACGGCCAAGCTTGGACAGAGCCATATTGGCAGCCAGTTCGCCAAAGGAACGGAACGTTGTCCACTTGCCGCCGATCATGCATAGGATAGGCGGGCCGCTTTTATCCGGTTCGATAAAGGTGCAAAAATGATCTCGCGGAATGCGCCCTGTAAACTGGTCCTTGCTCGCTGGCAGTGGGCGCACACCGGAAAACTGATAGATGATTTCGTGTCGCTGTATCTTTATCCCAGGTAGCACGAAGGCCAGCGATTGCAGGATGTAGTCGCGCTCCTCAGGCGTGCAGGCGATATTTTCCGGATTGTCGATGCGAATATCGGTAGAGCCAACCAGCACCTTACCAAGATAGGGAAAGAGAATGCAGACGCGGCCATCCTCATTCTCGTAATAGATCATATGGCCATCAAGCGCCTTCAGGAGTTCGGCATTGTCGATGATAAGATGCGACCCTTTGGTGCCGCCCATCAGAGGTGCAGGGTGGGCATTCTTTGGCAACAAAGTGGCATTGGCCATATCGATCCAGCCGCCCGTCGCATTAATGATCAGGCTTGGCTTTATGGTCGTCATTGTTGCGTCAATGTGATCGTACACAGCAAAGCCACCGGAAACATCCCGGCGAAGTTCCGCATAATTAATAGCGCCAGCGGAGGCATTGGCTGACAGGCCATCCTGTAGCAGTTCTATTCCAACGCGCTCCGGGTGGCTGACCCAGGCATCGTGATAGGTTGCCGAGCTTTTAATGCCAGGATTGAGTGCTGGCCATTTGGCCAAACTCGTCTTTCGCCCGCGAAAACGATGCTTGGGCATAAGCGCGCGTTTGCGCGTTAGAAAATCATAAATGGTCAAGCCAAGCTTGATGGCAATGGCACCACGCCTGCTCGGATTTCGAGTCAGTCCGAGAAATCGAACAGCACTATTGGCAAGGCCCGAAAACACACTGAAAACCGGCACTGTCGTTGGCAATGGCGCGACCAGATGCGGCGCATTGCGAAGCAGGCGGTCACGCTCAACGAGCGATTCTTTAACCAGATTGAATTCACCGTTTTCAAGATAACGCAGGCCACCATGAACCATGCGTGACAAAGCGGAACTGGCCCCCGAACAATAATCGCCTTTCTCGACAAGCAAAACATTGATCCCCTGCAGCGCCAGTTCACGGAACACGCTGAGACCATTTATTCCGCCCCCGATGACACACACGTCCACCGTCGGGCTCCGGCGAAGCCCGTCAAACACTTCTTCACGCTTCATGATGCCACCCGTTACTTGTCCATGTTTGCCAGTTTCACTGCGATGGCCGCGTCAATGGCCGCAAGGTCTTGTTCACTCAGCCTTATTGTTCCGGCTTTGGCATTTTCCAGCGCCTGCTCCGGGTTACGCGCACCACACAGAGCGAATGTCACGCCGGGCTGCGCCAGCGTCCAGGCAATAACCGTCTGGGCAATACTTGCCTTGTGTTTTTCTGCGAGAGGATGGATCGCTTCGGCAAATTGTTTAGCCTTCACCCGGTTACTCATTGAGAAGCGGGGATTATCCTTGCGTTGATCATCTCCCGAAAAAACGCGTCCCGGATCAATGGTTCCGGCGAGCAATCCTAGCGCAAGCGACGAGTAGCTCAGTGTTGCGATGCCCTCCTTGCGCGTCACCGGCAGAAGGCTTGCCTCGATCTCACGATCAATCATGCTGAACCGCTCCTGCACGGCATCCAGCGAACCGCTAGCGACATAGGCGTTCAGTTCGTTGACGCTAAGATTGCTTGCGCCGATGGCTCGAATCTTACCCGCGCTACGCAGATCTTCCAAAGCCCGCACAGTTTCTTCAATTGGCGTCGTCGGGTCCTGCCAATGGGTGATGTAGAGATCTATATAGTCAGTGCCAAGCCGTTTCAGGCTCTCATCAATCTCATGAAAAATCGCATCGCGTCCAAGATAACGATGAACCGGCTTTCCATCCTGATCGAAAAAATGTTGCCCCTTTTTTGTATGCCAGACGAGGCCGCATTTGGTGGCAATGATTGCCTTGTCACGCCTTCCCTTCAATGCCCTGCCAACGATCTCTTCCGAGCGCCCAAGGCCATAGGCGGGTGCTGTGTCGATTAAACTGACACCAGCATCAAGGGAGGCCTGTATTGCGGCTATGGACTGATTTTCATCAGTGCCACCCCACATCCAGCCGCCGATGGCCCATGTCCCCAAGCCAACAGCCGAGGCATTTACACCGGACTTGCCTATGGCACGTATCAATTGCTCATCATTCATGCCCAGCTTCCTTCTGCCTCTGCAATTTCTAAAATACGCATACCCGTTGCTTCATCTGTCACCAGCGTATCCAGATGGTTGCCGCGCATAATGCTGAGAATTGGCTTTGCCTTGTTCGGTCCGCTCGCAACGCCGATCTTGGTGGGGATCGAGGCAAACTCGTTCAGTGTCAGCGAGACAAGGCTATCGTTCAGGCTATAGCCGCAGACCTGTCCCCGATCGTCCAAGAGATGGGCCAGCAGCTCGCAGCTTGCGCCAGAGCGCTCTATTGCAGCCCGATCGGTGCTCGAAGAGGGGTGCAAATCGTAATAGCTTGAATCATCGGTCAGAATAGAGCCAATGCCGACGACAGCGACTTTGGCTTCTCGCGCACGTTTGAAAACATCTGCAACTGAACGCATATTGAGCAGCATTGATCGCTCTGCCGCCGTGTCTGCAAAGAGTGGTGCGTGAATTTGATAAGCCCGCCCACCGAGCTTGTCGGCCAGCAATGTAGAGACGTGGTTCACATCCGTATAATGCTTGCCTTGGACACAGCCTGTCGCCGGTACAACTTCGACATTGAAGGGACGCGGAACCTGAAGACCCGCTACAACCGCACTGACGCCCTTGCCGCCGGTTATGCAAATCGTATCGCCATCCGTGATTTGCTCCAGCAGCAGGCGCGCTGCAGCTTCGCCAACCGCTTGCAACGCCGTCTGCGGATTGTCTGAAACCGTAGGGACGACGACCGCCCGGTTGATCCCCCCCAGCGCCAGCAATCTTTCTTCCAGATCAATCAGTGGTTCGACAGGCGATTTGATTTTTATCTCGACAAGACCGAGTTGGCGCCCTCGCTTGATCAAGCGATTGACTGTCGGCTGAGACACCCCAAGCTGATCAGCAATCTGCGCCTGTGTCAGCCCTTCCACGAAATGCAGAACCAGTGCCTGATGCATTTGCCGGGCAATGACGATTTCTTCGCGTGGTGCGGCAGATGGTTTTGTATTGAGTCTGACAACCGTCATTTCAGGAGGCCTTCCGCTTGTGCAGGAAATGATCGATAGATACTGCACCGAGCAAAATGCAGCCCTTGATCATATCCTGCCAATAGACCGAGACGTTCAGCAGGACCAGCGAACTTGTGACCACCGAAAGCAGGGCGATACCGAGGATCGCGCCAAGGATTGTTCCCGAGCCGCCGTTCAAAGATGCACCACCAATAACCGCTGCGGCGATAATGTTCAGCTCCATGCCGACGCCGAATGTTGGAGTGGCTGCACCAAAGCGCGACATGTAGATAACGCCCGCAACACCGGCAAGGGTTGAACAAAGAACCGTTACCCAGAACTTTACCTGATTGGTCCTGATCCCGGAGTAGAGAGCGGCCTTTTCATTGCTTCCAGTGTAGAAAACTTTTCGCAATGCAGTCGAACGACGCAAGAGGAAATCGAAGAGCACCACCACCGCCACGAAAATAATGATAACATAGGGCACACCGTGAAAACTGCCCTGCCCGATAGCCTTGAATGCAGGCGGTAGCGTGAAGAGAGAAAGCGGCGTTCCCTTGGTAATAATGAGGCATAGACCGCGCACAATCACCATACCCGCAAGCGAGGTGATAAAGTGATTGAGCCCGACCACGGTCACGAAGAAGCCCATGATGCAGCCAATGAGGCTGCTGGCAAGAATGCCTATGAGAGACGCGCTCCAAGGATCAAGTCCCGCGAGGAAAAGCGTGCCGGAAAGAACCATGGCGAAACAAACAACGGAACCAACCGCCAGATCGATACCGCCGACGATGAGGAGTATCGTCATGCCGACAACGACGATGCCTTCAACGGAAAAACTCATAAGCATGGCGCGGAAATTGCCAAGCGTCAGGAAGTGGGGCGACGCAAAGCTCATGGCGATGCATAGCGCCAAAATGATCGCGATCAGCCCGGCCTCGCGCAAGGAACCAAGTCGTCTCCAGGATGGTGCCCGCGTTGCGCTTGCTCCGATTGTGTCAGCCACCATGTTCTTCTCTCCCATAGATTTTTCAGGCAGCATGATCTGTCGCCAGCCGTGTTTGTTCTTTTGAGGTGACGCCGGAAGCCAGCCGGATAACCGCCTCCTCCGACATCTCGTCCGCGCTTAGCTCCCCGGCGATTGTTCCCTCCCGGATAACCAGCACGCGATCACAGAGTCCCAGCAGTTCCGGCAGTTCCGAGGAGATGACGATGATACCGATACCTGAACGCGCCAGGTCGCGGAGCAACAAATGAATTTCAGATTTTGCGCCCACATCAATGCCACGTGTCGGCTCATCCATCAGAATAACTTTAGGCTGCACCGCAAGTTGTTTGGCGATCGCAACCTTTTGCTGATTGCCGCCACTGAGCGAAGATACCGGGGTATCAATGTTACCCATGCGGATATTCAATCGCTGCGCGAAATCCCGCGCCAGCCGCGCCTCACCCGCCGCATCGATCAACCCCATATGCCCGGTCAGCGCCTTGAGATTGAGAACGGAAATATTCTGGGCAATGGACAGGTCGAGGAATACACCGGAACCTTTGCGATCCTCGGAAAGATAGACAATCCCCGCCTTTACCGCATCCGTGTAGGTTTTAATTGTTTGCACCTGACCGTGCAGCCGGACCTCGCCATCTGTCGTGGCTCGCAAACTGCAAATACCCTCAGCAATCTCTGTCCGGCCTGAGCCAATCAAGCCACCAATGCCAAGTATCTCACCCTTGTTCAATTCAATGCTGATATCGTGGAAACGGTCTCTGTCGCCAAGGCTGCGGACCGAAAGGATTGTCTCGCCCGACACCTCATCGTCTCGTTGTTTCGATGGATAGAGCTGCGTGATTTCACGGCCCACCATGCGGCGAACGATATCGTCCGGCGTGACGCCCGCAATATTTTCTGTGCAGACGTAGCGCCCATCCCGCAGAATTGTCACCCGGTCACAAAGCGAGAAAATCTCAGCCATGCGGTGACTGATATAAATGATGGAAATACCATTCGCCTTCAGGTCACGAATAATATCAAACAAGATGCGGGTTTCCGCCTCGGTCAATGCGGCTGTCGGCTCATCAAAGATCAGCACCCGGCAATCCAGTGTCAAAGCCTTGGCGATCTCAACCAGTTGTTGGCTCGATATGGAAAGATCGGCAACCTTGCGACGCACGTCTATCGGCGCCAGCCGGTTCATGACCTTTTGAGCTTCGCGTTCCAGCTTGCGATAATTCATCAGAAATGATCGCTGGCGGCTGGTCGCAGCCATGAAGATATTTTCTGCGACGGTCGCATCGGGGCAAAGCGCAATCTCCTGGTGTACCAGGCCGAGACCGAGAGACTGGGCCACAGAAGGGGAGGCGATTTTCACCGCCTCACCATCGACAAGGATTTCTCCCTCGTCCGGTTGCAGCACGCCTGCGATAATGTTCATCAACGTTGATTTTCCGGCTCCGTTTTCGCCGCAAATCGCGTGAACTTCCCCGCGCTCAAGGCCAAAACTTACATTGGTCAGCGCCTTTACCGCACCGAAATGCTTGGTGACGTTGCGGATGCTTAGAACCGGTTCCGACATGATGACATTCCTCCCAATGCTTTCCAATGAGGCTATCCGGACTTTTCCGATCCGGATAGCTGATTGCAAAGCTTACTCATCAATACCTTTGGTGCCGCGGCGCTTGAGATATTTATCCCAAAAGAAGTCATCGGCATTTTCTGCCGTGACAATCGAAAGACCATTATCGACAAAGGGAATGCTCATCGGGTTGAAACCCGCCCGCTTGGCATCGTTCATCGGATCAATCAGTTCAGGATGCCTGGCCAGCCAGAGCAGCATGAAACCCATATAACCCTGCATGCCCTGATTGGGGTTGATCGAGCCGAACACCTCACCTGCTTTGATCATATCAAGAATATTGGCATTGACGTCCGCGCACATGACAAGGATCTTGCCGCCGCTTTCCTTATTTGCCTGGGCTGCGCCGATGGCCGAGTTGGCTTCAGGCATAAAGACTGCGCCAAGATTTGGATTGGCCTGAACAATGCTCATGAGGCCCTGATAGGCTTTTGTCGGGTCCTGATTGGAGGCGGCGCGACCAACCAGCTTCATATCCGGCCACTTCGCCTTCATCCGGTCAACAAAGGCCGTAACGCGCTTGTCGTGATTATCCTGACCTGGATTTTCCAACACCGCATATTCGCCCTTGCCGCCAAGCTTATTGGCGATGGCGTCTGCTGCGTAGGTTCCTTCGCGGATATTATCTGACGTGATGAAGGATATGCGTTTTGACAGCGGAGAATCCGCAGCAAATGTCACAACTGCCGTTCCCTGATCAATAGCGCGATTGATCGGCTCAATGAAGGGATCGGAATTCATCGGATGAACAAGAATACCGGCTGGATTTTGCGCCAAAGCCTGATCGAAACTGGCGATCTGCTTGTTGACGTCATATTCCGGAGTACCGGTATAAGCTGTCTCGCAACCGAGCTGTTTGCCCGCCTGCTTGAACATCTCATAGACCGGGAACCAGTATTCGACACCGGAAACCATGACGTTCATCACGTATTTTTCACCGGGCTTGCAGTGGAACGGTGATTCCGTTTCAGCTTTGACTGGTGATGCAAAAAGGGTCGTTGCAAGGACCGCCATCGCGGTCGTGCCTAAAAAAGTGCGCAAGTGTCCTCCTCGAGGCCGAAGCCCCTCCCATTTGTGCGCGGCGCTTCGATGCAGCCACTTTACTTTGCGAAAATCGGCAATCCTCCTCGAATGCCGACACAGGCAGCTAAGCTCAAAGAAATATACTTGTCAATATAATTCATACTCTGAATAATAATTCATGCCATTTGTACAATGCAAGACTTCGCGCGCGACACAAAAGGGCGGGGTCACCCGTCATTGACGGGTGCATCATAAAATAGATTGCTATGGAATAGTGCGTCAGCGCATCAATATGAGCGCAACGAGTCCTACAGTTCCGACGATAAGCCGCCACCAGGCAAAAAGCCCATAACCATGGCGCGACACATAATCGAGGAGATAGCGGACGACCAGCACGGCAGATATAAAGGCTGCAATAAATCCGACGCCTATCAGGGAAAAATCATCAAATGTCAGGACATTGCGATTTTTGAACAGGTCCAAGGCAAAGGCTCCTGCCATGGTTGGCATAGCAAGAAAGAACGAAAATTCAGCCGCCGAACGTTTGTCGGCTCCCAACAGCAAAGCTCCAACAATGGTCGATCCAGAACGCGATGTGCCGGGGATCATGGCAAAACACTGGAAGAGGCCGATCTTGAAATAGAGTGGCAAAGGAAAATCCATCGCATCGGTGTAACGTGGTTGCAGATCGAGCCTGTCCACCCATAGCAGGACAAGTCCACCCAGTATCAGCATGGTGCAGATCAGCATTGGTGATTCAAACAGGATGGCTTTGATCAAGCCATGCGCAAGAACACCAATAATCACTGCGGGTAAAAACGCTATCAATACGCCGGTAACAAAACGCCGGGTCTTTGGATCGCTGGGCAAATCACGCGCTATTTTCAGAAGGCGTCCGAAATAGACCGTCAGGATCGCAAGGATTGCACCAAGTTGGATCAGCACCTCGAAGGTCTTGCCATTGGATTCAAAACCCAGAAAATGACCCGCGAGCAAAAGATGCCCGGTCGAAGATACAGGGATAAATTCAGTAAGGCCCTCTAATAGTCCCAAGAAAAGCGCTTCGACGATCGTCTGTGTTTCCATGTTTATGCTTACCGCTTTCTTAACCGGCGCTGCGGTTTACGCCCCGCCAAAAGGGCACCGTAGCAATTGAATATGCTGCACAATTTCTTTCTTAACCGATTCACGTTTAAGAAATGATGCAGCGATAACGGCCTCTTTGTTAAATCGTGTTTACTTGTCTCATGTCGCGGTTGCGCCTATAGCATTGGCCTTATGTCTGCTGTGCCTGCAATACGATGCTGCCCAGAAAAATGCCAGTTCGAAAGATTCAAGAATATCTGCCATGTTGACGCTTTTTCATCATCCCATGTCCACCGGCTCGCGATATGCGCGGCTGATCCTCAATGAATATGATATTGAGGTGCAGCTGATTGAGGAAAATAGCTGGGCGCGCCGCAAGGAATTCCTGTCGCTTAATCCCGCAGGTACATTGCCTGTATTGCTGGCAGAAGGTGACGTGCCGGTAGCCGGAGCGTCTGTAATTGCAGAATATATTGACGAAACACGTGGCGCATTGAAACGCAGCCGCCGTTTATTTCCTGAAGATTCCCTCAATCGCGCCGAGGTACGCCGGCTGGTCGATTGGTTCCTGAGCAAATTTGAGAATGAAGTGACGCGGCACATGGCACGCGAACGTATTTTCAAGCTGCATATGACCGCCGAACAGGGTGGAGGCGCGCCGGACAGTGCCGCTATTCGCGCAGCGCGCGCAAATATCACCCAGCATATGAAGTATATTGATTGGCTGACCGCAACACGCAATTGGCTTGCCGGACCGGCTCCAACCTATGCAGATATGGCCGCAGCCGCCTCTATCTCAATCCTTGATTACCTCGGCGAAGTGAAATGGGCCGAGTATCGCGCGGCAAGAGATTGGTACACGCGGATGAAATCCAGGCCCTCCTTCCGTCCGCTGCTGGCGGACCGCGTGCGTGGCTTGCCACCTGCGTCGCATTATGGTGATCTGGATTTTTGATTTTATTGAGCGTTCAAGTCCTTATGCACGGTTGTCATGCAAATGAATCAAAACCAGCAGGAACGGCTTAAACAATTCATTATTGAGGAATCACGGGCTGCCGGGTTTGATCTTGTTGCCATTACCAGCCCGGACTCAATCCCGCAGGCTGAAGAGCGGCTGCGCGAATATCTGGCACTTGGTCGCCATGCCAGCATGGAATGGATGCAGGAAACACAAGAGCGCCGAGGCAATCCCCTTGCCTTGTGGCCGGACGTTCGCTCCATCATTGTTCTTGCCATGAATTATGGCCCGGATAGCGATCCGCTGTCGGTCCTTCACCAAAAAGATAAGGCAGCAATCTCTGTCTACGCCCAGAACCGCGATTATCACGACATCATAAAAGGTAAGCTAAAAGGGGTGGCCAGTCGCTTTGCTTCGCGGGCTTTAGGCGAGGGCCTCAAAGTGTTTGTTGACACGGCTCCGGTTATGGAGAAGCCGCTGGCAGAAGCTGCCGGTATTGGCTGGCAGGGCAAACACACCAATCTGGTAAGCCGCACCCATGGGTCATGGCTTTTTCTCGGCACCATTTTCACCACAGCTGAATTGCCATGGGACGTGAAAGAGCCGGACCATTGCGGCTCATGCCGCGCCTGTCTTGATGCCTGCCCAACCCTGGCTTTTCCAGCTCCCTATCAGCTTGATGCACGACGTTGCATTTCCTACCTCACGATTGAACATAAGGAGCCGATTGCCCCTGAGTTTCGCAAAGCAATGGGCAACCGCATCTATGGCTGCGATGATTGTCTTGCCGTCTGCCCGTGGAATAAATTCGCCGAAACCGCCAGCGAAGCCAAGTTGCGCGCGCGCGACGATCTTCGTTCGCCCTCCCTTGCCTACCTGTTAACCTTGGATGATCCTGCCTTTCGGATTTTATTTTCTGGCTCCCCCATAAAGCGGATTGGCCGTGATCGTTTTTTGCGAAATGTCTTGAATGCTTGCGGTAATTCCAATGATCCGGACTTGATCGATCCGGTGAAGCGCCATCTATCCGACCCGTCTCCACTTGTGCGCGGCTCGGCAGTATGGGCTTTGAGCCAACTCCTGAACCGGGAAAATTTTGCAAATCTTCGGCTTATTCATGCGATTGAAGAAAATGACGCGACAGTCTTGACCGAATGGCACAATGGCGCAAACAATCAGCCATGAAGATTTTCCTTTTTGGTGCCGGTTATTCGGCCCGCGCCTTTGCCCGTCTCATTGGTTCCAAAGCTGACTTTATCGGCGGGACGACGCGCGACAATGCAAAACTGGCAACCCTCGACAGGGAAGGCATAACGCCATTTCTGTTTCACGGCACACATGCGTCGCAGGAGATTGCCGACGCCCTGGAAACTATTACACATCTGGTTATCTCAACATCTCCGGCAAAAACTGGCGATCCCGTCATTGCCCTTTTTGGCGACACTATCCGGCACGCCATGCCAAAGCTGCAATGGATCGGTTATCTGTCGACAGTCGGCGTCTATGGCAATCACGCAGGCGCATGGGTCGATGAAACGACGCCTTGCAGCCCGGTATCTGCGCGCTCCATGGAGCGCGTCGATGCCGAACAAAGCTGGCAGGCTCTGGCCGATGAACGCGGCGTCGCGCTCGCAATATTGCGACTTTCGGGAATTTATGGGCCGGGCCGGAATGCCTTCGTCAATCTTACCAATGGTACGGCGCGGAGGCTCAATAAAACCGGACAGGTTTTTAACCGGATCCATGTGGATGATATAGCTGGTGCGCTACAATTTCTCAGCACACATAATCAAGGCGGCATATTCAACATCACGGATGACGAGCCAGCTCCTCCGCAGGATGTTGTCGCCTATGCCGCCGAATTAATGGGTGTTGAACCACCCGAAGAATCAGATTTTGAAACAGCGCAGCTGACGCCGATGGCGCGTTCCTTTTATGGTGAAAACAAACGCGTCTCAAACAAGCGGATCAAATCTCTTGGCTTCTCATTTCGCTATCCCGACTATGGCACTGCCTTTGCGGCCATGTGGCGCGACGGAAGCTGGCGGGCATCTATTGAAAACTCGTAATCACATTGATTCCAATGCCCTCGAAGCGATCCATGGCCATTAAGGCTGCAGGCGCATCATCCAAGGCGATTTCCTTGCCGATCAATTTCTGTGGCTTCAGCTTGCCCGTCTCCAGCATGGCCATCAAAGCGCTATAGCGAAATGCCTGCATGCCGTGGCTTCCATATATCTCCAACTCATGCGCAATCACCTTGTCCATGGGAACAGGTGAATGGGCATGATCGCCAAGCATCAACCCCACCTGCACATGTCGGCCGCGCCGGCGCAGATTGGCGATTGAGTTAAAGCAGGTAGAGGGGTGTCCCAGCGCATCGAGAGAAACATGGGCGCCGCCTTTGGTGATTTCCCTCACAGCTCCGATTATATCCGTTTCGCGTCCATTGACGGTTGCAACAGCTCCAAGCTCACGGGCAAAGGTTAGCTTCTCCTCGGTCAGATCAATGGCAATAACGTTTGCACCCATAGCAGTGGCAATCATGATTGCCGAAAGGCCGACGCCGCCGCATCCATGCACTGCCACCCATTCGCCTGGCTTCACTTTCGCCTGGTCGACAATGGCGCGGAAGGAGGTCACAAATCGGCAGCCAAGACTTGCCGCCGTGGCAAAATCCAGCGAATCCGGCAGGGCGACGAGGTTGGTATCCGCAAAGTCGAGCGCGACATATTCCGCAAAGGAGCCCCATGCGGTAAAGCCGGGCTGGAACTGGCTTTCACACACCTGATGATTACCGGAGTTGCATTCGAAGCAATGACCGCAGCCACCGACAAATGGCACCGTTACACGCTGTCCCACCTTCCACTGCGTGACATGCTTACCAATAGACTCAATAGTTCCTGCCAATTCATGTCCTGGCACGTGCGGGAGCACAATATCCGCATCATGTCCCATCCAGCCATGCCAATCGCTACGGCAAAGGCCCGTCGCTTCCACTTTAACCACAACGCCTGTTGTGGCAGGATTCGGGTCAGCAATGTTTTTCACTTGTGGCGGCTGACCGAATTGCTCGAAAATGACTGCTCTCATGATGTGGGTCCGTGCGAATCAAACCTGTGGCTGTTCTCATATTGCGGGTTTCGTGCGAATCTGGCCATCATAAAGCTCGGATGAGTGAGCAATTTGGCTTGCCATTCATTGGACAACAAAAATGATATCGAAAACTCTGGTCCGGCTTGCTGTTGGCATATTAATTTCATTGGCAAGCACGCTTAACGCTGTCGCCGAGGATGGGCCTGCAAAACGCCTGTTCGGCTCACAATTATTGCCTACTGTCGGCGCGCCGCAATCGACCGGTTTCTACGCCAAAGGTTGCCTTGCCGGCGGTGTTGCTTTGCCCGTAGATGGACCGGCGTGGCAGGTCATGCGCCTGTCACGAAACCGCAATTGGGGCCATCCACGCATGATTGCGCTCTTGGAGCGGCTGGCACGCGAGGCTGCAGCAAAAGATGGCTGGCCCGGCCTACTGGTCGGCGATATTTCGCAGCCGCGTGGAGGACCGATGTTGACCGGTCATGCTTCGCATCAAGTTGGACTTGACGCGGATATTTGGCTGACCCCGATGCCAAAGCGGCGCTTCAGCGATCAGGAACGCGAAACCGTCGAAGCAAAATCCATGCTTCAGGGCGATACCTTATATGTGGACCCTGATAAATGGAGCGCAAGTCGCACTGCGCTTTTAAAACGCGCCGCAAGCTATCCTGAAGTCGAGCGAATTTTTGTCCACCCCGGTATAAAGAAAAAACTATGCGACAGCGTGCAGGGCGATCGTGGCTGGTTGAGCAAGGTACGTCCCTATTGGGGCCACTATTACCATTTCCATGTAAGGATCAAATGCCAACCCGGATCGCCGGAGTGCAAAGCTCAGGAGCCGACAGGAACCGATGATGGTTGCGGCAAGCCTTTGGCCTGGTGGTTTACTGATGAACCTTGGAAAAAAGCGCCGCCACCCAAAAATCCGGTTAAGCCCAAAGTGATGATGCTCTCGGACCTTCCCAAGCTTTGCGCCCAGATACTGAATGCACCCGGTCCAAAATCAGTTGAAGAGGTTACGCTTGGCGATGGGGCGGCTGTTCCGCAGGCGTCTGCCTATACAGGCGAGGACGCACCGGAGGATGTACCAATCCCAGGGCAAAAGCCTTGATGTCTTTTTATGCTCTGCCCTTTTCACGGCAGCGTGAATTGTTTATAGGGTTTCAATCGATTTAGGGCACCATCCCGAAACAGAGTTTTAATGACACAGCCATTCCGCCTCGCCTTGATTGCGCATGACCAAAAGAAGGATGACATGGTAGCGTTTGCGCGCACCTATGAAACCTTGCTTGCGCCATGCGATATAGTTGCTACTGGCACGACTGGCGGCCTGATACAGGCAGCTTGCCCCTCCCTGACTATTGCCCGCGTCAAAAGCGGGCCGCTTGGTGGGGATCAGCAGATCGGCGCCTTGATCGCCGAGGGCCGGATTGACGGGCTGATATTCTTTGTCGATCCACTGTCACCATTGCCTCATGATGTCGATGTAAAAGCACTTATGCGACTTGCCAGTGTTTACGATATTCCGATGGCATTGAACCGGGCAACGGCCGAGGTTCTGGTGCAAAAAAGAGGCCTGCTACGCGATGATGCAGCCGACAATACATTGATGCGCCATTCGTCTGATCCGACGGATAGCGGCCCTAGCGATAATTAAAACAGGAAAGCGATAATGGTTACACAGGCAGATATCGACCACATTATGAAGTTTCCAATCCTGGTCGGCGATATTGGCGGTACCAATGCGCGTTTCGCAATTCTTGTCGATGCCTATGCCGAGCCTAAAGAATTTCCTGTACTGCAAACCGCTGATTTCCCAACCATTGATGAAGCTATCCAGAACGCCATTCTTGATCACACATCAATCCAGCCTCGTTCTGCAGTTCTCGCTATTGCAGGCCCTGTTGAAGGCGATGAAATTGAGCTGACCAATTGTGACTGGGTCGTCAAACCGCACCAGATGATGGAGACGCTCGGCCTTTCCGATATTACCGTCATCAATGATTTCGAAGCGCAAGCGCTTGCAGTCGTATCGCTTGAGCCCAAGCATCTTGAAAAGCTTGGCGGCGGTGCAGGCGATCCTCATGGCAGCCGCGCAGTGCTTGGACCCGGTACAGGTCTCGGCGTTGCAGGCATGGTTCGTTCGCGTGCGAGCTGGGTTCCCGTTCCTGGTGAAGGCGGCCATGTGGATATGGGGCCTCGAACAGCGCGCGATTTTGAACTCTTTCCGCATATTGAGCATATTGATGGCCGCATTTCCGGCGAACAGTTGCTTTGCGGACGTGGCCTACAGAATATTTATCGCGCCATTTGTAAAGTTGGCGGCACAGAACCGAAGCTGGAAACGCCAGCTGACATTACCGCTGCCGGGCTTTCCGGTGAATCTGCGGAAGCCAAAGAAACGCTGGCACTATTTGTCACCTATCTTGGCCGTCTGGCAGGTGATTTCGCCCTCACCTTCATGGCCCGCGGCGGCATATATCTTGCCGGGGGTATCGTTCAAAGGATCGTAGAGCCATTGAAAGACCCCGCCTTCCGCGCAGCCTTCGAGGACAAGGCACCGCATCAGCAGATATTGCGTGAAATGCCAGTTTACATCATCACGCATCCTCTGGCAGCTTTGAGTGGCCTTTCGGCATTTGCCCGCACACCAGCCCGTTTCGGCGTTGCTACCGAAGGCCGCCGGTGGCGCAAAGACTAGGGAAACTGCGCCGGAATTGCCTGAAAACATAAGCTTGAAGCGCAGTTTTGATTTCATCAAACTGCAAAGCGCTTATGGCAAGGCGTGGGGCATCAAGGCAACACTGTCCACCGCATTCAACCAGCCGGGCCAAAACCCATAGGCAAGGCGAGACAATAACGCTATAGGGACAGGATCACGCGGCAAAACTTCCTGCAAAGGAAGTTTGCCTGAGATTTTAGTACCAGCGAGTTGCCGCCTGTCATGAATGGTGTACCCAAGAAGAAAAAGATCGACCCGACTGAAGCCAGACGCGTCGTCGGCAGGGTTCTTGGCGAAAATGTCCGTCAACACCGCTCTTCATACACAATTGCCGTTATCGCGATGCTGGCCGTTGCACTAAGCACGGCTTTTGTCGCCTATATTTTCAAGGATGTGATCAACAAGATCTATTATGAGCGCCGCGAGGATCTCATCATACCGATCAGCCTTGGCATTCTTGCTGCCTTCGTCATCCGCGGTGTTGCAACCTATGTACAATCGGTAACAATGGCTAAAGTCGGTAACAGCATTGTAGCGCGTTACCAGCATCGCATTTTCGACCATTTAATGAAGCTTGGCCTCGACTTCTATCACGATACGCGCTCTGCCCAGCTTGCCGCACGTATCAACCAGAACATTGGAGGCGTTCGCGAACTCCTCGACATCGTCGTCACAACGATTGGCAAGGATATTCCGACGCTTATTGCGCTTGTCGGCACGATGATCCTGCTAGATCCTCTGCTATCGCTCTTTGCATTGCTGATCGGTCCGCCTGTGCTGATTACAGTGCGTTACCTGACCAAGCGCTTGCGGGTGATTCACCGCGAATCCGTGACCCTTAACTCGCACCTTTTGGGTGCGATGCAGGAGGCCACCCAAGGGATTGCCATCGTCAAGGCATTCACCATGGAAGATCAATTGCGGGGCAAGATAAGCGCGCTAATCACACGGGCAGAAGGCCGCGCCAATAAGATTTCACGCGTTTCCGAGCGGCTTACACCGGTTACGGAGCTGATTGCTGGCACAGCCATTGCATCCATGATCATGTATACGGGTTTTCGTGCGGTCTACGATGCGCAGCCCCCTGGAGCGATGTTCAGCTTCATCACTGCTGTTCTGCTCGCTTATGACCCGGTTCGCCGTCTTGCCCGGGTGCAGGTTGGCCTTGAGCGCTCGCTCGTTAACGCCCGCATGATTTATGAAATTCTCGACATCGAACCGCGTCAGGCGGATAGTATCGGTGCCGTACCAATTACAGTGCCCAATGGCGAGGTACAGTTCGACAATGTCAGCTTCGGCTATGCCAATGGCATTCCGGTTCTCCATAATGTCAGCTTCACCGCTGAAGCTGGCAAGACCACGGCAATTGTCGGCGCGTCTGGAGCGGGAAAATCGACGCTGATTGGCCTCGTTCAGCGGTTCTACGATATTGATGGCGGACGCATTCTGATTGATGGGCAAGACATTGCCTATGTCAGCAAGCGATCATTGCGTCAGTCAATCGCCTATGTCTCGCAGCAGCCCTATCTGTTTGAGGGCACCATCGCGGATAATATCCGCTATGGACGACCGGACGCGACTGATGAAGAGGTTATCGAGGCGGCAAAGCTCGCCAATGCCGATGAGTTCATCATCAAACAGCCGCAAAGCTACGGTACTGAAGTCGGCGAAAATGGCATTACGCTTTCCGGTGGCCAACGCCAGCGCCTGTCGATTGCGCGTGCAATCGTGCGCAATGCGTCCATTCTCCTGCTCGATGAAGCCACTTCAGCGCTCGATAATGAATCCGAAAAGCGCGTACAGCAGGCTCTTGAGCGCAGCATGCAGGGCCGTACAACCATCGTCATTGCCCATCGTCTCTCGACCATTGTTAATGCAGACCATATCGTCGTCATGGAGGCCGGTCGCGTTGTCGAAGAAGGCGTCCACGAAACCTTGCTTGCCCGGCCAAATGGCGTTTACGCGCGGTTCTATCAATTGCAAGGCAGGGACGAGTCACCCATCATTGCTTTTGATGAGGACAAGGCCGACCAACTCACGGGATCAAAGGAATGAGCGCACAAAATCCGATGAAGCTTGCCGTGACGGGGGCTGGTGGGCGTATGGGCCAGACCTTGATACGCATCATACAAGCGACACCGGGCGCCCTACTTGCCGGTGCCATAGAGCGTTCTGGCTCGCCGCATATTGGTCAGGATGCGGGCGAACTTGCCGGCGTTGGTCACCTCGGTATTCCAATTACCGATGACGCCCTTTCTGTTTTCATCGATGTTGAGGGTGTGCTTGATTTTACTACTCCTGCCGCGACCATTGAATTTGCCGAATTGGCTGCACAGGCGCGTATCATTCATGTGATTGGTACAACAGGTTGCTCTGTTGAGGATAATGCCAAGATTGATGCCGCAGCGCGCCATGCCGTGGTCGTCAAATCGGGCAATATGAGTCTTGGTGTCAATCTGCTTGGCGTTCTGGTCAAACAGGCAGCAAAAGCACTGGGCGAGGAATTCGATATCGAGATCCTTGAAATGCACCACAAACATAAGGTCGATGCGCCATCGGGCACGGCCCTGCTGCTTGGACAAGCGGCGGCTGATGGCCGGGAGATCGGCCTTAGCCAGCATAGTGTTCGGGTACGCGACGGACATACCGGCCCCCGGCAGGCTGGGACGATCGGTTTTGCCACCTTGCGCGGCGGCTCGGTGGTCGGTGACCATTCTGTCATTCTTGCGGGTGAAGGCGAGCGCATCACGCTGTCCCATCATGCGGAGGATCGCACTATCTTTGCGCGTGGCGCAATCAAGGCTGCACTTTGGGGCAAGGGTCGCAAGCCTGGTCTTTACTCCATGCTCGATGTCCTAGGCCTCAGCGATCAAAGCATTTCCAACTAAATAGTGCCTTAAAAGGAGTCTTCAGAATGTCCGGAACCCTCGTCCTCGTTCGCCATGGCCAGAGCGAATGGAACTTGAAAAATCTTTTTACAGGCTGGCGCGATCCGGCGCTGACTGAACTCGGCCATGAAGAAGCCAAGGACGCCGGCAAACGCTTGAAGGCCAAGGGTCTGAAATTCGATATTGCTTACACATCCGTCCTTTCGCGCGCGCAAAACACTCTGCAGCACATACTCGAAGAAGTTGGTCAGACCGGTCTTCAAACCATCCGCGATCAGGCACTGAATGAACGCGATTATGGTGACCTCTCTGGTCTTAACAAGGATGACGCCCGTGCCAAATGGGGCGAAGACCAGGTGCATATCTGGCGCCGTTCCTATGATGTGCCGCCACCCGGAGGCGAGAGCCTGCGCGATACAGGCGCGCGTGTCTGGCCCTATTATCTTCACGAGATTCAACCTCATGTTTTGCGCGGCGAGACCGTTCTGGTAGCTGCGCATGGCAATTCACTACGCGCGCTCATCATGGCGCTTGAAGGCCTCACTGGTGAAGAGATTGTCGCGCAAGAATTGGCTACAGGCGTACCGATCATCTACAAACTCAATGCCGACTCGACCGTTGCATCAAAGGAAGTGCTGGCAGGGTAATAACCAGGAGGGGTGGAGCAGATTTTGCTTTTGATCTGCTTCACCCTTCCATTTTTGCGCAATTGCGCACGGGAATTCCGTTGTGCGGATTCTAGATCATCGGACATCCTGACAGACGCAAAATGGCGATCTATNNCTATCCTTTTGTTTTAGCATCGGATTATCCGAACCGGAATTCCACTTTTCAAGCCGATGCTCTATGATCCGCCTCGGTCATGTCATGGCATCCGATTTAAGGACGATTGTCGAATAATTGCCCAATATATTCATTGACAGACCCTTGAGCGCCCCTTAGATGAAATCCGCTGCCCAGATGGCGGAATTGGTAGACGCGCACGGTTCAGGTCCGTGTGCCGCAAGGCGTGGAGGTTCGAGTCCTCTTCTGGGCACCATTCCCTTTTTATTGCATTGAAATTACTCAATTAGTTGATCTGATTGAGTTTTTCACTCGCCCAATGCTACACAAGGGTGAGACACATGCTTATCAGGATGGCACGACCTATACGCCGCAAGGGTTCTAGAGCAGATTCGACTTATTCCGGGTCATATCCCGCGGCCTCGAAGTAGTGCTGGCA
>UCNP01000034.1 GCA_900473335.1 Hyphomicrobiales bacterium | reverse complement strand
ATGTGTGCATCAGATAGCCGTTAAAAACGGGAAGATTACCCTTGGATATGACAGATTTAATGGCAATCGAGCAGGAAATCCAGCGTATCGTGCTATTGGATGGGCCAGCTGTTCTGGGCGATCCGGCAAACTGGCCTACGACCAATAGTTGTATCCGCTCCATGAGTGATAGTCTGACCCGGCTGCGTGACGAGGGTGCGATCAGAGATGTCGACCCGGAAGCAGTTGCGCGAGTCCTGAATGGCGCGCTAACTCATGCCTCGCTGTGGATTGCCAATTCGACCGAACCGGAGGCAACATCGCGCAAGGCTGTTGAGGCAATCCGTCAATTATTGGACGGCTTGTTGCCACAGGAAAGGAAAGCACCATGACGAAATTCTATAATGGCAACATGGTTGAATGGGGTAACGGCTCCGCAAGCGGTAAAATCATCCACACATTCACAACCAGAGTGACAAGGAAAATCAAAGGGGCAGAAGTAACCCGCCTTGCTTCCCAAGATGACCCCGCCTACCTGATCGAACAGGAAAATGGCGATAAGATTCTAAAAAGCGGTTCGGAGCTAAAGCCTGCCAACTAGCCGGCTCGTCGCGCTACAATGCACGACGAGACGAAAATCTTATTTGCCCTGATCAATCAAGGCGGCGTTACGATCATCCAGGTAAAGACATAAGCCTGTAGCATGACCAGAATGCCGACAAGGCAAGCCAGCACAATCGAGTGCTTGAAGACAAAACGCAGGATCGTCCCCTCATGCCCATACCAGTTGGTTGCGGTCGAGGCGACAACGATGGACTGCGCATCAATCATCTTGCCCATGACGCCGCCGGATGAATTGGCCGCACCCATGAGGATCGGCGAGAGGCCGAGTTGCTCTGACGTGATCTTCTGCAGATTGCCAAACAGCACATTGGACGCGGTGTCGGAACCTGTCAGCGCCACCCCGAGCCAGCCAAGCAATGTCCCGAAGAACGGATAAAGCACGCCGGTCGTTGCAAAGGCCAACCCGAGGGTAGCATCTATGCCGGACAGCCGTGTGAGCGTGCCGATTGCCAGCATTGCGGAAATGGTAATGAGTGAATAGGAGCAGAGTTTGAGGGTCCGCCCATAGCTGCGGATCAATTCAAGTGGTGTATAACCCATGAGAAAGCCGGAAATAATAGCGGCGATCAACATGCCGGAACCCGTATAAGAGAGCCATGTGAAGGCGAAAACAGCTTTCTCCGGTGTGGGTGTCGCGGCAATAGGCGCAACCTTCATAATCTGTTCGTTGAGGCCGGGGACGGGATAGCTCCACGTGGCCCACGGGTTGACCATCCCCTTAAACCAGTCCGTGCCCCACAGCAAAAGCACAGCGCAAACGATGATCCACGGGGTGAGAGAAGCCCAGACTTCCGCCCGTGTAGGCTCTTTTTTCGACATTTTGACTGCTGGCGCCTGACTGGCGGAATCATCCCGGATGCGCAGTGCTGTCGAGGTCCATATCACCTTGGGCTGCCAGATGCGCAGGAAGCCAATGAGGCAGGCCATGGAGATCAGCGAAGCGCCAATATCGACAATCCATGGATTGATATAATTGGAGATCAGGAATTGAGGAATCGCAAAGGAGACGCCGGTGACCAGAATGGCCGGCCAGACCTCCTTCATTCCCTTATAGCCTGCGAAGGCCCAGACCACCCAAAAGGGAATAATCAGCGAAAAGAAGGGCAATTGTCGCCCAACCATCGCGCCAAGGAGAAAGGGATCAATGCCGGTTACGCTGGAAAGGCCAGCAATGGGTGTGCCAAGCGCGCCATAGGCAACAGGGGCCGTATTGGCGATAAGTGAGAGGCCGGATGCCGCAAGCGGCGAGAAACCGAGGCCGATAAGGATGGCCGCCGTGACCGCAACAGGCGTACCAAAGCCCGACGCGCCTTCAAAAAAGGCACCGAATGAAAAGGCAATCAGCAGGATCTGCAGGCGCCTGTCACGTGTGACCCCGCCAATCGTGTTTTGCAGCGTTTCGAAAACGCCTTTCTCAACAGTCAGCCGGTAAAGAAAAATAACATTGAGAACAATCCAGCCAATCGGGAAAAAGCCGGTGACTATTCCCAGCAGTGAAGCACGCAGGGACAGATCGGCAGGCATTGTAAAAATATAGATTGCAACCAGATTGGCTGCGATAAGGGCAATAATCGCCGCCAGATGGACCTTGACCTTGTTTGACGCGATCAGCGCAAGCAAGATGACGACAGGTATAGCGGCGGCCAGTGTCGACAGAACAGCATTGTTGAATGGATTATAAACCTGATTCCACATAATGAATGCTCTCCCATCATTAATTTATGTGTCAGATTCGCTTAGTAATTACGCGATATGGAGATTTTGCAAGTACAAGTTGTAAGTAGGTGGGTTTAGAGAGCATTAATCCACTTGTTTTAGTGGGGCTGCACCGTCAGCTAAGTGCTAACTACCTTGCCGTGCGATACATCGAAAAACTGAGCACGGCCTTCCAGGCTTTTGAACAGCGCCTTGTCGGTGCCAGTCATGAAAGCCTGGCCACCCAGTTCCTCGATAATATCAAAGAGCGCGGCGCGGCGACCCTCATCCAGATGCGCCGCTATTTCATCAAGAAGCAGGATCGGAGCCATCCCCGCCAATTCCCCCGTAAGACGGGCATGGGAAAGTATAAGTCCGATCAACAGGGCTTTCTGCTCGCCAGTCGAGCAAAGTTCCGCTGGCATGGATTTGGGACGATGCCGCACGAGCAGATCGGAACGATGCGGCCCGTCAAGCGTGCGTCCTGCTGCGCGGTCACGCGTGCGGCCATCATGCAGCGCGCGGCGAAATACTTCCTCCACATCCGTTGCAGACTCGATGCCGACGCGCTGCTCTAACTCGCCTTCAAGCAGGCAATCGGCCTTGGGGAAGGGGGTATCATCCGGCATGCGCTCAATCATGCCATTGATGAGACGCATCAGCTCCGCGCGGGCCGCAGCGATGGCAATGCCCAGCTCAGCCATGGGCGTCTCAATGGCATCAAGCCATGCATCATTCGAGCGTTCTTCCGTAAGCAGACGGTTACGGCTCCGCATGGATTTTTCATAGTCGAGAACACGTTTGCCATGGGCCGGATCAATGGCAAGGACCATGCGGTCGAGAAAGCGTCGACGATCAGCGGCGGGACCAGTGAACAAACCATCCATGGCAGGAACCAACCAGAGAATGCGCGAGTAATCGAGCAGGTCGTCCGCACTGGCGGTCACGCCATTGACGCGGACGCGGCGGGCCGTATCGCCCGGCCCATTGCCGGCAAGTCCCGTTCCCACATCGACCGTGCCTTCGGGGGTATCGATAGAGGCATGGATAGCAAAGCCGTCGCTTGCTCCATTGCGGGTAACATCGGTGTAGGTGGCACGGCGCAGACCGCGGCCGGGAGAAAGAAAGGAAATTGCCTCAAGAAGATTCGTCTTGCCTGCACCGTTTTCGCCGGTGAGAACGACGTGCGAAGGTGCAAGCCGTAAGGAAAGGCTTTCATAGTTGCGGAAATTGCTAAGCTTCAGCCTGCCGATTGAAACGCGGGCTTGCTTGCCCGCGTCCATAGTGGGATCATCGGCCATGAGAATGTGTAAGGCGGCTAGACCCGCATCGGCATGAGCACATAAAGCGCATTCTCATCGCCCGTATCACGCACCAATGTGGGTGAACCCGCATCGGCGAGCATGAAGATTGCCTCGGAGCCTGTCAGCTGTGCCGTGATATCGAGGAGGTATTTGGCATTGAATCCGATTTCAATTGCATCGGAATCATAGTCAGCAGCCAATTCATCCGTGGCACTGCCTGAGTCCGGATTGTTAACGGTAAGCGTAACCTGACCTTCGGAGATCGTCAGCTTGACCGCGCGGCCGCGTTCGCTCGAAATTGTCGAAACACGGTCAACAGCGGAAGCAAAGCTCTGCCTGTCAATCGTCAGCTTCTTGTCATTGCCTGATGGAATGACGCGCTGATAATCCGGGAATGTGCCATCGATCAGCTTGGAGGTGAGGACAACAGAGCCAATCGTGAAACGAATTTTCGTTTCCGACAATTCGACTGTCACCAGGACATCGGGATCGTCGACGAGTTTCTGCAATTCGGCGACGGTCTTGCGCGGGATGATAATGCCAGGCATGCCTTCGCTGCCAGCAGGCGCTTCAAGCTCGGCACGGGCAAGACGGTGCCCGTCTGTGGCAACGGCACGCAGCTTCAGGGCGCCATCGCTCTCAATCGTGTGGAAGTAGATGCCATTGAGGTAATAACGGGTTTCTTCCGTGGAAATGGCAAATTGCGTGCGATCAATCAGGCCCTTGATGGCGCTTGAGGGCAGGCGGAATGTATGGGTGAATGTACCGGCGGTCAGCTCAGGAAAATCCGATTGCGGCAGGCACTGGAGACGGAAGCTTGAGCGGCCGGATGTGACGGCCATGGAATTACCATCCGCATTGGTTGCGAGCATGACTTCCGCGCCGTCGGGCAATTTGCGGACAATATCGTAAAGCAGATGTGCCGGAACTGTGGTGGCGCCCGCCTGCTCGATCTGCGCCGCAGTGGCTTCCGTCACTTCAAGGTCAAGGTCAGTGGCTTTCAGAGCCAGACTGGCCCCGTCAGCATGGAGCAGAACGTTCGACAGGATTGGAATAGTATTCCGTCGTTCGACCACACGGTGGACGTGGTTGAGCGACTTCAAAAGGTTGGAACGTTCAAGAGTTACACGCATGATAAACCGGTCTCACTGACTTTTGCCAAACAAGTGTCTGGTGGTGGGGAGGCATTCCCCCTTAGGTCAAGCAAATTGGCAGAAAACAGACGTAAAAAGCAAGCCTGCGGGGAAGAACACGCGTCCGCGCCGCAGGCTTTCTGTTGATAAGCTGTTGAATGGCGCCCGCTTATTGCGCTTGATCGTTGATGAGGCGCTTGAGCAGTTCAAGTTCCTGCGACAGTTTTTGATCTTTGCCTACAATATCCTCGATCTTGCGCACTGCATGAAGCACTGTCGTATGATCGCGTCCACCAAAACGGCGGCCAATTTCCGGAAGGGAACGCGGTGTCAGCATCTTTGCCAGATACATGGCGATCTGGCGTGGTTTGACGATAGTACGCGTGCGCCGGTTCGACAGGAGATCCTGCTTGGAAACATTGTAGTGCCGCGAAACGATGCGCTGGATTTCTTCAATGCGAATGCGCTTGGCTTCACCGCCGCGCATCAGATGGCTCAAAAGTTCATCAACACGATCCACCGAAAGATTCGGCTCGAAAGTCTGGCGGAACAGAAGCTGGTTGAACGCGCCCTCAAGCTCGCGGCCGCTGCCGGTTACGGAACGTGCGACGTGATCAAGAATTTCTGGTGTGATGTCCAGTGATTTATCCTCTGCCTGCGCGGCCACAAGCCGGCGCTGGAGAATTTCAAGGCGCATCGCATAATCCGGCGAGATCATTTCAAGCGCGACACCGCCTTGAAGACGCGAGCGAACGCGTGGATCAAGTGATTCCAGCTCTGATGGCGGGCGGTCTGCCGCAACGACGACCTGTTTGGCGCTGTCGAGCAGCGTATTGATGAGATGGCAGAATTCGTGCTGGATCGACTTGCCTTGCAGAAACTGCATATCGTCGATGATCAAAAGGTCGATATCGCGCAACTGTTCTTTGAACGAAAGGGCATTATTGTCACGAATGGCAGTCGCAAAGCGCCACATGAAATATTCAGCGGTAAGATAGACAACGCGAGCACGCTCCGGACGCTTCAACGCTTCAGCTGCGATGGCTTGCAGCAGATGTGTCTTGCCAAGGCCAACGGAGGCATGAATGAACAGCGGGTTGAAGCGGACAGCACTGGCACCAGCATCGGCTATGGTGCGGGCGGCGGCAAGCGCAACGCGGTTTGGCGTGCCATCGACAAAAGTGTCGAATGTATAACGCGGATCGAGCGGCGAGCCAAAAACTGCATTCTGTGCACGGTCGGTAAAATGTGCAGGCGTCTTCTTGTCGGAAGCGAGATTGCCAACGGGAAATACCGGCTTTTCACGAGCAAAGCCGGACTTGTCAGCGCTGGCGCGGTCAGAACCCGAAGTCTCAGCGCGCAACGCGCTTTCCTCGGATACAGGGCGGATTGCTGCGCGGCTTGCACTGCGAAAAACGATTTCAACCTTGAGGACCTGTTCGTCCTCTTCACGCCACAATGCGGCGATCATATCGGCATAGTGATTGTTGATCCAAGAGCGGAGAAATGCCGTGGGGACAGACAAGCGGACAATGCTCTTTGATGTTTCGTCCAGCTTAAGGCGGCCAAACCAGCTTGAATAAACTTCGCTTCCCAGTTTCGCTTTCAGCTTGAGTTTTACACGTTCAAAGATCGCTTCGCCGGGACTGGTGGCTATCTCCATAGATTTCCCCTCACCCATGTGGAGCGGGACCATGGCCGCTTTTGCGCCGTTTTCCATTATTCCGCTGTTCATTGTCATTCGCCTCATCCTGCTAGATATGTTCGGGCCTTTTTGTATGCCCGTGGTTTTTCGTGCCGACTTATGCCGGACTGTGATTTCGGACGCTCACCCCCGCGAACGATCCGACTATTTTAAAGCTAATTGTTGGAAGCTGAAACGCTGACACGCATTTGGACTGAAGACTCGTACTGCGAATTTTCGATCAATGTCACCGTTCTATCCTTCTCAGGTTTTGAGCGCGACAAGACTCACGCCCGGCTCTCGCCAGCGTCGTCCACGCTCTCGTGTTATGGAATGCCCCAAATCCTCTGGACTTGAGTACCGACAAAAACTACCCATTACGCAAACTGTAAATCTGCGCTCGCAACCAAAATTTTATAAGCCTGTTAATTGGGTTTCTTCCACCCGTTTGATGTATGGACCTTACAAAAACCTTTGCGGGAAGGGCAAGTGCGAGTCGTGGGATTTTTGATGAAGTAAGGGTTAACAGATTTGCGTTTTTTTTAACGGTTACCGGGGCAAGCTGAAAAAAGTGTTCGGATTCAAAGCCTTTTTTAGGGCTCACATTTTGTTGCAGTGCGGAGTCTGGCGCCCAAAAAAAAATAATAAATATTCGCTTGACAGTAGCTCTGGCCATTGAATCTGGACCTCCTATCGGAGCCCTCGAGCTTACCTCCTCTAAGCCATTGAAAAATAACAAAAAAGAGTGGCTGTCGCTTTCTGTCCCACATTGGTTATGACAGGCATGTGACATTATGTAGGCGGGCTGTATTCTTTTCCTCAGGAAACGAATTTATTCCCAAAAAACGACAATAAAAAACCCGGCTAAAAGATTAGCCGGGTTTTTTATTGAAAAATTGGAATGACTTTAAGCAGTCATGCCCTTCAGACGTGAGGACAGGCGCGAAACCTTGCGGGAAGCGGTGTTCTTGTGGAACACACCCTTCGATGCAGCGCGCATTACTTCTGGCTCAACTGCCTTGAAGGCAAGTGTAGCAGCAGCCTGGTCACCGCTTGCTACCGCATCTTCGAATTTGCGAAGGAAGGTACGCACGCGCGAACGGCGGGACTTGTTGACTTCGGTGCGGGCTTCGATCTTACGCGCCGCTTTCTTGGCCGAAGGAGTGTTGGCCATGGTGCCTCTCTTTTCTGTCAGCTAATCGACAGCTTCAGGCTGTCGTCACAAAATAATAGGGCGGCCAAGGGCCACCGAACGTTGACGGGCTTATAGATGAGGTTTGCTTTTGCGTCAACTTGGAATCTGTGGAGAGTTTCTGCAAATTCTTGTCATACTATCCGGCAGGCTGATCGGGACGCCAAAGAGCACCCGATCTGCCTGCCCGGCAATGGGTTTACCGGTCCTTGAAATTGGCTGTGCGTTTTTCGGCAAAGGCGGCCATGCCCTCCTTCTGGTCTTCCAGCGCAAACATGGAATGGAACACACGCCGCTCGAAACGCAGCCCCTCTGCCAGCGTTGTTTCATAAGAACGGTTCACGGTCTCTTTCGTCATCATGACGACAGGCAGCGAGAAGGAGGCAATTTTTTGTGCGGCCTTCAAAGCCTCCTCAACAAGTTCATTGGCGGGAACGACACGGGAAACAAGGCCGCTACGCTCGGCTTCATATGCATCCATCATCCGGCCCGTCAGGCACATATCCATGGCTTTGGATTTGCCGACAAAGCGCGTCAGCCGCTGCGAGCCGCCCATGCCGGGCATGACGCCGAGAGTGATCTCCGGCTGCCCGAACTTGGCAGTATCGGCGGCAATTATGAAATCGCACATCATGGCCAGTTCACAACCGCCACCGAGCGCATAGCCGGCAACAGCGGCAATCATTGGCTTGCGAATGCGGGTCACGCGCTCCCAGCCGCTGAAATAATCGCCCGTATAGGCATCTGCGAACTGCAATGTCTGCATTTCCTTGATATCGGCACCGGCAGCAAAGGCTTTTTCAGAGCCGGTAATGACGATGGCGCCGATTCGGGCATTGGCCTCGAAAAGCTCAAGGGCGGTTGTCAGTTCGGCGAGCAAAGCGGAGTTGAGTGCATTGAGCGCCTTGGGCCGGTTGAGTTGGATGAACCCGACCTTCTCACGCGTCTCTACAATGATATTTTCATAGGCCATGAGAGATTCTCCTAATGCTGGCAAACAGGACAGTAAAATGTTGAGCGGCCACTTTGGACGATACGCGATATCGTGCCACCGCAGCCCTGGCGCGGGCAAGGGGAGCCTTCGCGGTCATAGACAGAAAAGGAGTGCTGGAAATATCCAAGCTCGCCATTGGTCTGTGCATAGTCTTTAAGGCTGGAGCCGCCAGCCTTGATCGCATCGGCGATAACATTGCGCACGGATGTTGCAAGGCGATCTGCCATGGGAGTGGCCTCGCCGCCGGGACCCGCAATACTGCCTGCCATGCGCATGGGAGAAAGCTCGGCACGCCACAAAGCTTCGCACACATATATATTGCCCAGTCCGGCAATAAGCTTCTGATCGAGCAAGGCTGCTTTCAAGGGAGCTGACCTGGCGGCAAAGAGCCTGGCGATGAGGGAGCCATCAAGGCGGTTGCCCGTCGGCTCCGTTCCAAGACCTTTGATAAGAGGATGGGCATTGAGCTGATCGGGTTCAGCAAAGAGCATAAAGCCGAACCGGCGCGGATCATTATAGACAATGCGGCGATTGATGCCGTCGCTTCCGGCAAGGTGCAGCACCACATGATCATGGGCTGAAAGCTTCGAGCGTTCATGGTGGAAAGTGCCGGGAATATTGCTGCCATCCTCCTGCTCAATGCGGTAGGAGCCGGACATGCCAAGATGACTGATAAGGCCAAGGCCATTATCAAGGTGGAATATGAGGTATTTTGCCCGCCGCTCCAGCGATGAGATACGCTGTCCGGTCAGTCGTTCTGCAAACCTTTCAGGAAAGGGGAAACGCAGATCAGGACGCCGCTGCTCCACCTGGCGAATGGTTGCGCCCTCCATTGAGGGTTGCAAGCCGCGCTTTACGGTTTCTACTTCGGGCAATTCAGGCATCGGTGCCCTTCAAAAAGCTTTTACCATGCTTGCCAGCGGCAATGTTCAAATGCGCGGCAATCGTCTCGCCAATATCGGCAAAGCTGAGGCGAAGCCCCAATGAGGTATGGGGCAGGCCTACCCCTGCGCACAGAACCGGAACCCGCTCACGCGTATGATCCGTGCCCTTATAGGTTGGGTCGCAGCCATGATCCGCGGTCAGGATCATGAGGTCGCCGGGTTGCAGCTTGGCCAGCGCTTCGGGAAGGCGGCGATCAAAAGCCTCGAGCGCAGCCGCATAGCCTGAAACATCGCGGCGATGGCCATACAGCATGTCGAAATCGACAAAATTGGTGAAAACCAAGTCGCCATCCTTTGCCTCATCCATTGCTTTCAACGTCTCGTCGAACAGCGCCATATTGCCATTCGCCTTGCGCACATGGCTTACCCCGCGATGGGCATAAATGTCGCCAATCTTGCCGATTGCAAAGACCGTACGCCCGGTCTCAGTAAGCCTGTCCAAAAGCGTCGGCTCAGGCGGTGGGACGGAGTAGTCACGGCGATTGCCCGTCCGCTCAAATGTGCTTTTGCTTTCCCCCAGAAAGGGCCGCGCTATCACACGTCCTATATTGAGTGGATCGACCAGCTCGCGCACAATCTGGCAAAGATCATAAAGTCGTTGCAGCCCGAAATGCGTTTCGTGAGCGGCGATCTGGATCACGCTATCGGTGGATGTATAAAAGATCGGTTTGCCGGTTCGAATGTGCTCTTCACCAAACGCTTCAATAATATCCGTTCCAGAAGCGTGCTTGTCTCCCAGAATGCCGGGGAGAGCAGCGCGGTGCACCGCTGCACTAACAAGGCTTGCCGGAAAGGCGGGAATCGTCTGCGGGAAATAACCCCAATTAAACGTCACCGGTACGCCTGCAATTTCCCAGTGGCCGGATGGCGTGTCCTTGCCATTGGAGATTTCCTGCGCCGCACCCCATAGGCCGGACGGCTCTGCAACATGCTGGGGCAATGGAAAGCCCGACGCCAAATGTGCCGCATGAGCAAGCCCAAGCGCATTCAGGTTAGGCAGGGAAAGCGGGCCGGAACGAAGTCCCGCCTTGTCGCCCTGACCTGCGGCGCAAGCTTCTGCAATATGGCCATAGGTATTGGAACCCTCGTCGCCAAAGGCTGCGGCATCCGGCGCGCCACCAATGCCAAAACTATCCAGGACAAAAAGAAAAGCGCGAGACATGGCCCACTCCACCAAAGTTTGAGCAGATCTTGTATTGCTCCAAAAACCACAGATAGGTGAAACAGCGTCCAAAGACAAATTCTGGATACATCACGCTTTGAAGTCTGGATTTTGTGCATTCGGGCAGGTGGGTCAGGCCGCGCCAGTCTAGATAATCGGCGCGGGATCAATGATGTGCGGCTTTGTATAAGTAAAACTACCAATTGTGCCTTGAACGATGGTCGACAATCATGCAAGTGGAATACAACCCTAACGCTATTTGGCCCTTGAAACATTCTTTAAAGACTATCTCAGGTTGATCTGATCGAGCGAGATCGGACGAATGGGTTGAAGGGGGCAATCTTTAGAAGTTTCAGTTGCAGATCGTCCCGAAGAGACAATATGCGGAACATTGACATGCAAATTTACGACAATGAAGAAGTCGTGGGACCACAGCATCTCGGTCCCGCCCTCGCAGACAGCACGCTGCCGCCAAGCGCCTATGATATGCGCAAATTTCGCCTTGCGGCGCGAGATGTGATTTTGGTTGTCCTGTACAGGAATAGAATTGATGCCAGCGTGCTCAAAACAATAGAGCATGAAAAGCTTGTCGATGATTTGGTCGATTTTTTTATTGCCGCCCGAGAAACGCATATGAAGCAAAAGGTGGAGCGTCGTGCCTCACGCCCGCGCCCTCTACCGCAGGACGACCTTTCGGCGGAAGAATGATGCCCAGAATTCTATGAGGGGCTTAAGAATCAATATATGCCCAGAGCGTTTTGCATTTTGATAGGTTCAAACGACGCTCTAAATCTAGGTTTTACGCAATTCCGGACGGAAACCCGCCACACATTTTTCCTGGAATTGCTCTACAGGCACGAACGCCGGAACCGCAGTCATTTTCCTCATAGGGATCGGTGGTGACAAGGAGCGGTTTTGGATGATACGATGTTCGCCCTGTTTCTAACCCGATATGTCCGGGCGATCATGGGATGCAGTAGGGATAAAATTAAAACAGTTTTCCCAATACCCCAAATACCATGTACCAGAAAACCAGACCCGACATGGCCATGCCATACCATAATGCAACAAGCGCTAAGCGTCGGCTGTTAAGACGACGCTGTGCAGCTCCTGCCATGCCCGTACAATAGCCATCTGTCGTTAATTGAGCCGCCCGCATATTAAATCCATCATTTTGAATTAATCTGCCTATCCATTTACAGAAACTTGACGGCACTCGATATCGGTAAAACTACCGAGGCGATCTTCTGAGGTAATGGCGGCTGCCATTGTCAGGAAACAAATGGTTTGCGGAAGTAAATTTCGATCTTTGCATTGGATAGTTCATTGGAGGTTATTCCCGCAAGGAGGTTTGCCGAAACGCACATTATGCTTAACAAGATTCAGCTGTTTGTAGTATTAAAAGGAGTATGTGCGCTTAGTGTGGTAAAAAAATGAACGATTTGTCACAAATATTATAAGCATTTGGCACGAAGAACAAAACAAAGGTTTATTAAAACTTGTTATTTTTCATAAAATAGTTACACGTGCGAATAGATTTGATGAAAGGTGTGATATATATTTTCAATTGGTATAAATATACAGACTTTGCTTTACTCAGTTCTCACGCTTCAGACAATTCGTTCGCCTATTTCGCCTATAATGCAGACCAAAATGGAAATCCTGATTTTTGCCCATCGATGGCCAAGTAAAGAGATAGTTGCGCTTCCTACCCGGAAGGGTTGTGGCCAAGTTAGAGCTTTTGGCAGGAGATAAGCGCAATTCCAATAAGCGCTAATGTTGGTTGGAATTCGTAAAAGCAAAGAACTTGGAGCATTTGCTTGGCTCCATCTTTGCTGGAAGTACTCGCAGATGGCTGTGCTGTCATGCGAGGCGGAATGGAATGGGTGAAGACGATGCGGACTGTCCCCTTTGTGGGATGTTGCAGGCAATCCGCTAGAATTATGTTTTGGCGTCAATCTCGGACGTCACGACATTAGTACCGATCGGCAACCACGCCACCTATGGAGCCACAACTGTGCAGGGTTTTGGTGAAATTAGCTATGCGATTAACACGCGCTATGGGGTTGTTGAGCCCTTTGCAGGGATCAGCCATGTGCATTTGAAGAGTGACGGCTTTCGGGAAGAGGGTGGGCGTACAGCTCTATCCGAGCGGTCAGGCGATTATAATGTTACAACGACAACGCTGGGTCTGAGAGCTTCGCACCTCTTCCAGTTAAACGAGAAGGCCACGCTAACCGCTCGTGGCATGGTCGGATGGAATCATGCAATGGGAGACGTGACAGTGACGGGGCAGCATGCCTTTGCAGGCGGCGGAAATTTCGCCATCCAAGGCTTGCCGATTGCACAGGACGCACTCGATGTTGAAGCTGGAATTGATATCGATATTGGCAGAAATACCCGCTTTGGTATCAACTATATCGGGCAGTTCTCACGCCAATCCCATGAAAATGCCGTGAAGACTGATCTGTCGGTGCGATTCTAGATCGCCAGACGTCCTGACGGACGCAAAAATGGCGATCTATCCTTTTGTTTCAGCATCGGATTATTCGAGGACCGGATTCTACTTTTCAAGTTGAGACTCTAGGATCGCCTGTCAGCAATGATCAGCATCTGTGCAAATTCCGCAGGGGATTTGGTTCCCAATTTGTCAGAAATATTGGCGCGATGCGCGTCGACAGTCCGCACGGAAATATCCAGCGCCATCGAAATCTCCCGTGACCCCCATCCACGGCAAATCAGGTTGACAATCTCGTGTTCCCGCGGTGTCAGCGTTGCAAGGAGTGCCTCTGTTTCTTCCGCTTCGAGCAGCGCTTCAAGAAACCTGTCGGCCTTATCCAGTGCTTCAAAGAGCAGGTCTGAATCCACAGGCTTCGATAGAAAATCAATGACACCGGATTTAAAGGCAGCGCGACAATGATCAACATCGCCGTGGCCAGTGATCATGACAATGGGCCATCGAACCCCAAGCCCTATAAGTTCAGTTTGCAACTCCAATCCGGTCAGGTGGGGCATTTGCAAGTCAAGAACCAAGCAGCCAGGTTTTGCGCTTGTAACATCACGAAGAAATCCGACGGGGCTTGCATAGGCCAGGGCTTTTCTATCGTAAGCCTCAAAAAGAACGCACAGCCCATTGCGAACTGCGTCGTCATCATCAACCAAATAAACCGGATATTGTCTCAATGTTAGCACCGCGCGCTTTCTGAATCGCGAGTTAATCATAGGCTTTAAATTGGCACAAGGATTCCAATGGCCTATGGGATTCCCTAATAGCTGACTGGAGTATTTGCAGTTAGAAAAAAACGCATAAGGAGCTGAGAAATTTGCGCTGATTATGCGTGGACCCGTTTTGGAAGGGATATAGTAAATACGGCGCCATCTGCGCTTGCGGCATGGAGTGTACCGCCTACGCGCTCAAGTAATTTCGAGGAGAGCGAAAGACCAAGGCCCATACCGGTTGTTTTGGTCGTAAAGAAAGGTTCAAATATCTTTGAAAGAACTGTATCGTTTAATCCCGGGCCATTATCAGAAATACGGATTATATTCATTGAACCAACAGTATCGGTCTTAATTGTAATTCGCTTCATTGGCTGAGATGTTGTTGCCAATGCATCTGTTGCATTGCGGATGAGATTGTGGATGACCTGCTCTAGCTCAATAGCGCTGAAGTTTGATTTTGGCCCCGGTTGCGAAAGCTGCAAATCAAGCGCGACGTTTTGCTTATCAAGTTCACTTTGCAAAAGCTTGATCGTGTTGCTTACGACCTCATTCAGATCAAGCTCCTCATAAGCCACCGGTTTCTTGACGATATAATCTCTTATTCGGCCTAATATCTGCCCTGCTCGTTTGGCCTCCACGACATTGGCGCTCAAAGCCCGGTTCAATAAATCATCTTTGATTTCCAGCTTATCAAGAATTTTGATACTGGCTTGGCTCTGACTGAGGAGGGCCGAAAGCGGTTGTGTCAGTTCATGGATGATGCCTGACGCCAATTCGCCGACCTGATTGACGCGCGCGGCGTGACTTAGCCTGTTTTCGTGTTCAAGAATTGCTGATCTTCGAACTGCTTTTTCCTCTGCCTCTCTTGATCGTTGTGAAACCGTTGTCTGATACCATCCATAATAAACGCCGAGCACGGCTGTCAGCGACAACAGTGCAAAATTAATAACCTCAGACAGGCTGATCAGTTCATGTAATTCAATCGGGCGATGAGCATGAATTTTGAAACGCGAACCCGATCGATCCAGATTGAAATTGGAAAAGAGAATGTTTTTGAGAATTGATAAGGGACCCATTTTATGGTGATGACGATCATCATTATCGTGAGCATCGCCCAGAACCACAACATCATCTATGCTAAGACTAATGTCGAGATGATCAGTTTCCATAGGCAAGCTGAATAGTTTTGTTGAGTCGATTATCAGAACAACTCCGATCAGGCCTTGTCCGCCATTCGATACCATTGTCGCCAGATAGTGGTTTGGTATGTTCATCGCAGGATAGGCTTGGACTTGGCCTGTCGGTTGCTTCGTCAGTGCATCCAGAACCGACATTCGGAGTGTCGTATCTTCATTGGGGGCTTCGTAAAGCAATTCTGGCTTCGGACTATAGGGGTGGGGCCCGAAACCATAAATCTTGATGCCGTCAATACGCGGATAATTGGACAATATATCCGATGCAACCTGTCGGAAAACTCTGTCTGATGTGCTTCTCGTGCCACTCATGAGGGCTTGCAAAGACCGTAAGATCGCCTCGTGATGGGCCAACCGGATGGAAATTGTCTCGGAAACGGTGTGGTTTTGCTCGCGGAACCGTTCCGAAATAGAGCTCCAAGCGAGATATCCCGATGTTAAAATGTTTCCAATCTGAGCAGCAATCCAAACCGCTATTAACAGAGCTAGAAAACGTTTAGGGCTCATAAAAACCTCATTTGGCAAAATCAACGCATTACCAAGCCTCGCGCCAGATCAATAGCACCATTATAGTGCAGTTTAAAATGCCAACGCAGAAATGCGGACAGGCTGCCAAATGCCAAAGTTTCTCTGTGATCCTGGATCGCAGCACGTTCTCACGGACGTGAGATGGCGATCTATACTTTTGTTTGAACATCGGATTATCCGAAAACCGGAAGTCCACTTTTCGGTCCGATGCTCTAATTTACCATTCCCTAAGTCTGTTTCTTAAACCGATTGCAACGCCACACCGATATTTTCAGGCAAGACCATATCTAAGAGGATGAGAGGCTGAATATGAAGCGCGGCGCAAATCGCTTTCCTGCCATACTGGCCAAGTTCTTCAAGGAGGATTCTGGCGCGACGGTCATTGAATATACGCTGATTGCTTCAATCATCAGCATAGGCATTCTTGCCGGTGCAAACTCCATGGGCAGGGTTGTGGACACGCATTTCAAGAATGTCTCAACAGAAGCCACCGCAGCCACGGCGAAATAAGCGATGACGGAAGCCGCAATTCTTGTCATCTTTCCTTTTGCTATGGTTTTTGCGGCCATATCCGATCTGCTCTCCATGACGATTCATAACCGTGTCTCAATTATATTGGCGGTCTCATTCATCATCCTTGCGCCACTAAGCGGCATGAGCCTGGACCTATACGCCATGCATTTTGCCGCTTTTATAGCGGTATTGGCAGCGACATTCGGTTTCTTTGCTACCGGCACAATGGGCGGCGGCGATGCAAAGCTGATGTCAGCGACAGCGTTGTGGCTTGGGTGGAATATAGAGCTTGTCAGCTATCTCCTGACACTCTCCGTGCTGGGCGGTATTCTTTCGCTCATCATCCTGAAGTATCGCAATTCACAGATGATCGTCGTTTACGCAAGACGCTTTGAATTCATGCGCCGCCTTGCCCAAAAGGAAGAAGGTGTTCCTTACGGCCTTGCTCTGGGTATTGCTGGGCTGCTGAGTTATCCGGCGTCGCCTCTCGGCGCCTGGGTCATTCAGCAACTCGCGCAGATTTAGAATATATGCCATTTAATAGCGTCATACGGGGATGCAAAAGCTTAATCAGGAGAAGCCAATGACCGCCGAAATTACTACGAAAAAGTCGCGGGATAGCAAACCCATATGGTTTATTCGCAAGGGCGAGTTGGACACTGCCGGTCTTGAGAGTGGAATGCTCGCCTGGGCAAAAGCAAATGGTTTTGAGGGGCAGGCAGGCCGTGTCCTGACGATTGCCGGCGATAATGGTGAAATAGCCGGTGCGCTGTTCGGGCTCGGCAAGGATGAAAATCGTCTGGCGGCAGGAAAGCTTGCAACGACTCTTCCCGATGGCGCCTGGCATATTGCGGGCGCAATCAATGAGCCGGACCTTGCGGCACTTGGCTTCCTGCTTGGCGGATACAAGTTCACCCGCTACACTAAAAAGGACAAGACAAGCATCAGCCTGGCGCTGCCGGAAGGCGCGGACAAGGCAGATGTAAAGCGGCTGGCCAAGGCTGTTACCCTTGCGCGGGATCTCATCAATACGCCAACCAATGATATGGGACCGGAAGCGCTTGAAGCTGCCGTGCAAGAAGTTGCCGATGAGCATAAGGCATCGGTCAATGTCATAAAGGGTGGCGCCCTGAAGAAAAATTTCCCGATGATTCACGCTGTCGGGCGCGCTGGTAGCGAAGAGCCCCGGCTCATTGATCTGCAATGGGGGAAGAAGAATGCGCCGAAGGTAACGCTAGTGGGAAAGGGCGTTTGTTTCGATACGGGCGGTCTGGATATCAAACCGGCCAGCAGCATGCTTCTGATGAAGAAGGATATGGGCGGTGCAGCCAATGTTCTGGCGCTTGCGCAGCTTATCATGGAGGCCAAGCTGCCGGTGCGCCTGCGGCTATTGATACCGGCTGTTGAAAATTCAATCGCAGCAAATGCTTTCAGGCCGAGCGATGTGCTGACCAGCCGCAAGGGACTGACAGTCGAGATTGGCAATACCGATGCGGAAGGACGGCTGGTTCTGGCCGATGCGCTAGC
This sequence comes from Hyphomicrobiales bacterium, assembly GCA_900473335.1. GTDB lineage: Bacteria > Pseudomonadota > Alphaproteobacteria > Rhizobiales > Rhizobiaceae > Phyllobacterium. The sequence goes on along the minus strand of UCNP01000034.1, from coordinate 98,943 downwards.
TCTTGCCGATGAAGAAGAGCCGGAACTTCTCATTGATATGGCGACATTGACTGGCGCAGCGCGCGTAGCGCTTGGACCGGACCTGCCGCCCTTTTACTCCAATGATGATGCTTTCGCATCCGAAGTTGCTGCCAGTGCGACTGCCGTTTCGGATCCCGTCTGGCGTATGCCGCTCTGGGCACCCTATGATGCCAAGCTTTCCTCACGTGTGGCAGATATGAACAATGTGACGACCGATGGTTTTGCCGGTTCAATCACCGCCGCATTGTTCTTGCAGCGCTTTGTCAGCAAGGCAAAGATTTGGGCCCATTTCGACATATTCGGCTGGAATCCTGTAGAGAAGCCTCATTCTCCCATTGGTGGCGAGGCGCAGGCCATCCGCACGCTTTACCATCTTTTGAAACAACGCTACCCGGCCAATTAAGCGGCTTGCATCACATCTGTGACAGAATAGAATGAAACGGAACCGAAATGATTGCGGAAGCCGTTCATGCTTGAACTGAAGCCCTTGCAGGCGCTGACATTGTGGAAGGAAATCGCGCTTTCAGAAGTGCGTGATGACGCCCATGATCTGACCATGCGCCAGCTTGCCGTGCTCCTTACGGTCTATCTGGAGCCGCCGCCGCACACGATAAGGGCGATGGCGGCAAAACTTGCCGTAACAAAACCGGTCATCACCCGTGCTCTCGACACAATGGGCTCTTATGGTCTGGTTGATCGTCACCGTGACGAAAAAGACAAGCGCAATGTTCTCGTCAAGAGAACGGTAAAAGGTGCGCTTTATGTTGAAAGGCTCGGCGATCTTGTGATCGCCAAAGCAAGAGGATTGCCGCTTTGAAGTCACCTGAGAAACTCGACCCACGGCTGAATGCATATAGGCCTGATCTTGCCGACGAAAGTCTGCGCGGGCTTGTCGAGGCCGAGCGCTTCGTCGAAGGCAAGCCAATGCGCATCGCCGACCCTGTTGTGGATGTGCGATCCGAGCCTCGCGGCGATGCGGGCATGACCACGCAATTTCTCTATGGCGATGATGTTCTCGTCTTCGAAGATGATAATGGCTGGTGCTGGGTGCAAAATGAGCGTGACGGCTATGTCGGCTATGTGGTGGATACGTCGCTGGATCGGCGCGCTGAGGAACCGACACATATTGTCATTGCGCCGCGCACATTTGTCTATGTCGGCTCCGACCTGCGCTATCCAAGGTCACGCGCCCTGTCGATGGGGTCGCTTGTGACGATTACCGGCGGGCAGGAACGGCGCGAAACGCTTTATGCCATGCTGCCAAGCGGAGAGGCGATCATCGCCAAGCATCTGGTTCCCATCGATACCGTGACGCAGGATCATGTGGCTGTGGCCGAAACCCTGATATACACGCCCTATCTTTGGGGCGGCGTTTCCGGCTTTGGCATTGATTGTTCCGGATTGGTGCAATTGTCGCTTTTGATGACCGGGCAGGGTGCCTTGCGCGACACGGATATGCAGGAGAGTTCGCTTGGCGAATTGATCCAGCCGGACAAGGACTACAAAAATTTGAAGCGTGGTGATTTCGTTTTCTGGAAGGGCCATGTGGGCATGATGGCCAGCCATTCGACATTGCTGCATGCTAACGGCCATGCAATGAGCGTGACGCTGGAGCCATTGCCGGAAGCAATTGAGCGCATCGCCTATCTGTATGGAAAGCCGACAGCGGTGCGGCGGCTGTAGGGTTGGCAGTAAAACTTAAATAGGAACTATTTAATAAACTAGGTGTTGAATAAGGGTACGTGTTGTGCCATTTGTATGACACATACAGTTTTCGAGGTGAGAACGGCTTCCTCACGCGCCCGAAAGGGTTAGTAGCCGCAAGGCCAAGAGATGCGGAATTTAGCACCCGCCGAGAACTTCTGAAGACCCCGACTTGTCGGGGTCTTTTAGTATTCAAACCCGGAATAGATGCTTCTTACGAAGACGGCGATCCAATGTACTGGCATTAATTGGATAGCATGATTTCACTATATACACCCCGTTTTTGGAGGGCTTGAAATGGATAGCTATTAAGACGATTAGACTGTCCTTTTGGACATGTAGTACAAGTTCGAAGCCCTTATTCTTATGGTCCGGTGCCTGACCTACATATGTCGGGTTAGCTACAGCTTGCGCAAGATGAGGTACGCACAACTCATATTCACTGGGATGTCGCGTCATAGCGTGTTTCTGTGCCGCAATCGAGAAGTGCACGATGCCAGCTCTCAGCGTCAATCCTATTTTTTCTAAGCATTCGACAGGCAAGTCGCCAAGATTTATGCCGCGAAGCCTTGTCCCACCTTCAAATGCCAAAAATTAAACTCCGATCACCAAAGACTCTAAATTGCAATATCGCTTTGTCTAATACTGCGCGGCCTTATCGACAATATTCTTCAAGGGTTCACCGCGCTCATAAGATTCGATCTGCGCAACGATTTCCGGAACCAGTGCCTGCGGACTTGAACTTGCAGCCGCGTGGGGCGTGATGATGACCTGCGGATGGGTCCAGAAAGGACTGTCCTTCGGCAATGGTTCCTTGTTGAACACGTCGAGGGTCACGGCAGAGAGCATGCCGCGATCAAGCGCTGCCAGAATATCCGCCTCATTTTGCAGGCCGCCGCGTCCGGCATTGATAAGGACAGGCGCGCCGAGAGGACCTTCCGGCTTCAGCTGCGCAAATATGTTCATCGACAGGATGTTCTTCGTGTCCGGCGTCAAGGGAAGCAGGCAGACAAGAATATCTACATCCTTGAGAAAGTCCTTCAATCCATCCTTGCCATAATGGGTTGTAACCCCTTCGATGGTTTGCAGGCGGCGGCTCCAGCCACTGACGCGGAACCCGAGCGTACGAAGCTTTTGCGCGGCGTCACGTCCAAGCACACCAAGACCGAGAATGCCCACATTTACTTCATGAGCGGCAGGCTGGCGCCGGTCTTCATGCCACACGCGCTGCTTTTGCTGCTCGCGGTAGCGAAGACCAAGACGGTGATGGTCCAGCACCTGCCAGACCACATATTCGCTCATGCGCATGGTAAGATCAGGCGAGACGATCCGGACAATAGGAACATCTGGAATCTGCGTATCGTGGAACACATGATCCACGCCCGCACCCAGTGAGAAAATCACTTCCAGCCTGGGCAGATTCATCAGGGAGCCGGGGCGCTGTTTCCAGACAAGCGCATAGCGAACATCATTTTTATCAGCCTCGCTATCCAGCACAAGCTTGCGCTTGGGTGCTGATTTTGCGAATTCCGTCTGCCAAACCTCCGGGTCCCAGCCGGTTACCGCCAACAGAATCTTGTCGCTCTCCACATTCGTCATTCGCTAACCGCTCCCTGTTCGGCCGTTTCTATCCTGAAAGCTGCCGCCATCAGGGCTTTTGTATAATCTGTCTTCGGACGGGCGAAGATTTCCTCCGACGGTCCATATTCCACTGCCTTGCCATTGCGCATGACCAACACGTCATTGGCAAGCGCCCTGACCACCTTCAGATCATGGCTGATGAAAAGATAGGCCAGATTATGCTTCTGCTGCAATGAACGCAAAAGATCGACAACCTGCGCCTGAACGCTCATGTCGAGCGCTGATGTCGGTTCATCCAACATGACGAAACGTGGATTGAGCACCATGGCGCGCGCAATGGCGATGCGCTGGCGCTGACCACCGGAGAATTCATGCGGGTATCGGAACCGATTGTCCGGCTCAAGATTGACTTCCCTGAGGGCAGTCACGACACGCGCATCGCGTTCATCGGCAGAAAGTTTCGGCTCATGAACCTTCAAACCCTCTGCGATAATCTCTGCGATGGACATGCGCGGCGAGAGGGAACCGAACGGGTCCTGAAACACGATCTGCATTTCGCGCCGCAAGGGACGCATCTGCTTGAACGAAAACTGGTTGATATCCTTTTCGCCAAAACGGATGACACCTTCCGACGAAATCATGCGTGACAGGGCAAGGCCGAGCGTCGTTTTGCCGGAGCCGGATTCGCCCACGACGCCCAATGTCTGACCGGCACGAATGGTTACATCGATACCGTCGACTGCTTTCACATAGTCGACAGTGCGGCGGAAAAAACCCTGTTTGATCGGGAACCAGACCTTCATATTCTCGCCGCGCATGACGGGCTCAGCCGAAAGATCTGCCGATGGCGGATTGCCCTTTGGCTCTGCCGCGAGCAGATGTTTGGTATAGGCGTGCTGAGGATTGTCGAAGATTTCTTTCGTCGGCCCCGTCTCGACAATCTTGCCACCTGTCATCACGCAGACGCGATCAGCGATTTTACGGACAATGCCAAGATCATGGGTGATGAAGAGCATCGACATGCCTTGCGCAGATTTCAGCTCCGCAAGGAGTTTGAGAATTTGCGCCTGTACGGTCACGTCAAGTGCCGTTGTCGGTTCATCGGCGATCAAAAGCTTTGGCTTGTTGGCGAGAGCCATGGCAATCATGACGCGCTGCCTCTGCCCACCGGAAAGCTGGTGCGGATAGGCGTCCAGACGCTTTTCAGGGTCGCGGATGCCAACCTCTTCAAGCAATTCCAAGGTGCGTTTGCGGGCAGCCTGATCACGCATGCCCTGATGCAGCTTGAGCACTTCGACGATCTGTTTCTCAATCGTGTGGAGCGGATTGAGCGAGGTCATCGGCTCCTGGAAGATCATCGTAATGTCATTGCCACGCACACGGCGCAGGTCGGTTTCATCCTTGTCCAGCAAATCTTCACCATTGAAGAATATCTGGCCGGAAGGATGCGACGCAGGCGGGTAGGGCAGAAGCTTCAGCACCGAAAGGGCCGAGACGGATTTACCCGAACCGGATTCACCAACCAGCGCAACCGTCTCACCCTCAGCAATATCGAAAGAAATATGATCAACCGCGAGTGTTTCCCGCCCGTTTTGCGTGAAGGCAACGGAGAGATCGCGGACGGAGAGGAGGGGAGCTTTGGTCATTTGAAAGCCTTGCGTGGATCAAAGGCGTCGCGTGTTGCCTCACCGACAAAGATCAGCAGCGACAACATCATCGAAATGACGACGAAGCCAGTAATGCCAAGCCAGGGAGCCTGCAAATTATTCTTGCCCTGCGCGAGCAACTCACCCAGCGACGCCGAGCCCGGAGGCAAGCCAAAACCAAGGAAGTCCAGCGAGGTCAATGTGGTGATTGATCCATTGAGAATGAAGGGCAGGAAGGTCAGTGTCGTCACCATGGCATTGGGCAGAAGGTGACGGAACATGATTGTCCGATCAGGAACGCCAAGTGCACGCGCTGCGTTCACATATTCGAAATTACGGGCGCGCAGGAATTCGGCGCGCACGATCCCGACAAAACTGACCCAGGAAAACAGCAGCAATATGCCAAGCAGAATCCAGAAGCCGGGCGGCAGTATGGAAGACATGATCAGCAACAGATAGAGCGTCGGTACTGACGACCATATTTCGATAAAGCGTTGCGCAATAAGATCGATCCATCCACCAAAATAGCCTTGAAGCGCACCGGCGGTAACGCCGATCACCGCTGAGCAGGCGGTCAGGATAAGGCCGAACAGCACAGAAATGCGAAAGCCATAAAGTGCACGGGCAAAGACATCGCGGGCCTGATCGTCCGTCCCCAGAATATTCATATTGCCGAAAGTGCAATTTGGATCATTGACGCCGAGCGCATAGCGACTGCAACGCTCTTCAGGCGTATAGAGCCAGAAGGGCTTTGAAGGCGCAGTTTCCGGCAATTCATTATTGACTGTCCTGTAGGAGTAGCGCACCGGCGGCCAGATGGCCCAGCCATTGGCATTGATCTCATCCTGAATGACCGGATCGCGGTAGTCAGTAACCGCATAAAAGCCATTGAACTTTTCTTCCGGATAATCGACCAGAACCGGAAAGAGAATCTCGCCTTTGTAGGAAACGATGATGGGCTTGTCGTTGGCAACAAGTTCCGCACAGAGCGAGACAACAAACAGGAAAAGGAAAATCCAAAGCGCCCACCAGCCGCGCCTGTTTGCCTTGAAATTTTGCCAGCGCCGGGCATTGAGCGGCGAAAGGCGCGGTCGCTTCACGGGAGTGGGAGCCGTTCCGACGATATCGGTCATCACACGTCCCTCCGCTCAAAGTCGATGCGCGGATCAATCCAAGTGTAAAGCAGGTCAGATAACAGGGTCATGAGAATGCCGATGAGGGCAAAAATATACACGGTGGCTATAACCACGGGATAATCGCGGTTGAGGATCGACTCATAGCCAAGAAGGCCAAGGCCATCGAGAGAGAAGATCGCCTCGATAAGCAGCTGACCGGTGAAGAAAATCGAGATGAAAGCGCTTGGAAAACCGGAGATCACAATCAGCATGGCATTGCGGAAAACATGGCCATAAAGAATTTTTCGTTCCGAGAGGCCCTTCGCCCGTGCCGTCGTGACATATTGTTTGCGTATCTCATCAAGAAATGAATTCTTGGTCAGCAGGGTGGTCGTGGCAAAGGCAGACAGAAGAATCGCTGTCAAAGGCAAAACAAGGTGCCAAGCATAATCCACGATCTTCTCAAAGGTGGATAGCTGATCGAAATTATTTGACGTCAGACCACGTAAGGGGAACCAGTCGAAGAATGAACCGCCTGCAAAGAACACGATGAGCATGATACCGAACAGAAAGCCGGGAATGGCATAGCCGATAATGATAATACCGCTGGTCCAGATATCGAAGGATGAGCCATCCTTGATTGCTTTGCGAATGCCGAGTGGAATGGAAATCATATAGGACAACAGGGTCGTCCACAGACCAAGCGATATGGAGACCGGCAGCTTCTCCTTTATCAACTCGATGACGCTGATATCGCGGAAATAGCTGCGACCGAAATCAAAACGGACATAGTTCCACACAAGAAGGCCGAAACGCTCCAATGGCGGCTTATCAAGACCAAATTGTTTTTCAAGACTGGCAATAAAGGCGGGATCAAGACCCTGCGCGCCGCGATATTTGGAATTGCCCAATCCTGTTCCAAGCTGATCCTGCGCCTGGCCAATATCGGCACCGCCACCGCTGATGCGGTCCATGGCGTTGCCACCCTGTCCGGTCAATTGGCTGATAATGCGCTCGACAGGTCCACCGGGCACGAACTGGACGATGACGAAGCAGACAAGCAATATGCCGAACAGGGTCGGTATCATCAGAAGAAGGCGGCGTAGAATATAGGCTCCCATCAGGGGCGCCCCCTCATTGCTGTCAGTACATCAAACTTTGCCAATTGCCTTCGCCTTCGCTTCGTCGAACCACCACAGCGTTTCAACCGGGAAACCATAATCGGGCTTCGGCTCCTTGAAGCCGAACATGTCCCAATAGGCAACCGAGTGATTCGCTGCATACCAGTTTGGAATCCAATCCCGCCTTATACGCAAGAGCCGATCAAGAACCCGCAATAGCGAAATCAGTTCGTCACGCGTTTTTGTATCGCTTACTTTAGCGATAAGTGCATCGACCACCGGATCGGCTGTGCCGGGAAAATTATACGACCCCGGGATATCCCTGCCTTTGGAGCCGAATATCTCCTCTAGTGATTCTCTTGTTGGCGTGGGAGAGAGTTGCACCGCCATACCGATCATGTCGAAATCAAAGTTCTGAAGTCGGCTTTGATACTGCGCCGGATCAGCCAAGCGGAGATAGGCATTGATGCCCAGGGCCTTCAGATTGTTGATGAAAGGTGAATAGCTGCGGGTGAAAACTTCAGCATAGATTAAAAGTTCGAGATTAAGCGGTCTGCCTTGCACATCCACCAACTTATCGTCATCCCGCTTGAATCCGGCCTGATTTAAAAGCTCCGATGCCCGCTTCAAGTTCTTGCGGTCGCGCCCGGAACCGTCAGAAGGGGTTTGTAGCAATGCATCGCCAAATATGGCCTCGGGCAGCCTGTCACGAAAGGGTTCCATAATGGCGAGTTCCTGCGGAGAAGGCTTGCCACTGGCACGAAAGTCCGATTGCTCGAACAAGGATTGTGACCGTTCATAAGCACCATAGAACAGGTTTTTTTGGGTCCATTCGAAATCAAAACAGAGGGCGATGGCTTCCCGCACGCGGGAGTCGCGGAAATGCTCGCGGCGCTGATTAATGGCCCAAGCCTGCAATTGCGGGCGCTTTTCCGTTGAAAAGTTGCGTTTGACGACTCGTTTCTGTTGTACCGCAGGGAAATTATATTCTGTCGCCCATGTTTTCGCGGTTGCTTCGTAGCGCCAGAAAATATCGCCTTTCTTGAAGGCCTCGAACTCTGGTTGGCGCTCCCGGTAGAAATCAATTTTAATCCGGTCAAAGTGGTTTTGGCCGCGTTGTACATTCAGGTCCCTGGCCCAATAATCTGCCACGCGTTCATATTCGATCGTTTGGCCAGGAGCGACGCGGCCGACGCGATAGGCTCCCGAGCCAAGCGGCGGTTCCATGGTTGAGGCTTCAAAGTCGCGGGTGGCGTACCAGTTTTTGGAAAAAATAGGTATTGAGGCAATATCAAGTATCGCGCGGTCAGAATGCTTGCCCGAAAAAACCAGCTGCACGATATGCGCGTCCAGTGCAGCGATTTTGGTCAACTCCGTCAGAACCAGACGGAGCTGGGGATGCCCTTTGTCCTTGAGGGTTTCAAAGCTGAAAACAACATCTCCCGCGGTGATTGGCGAGCCGTCATGGAAGCGGGCTTCCTGCCGCAGTTTGAAGGTGAAGCTATTGCGATCGGCGGAAACGGTAACTGTTTCTGCCACCAAACTATAGATCGAGTCCGGTTCGTCCAGTGCAGATGCCATCAGCGTATCGAAACAGAGTTCCATACGGGGCGGAGCATCTCCCTTGTTTGAGAACGTATTGAGCGTATTGAAGGTTTGAGGCGACTGATTAAAAACCCACGTATTAGGCGAAAAAGCGAAGGTTCCGCCTTTCGGCGCATCGGGGCTGGCATAATCGAAATGCGTAAAGTCCTTGGGATATTTCAATTCACCAAATGCGGACAGACCGTGAAGCGGCGTTTCGGTTGCTACTTCCGCAAAGGCTATGCGTGGCGCAAGAGCGGTGAGCATTGCAGCACCCGAAAGCTTTATCAGTTCGCGGCGGTTAAATTCCGTCATTGGCTGCGAGCTTTCAACGCTTGCTCCTTGGCTGTGTCGATCCACCACGAGAAGGGATCAATGCCAACATATTCCGGTTGTTTTTCGGGCATGCCGAATTTGTTCCAATAGGCAATATTAATTATGTCGTCATACCACTGCGGCACGACATAGTAATTCCACAAAAGTACGCGATCGAGAGCATGTGCGGCGGCGACAAGCTCTTCCCGATCCTTGGCAAAGATCACCCGGTCAATCAATTTGTCTATCGCAGGGTTTTTAACACCTATATAGTTCTTACTGCCGGGTATATTTGCTGCCGCAGATCCCCAATTTTCACGTTGTTCATTGCCGGGTGATGATGACATCGCGGTTATCATCATGATCATATCATAGTCAAAATCATTCAGACGGGCGAGATACTGACTGGGATCGACAATACGAATTGAAACATCAATGCCAAGACGGCGTAGATTTGCAAAATACGGACCTACAGTACGTTCAATCGACGGATCTTGATCAAGAAATTCGAAGGTGAGGGGCTGCCCGGTTTGGATATTGACGAGCTTGCCATTTCTTTGCTCGTAACCGGCTTCCTTTAGCAATGAAATCGCTTGACGCAGATTCTCGCGCTCCGCTTGAGGTGTTCCGTAGGTTGGAAGTTTGTATTCCTTGGTAAAAACCTCTTCGGGCACTTCATTGCGCACACTCTCAAGAATCTCCAGTTCTTTGCCTTCTGGTATCCCACTCGAAGCGAGATCGATACCAGCAAAATAGCTGGTAATGCGTTTCATTTTTCCGAAAAGCATATTCTTATTCATGCTTTCAAAATCAAAGGCCCATGTAAGCGCTTGACGTAGTTTGATATTTTGAAGTTCGGCACGACGTGTGTTCAGATAGATGCCCTGCATTCGGCCTATTGAGTGAAATGGAAACTCTTTCTTGACCACATCGCCTCGTTGAAAAGCGGGAAAGTCGTACTGTTTCATCCACCGGCTGGTACTGTTTTCCAAGCGGTAGTCTTCAAAGCCGCCTTTTTTAAAAGCTTCCCACGCCGCATTTCGATCACGGAAGTATTCATATCGGATATGGTCGAAATTATTGCGACCAACGTTTACGGCTAAGTCCTTGCCCCAATAGTCGGACACCCTGCTCCATACGATGCTTTTGCCTGGCACAATGCTCTCTATTTTATAGGCTGAGGAGCCGAGTGGGATTTCAGTGGTCGGTTTGGAGATATCGCGTTTCTTGCCGGAGGCATCATTACCCTCCCACCAATGTTTAGGTAGGATCGGGAAATCGCCCATTATTGATGGGAGTTCTCGGTTTCCGCCGCCTGAGAATGTGAAGGTTATTTCGCTGTCACCAGTCTTTTCGACTTTTGTTACGTCGTGATAATATTTATTGTAGACAGGGCTCTGTTCTTTCAAAGTATTATAAGACCAAATAACATCGTCTGTCGTGATTGGTTGACCATCATGCCATTTGGCAGCAGCATTCAGTCGAAATTTAACCCATGAAAAATCGCTTGGATAGGCGGTTGCTTCCGCAATTACTCCATAGCTTTCGCCCGGTTCATCCACAGATTGCTCGAACAAAGTATTGTAAAGCAGCCCCCCTCCCACTGTTGAAGGTAGGCCTGCAGCAGGCGTTCCTTGGATAACAAAAGGATTAAGGGAGTCAAATGTCCCGTTTGCCGTAAGATTTAAGGTCCCACCCTTTGGGGCATCGGGATTCACATGGTCGTAATGCTTGAAATCGGGGCCATATTTGGGCTCACCGGTCAGACTCGTTGCATGGCGCCATTCCGGCTCTGCCGCATGTGCAATCTGGAGTGCGCCAATTGTCGTGGCGGCGAGCAGCGCAAGGCTGATGACAAAGCGGCGAAATCTCAAATCAGGTCTCCACAATTCTCTTTGACCTTTAGTCTAAGAGAAAATGCGGCGGAGAACAGGCCTCTGCTTAAAAAACACGGGGAGTTGATACAAAAAAGCCGGGCGATGGGCCCGGCTTCTTGATCGATAGGTTAAGTTTTTAGTGGGCTGGCGCTGGTTGAGCAGGGGCGGCCGGTGTTTCGGTCGCAGGTGCAGCACCTTCAGCAGGCTTCTCTCCAGCCGGAGCAGCATCAGCAGCAGGGAATGGCTTGGGGCTATCGGAAAGCGTATGCAAATAAGCGATAAGGTCAGCGCGTTCGGAGTCTTTCTTATCGCCGGCAAAGCCCATGGCAGTGCCTTTAATGTAGCCCTTTGGTGAGGTCAGGAAGTGATTGAGGTGGTCATAAGTCCACTTTTCCTGACCGCCCTTCGAAAATTCCTTGATTGCGCCGGAATAGCTGAAACCTTCGTGTGTTGCGATTGGACGCTCAACGATGTCCCAAAGATTTGGGCCAACCTTATTGGCTCCGCCCTTTTCAGCAGTGTGGCATGCAGCACACCGCTTGAACACGGCTTCGCCGCGCGTCGCATCGGCTGAAGCGAGCAAAGTTGCAATTGGCACGGCTTCGGCCGGAGCCGCTGCGCCCGCAGTTTCCTCGCCGCCGCCCTCAGCTGCTTGAATAATGAAGCCCGGCTTTTCAGGAGCGTGCGAATCAAACAGGGAGTCGGACATGATGGCCGCGGACATGACAACAAACACTGTTGCCAGAAACGCCATAGCGTACTTATTGAATGCGGATCCCATCGTGGCTCATTACTCCTCTTGCGGAGGGCTTCAATATCTGATCAATGCAAACCGCTGCATTCGTGGCAGAAACCCCTCGTGATTGCGCGGAAACTAGGGGTTTTATGTCCCACTTGCAACACATATAAGGGCGGTTCTGCCTGAGACTTTTTGACACCGTAGGGGTGTGGCCAATGATGAGAATATTGAACCTGATACCGGCAAGAATGGCTTCAACACGGCTTCCCAACAAGCCTCTGGCCGATATTGCCGGCAAGCCGATGATTGTTCACGTTGCCGAGCGTGCTATCGCTGCGGGCCTTGGACGCACCGTGGTCGCCACGGATACGCTTGAGGTAAAGTCCGCAGTGGAAGCCTATGGGCTTGAGGCTGTGATGACGCGCAGCGACCATGAATCCGGTTCAGACCGCATCTATGAAGCGCTGCAAAAGCTTGATCCTGATGGCACTATAGATGCCATTGTCAATGTGCAGGGTGATCTGCCAACCATCGAGCCGGATGTCATAAAGCGGGCGCTGACACCCTTGCTCAACGGTCCTGCCGATATAGGCACGCTTGCGGTCGAGATTTTCCATGAGGCCGAAAAGACCAATCCCAATGTGGTCAAGATTATTGGTTCGCCTTTGAGCGAGACCCAATTGCGCGCGCTCTATTTTACCCGCGCGACGGCGCCATGGGGCGAGGGGCCGCTTTATCACCATATCGGGCTCTATGCCTATCGGCGCTCGGCGCTTGAACGTTTCGTCGGACTTGGCCCTTCGCCGCTGGAGCGACGTGAGCGGCTGGAGCAGCTGCGCGCGCTTGAAGCGGGAATGCGCATTGATGTCGAGATTGTCGATTCTGTGCCACTGGGCGTTGATACCCAGGAAGATCTGGACCGCGCCCGCGAAATATTAAGTATGAAACAAGGCAACTGATAATGACCAGGACCAACCGCATTTCTTTTCAGGGTGAACCCGGAGCGAACTCCGATACGGCTTGCCGCAACATGTTTCCAACGATGGAACCCATGCCTTGCCCGACCTTTGAAGATGCGTTTAATGCGGTTGAAAGCGGTGCAGCCGATCTGGCGATGATTCCGATTGAAAATACCATTGCCGGGCGCGTTGCCGATATTCATCATCTGCTTCCGGAGTCGCGGCTGCATATTGTCGGTGAATATTTTCTGCCGATCCATTTTCAGCTGATGGTTTTGCCGGGCACGCCGCGCAGCGAGATCAAGACTGTTCACAGCCATATCCATGCTCTTGGCCAATGCCGCAAATATATTCGCAAGAATGGCTGGAAGCCGGTGATCGCTGGCGATACGGCTGGCGCAGCGCGGCTGGTTGCGGAAGTCAAGGACAAGACGATGGCTGCCTTGGCACCGCGTCTGGCCTCCAGCCTTTATGGTCTGGATATTCTGGAAGAAGATGTCGAGGACACAGAGAACAATGTCACGCGCTTCGTTGTCCTGACGAAAACCAAGAAATGGGCACCGCGCACCTCTGATGCGCTGATGATGACCACTTTTGTATTTCGTGTTCGCAACGTGCCTGCCGCACTTTATAAAGCAATGGGTGGTTTTGCCACAAACATGGTCAATATGACCAAGCTTGAAAGCTACCAGATTGACGGTAAATTCACGGCTACGCAGTTTTATGCGGATATTGAAGGCCACCCGGACGATAAGAATGTCGCCCAGGCGCTGGAGGAACTGGAGTTCTTCTCGAAGGAAGTTCGCATATTGGGTGTCTACTCAGCTGACACGACATTCCGAAACTCACAAAACGAAGAGTAATGAGGCCTAGACTTCGCTCTCAACCCAACTGCGGATGAGATGAGCTGCGATGGCTCCGGCGGGCGGGGTCATAAGCCCGTCCGGGTGCGTGCGATCCATCATTGTCATGACTTCCTCGCGCCCGAACCAGCGGCCATCTTCAAGCTCTGCCCTGTCCAGCGTAAATTCGTCTGAGAGCGCTTCGGCATGGCAACCGATCATCAAGGAATAGGGGAAAGGCCAAGGCTGGCTGGCGTGATAGAGCACACGGCCTATCGGCAATCTGGTTTCTTCCATGGTTTCGCGGCGCACCGCATTTTCAATGGTCTCGCCGGGCTCGATAAAACCGGCAAGGCAGGAATACATGCCGACGCCAAAATGCGGCCCACGAGCCAGCAAACATTTGTCGCCGCGCACAACCATCATGATGGCTACAGGGTCCGTGCGCGGAAAATGCTGCGCTTCGCAATTGGGACAAGTACGCCGATAGCCACCATCGCGCATGACGGTTTCATGGCCGCAGCGTCCGCAAAATTTATGGCTGTCATTCCATGCAAGCAGTGATACGGCTTGCGCCATGGCGCCGATCTGATCGTTCGGAATAAGTCCTTGCGCATAGGCGGAACGATAATCGACTGCTTCAATACCATGTGGCAGTGCTTCAATATTCTGGCTCGTTGGACCTGCCAATATGGCCATCTCATCTTGCAGGCCAAGATAGATGGCCTTGTCCAAACCTGGCAGAAGCGCAGACGCAGCCTCCATGCTAAAGAACGCGTTTCCATCCACACTGCTGCGATCCACCAAAATTCGGCCATCGCCAATAAGCAGCATGCGTGCATTAGCACTTGCCAATGCAAGGGTCACAACATCGTCGCTGCGCTTTTCCGAGTGCCGATTGATCCTGTTGCCAGCGAACCCGACAAAGTGACTGGGCTCTGCTAAAGGAGCATCAAAAAGATGAAACGGCATGGATGGAAGCTCCAGAACGGGGAAACTGGACGAGGATTGTTTAAATAGCGTCGAGAATCGCTTTCGCAAAGGCTGCCGCATCATTTTCGCTGTAAGGCTCGCGTGTTCCATGGCCCCAGACAGGTCCCGGCCATGCCGGATCGCCGGTATTGCGTGCAATGACATGTAAATGCAATTGCCTGACAATATTGCCGAGTGCGCCAGTGTTGATCTTTTCGCAATTGGTAACCGCTTTGAGCGCTTGCGCCGCGATGCCAGACTCGAATGTCAGCATGGTTTGATCAAGCGGGGTCAAGCCATGAACTTCAGTGATCCCCGGCCGTTGCGGCACAAGGATGAGCCACGGCCAGCGTCGATCATTCATCAAGCGGAGATCACAAAGACCCAGTTTGACGATCGGAAATGTATCGGCACTTAGTTTGCTGTCGAGTTTAAATGTCATGGTATATGGGTAAATAGCAGTTTTTTTCTCTGTGCGCTTGCTTTTTGCATTCGGATTGCCGATATGAAAACTGGGAGGTTGGTGGTGGACGAGCCACTCGCCAACCGGGTCAGGTCCGGAAGGAAGCAGCCCCAACGAGCCAGGCACGGGTCGCCGTGCCAGCCTCCCACCCTTTTTCTTGTGTAACTGCTTGTGTCAAAGCCGCAAAGCGGCATTGACGCTGTGGTGCATGGCGGTCCAGACTTGCGCCATATACAAGAAATGAACGCAGGAGCGGAATCAAACGCGATGGACACGAAAAAGCCCGACAGCGCCTATCGCGTGCTCGCCCGCAAATACCGCCCCGAAAATTTCAATGATCTGATTGGCCAGGAGCCAATGGTCAGGACGCTGACCAATGCGTTCGAAACAGGACGGATCGCACAGGCATGGATGCTGACGGGCGTGCGCGGGGTGGGCAAGACCACGACTGCGCGAATTCTTGGCCGCGCCCTCAACTACAAGAATGGCGATATCGATAAGCCGACCATCGATCTTTCGGTCATGGGCGAGCATTGTCAGGCTATCATGGAAGGCAGGCATGTCGATGTAATCGAGATGGATGCTGCTTCGCATACGGGCATTGACGACATTCGTGAGATCATCGAACAGGTGCGTTATCGCCCGGTATCGGCTCGCTACAAGGTCTACATCATCGATGAGGTGCATATGCTCTCCAATCAGGCTTTCAACGGCCTGTTGAAGACATTGGAAGAGCCGCCACCCCATGTGAAATTCATTTTTGCGACGACGGAAATCCGCAAGGTTCCCATTACCGTTCTGTCGCGCTGCCAGCGTTTCGATTTGCGCCGCATAGATACCAGCCTATTGACCTCGCATTTACGCAAGATCGCAGGTCTGGAAAACATAATGGTAGATGATGCCTCGCTGTCCATGATCGCGCGGGCAGGCGAGGGTTCCGTGCGTGATTCGCTGTCCATTTTTGATCAGGCCATAGCGCATGGGGCGGGCACGGTTGATGCCGAGGCGGTGCGTTCGATGCTGGGTCTTGCGGACCGTGCGCGGATCATCGATCTGTTCGAAATGCTGATGCGCGGCGATGTCGCTGCGGCATTGCGTGAATTCCGCTCACAATATGATGTTGGCGCAGATCCCAGTGTTGTGCTGACAGACCTTGCCGATTTCAATCATCTGGTCACACGCATCCGTTTTACCCCGGATGTTGCCGACGATATATCGCTGTCAGAGGATGAGCGGCTTCGTGGCCGCGATTTCGCGGAAAAATTATCCATTCGCGTCCTTTCACGTACCTGGCAAATGTTGCTGAAGGGCATGGCCGAGGTCGAAAACTCAAATCGCCCGGTTCAGGCAGCAGAAATGCTGCTTATCAGAATTGCTCACGCCGCAGATTTGCCGACGCTCGATGAGGCGTTGAAGTCACTGGACGACGGTGCGGCTCTACCTGCTGCGACCAGCGGCAATAATGGTTCCCGCCCCAATCCGGGAAATGGCGGAGCATCAATGACGCAGGTTAGCGATGCGGTTGCAACGGCGCGCGGAAGCGTCAATGCGACGGGCGGTGCGACTATGCGGCTCGTTGAACCGGCGGCTCAGTCAGAACCAATGGCGCTCCCCGCGCATGTGATTGTCGAAGAGCCTGTGCCTACGGTGACGCTGGGCAGCATTGAAGACATTATTGCACTTGCCGACAAGCAGCGCGACATGCAGTTCAAGATCATGGTCAAAAACTGTGTTCGGCTTGTCAGCATCAAGCCGGGACGGCTTGAAATCAATCTGACCGAAACCGCACCAAAGACATTGCTGACGGATTTGTCGCAGAAACTTGGTGACTGGACGGGCATGCGCTGGATGGTTACGCTTTCGCGTGAAGAAGGCAGCAAGACTCTCAACGAAGTTGAGACCGCAAAGCGGGAAGGCTTGCTGAGTGATGCGCGCGCTGATCCAGACGTCGCCGCCATCCTTTCAAAATTTCCGGGCGCAAAGATTATCAATGTGCGCATAGCCACACCCGCCGGACAGGCAGAGGGTGAACTGTCTGCAAATGCAGGTGATGATACATTGGCGCCGGTTGAAGAAGATGATTGAACAATAGGAGATAATTCATGCGTGACATAATGGGCATGATGAAACAGGCCAAGGAAATGCAGGCGAAGATGGCTTCGATGCAGGAGGAGATTTCCGCGCTTGAGGCCGAGGGTCAAGCAGGCGGTGGTTTGGTCACGGTCAAGCTTTCAGGCAAAGGCGCTCTGATTGCGCTGACCATTGATCCCTCACTGTTCAAGGAAGATGATATCGAAGTCATTGAAGACCTGATCATCGCTGCGCATAATGAAGCCAAGGCGAAAGTTGAGGCGATCATGGCGGAAAAAACCCAGGCACTGACCGCCGGTCTGCCGATTCCTCCAGGGTTCAAACTGCCATTTTGATGGCCTCTGATTCCCTAAAGCCACAAATTGCTCTAAACCGGCGATATGTCGAAACGAATCGCCGGTCCTGAAATTGAACGTCTGATCCAGCTCCTGGCCAAAGTGCCGGGTTTGGGACCGCGTTCCGCACGCCGGGCGGCACTGCACCTCATCAAGAAGAAAGAAGCGCTGCTGATCCCTTTGGGTGGTGCGATGCAGGATGCTGCTGAAAAAGTGTGTATCTGCACAACATGCGGCAATGTGGATACGTCGGATCCTTGCATGATCTGCACAGACCCACGCCGGGAACGCGCAACGCTGATCGTTGTTGAAGATGTTGCTGATCTGTGGGCGCTGGAAAGAGCCGGATCGATGAATGTCCGCTATCACGTCCTTGGCGGACGCCTGTCCCCCCTTGATGGCATCGGTCCAGACGATCTCAATATTACAACGCTGGTCGGACGCGTGGCAGAGGGTGAGATCAAGGAGATCATTCTTGCCGTTAACGCGACTGTTGAGGGCCAGACAACGGCACATTACATCACTGATCAGCTTGCGGATTTCAATGTCCGCATTACCAGGCTTGCCCATGGCGTGCCGGTGGGCGGCGAGCTTGATTATCTCGATGAAGGAACGCTAACGGCAGCCTTGCGCGCAAGAACTGTGCTGTAACATTGTCAACTTGCCTTTTCGGGATTTGTGGTCGTTATGCTAGGGTCCGGTAAGGTCGAAGTGTTCGGCACGGGATAACAAAGGGCGGGTTTCATGATTATCCAGGATATGACGCAGCAGGAAATGAAGGAGTTTCTGGCGCGGGCGACAATCGGGCGATTGGCATGTGCGAAGGATAACCAGCCCTATGTTATCCCTCTGAGTTTTGCCTATGATTTTGTCTCGCTCTTTTCGCTAACAACGGCGGGCACGAAAGTTGATTGGATGCGGGAAAATCCGAAGGTCTGCGTCGAGTTCGATGAAATATCTGCGACAAATAAATGGCAAAGCGTGATTGTGACGGGGATTTTCGAAGAGCTGACAGGTGATCCCGCGCATGTTGAAGCGCGCAATGATGCGCATCGTCTTCTGAGCCGGACGGCTGAGTGGTGGGAGCCAGCCTATGTCAAAACGGTTTCAAGAGATCATTCCCGGCCGCTTGAGCCGGTCTATTTCCGGATCGCAATCACTCAAATCACCGGTCACAAAACCGTTGCCGATAAGTGAGGCGCCCAAATTGCGGGGCTGACAAATTGATAAAGGCTC
This sequence comes from Hyphomicrobiales bacterium, assembly GCA_900473335.1. Taxonomy (GTDB): domain Bacteria; phylum Pseudomonadota; class Alphaproteobacteria; order Rhizobiales; family Rhizobiaceae; genus Phyllobacterium. The sequence goes on along the minus strand of UCNP01000034.1, from coordinate 80,342 downwards.
GTTTTATCATTGGATTGAGCATGTTGCTTATGCTGAACACAGGCACAATGACGGCATTGGCGCAATCAAAGCCTGAGATCGAAGCGCAATTTCAAAACTGGCTTGCCAGTGATCTTTGGCCGGAGGCCAAGGCGAAAGGCATTTCTAAAGCGGTGTTCGATCAGGCTTTCGCTGGTGTCTCCCCCAATCTCGACCTGCCGGATCTCATTATGCCCGGCGAGAAGCCGAAAACACCAAAAAAGCAGGTTCAGTCAGAATTCGGCTCGCCTGGAAAATACTTCAATGACAAGACCATAAACTCCACCACCTCTGGTGGCTTGGCGCGGGCGGGGCAATATGCCAGGACGCTGAAGGCGGTTGAAAGCAAATATGGTGTTCCGGGGGAGATCGTGCTTGCGGTCTGGGGCCGCGAGAGCGGTTACGGCACTGTGAAAATTCCCTATAATGCTTTTACTGTGCTTGGGACCAAGGCATTTCTGGCGTCACGCAAGGACATGTTCCGTAAGGAATTGATAGCGGCGCTGGAGATTATCCAGAAAGGGTATATTGGCGTTGGAACCATGAAAAGCTCCTGGGCCGGAGCGCTTGGCCAACCCCAATTCATGCCGACCTCCTACCTGCAACATGCTGTTGATTTTGACGGTGACGGTAAAAGGGATATATGGAATTCCGTGCCGGATACGCTGGGTTCTATCGGTCATTATCTCCAGCAATATGGCTGGCAGGCAGGGCGCGATTGGGGCTACGAGGTCACAGTGCCGGAAACAGTGAGCTGTTCGCTGGAGGGACCGGACCAGGGCAAGCTGTTTTCCGCTTGGGAAAAGCTGGGCATTAGCCGCATTAATGGCAAGGCCTTCCCGTCGAGCGAAATGAAACGCGAAGGTTTCCTTTTAATGCCGGCGGGCAGGCATGGGCCAGCATTCATTGTCACCAAGAATTTTTACGTGCTCAAGGAATATAATATGAGCGATCTCTATGCCCTGTTTATCGGGCATGTCGGCGATCGTATTGCCCACGGGGCCAAGGGATTTTCGGCCAATTGGGGTGATGTTGGCGGCCTGTATCGCTCCGATATCGCCAGCATGCAAAAGGCCTTGGAAAAGCAGGGCTATGATGCCGGAGGCGCGGACGGATTCCCGGGGTTCAAAACACGGCGATCCATTGGTGCATGGCAGGCCAAAAAGGGCATTGCGCCGACTTGCTTTCCAGATAAGGCGCTTGTCCAGGCCATCAGATAGAAGCTGCTCTACCCTGAGCGCCTATGCTGCCCATATTCGGTTTGGCTTATGCTGGGATGTGAATTGATCGCGGTAATAACTGCCAGAGCCGCCAGAGAATTGATATTTTTATTGCCTCTGTTAAAGGCCGCCATAACGGTTTCTGCGATGATCTTGGCGTCATCATCAGTGCTCGATTGAACAACAAGGGTTTTTGCAGCCTTGTCATAGGCGGCCTGCATGAGGTCCCAATCTTCTTGCGTGTAATCTGACTTCGACGGATTATCGAAAGGCATCTTGTGGGTTCCTCCTCAAGACCGACCCGAAGCAGCAAATTAGCCCGTCAAATGTGGCATGGCAAACCTCAAAACTGTGTTGGAAAAGAAAATCCCAATCCCAGCCTGATCAAGGATTGCCATGCGATTTTTTCATGCTGTTGGTTCAATTTCCGTAGCTTCCCGGATATGCCGCGACAGACGGGACCAACGCTGGCTAAACCATGGTGTCACCAGCGATATTTTCTCAAATCGCTTGCTGGCAAAAGACGGATCATTCTCCTCAAATGTCCAGACCTTGAAGTTAGTCAGCTCATGCGGGCCGAAAGTATAAATCAGGGGAATGTCGGCTGCGTCACGGCCGCGGGCAACAACAATCCGGCCGATACGCCGTTGATTGTGGCGAGCATCAAATGTGTGCCATTTGCCACCCAGATAGACCTCGAACCAAGCGTTAAAGTCCATCGGCGCCGGATCAGCGGGCACGCCAATATCGCCCATATAGCCATTCACATAGCGCGCGGGAATATTCATACACCGGCAAAATGCGACGGCAAGGTGGGCAAAATCACGGCATACACCAACACGTTCTTCGTGGGCTTGCGCCGCCGTTCTTGTGGCGCGGGCAAAGCCATAGCTGAATGTGAGGCGCTGGTTAACGTAGTCGCATATGGTCTGGACCCGCGACCAGCCAGGTTTGACATTGCCGAACAGACTCCATGCAAGGTTGCTCAACTCATCTGTTTCGCAATAGCGGCTCGCAGAAAGGTAAGCGAGACACTCTGTCGGCAGCTTGTCGACGGTCAACTCCTCGGCATCTTCATCAATTGGGTCCGGCAGGCCGTCATCTTTCACGACAGCATCATATTTCAGCGAGAGGTTTCCCGCCGGTGCGACCAGCCTCAGGCAACTATTTCCAAACAGATCAGTGAATGTTTCCAGCTTTAAATCCGGTGTGGCTGTCGGTCCGCGTTCACATTGAATATCGCGTAACCGGGCAGCTTCCAAATTCAGATAGGTCGTCATAGGCGTTGGCTCGTTGCAACGGATACCTATCTCATAACCAATACGGATCAACATGGGGCATATCCTTCAATCTTTTCAGGACAACGCCGCGGCGGGGCGCTGGTTCCGCCACATCAAACTTTTTGCGAAAGGGGATTTGCGGACCCGCCAGTTCATAAATTGTTGACTATAAGAGAGGAGAGTTTGAACCAAATACGCTTATTTGAGTTATTCTAATGAAGCGCCGTTAATGATTTGCTCGGCCTGGAGTGATTGGAATGATCATGGCAGCAAGACATTCAGGAAATAATCGAACCGCATCTGTTCTGCGTGAACAGGTCGTACGCGCGGACTATCGCCGAACGATTGAAACTGCCCGTCCATCACAAGCCGAGAAGAATATTCCCGACGTTCTGCGCAATCTTTTGCAAAGGCTTGATGACGCGGAAAAAAAGCAGGATCACTGACCCTAGTCTTTCGTCTGCATCATATTGGGATGATAGATCATACGCCCCGATTTGGCGTTATGCACAAAACTTCCAAAAGCGAGTGCAAAGACGAAGAATATTGCAAATACGATGCCAAGACGCTGAACAAGCATGACAAATCCCGTTACGATGTGCTGCGTACAATCTCGACCGGCACGCAGACAATGGTTGAATTTTCTCAGATTATGTGTCGCAATATGAATGGCGCCTGAACCTTGTATTCATCAGGCATTTCGAATCTCAGCCGATTGTGAATTCAACCCGGGAGCAGTCTTTATGATCGTAATGCTTGCGCTTCTCATTGGTGTCATTGCCAGTCTGCGAGCGATAACCGCACCGAGCAGAGGGGATTTGGGCCCTTGGCGATTGCAATGGTCGCGGAGCCTTCACGCATACCGCCTATAATGATTTCGAAATCGTGGCGGCCAATCTGCTTGATGGCGAAGATCGAAAGGTCAGCGCGCGCATTCCAGGTTATGCACTTTATATTGATCCCCCGCTTGGGCGGGTTGGGTTGAGCGAAACGCAGGCACGCAAGACAGGGAGGCCGGTTCTTGTTTCCAAGCGCCCCATGTCGCGTGTCGGGCGTGCAGTCGAGAAGGATGAAACCAAGGGGTTTATGAAAATTCTCGTCGATGCAAGTTCAAGGAAGATCATAGGCGCGGCAATTCTGGGAACCGGCGGTGATGAGGCTATCCATGGCATTCTCGACATGATGAATGCTGATGTCGATTATCGGACTTTGCAATGGGCTGTTCCTATCCACCCCACCGTTTCGGAGCTGATCCCAACTCTGCTTGGCGACCTTAAACCAGCCAATAATTAGATAGATATCGATAAGTGTGTACATTTGATCCGGGAAATATACATGAGTATTGACAATGGCTCATTGATCTTGGAAAGTTCGATGAAACGTTTCATATTGAAGAAACGTCGATAGCCGGATACGTTCCTCGGAATGAATTACGGTAGTTCAGGGAGAATTGGGGCAGCTTTAGGCGCGTCCCAGAAGGCAAACCAAGGGAGGAAAGCCTCGTGAAGAAACTTTTAGCATTACTCGCAATGACGCTGGCATTGGCTGCGCCTGCGCTGGCGGATGGTCCAGTCGATACGTCCAAGGTCAACAAGGAATATGTGACCGGGGTAGACGGCAAGACCTATACGATTGCCACTGTCGTCAAGGTAGATGGTATTGCCTGGTTTGACCGCATGCGTGAAGGCGTTGACCAGTTCAAATCCGAAACAGGAGCAGATGTATGGATGGTCGGCCCAAGCTCGGCAGATGCCGCTGCGCAGGTCCAGATCGTTGAAAACCTGATTGCTCAAGGCGTTGATGCCATTTGCATTGTACCATTCTCGGTTGAAGCGGTTGAGCCGGTTCTGAAGAAGGCACGCGAGCGCGGCATTGTCGTGATTGCGCACGAAGCTTCAAACATCGTCAATGCAGATTATGTGCTTGAGGCTTTTGACAACAAAGCCTACGGCGCAAAGCTGATGGAAGTTCTGGCCAAGTCAATGGGCGGAAAAGGCAAATATCTTGCCACTGTCGGCAGCCTGACATCAAAGTCGCAGATGGACTGGGTTGATGGTGCCGTTGAATATCAGAAGAAGAATTTTCCGGACATGTCGCTGGCGACAGAACGTCTGGAAACCTATGACGATGCCAATCAGGACTATACCAAGCTGAAGGAGGCCATGACGACCTATCCAGACGTCAAGGGTATCCTTGGTGCACCGATGCCGACATCTGCCGGAGCTGGCCGATTGATCGCTGAAGGCGGTTTGAAGGGCAAGGTATTCTTCGCCGGTACGGGCCTCGTCTCAGTTGCAGGTGAGTATCTCAAGAATGGCGATATTCAATATATCCAGTTCTGGGATCCTGCAGTGGCCGGTTATGCCATGAATGAACTGGCCGTCATGGTTCTCAACAAAAAGGCAGACCTTATCAAGGCCAGTCTCAATCTCGGTCTGCCCGGATACGACAATTTGCTCGCACCGGACGCGTCCAAGCCAAACCTGCTTTATGGTGCAGGCTGGGTTGGTGTTACCGCAGAAAATATGAGCTCCTATAATTTCTGATTATTAACGTGACAGTGAAGCGGAGGCGTTGCAGAACGCCTCCGCTTTCCTGATATTCGCGGATCTCCACCTTAGCGGGGAAAGCATGAGCGAAAACCTTCTGGAACTTAAAAACATCAGCAAGCGGTTTGGCGGCCTCGTGGCGCTCGACAATGTTTCGCTTGTTCTGAAGCCCGGCGAAATTCACTGCCTTGCCGGTGAGAACGGCTGTGGCAAGTCAACGATCATCAAGACCATTGCAGGTGTCTATACGCCAAGCGAAGGTGAGATTCTGATTGATGGCAAGCCGGTTACAGGCTTCACACCCGCACAATCGGTGCAGCGCGGCATTCAGGTCATTTATCAGGACTTTTCACTCTTCGGAAATTTGACCGTTGCTGAAAATCTCGCCCTGAATACGATGCTTCTGGAGGGAAAAAAGTCAGTCAGTTGGAAACGCATTCGGGAATTGGCAACCAAAGCACTGGCGCGTCTGGGCGTGACCATGGAGCTTGATGCCGATGTCGAGTCGCTACCGACTTCCGGTAAGCAAATTGTCGCAATCGCCCGCGCCATGATGGGCGATGCCAGGCTTATCATTATGGATGAGCCCACAACTGCGCTAACGCGTCCTGAAGTGGATGCGCTGTTTCGGATCGTGCGCGATATTCAGGCACAAGGAATAGCGGTCCTTTTCGTCAGTCACAAGATGCGCGAAATGCTGGAAATCAGTGAGCGGCTGACCGTTCTGCGTAATGGCAAAAAAGTTGCCGAAGGTCCCATTGGCGACTTTAACGAGGCTGCCATTACCCGCGCCATGACTGGACATGACCTTACGGATCAAACCTATGAATGGGCGCCTGCAAAGGGCGATGTACAGCCGCGGCTGGATGTCAAACAGTTGAGCATCCCTGGCGCTTTCGAGAATATAGATTTGACATTGCGTGCTGGCGAAATTGTTGGCCTGTCCGGTCTCATCGGTTCCGGCCGTACGGAATTTGCTCTGGCGCTTTTCGGAATGAACCCGAAATATACCGGATCGGTGACTATTGATGGCAAGGCAGTCCACCCAAAAAGCGTGCAGGATGCCATTAATAGTGGTCTTGCCTATGTTCCGGAAGATCGATTGACCGAAGGGCTTTTCCTGACGCAATCCATCGAGCGCAACATGCTTGCCACATCCTTTGAGAATTTTGTCAGCGGCATATTCATTGATCGCAAGAAAGCGGATGCGGCCACAAAGGCCATGTTTGCAGCGATGCAAATTGCAGCACCAAGCCCGCAAACGCCGGTTAATCACCTTTCAGGTGGCAATCAGCAGCGCGTTGTACTTGCGCGATGGCTGTTGACCGGCGCGCGCGTGCTTATTCTGAATGGGCCGACTGTTGGCGTCGATGTGGGCTCCAAAGCGCAGATTCATCGCAAAATACGCGAACTGGCTACAGAAAACGGTTTGGCGGTTCTGATGATATCCGACGACGTGCCTGAGCTTGTGCAGAATTGTAACCGCGTCATTGTCATGCATCGCGGGCGTTTCGTTGACGAAATCGCCGCCGATACATTGAACGAAGACGCATTGAACGACCGGTTGAAGGCTTTGAAATGACGATTTTCCGCCGATCAGAATTTATTATCGCGGCCATTCTTGTTGTCGCCATGATCTTTATTGGATTAATCAACCCGGCCTTCTGGTCCATGGACAATATGTTCGGGTTGCTTCGCAGCAATGTCATCATTGGCATTATGGCGCTAGGCGTTCTCGTGGTGATGATCTCCGGCGGTATCGACGTATCGTTTACCGCCTTTGCGGTGGCGGCGATGTATCTGACCGTCAAGGGCATGCTCTATTTTGGCTATGAAGGCGTGCTGGTGCCCTTCATTGCCGCAACCCTGATCGGGCTTGTTCTTGGCGCCTTCAATGCTTTCTTCATCCATACGTTTCGAATGATCCCGCTGATTGTTACACTGGGTACAGGCAGTGTGGTGCGCGGTCTTCTGCTTGGCCTGGTTGGAACAAGCATCATCAATATCGACAAGATGCCCCCACAGCTGATCAATTTTGCCAAGGTCAATCTTGTCAATGCAACATCGGCAACGGGCACGAATTACGGCCTGACAGCCATGATCCTCATCTATCTCGGCCTCGCGCTCGTGACCCATCTTTTCCTGCGCTACACCATGATCGGCCGAAGCATATTTGCCTATGGCGGCGCGCCGGAAGCTGCCAAGCGCGTCGGCTTCGATACGCGCAAGACATTGCTCTTCGTCTATTGTTTTGCAGGGGCTTTGGCGGGATTTGCCGGGCTTTTGCAGGGATCAATGATCTGGCAGGCCAATCCGCGTGATTTCGCCGGGTTTGAGCTGGATGTCATTGCCGCAGTGGTGCTGGGCGGAGCCTCGATCTTTGGCGGGCGCGGCAGCGTTGCCGGGACATTGCTTGGGGTGTTCATGCTCGTCATGGTCAAGAACAGCCTGATTATCATGAAGGTCGATACGACTTGGCAACGGGTTGTCGTCGGCTTGATTATCGTTGGAGCGACTGCGCTGACAGCGTGGCGCGACCGCAAGAAACTGGTTTGAGAAGCACAATGTCAAACAGCTCTATCGCCAAGCGTATTCTCGGGCAGGATCGCAATATCCTGCAACTTATCGCCATCACCGTTCTGGTGTTTGCCCTGATGTCGTGGCTGAACCCTGACAAGTTCCTGCGCTATTATAATTTTGAGTCCATTACCTACATCATGCCCGAGCTTGGCATTCTGGCTATCGCCATGATGATTGCCATGTTGACGGGCGGTATCGATCTGTCGGTGGTGGGGATTGCCAATCTGGCGGGTATTCTCGCTGGCGTATTCTTTCATTCAGTCATTGTCGGAACAGATCAATCCACCGGAATGATCCTGCTCTATACGGGTATCGGCATATTGATGGCGCTCGGCATCGGACTGCTGGCGGGATTGCTGAATGGTTTTCTCGTATCAAAGCTGCGGATCACGCCTATTCTGGCGACTCTGGGAACCGGACAAATCTTCACCGGACTTGCAGTGGTTCTGACCGGAGGTCCCGCAATAACCGGTTTTCCGGATGGCTGGAACTTCATTGGCAATGGCAAGATCTTCGGATTGGCGACGCCATTCGTGTTGTTTGTTATCGTGGCCGGTGCAGTGGCTGTTTTGCTGACGCGCACCACCTTCGGTGTTAATCTGATGCTGATCGGTACCAATCCGCGCGCTGCCATTTTTGCCGGCCTGCGCAAGGATCGCATGGTCCTTTACTCCTACATGTTGACTGGCGTGCTGGCCGCTATTGCCGGTATTATCCTTTCCGGACGGACCAATGCCGCCAAGTCGGACTATGGTGCATCCTATCTTTTGCAGGCAGTGCTGATTGCTGTTCTTGGCGGTACTAATCCTGCTGGCGGCAAGGGCAGGGTGCTCGGCGTCTCCATCGCATTGATTGCGTTGATGCTGCTTTCTTCCGGCTTCCAGATTTTGCGGTTCTCCAACCATCTGATCGATTTCATTTGGGGTGGTTTCCTGCTCATCGTTATTGCCCTGAATGCTTTCCGCAATACAGATAGATAATAGTCGTAATATGAGGGACATAGACATGGCACGACGCATCGCAGTGGTCGGCAGCAACATGACTGATCTGGTCACATCGATCATCCGCATGCCTGCACCCGGTGAAACGCTGGAAGCGCCTGAGTTTTCCATGGGCTTTGGTGGTAAGGGCGCAAATCAGGCGGTGGCCGCAGCAAGGCTTGGTGCCGACGTGCTGATGCTTACCAAGGTCGGGGATGATGTTTTTGGTCAGAGCACCATAAGCAATCTCAAGGAAAACGGTATTGATATCACCCATGTCGGGACAGCCGCCGGCAAATCGAGTGGCGTTGCGCCGATATTCGTGGATGAGACGGGCGAAAATTCCATCCTTATTATCAAGGGCGCCAATAATGATCTCAAGCCTGCCGATATAGATGCGGCCGCAGAGGATCTTAAAAAATGCAGCCTGATCCTGATGCAGTTGGAAGTGCCGCTGGAGACTGTATATTACACGCTCGCCTTTGCCGAAAAACATGGAATCGAGACAATTCTTAACCCGGCACCTGCTGCGCCGGACCTTGATGCAACGAAAGTTACGACAGCCACATTTGTTGTCCCCAACGAAACAGAGCTTGCACTGCTGACCGGCTTGCCGACCGGAACGGATCAGGAGATCGAGCAAGCTGCACGGTCGCTGATCGCCAAGGGCATTCGCACTGTGATTGTTACACTGGGTTCCCGGGGCGCTCGCCTGATAACAAAAGATCAGTCAACGATGATTGAGCCAGTCAAGGTCAAGCCAAAGGACACGACGGGCGCGGGGGATGCTTTCATTGGCAGTTTCGCGCAGTTCTATGTTGAAAGCGGTGAGCTGGAAGCCTCATTGAAGAAAGCTGCAATTTACGCCGCTGATTCCATCACACGTCCGGGAACACAAAAATCCTATGCCACTGCCAAAGAATTTGAGCAGTTTCTGGCTGACCAATCCGCATAATAAGGGGGAAGAAACGTGCTGAAAAATCTCGATCCGCTGCTGAACGCCGATATACTCTATGCGCTCAAATCCATGGGGCATGGTGACAGGCTGGTCATTTGCGATACCAATTTTCCGGGCGATTCCATCGCGCGGCAGACAAGGCTGGGCCGTCTTTTGCGTATCGACGCCGTAACAGCCCCGCGCGCTGCCCGGGCTATCCTTTCCGTAATGCCGCTGGACACATTCATCGACGACGCAGCGGCGCGTATGGAGATTGTCGGAAGCCCTGACGAAGTACCGGATGTGCAGATCGAGATGCAGGCGGAAATCGATGAGGCGGAAGGCAAGCATTGGCCGATGGTTTCTATCGACCGAATGGCATTTTATGAGCATGCCAAAAATGCCTACTGCGTCATCGCAACGGGCGAACGGCGCTTTTATGGATGCTTTATCCTGACAAAGGGCGTCATACCACCGGAAAACGCTTGATTAAAACGGATACTCTAGATGCTTTAAATTAAACATTGCCGGGCGCTGCCGTCGAGTTACGTATAACCAATATGGCGTCCAGCAACTCGTCGGTTGCTGGTCTTGGATCGTCGCTGGTAATAAACGCAACAGCGCGGGCGGCGATCTGCTCCACAGGCTGACTGATCGTGGTTAGCCTGGGTGTAATCAGATTTGCGAGTGGAATATCGTCGAATCCGACAATCGACAGATTGTCGGGCACGTTAAGATCAAGATCAGTTGCTGCGCGGATCAATCCGATCGCCTGCTGGTCACTTGCTGTCGCAATGGCAGTAGGGCGGGCGTCTTCCGCACGGTTGAGGAGAAGCTTACCGAGGACTTCACCGGACTGATAATCAAAATGACCCTCGACGATTTCAGCCTCAACACCAGCTGCAACAAGTGCGTCCAAAAATCCCTTGCGGCGCTCCCGGGCAACGGGAGATTCGTTTGGCCCGGCAATATAGGCAATACGCCTATGGCCGAGTTGCAAAAGGTGCTGCGCGGCAAGACCAGCGCCTGCATAGTGATCTACCGAAATCAGCGGATAATTTTTCAAGCGGCGGTCTACTGCAACAGTCGCAATATCGCTCTGCCACTTTGCAGGTGCGCCAAATTGCGTGGGAACGACGATCAAGCCGGTGGGATAACTGCGAAGCAGGGTCTCGATCTGCGAAAGCTCGATCTTCGGATCATCATTGGTGATGGACAGCAAAACGGAAAACCCGGCTTGCGACGCACTGGCTTCCACATGTTTTGCAAGTTCTGCGAAAAACGGATTGGTAATATCGGGAATAACCAGACCGATCATATCGGTTCGGCTACGTCTCAAGCCTCTTGCAACGCCGCTTGGCCGGAAGTTCAGCTCCCGGATGGTGGCCTCTACCAGCTCGCGCAGTTCTTTGCCGACGGTTTCGTTTTTGGCCAGCACGCGAGAGACCGTACCGACGGAAACATTGGCCCGCGCCGCTACGTCCTTAATGTTGACCATCGAGAACCTTTTCCGAATCACTCACTGACAAGTTGTGACAGCCTTACTCCAATCGCGCGGCCTATTCCATCACGCCAGTGGCGGGGCTTAGACTGCGCTATATTTGCGCAATTGCTCGCCCGCCCTTTGCAAGCCCCATTGAAGCAACTGCCCGGCCCGTTCATCGCTGCCAGCCTCCGCATAGCAGCGCAATTCCGGCGCATTGCCGGAGGCGCGATAATGCACCACCTCGCCGGTTGTGAGCACAACGCGCACGCCATCAATGGCGTCATTTGCCTGAATAGTGCCAAGCTGCGCGAAAAAGATTGCACGCTGCTCCTCATCAAGCAAGGCCTGAAGAAATGGGCCGCTTTTACTGGATTCGACATGCTCGATACGGCCACTGCGTGTGAAACGCGCTGGCAGGTCCTTTAGCAATGTAGATATTGGCACTTTATTGCCTGCCGCCATGCCAAGCACCGCGATAATAGGCAACATGGCATCGCGTGTTGGCAATGCCTCCACGGCGCCGCCATCCAGATTTACTTTCGAGCCAAGCAAAACACCGCCATTTGCCTCAAAACCCACAACCCGCCGGTAGCCATCCTTGGCGGCCTGTTGCATGGCTTCGATAACATAGGGCGATCCGACCTTGGTGCGGTAGACCTTGGCAAAGAGGCCACTAAGCTCAATGGCAGTATTGGAGGTAACGGGTGTTACCACCGCATCGGCATTCAAGAATCGCGCTGTGAGCAGACCGAGACTATCACCGCGAATAAAAGCCCCGCTCTCGTCAGCGACCAGCGGCCGGTCCGCATCGCCATCGGTCGAGACCAGGGCATCAAGTCGGTATTTTTCGGCAGCGCCAGCGGCAAGTGTCACATCCTCCGGTCGCAAAGCTTCTGTGTCCACAGGCACAAAAACCTCCGAACGGGCGATAGCCACCGTTTCCGCACCAAGTGCGCCAAGCACGCGCACCATTACGTCGCGCCCGACAGAACTGTGCTGATAAACGCCAATGCGCTTGCCTGTAAGCGCACCGTCGCCAAGCATGGATATGCAACGCGCCTCATACTCCGCCAGGGCTTTGGATGAAGTTTCTCCTGCATCATCAGCATCGGAGGCATCAGCGCCAGCAAGGTCGAGCAGCGCAAGAATGCCAGCCTCGTCAATTTTGTCGATTTCCCCATCCGGACGATAAAACTTCAGCCCATTGCGGTCGGCGGGAATATGGCTCCCGGTTATCATGATCGCCGGCAGCCTTTGAGCGAGCGCCCGCAATGCCAGCGCAGGCGTCGGCACTGGGCCGCTATTTTCAACCTCCATGCCGAAGACACGGGCAGCATCAATACAGGCGGCGGCGATGCGTGGGCTGCTCTCGCGCAGATCATAGCCAACCAGCAACTTACCCCCAGGCGCAATGCCATGCGCTTTTTGCATGTGGCGCAGATATGCCAGCGTGTAAGCCCGGCAAATCGCATCAGGAAGTTCGCTCACCAGACCGCGAAGGCCGCTCGTTCCAAATTTCAAGCTTGTCATCGTTTATTCTTCATGCCTCGAACCGGCGCATAGGCAAATATGCGCATCAAGGGACCATATCGACAGGCAAGGCAGTTCGACAAGACAAAACAATTGTCCAAAAGATGCGATCAAGGGGTTTGCAAGCCGATTGATTTCAACTATATGACGACCCGCATCACCTGATGCCACGATTGTCCCTAGGGCAATTGTTGGGGAATAGGTTAACGGTAGACCCACGGACTCTGACTCCGTTAGTCCTGGTTCGAATCCAGGTTCCCCAGCCAGGTATCCGATACTCATATATGCAAACTCTCCATCCGCTACCGTGATAGCCACACTGGTCAGTGCTTGCGCGCGACGATATAGGGCCGGTTGTCATTTCCCTTGGTTGCGTGATTCTCCGAGGCAAGAATGCTAAAGCCAGCCGCGCTGATGATTTGGCTAAGCTCTGCCGCCCGGAAGACACCGGCGTAAGGTGCAAGACCGACCGCTCGCATAAGCGGCAAGACCAGTCGGATGAGCGGGTTCATCTCGCCGACGCAGGGTGTTTTGGAGATAAACAGCCCGCCAGGCGCGAGCAAGGCATGGATATGGCGCAGCGTGCCGGGCAGATCACGGACCAGATGGAGATAATTAAAACCGAGAACAGCGTTGTAAGAGCCATCGCTGAGTGCCACCCTTTCAGCCGTCGTGACGCGGAAGGCAAGTCCTGCAACTGTGTCTGCCGCCCGCTTGCCTTGGGCAATCGCGATCATCTCACTGGAAATATCTGTCGCAAGATAGGCTTGTACATTGCCCGCAAGCCGCAGCGCTGTCGTGCCTGTGCCACAGCCCAGTTCCAACACGCTGTCGCTAGGCTGTAACAGAGCGCGGGTCCGGTCCAAAGTTCGCTCATATCCGGCCGGATCTGCGATTTTGCCTGCCGCATATTTCCGTGAAGACCTGTCCCAGAAACGGGCGTCATTTGCAGTGTTCATAATGGTGCTCTTTGTTTGGGTCAGCCAAGTCAAGGGGAGACTGGCACCAATGCAACCCTTGTCAATAGTGTTTGTAACTGGCACGCTGCAGTTGTGTGATTCATGCTTGAAAAAGGAAGCTATATTTTGGCCCACAAGTTCGAAATTTATAAAGACAAAGCTGGCGAGTTTCGCGTCCGCTTCAAATATAATAGTGAAGTGATGTTCTCAACCGAGGGTTATTCCTCCAAGGCCAGTGCGCAAAACGCCATTGATTCGATCAAGAAGAATGGCCCGGACGCCCCGGTAGAAGACAATAGCTAAATTATCAAATCGGAAAGTCTTGCCTTGATTGGGCTAAGGCTTTCCGGCCCGGTATGCTGTCGGTCAGATATAAATTACATTGATTGAGAGCTGGTGCCGCTTGCAGGACTCGAACCTGCGACCCCATCATTACGAATGATGTGCTCTACCACCTGAGCTAAAGCGGCGGGAACTCTGGTTTCCCTGTTCCGAAATCAGCCAAACATAATTGGCCGTAGATGACGCGCCTGATAGCGTTATTGCATTGGAATTGCAAGTCTGCACATGGCGGAAGGGTCGTAAATACTCTTCCGTCATCCTCGGGCCCTTTCTTGACCCGAGAATCTATAAAACGGGTGCTCGGTTTACTCCACCACAATGTTTATGTGGGTTCTCGGATCAAGCCCGAGAATGACGCAGAGTTGGGTTGGCATCGAGCCGCACACAATGGAACCTGTAATTACGCTGCCTATTTTATTCAGCAGTCTCAGCCTGTGCAGAGCGCTGTCTTGGCTTCTCTATATTCCCGCTCAAGCCGCGCGACGAGTTCGCCAGCCGGAACAATCTGCTTGATAGCAGCAATGCCTTGGCCGCAGCCCCATATGTCTTTCCAGGCTTTCGCGCCGGTGGTTGCCGCTTCAAAATCCATCTTGGAGGGATCGGCTTCCGGCAAATGGTCCGGGTCCATGCCTGATTTGGCGATGGATGGTTTCAGATAATTGCCGTGAATGCCGGTGAAATAGTTGGAATAGACAATATCGGAAGAGGTGCTGTCGACAATCATCTGCTTATATTCATCAACGGCGCGGGCCTCTTTCGTCGCAATGAAGGAGGAGCCGATATAGGCCAGATCTGCGCCCATGGCTTGGGCGGCAAGCACGGCCTTGCCAGTGGATATGGCGCCGGAAAGCAGCAGCGGGCCATCAAACCATTCGCGGATTTCCTGTACCAGCGCGAAGGGGGAGAGGGGCCCCGCATGGCCACCAGCACCGGCGGCAACGGCGATCAATCCGTCTGCCCCTTTGCGGATGGCGGAATTTGCATGGCGGTTATTGATAATATCGTGCAGGACGATGCCGCCATAGGAATGGATCGCGTCATTCACCTCGGGAACTGCACCCAGCGAGGAGATGACAATCGGCACCTTATATTTGACGCACATGGTCAGGTCATGTTCAAGCCGCTTGTTGGAGCGGTGGACGATCTGATTGACGGCAAAGGGTGCAGCGGGGCTGTCCGGATTCTTCTCGTCATGGTCGCGCAGAGCTTCGGTAATTTCCGCCAGCCATTCATCCAACTGCGCTTCGGGCCGTGCATTGAGCGCGGGGAATGAGCCGACAACACCAGCCTTGCACTGAGCAATGACCAAGGCGGGATGGGAAATGATGAACAAGGGCGCTCCGACGACCGGAATGCGCAGATTTTTCTTCAGAATTTCCGGCAATGCCATGGTTACCTCCCAGATATGACAAATTTTGACGTTTGCGTAAACGTAAGTCTTTTTATCATGCCTTTGATTTTGAGCAAGCAAAAGCTGTTTAATCAAAACGGGACTTAATCAAATAGTATGGGTCTGGCCATGATTGCGCCGTCACTGTCTTGAATAAGCAGTAAGATAGGTTATGGCTAGCCTCTGATTCTTTTAAGGGATAATCGTCGGTTTGGAAGCGATCGAACAAGCAATCCGTAATGCATTGGCCAAGGCCGATGCGAAAAACCCTGCCATTAGGCAGAAGGTCTATGAGTCGGCATGGGGCGCACATGAGCGTTCGCTGGCGGCCAATGGTGCGCTTGACGATGTCCAGCGCGACGAGCGGCGCGAGCGCTTGAAGCTTGCCATTACCCGGATCGAAAATGAAGCGCAGACAACAGGCGCTGTGGTTTCAGCCGCCGCCCCTGCGCCTGTGGTCGAGCCGCGTGAGCCAGGTTTTTCCGCAGCGCCTGTTGTATCGCGCCGCAATGAGGGGCGGATCGAACCCACCATTGGCGCGGCACCGGCTCCGGAGCTGGGCGCACCGGAACTGGTGGCGGACAGGTCTTTCACAGCGGGAAATGATCGTCCTGACTATGTGAAAAAAGACCTTTACCGGCGCGAGAAAAAGGAACGCACCGAGCGCAAAAAGGCAACGGGCCTGACAAAGCTGCTCATCCTTTTCGCCCTGTTGCTTGTCGTCGTCGCAGTATTGTGGATGGTCGGAACGGGCATAATCAGTTCAAAACCCTCAAGCGTGCCGTCCAGTACAGGTAATCCGGCAGTCAGCGGCAGTCATGAACCCTTGAAAGAGGGGCAATTGCCGAGCGAAGGCAAATGGATCGGTATTTTCGAACCATCCGATACGACGCAGGTCTCTGTTTCGGGACGCGCTACAGCGTCGATTGATGGCGATCAGGTGCAGAAATATCTGCGCATAAAGTCGCCTAGCGAAGCGGATGAGATCAGCTTTCAGGTTGGTGAAGGCGTGTTGCAGCAATTGGTGGGCAAAACTGCACTGTTCGACATCGTGGCAAGGACACCAGACGGCACCACAACACAGATTGCGGTCAGCTGTAACTTTGGCAATCTGGGGGATTGCGGACGCAAGCGTTACGATGTCTCTGATGCCAGCAAGGAATATCTCGTGCAGGTTGATTTCCCAGCGGACAAAAAGCCGTCAGGCAATGGCGTCATCAGGATCAATTCCGATATTTCCCAAACCGGCAAGGTTGTCGATATTGTCGCCATCCGCGTTCAGATCACGAACTGATAATCGTGGCGCGTGCGTTTCACTCATCGGGTGATCTCATCGCGGACCGCCGTGCTTCCTATGCCGATATGCTGTTCGATAGCGGAGACCATGCCGCTGCCGCCGACCTTATGGCGCAGGCTCTGGAGCTTGCGCCTGACTGGACGGCAGGACGTTTTCGCCTTGGTGAAATGTTGGAAGCAGCAGGCCAAGATGAGGAAGCTGCCGGGGCTTGGCGCGATGTGCTGAAACGTGATCCGGAAGATCGCTTTGGTGCTGGCCTGAAGCTTGCGGCAACAGGACATGTTGCGGCCCCTGCAACGCCGCCTTTAGCCTATGTTGAAACCCTTTTTGACGCCTATGCACCGACTTTTGAAAGTGCATTGCTGGACAAGCTGGACTATCGCGTTCCGGAGCTTTTGGCGCAGGCCATAAAAGCACATGGCGGTCCGCGCAGGTATCATCGCGTGCTTGATCTGGGCTGCGGCACAGGCTTGATGGGCCCATATGTGCGACCTGTCGCCGACCGACTGGATGGCATGGACCTGTCGGAAGCCATGTTGCAAAAGGCCGCCGAGAAGCAGATCTATGATGATTTACGCAAGAGTGATGTCAACGAATTCGAGGTAGAGCCCGGTAGCCTCGATCTTGTGATTGCCGCCGATGTTTTCGTATATGTGGGCGATCTTGATCGCGCCTTTGCAACGATCGCAAAGTCACTGGCGGTGGACGGGCTCTTTGTCTTTTCGGTCGAAAATCAGGAGGGTAGCGATGAGCCGATCCTGCAATCTTCGCTGCGTTATACCCACTCGCAGGCCTATATAGATCGGCTTTTGTCAGCGCATGGCATGGCTTTGATCTCGCTTGCCAGAGAAACCATTCGGCTTGATCGCGGCGAGCCTTTGCAGGGATTGATTATTGTTGCCAAATTGGCTGACTGAACATCAATCCTTGCGGAAGATCAGGCGACCAGCCCAGCCGGTGACAACGGCCAGAAACACCGCAAAAAGACCATAGAGCAGGCTGTATTGGTTTGCGGCGCGATAAATGCGGAACTCAAGCCCAGCCTTCACAATGTTGAGACTCGTAGCATTTTCACGCAAGAACTCACCATTGCGGAAAAGAAAGGCGCGGGCCACATGTTTGCCAACCGGAACGTTGGCAGGCAGCGACAGTGTCGCGCGGAAGAGGGTCGACGATAGGAACTGAACATCACCGGGGCGTTGACTATAGAGCTTTTGCTTCAGCTTGAGGCGCGGTAGCTCAGTTGTAAATTCTTTGAGGGCCTCACTGGAGTTGAAGCCGTCCGGCATGGGTTCATAATACATATTGTTCACGCCCAGTCCAAGCTGGGCAAAAATCTTTGGCGTCGCTATATCCTGAAGGTTACGCGTAGAGGCAAGTGAATAGGACGCCGGAATGTGCTGGAACGAGACAGACTCGGCATTGACCCAAATGCCCAGGTAACGATCTTTGCGACGGACGACAAGGCTGCGTTCCGGCCCCTCAAGAACAACCACAATGTCATAACGGCCCTGCCTTTGAATAAGCGGATCAGCATTGTCCAACGCTCCGAATACGGTCAGGTCAGTACCGCGAAAACCCGACGTTATCGCAATCGTATCGGTCGAAAGGCCGATTTCCACTGTTTCCGTGTTTGCCACCCTTTGCTGGGCATTGGCAGATTGGCCGGCAAGAATAGCAGCAAGCAGAACCATATGGCGCAGGGCGGGTTTCATGAGTCCCCCGTGACAACGGCCAGACTGATTGAATAAAGATCGTCAGGCGTCATAAACAGCTCAATGGCCAGGCGCATGCCCACAGCCAGAACCAGCATTGCCAGTAATGCGCGCAATTGTTCACCGCGCAACTTCTGTCCAATGCGCGCGCCATATTGCGCGCCGATAACGCCGCCGGACATTAAAAGGAATGCGAGTACAATGTCGACGGACTGGTTGGTGGTTGCCTGCATGACAGTGGTAAAGGCCGTCACAAAAACGATCTGATAGAGTGATGTGCCGATAACCACATTGGTCGGCATTTTAAGCAGATAGATCATGGCCGGAACCATGATGAAACCGCCACCCACGCCCATGATCGAGGATAGAAAACCGATTGCTGCGCCCAAGAGGAGAATGGGAATAATGCTGACATAGATTTTCGAGGCGCGGAACCGCATTTTGAATGGAAGACGGTGGACCCAATTGTGCTGGCCCGGTTTTTTCAACGTTGCCAACTGTCCTGCGCGGGTCCGTCGCATGGCTTGAACACTCTCATAAAGCATCAGGCCGCCAATTGTGGAAAGAAAGACCACGTAAAGCAGGGAGACAATCAGGTCGAGCTGGCCGAGTTCGCGCAAAAGAACGAACACGTAAATACCGATTCCTGCGCCGAGAACACCACCGATAACCAGCAATGACCCAAGTTTGACATCAAGCGTACCGCGCTTGAAGTGGGTGAGAGCGCCGCTAAAGGAGGAGGCAATAACCTGGTTTGCACCCGTGGCAACGGCAACAGCAGGGGGGATATTGTAGAAAATCAGGAGAGGCGTGATAAGAAATCCACCGCCCACGCCAAACATGCCCGACAGGAATCCCACTGCGGCTCCCATGCCAAACAGCACGAAGATATTGACCGAAATCTCGGCTATTGGCAGGTAGATACCCAAGTTTCTCTAAACCCCATTATGGTGCTCAAGCACCACGATGACAGCAATTCTTTAAGGTTTCTTGCTCGTTTGCGGGCTTTTGTCGAGTTTAGACTGCCAGTTTGACATTAAATAGATTTAAACGCGAAACCCTTTGTCGTAATGGATTTTTTCGGGCGCTGAGGTAATTTTATCACGGCGAAATCGTCTCACTGATAGTGGGAGCGTTCACCCGTTTTTCTTAAGCAGGTTTTGCACCAGATCATTATCGATATTGCCTGTCGGCTTCAGGCCATTATCTTTCTGAAATGCCATGATTGCATCGCGGGTTTTGGCGCCGATTCTTCCATCGGAACCGCCCGCATCATAGCCATTCCTGTTCAAGATCAGCTGAATGTTGCGCACGGCCTTTTCCATGTTGAGGGAGCCGGTCTTCAAGGGCACTTCGCGCCATTGCTGCGGAATGTTCAAGGCATTGGCGTCAGCGTCCATCGCCTTTGGTTTCCACAGTGCAAAGGCGGCCTTGGCGCGTGACAGCTGATCCGGGGTCATTGCGCGTGCAACATCATCGCGCTTGGAGGCTGCATCGCCATCGCCAGCCTCTGCTGCAATTGCGAACCATTTATAGCTTTCTTCCAGGTTCTGCTTTACCCCGACACCCTTGGCCGAAAGGATTGCAAGGTTGAACTGGCTGTCCTTGACGCCAAGTTCAGCGGCGCGGGTGAACCAGCGTGCTGCAGCTTCATTATCGGGTGTTCCGGCAGCGCCTGCGGCCAGAAGCACCGCAAGATTGTGCATAGCGCTCGCATTGCCTTGATTGGCCGCAAGCTCGTACCAATGCTTTGCCTTCACAGCGTCTCGCTCTACGCCGAGACCCTTCTCATAGAAATTTCCGATCCTGTATTGTGCAGGCGCAAAACCGCGCTCTGCCGCGAGCCGGTACCATTCGGCAGCTTTGGCATAATCGTTAGTGAGGCCGCGACCATCCATGTAGCGATCGCCGATTTCAAATAGGGCCTTGTTATCTCCAGAGGCGACAGCTGCATGAAGTTCGTCCGTTAATCCTTCTGTCGGAATAGCGGGGATTACCAAGGGTTCGGATGGTTTTGCCGGTATGGATTGTGTCGTCAGGCTGCTATCAACAGCATCGTTGACGGTCGATGGCATTTCTTTCTGGGCGGCAATAAGGCTTTCCACACTTGGCGGCGCGGGTTGTACTGCGGCAAGCTGCTGCGTTGGCACGATGACAGCAGGCTTTTCCTCGGCCTTTGCGGGCGTTTTGGCGGCAGGCGCTATGATAGCGATTGCCTGAGGCTTGGTTGGATGATCCAGAAATGCGGCCTTTAACTGCAAGCCGGCAATAGCAATCATTATTGCGCCGATGGCTAAAAGAATAGGCTTGCGCTGCCGTGAAAGAAAGCTGCGCTTTGGCTGATCTTCACGGATCCGGTCTTCGTCCCCGGATGGCGAATTCTGCTGGTTTTCCATTTCCAAAGCCGCAGCCTGTGCAGCACGCCGCGCAGCAGCAATAAAATCAGCCTTCCCATCGCCGGAGTTACCGGCAAGTTGCATTTCCTGCCGATCTTCGCGTACGCGTTTGAGAATGGAGTTCAGATCAGGCATGCCGGAATTCGGCTCAAGCGGGCGTTTGAATGCGCCGGAAACAAGCTCCGGCTTCAACTCCGACTCGCGCAGTTCCAACCCCATATCGGGGTCTTGAGGAGCAATCTGTTTTCCGCGCCCCTTAAGGCCACGGGTCAAGCTTCCAAATATTGAAGTTCTTTCGCTTGACTCAATACCCGTGCCCACACTGTCATGAGCTGCAAACTCTTCTGGATGCGGTTCGTCAGTATTGGAGAATGATGGAGTTGCAAAAGCCGGTCCTGTTGCCACCGGTTCATGTGCCATGGCATCTTGACCAGGTCCGCTTTCCAGCGAGGACAGACGGTCAACGATTTTCAGCAATGTGTCGTGAATTGCTTCGAATGTCTTTGTGTTTCTGTCTTCGGACTTTCGGGCCAAGCCCTCAAGGGTTTTCAGATCGCCAGCAAGTTCTCGTGCAACAGCGCTATCATGAGTATTGGTCACATTGGCAATGTTGCGAACAGCCTCTGCGGCAGCATTGCGAGCGGTTTCAACGATAAAATCCCTGTTCGCAGCGATTGATTCTTCAATTGCGTCCAGACGGGGAGGGATGGTGGCTATCTCAGCATAGTGGTCGTTGGATTTGGCAAGGTGTTGTGCGAGCCCTGCAATCTGCAATTCGAGGCTATGGATAGCGTCCGATGTCTTGTCATTTTTCGGCGCGTTTTCAGCAATGAAGCGTGCCATATCGTCAAAGCGCGATTCAATGCTGTCTGTCAGCCGGATATCATTATGTTCGCTCATCTGATGGTGTTCATCAAGGCGCTGCGTCAGCTCGGCAAATCGCTGGTCGACAGCAGCACTGAATAAAGGGTCCACGGCAGGCTGCGACATGGATTCAAGCTTGTCGATGACTTCCAATACCCGATCTTCAAGATCGCGGAAGTCTGAAATGCTGATTGCTGCCGGTGCATTTTGCAAATGACGGGCAACCGCTGCCAGATGTTCGGAAAGCGCATCAATATTGATCGCGGGGCGTGTAGCCTGTTCCGTAAGATTTTCGACGCGCTGTGCCAGTTCGCCCATGCGCTGCAATATTACATCTGAAGTGCGATCCGGCGAAGATGCTTGAACGCTGCTTGCCAAAGATGCAATGCGCGCCTCAAGGCGTTCAAATGCATCCGCTTCGGCAAAGCGCGCTGGCATTTGATGGGACGTCGCAACGATTGCCCGGCTGATCTCATCGAGGCGTTCATCTATCTGTTGCATATAGCTGGTCGGCATTGAACCAATATGAAGAGAGGCATCGCTGCGGCCAAGTTTGGCGACAGCCTGCTTTAATTCATTAAGGTCGCCCCGCAAAAGGGAGATGGAAGCTGTGTCTTTGTCCACCGGCCTAGCGCTTAAATGGCTGGAGGACGCAGCCGACTGCTGCAACCGGTTCAATGTCGTGTTGTGCAAAATGGAACTGTTGGACATTTCGGCATCGTCGCGCATTTCCGCACGCAGCTGCTTCAATTGGGCTGCTATGGCCGAAAGATCATGCTTGCCGCTTTGCGGTCTGCTGGGAGGCATGGTTTCACGGCGGGGCGCGGAAGCCATGCCGGCCCGCGAAGCCAATGCTGCAAAGCGATCGGCAATATCGCTGTCGCTCGGCTCTATTTCCGCTTTTTGGGGCTGCATGGCACTACGAAGCTGGTTTTCAAGTACCTCGAGCGTGCGGTTGAGATTATCCAGCGACGAAGCATCACGCCGTGCGCGATTGACATTGACCTGTTCCATCAGTGACCTCTGGTTCGTCATGGACGTCTGCTGCTCGAGTTAATACGCCAGTTGCCCGGCAATTTATATTGCGGATGCTCAGGGAAAGCCGATGTCGCTTTGCGCGGCGGGGCCAAACCGGAGAGCAAGGGCCGATGCCCCATGCGATCCGGCAAGCCGTGAAAAACAAATCACATATAGACACGGTTTACCGTCACGCTGACATTGGCGAAACGTGGTAAACAAGTGGTTAAGACGCTGGTCAAAGCGCTAAAATAACAGCCAGTTTTATCGTGATGATCTGATACAACACACGTAAGGTCTGCTCACCTCTATTACCTGCATCCTGCGGAGACTCCTGAATGATATGTCGTTTTCTGCTGGTCACGGGTTTCGCCTGTGCTGTGTCTGCTGTCACTCAAGCAGGAGAAGTATCTGTCCGCGTAAACCAACTCGGCTATGTGCCGGATGGGCCAAAGCTCGCAACGATTATCACGCCCTCAGATGTGTCACTGGAATTCCAGCTTGCTGATTCCAAAAATATGCCTGTTTTGCATCGCCTTTTCCAAGGCGGGGTTCAGCCTATAAGTTCCAAGTCATAGTTTCAAAAACACGTTGTTTGCAAATTTTGACGTTTACGGAAACGTCAAAATTTGTTATGAAGAGTGAAATATTGGCAGCGCGTATGTTCTGCGTGCTGTTTTTGCTCGTTTTTGTTTTGGAGGAAGCCGATGCCGAGTTACCGCGCGCCCGTTGAAGACACGCTTTTCGTTCTCAATGATGTTCTGGGTTTTGAGCGTTACAATAATCTTGAAGGTTTTTCGGATGCCTCGCCGGACATCGTTGATGCAATTCTTGGTGAAGGCGCGAAGCTTGCGGAAAACACCCTTTTCCCGGTCAACCAGTCAGGTGATCAGGAAGGCTGTGTGCGCAATGCGGATGGTTCGGTAACCACACCAAAGGGCTTCAAGCAGGCCTTTGATCTATACCGCGAGGGCGGTTGGGTTGGACTTGCAGTGCCGCAGGAATTCGGTGGTCAAGGCTTGCCATATGCACTCCATGTGGCCGTTGGCGAATATATGGCTTCAGCCAATATGGCGCTCGTCATGTATCCCGGACTTACACAAGGGGCTATTGCCGCAATCCTTACACATGGCACCGATGAGCAAAAGCAGGCATATCTGCCAAAGATGGTAGACGGCACCTGGACCGGGACCATGAACCTGACAGAACCGCATTGTGGCACTGATCTTGGACTGTTGCGCACAAAGGCCGTTCCAAATGGCGATGGTTCGTACAAGATTTCGGGACAGAAAATATTCATTTCCGCTGGCGAGCACGACATGTCGGAGAATATTGTCCATCTGGTACTCGCTCGCATTGAAGGCGCGCCAGAGGGCGTAAAGGGCATATCCCTGTTCATCGTCCCCAAGTTCAATCTCGACGATAATGGCAATCCGGGAACCCGCAATGGCGTCTCCTGTGGTTCCATCGAAGAGAAAATGGGAATTCACGCCAATTCGACGTGTGTGATGAATTATGATGACGCCAAGGGTTTCTTGATCGGCGGTGAGAATAAGGGCTTGCGTGCCATGTTCACCATGATGAACGAAGCGCGGTTGGGCGTTGCCTTGCAAGGGCTTTCGATCAGCGAGATTGCCTATCAGAATGCCGCCATTTATGCGCGTGATCGTATTCAGGGCCGTTCGCTGACAGGGCCAAAAGCGCCGGATAAAAAGGCTGATCCGTTGATCGTGCATCCGGATGTGCGCCGCATCCTTATGACGATCAAATCCTTTAACGAGGCAGGGCGCGCCTTCATTCTCTGGTCAGCTTTGAAATCCGATGTTGCGCATCGTTCCACCGATGAAGCAGAGAGGCAGTTGGCCGATGATATTCTCGGTCTGATGACGCCCGTTCTTAAAGGTGTTCTGACCGATAAGGGTTTTGAACATGCCGTCATGGCCCAGCAAATCTTTGGCGGTCACGGCTATATTGAAGAACATGGAATGAGCCAATATGTCCGCGATGCACGTATTGCCATGATCTATGAAGGGGCTAATGGCGTTCAGGCGCTTGATCTGGTTGGCCGCAAACTGGGTGCCAATGGCGGCCGCGCCGTCATGGCCTTCTTCAAGGAGGTCGGCGATTTTTGCGAGGAAAATCGCAATGATGAGAAGCTTGCCTTCTATACCAAGTATTTGAAAAAAGGTCTCAATGATCTGCAGGCGGCGGCCATGTGGCTGATGCAAAATGGCATGGCCAATCCGGACAATGCCGGCGCTGCATCCACCGATTTCATGCATCTCTTTGGCTTGGTGTCACTGGGTTATATGTGGGCGCAGATGGCGAAAGCCGCCAATGCTAAGCTGGCTGATGGGGCAGAAAACAAAGCGTTTTACGAAACCAAGCTGATCACGGGCAAATATTTCATGGAACGTGTCATGCCGGAAACCGCCGCACATCTGGCACGTATCCAGACCGGGGCCGATACAATGATGGCGCTTGCCGCAGAAGCATTCTAAGCTGAAGCAAGGCCACCATGGGCCGCGGGCACGCGGCCTGTTCAGAAAATCTCGGGAGGATTGTCATGGGTGTGCGACCGGAAGATATATTGGGCGTTCCAAAGCCTGAATGGAAAACTGATGACGTCGTCATGTTGCAGGAAATGGCCGCAAAATTTCTTGAGGCCGAGGTCCTGCCGCATTATGACCGCTTTGAAAAGCAGGAAATTTTTGACCGTTCTATATGGGAACTGGCAGGCCAAAATGGGCTTCTCTGTGCTTCTATGCCGGAAGAATATGGCGGTGCTGGCGGAACCTACGCCCATGAAAGCGCAATCCTTGAGGCAATCAGTCATGTTGGTGTCGATGGCTTCGGCATAGCTCTGCATAATTCCATCGTGGCACCCTATATCCTGCATTATGGCTCAGAAGAGCAAAAGCAGAGATGGTTGCCTAAAATGGCAACGGGAGAATTGATCGGCGCTATTGCCATGACGGAACCGGGTGCAGGTTCTGATCTGCAAGGCGTAAAGACCAGCGCGAAAAAAGATGGCAATCACTATGTCATCAACGGTTCAAAGACCTTTATTACCAATGGTCAATTGGCAAATCTGGTTATTGTTGTCGCCAAGACCGATCCGGCTCAGGGAGCCAAAGGCACCTCGCTGCTGATTGTTGAGACGGACGGGCAGGAGGGTTTTGAGCGCGGCCGCAACCTCGATAAGGTTGGGTTGAAATCCAATGATACATCCGAGCTTTTCTTCAATGAGGTGCGGGTTCCGACATCCAATCTTCTGGGTAGTGAAGAAGGGCAGGGATTTGTGCAGTTGATGCAGCAATTGCCGCAGGAACGGTTGCAAATTGGCGGCACTGCCATTGCCATGGCAGAGCGGGCCATTGCAATTACCAGTGACTATGTGAAGGAGCGCAAAGCCTTCGGCAAAGCTGTGATCGAGTTCCAGAATACCCAGTTCAAGCTGGCGGAATTGAAGACCGAAGCTACCATTGGCCGTGTGTTCTACAATCATTGTGTTGAACGTCATGTGAATGGCGGGCTTGATCCGGTGACAGCCTCCATGGCCAAATACTGGCTGACGGACCTGCAAAACAAGGTCGTGGATGAATGCCTCCAACTGCATGGTGGGTACGGCTATATGAATGAATATCCAATCGCCCGCATGTTCCGTGACGCTCGCGTCCAGCGGATTTATGGCGGCACCAACGAAATCATGAAGCTTTTGATCGCCCGCAGCCTTTGAGCCGCGGTAGCAACAGGGAGTATATTATGGCCGACGCATATATTTACGATCACGTCCGCACACCGCGTGGCAAGGGCAAGAAAGATGGCAGCCTGCATGAGGTTCCTGCCGTTCGCCTTGGCGCGCATGTTCTCGAAGCATTGCGTGACCGCAATGGTTTGGACACGGGTCTGGTAGACGATATCATCTATGGTTGTGTTGATCCGGTCGGTGAAGCCGGTGCCGTCATCCCGCGCTCGTCCGCCTTTGAAGCAGGGTATGATTTCAAGGCTCCGGGAATGCAGATTTCACGTTTCTGCGCTTCCGGTCTGGATGCAGTGAATTTTGCAGCTGCAAAGATTGTACAAGGCGCGGATGATATTGTTATCGCTGGCGGTGTTGAATCCATGTCGCGTGTTGGCATGGGTATGTCGGGCGGTGCCTGGTATATGGACCCCTCGGTTGGTCTGCCGGGCTATTTCATGCCTCAGGGCGTTTCCGCTGATTTGATCGCCACAAAATATGGCTTCACCCGCGATGATGTCGATGCTTACGCGGTGGAGAGCCAGAAGCGTGCGGGCGAAGCGTGGAAAAACGGCTATTTCAAGAATTCGGTCTTGAGCATCAAGGATGTAAACGGCCTGACCATCCTCGACCATGACGAGCATATGCGCCCCACAACCGATATGCAGGCTTTGGCCTCGCTCAATCCTTCTTTTGTCATGCCCGGCGAAATGGGTGGCTTCAATGCGGTGGGTATTCAGGCCCATCCGGAAGTCGAAACCATCAACCATGTGCACCATGCCGGCAATTCGTCGGGTATTGTTGATGGTGCTGCCGGGGTTCTTCTTGGTTCCAAGAGCGCAGGAAAATCCCTGTCGGCAAAGCCACGCGCGCGTATTCGGGCTTTTGCCAATATTGGTTCTGATCCGGCTCTGATGTTGACTGGTCCGGTTGATGTGACAGAAAAGTTGCTGAAGCGCGCCAAAATGAAAATTTCGGACATTGATCTGTTTGAGCTCAACGAAGCCTTTGCTGCGGTTGTCCTGCGCTACATGCAGGCATTCGACATTCCGCGTGACAAGATCAACGTCAATGGCGGAGCCATTGCCATGGGTCACCCACTCGGCGCAACAGGCGCAATGATCCTGGGTACAGTTCTTGACGAACTTGAGCGCCGCGATCTGAATATTGCGCTGGTTACGCTGTGCATTGGTGCTGGCATGGGCACCGCAACCATCATCGAACGCGTTTGAGGAGAGAGAATATGACTTATACAAACTTCAAATTCGACATCGATGCCGATGGTATTGCACTTGTCACATGGGACATGCCTGACAAATCCATGAATGTCTTTACGGAAGAAGTCTTGCAGGAACTGGATGCCATCGTCGACAAGGTTGCTGGCGATGCTGCGATCAAGGGTGCTGTGATCACATCCGGCAAGGACACATTTTCTGGCGGTGCCGATCTGACCATGCTCAAGCGCATGTTCCAGATGTTCCAGGAGGAGAAGGTTAAAGACCACCAGAAGGCAGTTGAGTTGCTTTTTGAGACAACTGGCAAAATGGGCGGGCTGTTCCGCAAGCTGGAAACATCGGGCAAGCCTTGGGTTTCGGCGATTAACGGCACTTGCCTGGGCGGCGCTTTTGAAATGTCGCTCGCTTGCCATGGCCGGGTGGCTTCCGATGATCCTGCGGTCAAGATGGCTTTGCCTGAAGTTAAAGTCGGTATTTTCCCCGGCGCTGGCGGAACGCAGCGTGTCCCGCGCCTGACCAACCAGCAAGATGCCTTGCAGATGATGACTACAGGGTCCAGCCTGACCGCATCGCGCGCCAAGGCAATGGGATTGGTGCATGAAATTGCTCCGGCCAAGAAGCTTGTTGAAGCTGCCAAGAAGATGATCAAGGATGGCTTGAAGCCGGTGCAGCCTTGGGACGAAAAGGGTTTTAAACTGCCGGGCGGAGCGATTTACTCGGCTGCGGGTGCAAACCTTTGGCCGGCTGCCACGGCTATTTTGCGCCGTGAAACCTATGGCAATTATCCGGGTGCCGCATCAATCCTGAAATCGGTCTATGAAGGTCTGCTTGTGCCTTTCGATACGGCTCTCAAAATTGAGCAGCGCTATTTCACCAAGATTTTGCAGACGAGCGAAGCAAGCATGATGATCCGCTCGCTGTTCATCTCCCTACAGGAATTGAACAAGGGCGCGCGTCGTCCTGACGATGTGAAGCCCACGAAATTCAAGAAGGTCGGCGTTGTCGGCGCTGGTTTCATGGGTGCAAGCATTGCCTATGTTACCGCAAAGGCTGGCATTCCCGTTGTGCTTATTGACCAGAGCGTCGAAGCTGCTGAAAAGGGCAAGGCACACTCTGCCGATCTGATCACCAAGGAAGTGCAAAAGGGCAAGGCGTCCGCCGAGGATAAGGAAAAGCTTCTCGAACTTATCACTGCGTCATCGGATTATGCTGATCTTGATGGTGCCGATCTTGTTATCGAAGCGGTATTTGAAGATCGTGAAGTCAAACGTGCCGTGACCGAAAAGGTTGAAGCCGTGCTTAAGCCCGGAGCGGTTTTTGCCTCAAACACGTCAACGCTGCCCATCACTGGGCTGGCAAAAGTATCGGTCCGCCCAAAGAACTTTATCGGCATTCACTTCTTCTCGCCGGTCGACAAGATGATGCTCGTCGAAGTCATCATGGGTAAGAAGACTTCGGAAAAGGCATTGGCTGTGGCGCTCGATTATGTGCGTGCTATCAAAAAGACGCCGATTGTCGTCAATGATACACGCGGCTTCTACGTCAATCGCTGCGTCCTGCGTTATATGGCCGAGTCCTATAATATGCTGATTGAGGGCGTTCCTCCGGCAATGATCGAAAATGCGGCTCGCATGGCAGGAATGCCGGTCGGTCCATTGGCCCTTGGCGATGAAACGGCAATCGATCTTGCCCAGAAAATCCTGAAGGCGACGCTTGCTGATCTTGGACCAAAGGCTGTTGACCCGCGTCACGTGGAATTGATCAACACATTGGTGGACAAGTATGATCGCCGTGGCCGCAAGAATGGCAAGGGCTTCTACGACTATCCTGCCAAGCCTGCGAAAAAGCATTTGTGGCCGGAGTTGAAGACTCTCTATCCGCAACAGGATGCCGATAAGATCGACGTTGAAGTGCTTAAACAGCGTTTCCTAGTGACGATCGCTCTGGAAGCGGCACGCGTGATGGAGGAGGGGATCGTTACCGATCCGCGCGAGGCAGACGTTGGCTCCATTTTGGCCTTCGGGTTTGCTCCTTATACGGGTGGAACGCTGTCATACATTGACGGTATTGGCGCTGCGAAGTTCGTTGAGATAGCCAAGGGGCTGCAACGGAAATATGGAGCGCAATTCAAAGCTCCAAAGCTCTTGCTTGATATGGCCGAAAAGGGCGATACGTTTTATGAGCGCTTCAATCCCTATCCTGCGGCAAAGACAAAGAAAGCCGCTTAGTATCAAGGCGGGGACCGTTTGAACGGTTCCCGCCTTTTTCTAGAGTAATGGAATAATGGCGGTTTGAAGAAGCAGAATAAGAAAGTTTTCCGTAATTTCTCTCGACTTTTGTCAAGCTGCCGCTTAAAGTCATGTTCAAGGTATTTTTTCCTTTTACTTGGATATATCCATGTTTTCACATGACCGCATATGGGCGGCCATCGATGCGCTGGCTCAACGTCATTCTCTTTCCGTGTCCGGATTGGCGAAGCGTGCCGGCCTTGACCCGACCACATTCAACAAATCCAAGCGCTATGCTGCGGACGGCCGGGCGCGCTGGCCCTCCACCGAGTCATTGGCAAAGATCATGGAAGCAACTGGCGCTTCCATGGATGAGTTCATGACACTGGTGCATGGAAGGGCACTCAATGCCGCTGGCGCAGCGATGCGATCCATCCCGCTTCTGGGTTTCGCACAAGCTGGTGCAGGCGGGTTTTTCGACGATGGCGGTTTTCCTGTCGGTCAGGGATGGGATGTGGTGGAATTTCCTGTTGGACCTGACGATGCGGTCTACGCGCTTGAAGTGTCCGGAGATTCGATGCTGCCTCTATATCGTGATGGCGATACAATCATCGTGGCACCCGGCGCGGCGGTAAGGCGGGGTGACCGGGTGGTCGTTCGAACCAAGGACGGCGAAGTCATGGCAAAAATTCTCTCACGCCAGACGCCTCGGACAATAGAATTACAGTCAATGAATCCCGAACATACAAACAGGACTTTTGACGCAGCCCATATTGATTGGATTGCGCGTATCCTTTGGGCGAGCCAATAGGAATTCGCACGCATGCGCCAGATACCGCTCTATGTCCTGACCAGTCTGGTCGCTCTGGCTCTGGCTTATTCCTTCATTGCACCATTTAATGGTGCACTGGAAGCTACGGTCGTGTCAGATCAGGATGTGAGTGTCACGGCTGAGAGCTTCGAACTGCCTGCCGAAATGCAGGGTGGGGGGGTGCCGGAATCGGATCAACCCGCACCACAAGAAGAGTCTCAGATTGTCATGCCATCTCCTCTCCGTCAGGTTGACCCGGATGATGCGCCTGCTCCAATGCAAGTGGGGCCCTTGGAGCGCGTAGCGCCGCGTCAACCCTTAAGTGATATTGGTCAGGCAACGCCACCCGCTCCACCTCCCGCGCCTATACCCGTTGACAATAGGGCAAAGCCGCTCCTGCTTTACCGGCCCGTAGCGACAAGTGCCGGGATTATCGAAGCATCGGGATATAAGATTTCGCTGAAGGGAATAGATGCGCTTGCTGTTGAAGAAACATGCAATGCAGATGGCGTCTCCTGGCCTTGCGGAATGGCCGCACGCACCGCTTTGCGCAATTGGCTGCGATCCCGCGCAATCGAATGCAGCGTGCCCGGTCAGCCCTCTGATGAATTGATCGCCACTGAGTGCAAACTTGGAACCGCAGATGTTGCCAGTTGGCTCGTGTCAAACGGTTGGGCACGCGCGCAGGATGGATCGCCCACGACGGATCTGATGAAAAAAGCCGAAGAGCAGAAGCTCGGCATTTTCGGGAGTGCGCCACCAATTTTGCCCGCAAGCATGGAGCTGCCGCTTCCCCAACCAACAGAAACACCGGACATCAATCAGGAGCCGGCTGCTCCGCCTCCAATCACTATACAGGGCGCGCCGTTTCCACCCGCTCCGGAATAAAATGCCTCAGGCTTCGTGACAGACAGCCTCAATATTGTGGCCATCCAAATCATGTATGAACGCCCCGTAGTAGTTTGGATGGTAATGCGGACGTATTCCCGGTTGCCCATTGTCATTGCTGCCAGCGATTAAGCCAGCCTTGTGAAATGCTTCGACAGTTTCACGTTTATTCACGCGAAAAGCCACATGGATAGGTGGCTTGTTCGGTGTACCGCTAATGACCCAAAAATCAGGTTTTCCATTTTCGCCGAACCCGGCAACATTGGCGTCGCCGGTAACCGAAGCAGGAAGCTCTACAATCAGCGTATATCCGATTGCAGCAAGCGTATCGGTATAGAACTTCTTACTGCGCTCGAAATCACTGACTATAATGCCCGTATGATCGATCATTTATTCCTCCACGATTAGCTCAAACTAACTCACCCGCCAGAGCTTTTGCAATCAGAGCACGGGTCTCTTCAATGCCATATAATGCAACGAAGGAGCCGAACCGTGGTCCGCGTTCCTGACCAATAAGCACTTCATAGAGCATCTGGAAGAACGACACGGCAACGCCGGGACCACCTTCCGGACTTTTCTTGGTGTGATCCTGGTAGCGTTCAATTGCGCGGGCAACGTCCAGAATTGCATTTTGTATGGCGTTGCCGTCGGCATCCGCTGGCAGTGTTGCAAGCTTGTCTGACATTTGTGCCAGGGCAGCGCGTTCTACCTCGTCGGCCTTGCGGAACGTCTTGGTCGGTTTGACAAAATCGTTGAAGTAACGAATTGCATATTTCACCAAGGCGTCGAGTTCTGGGTTTTTTTCGGGTGTCGCGCCTGCAGAATAGCGCGATATGAAGCCCCAAAGAACGCTGCTGTTCTCCGCATTGGAGGCGCTGACCAGATTGAGCAATAGGGCAAACGGCACAGGCATATCAACTGCTGGCGGATTGCCATTGTGGAGGTGCCAGACAGGATTGTTTAGACGATCTTTCCATGATTGCCGTTCATAGGCGGAAAGATAGGTAAAGTACTCGTCTACAGCCTTGGGAATGACATCGAAGTACAAACGCTTCGCAGTGCGCGGCTTCTGGAACATATAAAGGCCGAGACTTTCAGTCGGCGCATAGGTCAACCATTCATCAATACTAAGGCCATTTCCTTTTGACTTGGAAATCTTCTGGCCAATATTATCGAGGAACAATTCGTAGACGAAATGTTCAGGAGCGCGCCCGCCCAGAATCTCACAAATACGATCATAAATGACCGCATTTGTTTGATGATCCTTGCCGAACATCTCAAAATCAACACCGAGGGCCGCCCAACGCATGCCGAAATCCGGCTTCCATTGCAGCTTGACGTTGCCACCCGTCACGGAGAGGGTTGTCTCCTCGCCACCCTCGTCCTCAAAGGTAATAGTGCCGCTCTGCGCATCGACATTCAACATAGGCACATATAGAACGCGGCCACTCGTCGGTGAAATCGGCAAGAAGGGACTGTAAGTTGCCTGCCTCTCTTCTCCAAGTGTTGGCAGCATGACTTTCATAATGTCGTCATACCGTTCCAGAGCGCGCAGCAGGACCGCATCAAAGCGGCCTTGCTTGTAGTATTGTGTTGCGCTGGCAAATTCATAATCGAAGCCGAACGTGTCCAGAAACCGGCATAGCATGACATTGTTATGATCTGCGAAGCTTTCATAGTCACCGCCATATGGATTTGGCACGGATGAAAGCGGCTTGTGCAGATGCGGTATGAGCAATGAAGGGTCCGGCACATTGTCCGGAATTTTGCGCATGCCGTCCATATCGTCAGAGAAGCATAAGAGCTTGGTTTTCACCGTGTCATTGGTCAAAATCCGGAATGCATGACGCACCATGGTCGTGCGCGCTACTTCGCCGAATGTGCCAATGTGCGGCAAGCCGGAAGGGCCATAACCTGTCTCAAAAAGAACTGCCTCGGGATATCCGCTCTTCTCATAACGTTTGATGATCTTCCGCGCCTCTTCGAAGGGCCATGATTTGGCCTCTGCTGCCGCCTCGATCAATTCGGGGGTCAGTTCGATTTGGGTGTTTGGGCGCGAAGTCATTCGTTTATCCTGTTGAATAGGGTCTTGGGAGCGGGGCGGACACTATGGCGGCAGATATCCCGCGTCAATCATATGTATCCCTGGCAGGCAAGTCAGGATCCATTTTTATGGCGATTGGGCAGCATCAATAAAAATCGACAGGGAAATACCGCAAATACAGCTCCGATATCGTGCCCTTTGCCTCCATCGACTTCAGGGCAAAATTGAAACCTTCGGAAAGGTCATTGTTTTGAAGCGTTGTAGCGATCATCAGTCCACCGCCGAGAAATTGCGGGGCGGTATAGGGGCGTCCTGCAAAGACACAGCAACTCGCGGCATCGGCGCTGCCGATCCAGAATGACAAATCTGAACCATCGCCAAAAACGGCATCAATTTTCTTGGCTTTAAGGTCTTTGAGCATGAGATCGCGGGTGGGGTAGCCGATCCAATGGGCTCTGGGAAAGTAATTGGCGAATATTGCCTGGTGCACCGAGTCTGAAATCACGCCGACATTCTTGCTTTCCAATACTTTATCGATCGGGTCGCTCAATTGATTGTCTCTTAATGTCACAAAACGCGCCACCAAACGTATATATGGTGCCGTAAAGGCATATTTTTGCCTAAGCGCAGCCGTCGGTCTTAGTCCGGCAAGTATGGCTTCCGCTTCACCGCTTTCCAGAGCTGTCTGTAGTTCATTCCATGGCCGCGCTTCTATTTGACAGATCGCTGTAACATCAAGCTCGGCGCATATCGCCCGCGCCAGATCAATATTGAAACCCGATATGCGGCCGGTATTGTCAATGAAATTAAACGGCGGGTAGTCGACGGTTGTAACAAATCGGATGCGCTTGACCGCCGTCAGATCAGGTTTGGACACCCTCTCGCGTCCGTCCCAATAATGGGGAAAATCCCCGGCATAAGCCGTCTGCGCTATCGTTAGCAGAAAAAGCCCCAACACAAAGGTGGCGATAGATCGAAAATACATGAGGGTCTCGGAACACACTGATTTGCACGGAGGCTAACGCATAAGGCGGAAAATCCAAACCGCTATTTGGGCTCGCAGATTTTATGGATGCCCATAGTTTTTCAAATTACTCATACTTTAAGTTGTGTTAGATAGAAATAAAATTATACTTA
Source organism: Hyphomicrobiales bacterium (assembly GCA_900473335.1). Taxonomy (GTDB): domain Bacteria; phylum Pseudomonadota; class Alphaproteobacteria; order Rhizobiales; family Rhizobiaceae; genus Phyllobacterium. The sequence continues at coordinate 45,697 of UCNP01000034.1, read as the reverse complement.
TGTATATAAACTAAAATACTATTGACTCTTGACGAAAGTGCAATGCTTTATGATGAATTATCTTATTATTATTTATATGATATAATTATTACTTGTAATTGTAGGTATATCTATGCTGCAACTAATGGGCGATTGTTTCTACATCGCCAATCTGAAACAAAATGACAGTCTCACAACATCGTGTCTGCGATGACGCAACGCCGTCTGGAAATATCGATTGCGGCGCGGCTTTGCCATGCGGGTTTGTCTAAGACAGAAGTGGTGGCAGCATTTAGGAGGTATCGATGCAATGGTACTTCATTCATTGAGGAGCTTTATGCCTCAAATACTATTAATCATGCATTGCTCACCCGCTGCCTTGCCGAAGAAGCTGGATTGGTTTTTGAGAATATAGCGGATGATCTTCATATTATTTCACCCAGTGGTGCTGATTTTGTAAACATGCGCCACCGTCGCCACATTGTCGGCGTTACTGCCGATCTTGACGTGAAGGTCTATACGACCCCCACTCTTTCCAACATTGCCCAAATCAAACAAGGCATTGCGAATGCCGGGACTGACAGTCCATCTGTGAATATAATCTCGCCATCCTCTTTGAATGATTTTTTTCTATCAAAACACTCAGATCATCTCGCAAGCAATGCTGTTAATATGCTTGAAAGTGGCACAAAACATTCGGCTCGCACTGTGGCAGATGGTCGGCAGGGCGTCTTCTTCGGTGTCGTGATTACCGCTTGCTTGTTCCTTGCAATGATTGCGCCAAATTTTCTTTGGTTTGCATTCCACATTCTTTTCTCCCTTCTTTTTATGGGGTGTATTGTCTTGCGGCTCTTTGCAAGCCGGCATGCACGGATCAGCAAGGCCAGATTGTGGAGGCGCATCGCCGGGCGATTGCCGAAATATACGGTTATGGTCGCTCTCTATAAAGAGGCCGATGTGGTCCCTCAGCTCGTAGAAGCAATGAAGGGTCTTGATTGGCCCACCTCGCGCCTTGAAGTTCTGTTTCTTTGCGAGGCGGATGATTATCTGACCCATGCTGCCTTGGAGAAAGAAGTGCTGCCAGCTGGTTTCAAGATTATCTCTGTTCCCCGCACGGGTCCGCGCACAAAGCCGAAAGCTCTCAATTTTGGGCTACAATTAGCGGAGGGTGATTTTATCGTCATCTATGATGCGGAAGATCGGCCGCATCCTGGTCAACTGCGGGAGGCGTGGAGCAGGTTTACCGAAACAACTGATAAAAGGCTGGGCTGTCTTCAAGCGCCATTGGTCATTACGAATGGGAGCGATAGCTGGATCGCACGGCAATTTGCATTTGAATATGCAGCGCATTTCCGGGGACTGCTACCTTGGCTGGCGGAAGGCGGATTTGTCATTCCTTTAGGGGGAACATCAAATCATTTTCGTCGAGACTGTTTGCTGGAAGTAGGGGGGTGGGATCCATTTAATGTTACTGAGGATGCGGAATTGGGTTCAAGGCTTGCCCGCCATGGCTATCATGTCGAGATGCTGTCTCTGGCAACGGAAGAAGATGCGCCCAGCGAAGTAAATGTCTGGTTGAAACAGAGAACCCGCTGGCTAAAAGGCTGGATGCAAACATGGCTGGTTGAAATGCGACAGCCCAAGGAATTGCTCAGGCAGGTTGGTTTAAAACGTTTTCTTGTCTACCATATCCTGACGGCGGGATTGCTGATGTCGGCACTCCTGTTTCCCGTTATGCTACTTTTTATCACATACTCGTTGCTGATGATCACATTTGTAAATGAGAGTGGTTTTCTGAGTCCCATCCTTATAGTTGATTTAATGAATATTATCTCTGGGTTCTTGTCTTTTCACGCCCTCGGTCGCGCAGCCTTGAAGAAAGAAAAAATATCTGGCTGGATATTGCCTGGGCTAGCGGCTTATTGGGCGCTCATATCCTTTGCCGCTTGGCGGGCGCTTTGGCAATTATATGCGGCGCCATTTCTTTGGGAAAAGACGCCGCATCGCCCCGCACACTCTGCAAGCTCATTCAGATAAAGTCTGGGCCACTTCCAACAATCAAGGAATCCTCATTGCCGATGACCGCGAGATCCCGACCTGTATAGGGCAAACTGAGCAAAATACGTCGTATGACCGCAATTCTGGCACGGCGTTTGTCATTCGCGCGAATGATTGTCCATGGCGCATGTGCTGTATGTGTGCGAACCAGCATGCTATCGCGCGCTTTGGTATATTCGTCCCATTTTTCGGCACCAGCAATATCGATTGGTGAGAACTTCCAATTCTTCAGCGGGCTATGACGACGATCATGAAAACGCTTCAGCTGCATCGTCTGGCCTATATCCAGCCAGAATTTGAAGAAATAGATACCATCCGCAACGATCATGCGTTCGAAGCCAGGTGTTTCTTCCAGAAATGACTCATGCTGTTCAGGTGTGCAAAACCCCATGACAGGCTCAACGCCGCCACGATTATACCAAGAGCGGTCAAAGGTCACAAACTCCCCAGCGCTTGGAAAATGCGAGACATAGCGCTGAAAGTACCATTGAGTGCGCTCGGTTTCGCTCGGTTTGGGCAATGCGACATTGCGGGCAGAGCGGGGATTCATATATTGGCGCAAGTTGAAAATCGTACCGCCCTTGCCAGCCGCATCTCTGCCCTCGAACACAGACATCAGTCGACCGCCCGTTTCCTGCAACCAGTGTTGCATTTTGACAAGCTCAATTTGCAAGGTCTCAAGTGTCTCAGCATATTCATCACTCGGCATTTTTACCGTGTAAGGAAAGCCGCCTGAGGTCAGATCGCTATTATCAATCCACTCCGGCAATTTCGGATTATTGATATCAAACGTGCGTTTCTTCCCGTCAATCTTAAGCTTGAGTGGTGCAATAGTCTGTTTGGATGATGTTGATTTCTTTTTTGAATCTTTGCCCAATGCAAACGTCCTCAGTTGACATAAATCCATGTTATGGGGACAGCAGTGTGACGTCTAGAGCAATTCCAGCAAAAGTGGGAACCGGTTTTGTGTCCGGAATTGCGTAAAAAACAAAGAGATAGAGCATTGAAGGCGACTCCGTTTTCGTCGGAAATGCTCTAGTGGCTAAAGCCGCTGGCAGATTGGAGGTTGGCAGATGAGTATCTGGGGGCAGGATAGGAGCGGTCTGCGGCGCCGGGCGCTGGAGCGTATTATCCGTTCGCGGTTTATCCTTGCTGCCGCAGCCTTCATCGTCGCCTTGATCCTTGGTGTCAGTGAATCCTGGTGGGTGAGTTTTGCCGTTCTGATGCTCGTGCTTGTTGCTGTTGTCGTTGTATCTGCGGCGCTACCGCGACCGGAAAAACCTGCAATAACCGATCCGGGAGACCCGGCAATCTTTCATTTGTCCGGTCAGCAATTGGCAGAGCAGTTACCTGATCCGCTGATTATTTTCGACCATGAGGGGACTATTCTTTACGTTAATCCAGCGGCAAGCGGTGCGTTTCGCTCGGTGGAGCGAGGCGGCGTCCTCATGCTGCATTTCCGCGCGCCAGAAATGCAGACACTGGTTCATTCGGTGATGGCAGATGGAGTGGCCCGCTCCGTGGATTATTTCGAGCGTGTGCCGGTCGAGCGCTGGTATAGCGCCACAGTTCTCTTGCTGGATCAGGCAAGGGCGGGCAATCGTCAATATCTTTTGTCTTTCCGCGATCAGACGGAAGCGCGGCGACTTGAGCGTATGCGGTCGGATTTCATTGCCAATGCCAGCCATGAGTTGCGCACGCCCCTTGCATCGCTCTCAGGCTTTATCGAGACATTGAGAGGTCCGGCACGCAAGGATGACGCGGCCCGGGAGAATTTTCTGGCTATCATGCAAAAACAGGCTGAGCGTATGGCACGGCTTATTGACGACCTCCTCTCCCTGTCCCGTATCGAGATGAAAGCCCATATTGCAGTCAAGGATCAGGTGGATTTAACAGCTGTCCTTAATCATGTTGCAGATTCATTGCGTCCGGTTGCGGCAGAGTTGGGTATCACCATTGAGCGGAATATCAGCCAGGGGCCAGTCAATGTGCTCGGGGATCGTGATGAACTCACACAGGTTTTTCAAAATCTGCTGGAGAACGCTTGCAAATATGGCCAGTCAGGCAAGCGCGTCATTATTGAACTCAAGCATACAGAAGATGTGATTAAAGCAACAGTGCAGGATTTCGGGCCGGGGATTCCTGACGAGCATATTCCGCGTTTGACCGAGCGTTTTTATCGAGTTGATGTCGAGACAAGCCGGGCGCAAAAGGGAACGGGTCTCGGACTTGCCATTGTAAAACACATTCTCACACGGCATCGCGCAAGGCTGGTAATCCGTTCCAATGTAGGAGAGGGATCATCCTTCACGGTTGTCTTTGGCCCACAAAAAATTTAGTTCAACTTTAAGAATGAGGCAGCGAGTGCGTCTCGCCTCATATTGAACAAAACTCACGCTCTCGACGCTTGAAATCAGATACAGAAAAGGCGCGCAACAGCGCCTTTTTGTCTATTCATCTTGCCGATTAAATTAGCGGCGGCGGCGATCTGAAGCCGGCTGGTATGCAAGGCGTGAATGATATGTGCAGTAAGGTCCGCCTTCGCCAACATCATTCCCACAAAAATTGAAACCGGGCAGCAAGGGATCTCCTACCGGCCATTTGCAGGTGCGTTCATTCAGTTCAACCAATTCAAGCTTGCGCGAGATCGGTACAACAACATCCGTTACGGTGCGTGCGATAACAGGCACGATATCGGTGCTGTATTCTGCCTGAAGGGCCGTGGCGCCAACACTACGATTTACAACCCGGCTGGAGATGTGTCCTACGGTTGCACCAGTGCTGCGCTGGCTGCTGGATACAGCAGTATTGACCTTCTTGCTGCGGGTCTGCGAGGAGGTTGTCTTGCCGCGTCCGGACAGCTTTAGCCGGTGCACCTTGCCGATGACGGCATTACGGCTGACGCCGCCCAGTTGTGCTGCGATCTGGCTTGCACTCAGGCCTTCGGCCCAAAGTTTCTTTAGCTGCTCTACGCGCTCATCTGTCCAGTTCATTGTTCCCTAGCTCCATATGGGGCCTTGTTTTGTACGGCTTGCAGACTGAATCCTTCCTCGCATCTGGATTGCTCCAGATTTTATCAATACTATATCTATTCAGATGACGAGGACGCCGTACGAAATCTAGCTATTTCGTTTCTCAAGCTACAATATGCGATGACTCCGTGACAAGAGTCAGGCCGGTGTTGCCGGGGCGCTTTTTTTGGTTTTCCCCAACTTGCGCATTAAACTGTTGCAAAAATGACGTTTTACGGCTTTGTCGACAAACCAAATATTGCCGGCAGCGGACCAGCTTGGCTGAAGTCAAAATACAGCAATATTTGTGATGTAAGTCTTTCGAACTGTTTATTTGACAATTGGAAACTGAATGATGATATTAATGCCGTGTGGCCGCCCCCAAAATGGCATTGTGGGGCGGCTTTTTGATTTCATCATTGCCGATTTCCTCTCAGGATCAGCAGTTTGACAAATAGGGTTATGGAGGCCCGACGAAAATGACGGACGCAAACGCGCAACCGCTATACGACACCTTTGCTCGTGCGGACCTGCGCTTTGAGCGAGGAAACGGTGTATGGCTGACAACTGAGAGTGGTGAAAACTATCTTGATTTTGCCGCCGGTATAGCTGTGAACCTGCTCGGCTATTCGCATCCGCATTTGGTCGAAACTCTGAAGGCTCAGGCTGAGAAGCTTTGGCATTTATCGAACCTTTATGAAGTTCCGGGCCAAACGCGCTTGGGGCAGCGTCTTGTAGACAACACATTTGCCGACAAGGTGTTCTTTACAAACTCCGGTGCGGAGGCGCTCGAATGTGCCATCAAGACTGCGCGTCGCTATCATTATGTCAATGGAAATCCCGAACGCTTTCATATCATCACCTTTGAAGGTGCATTCCATGGCCGGACACTTGCGACAATTGCCGCGGGTGGACAGGCAAAATATCTGGAAGGTTTTGGCCCCAAAGTCGAAGGTTTCGATCAGGTCCCGTTTGGCGATGAGAAGGCCTTGAAAGCGGTGATTGGACCTCAGACAGCCGCTATTCTCATAGAGCCAATTCAGGGAGAAGGCGGGGTGCGCCCCGTGGCGGATGAAGACCTGCGGGCTCTGCGCAAGATTTGTGACGAAGAAGGTATTTTGCTGATCCTTGACGAAGTACAATCAGGCATGGGTCGTACAGGTAAGCTTTTCGCCCATGAATGGTCCGGTATCACACCGGATATCATGTCTGTTGCTAAAGGCATTGGCGGCGGTTTTCCGCTGGGCGCATGCCTTGCAACGGCGCAAGCTGCAAAGGGCATGACCGCCGGTGTGCATGGCACAACCTATGGCGGCAACCCTTTGGCCATGGCTGTTGGCAATGCCGTGCTTGATATTGTGCTTGCGGACGGTTTCCTTGAGCATGTGCAACAAATGGCTTTGCTGATGAAGCAGGGGTTAGCTTCCATTTCCGACCGCTATCCGGAAGTTATTTCCGAGGTTCGCGGACGGGGCCTTCTCGTTGGCCTGAAGGCCGTCGTTCCAAACACGACGCTGGTACAGGCACTGCGCGATGAGCATTTATTGACCGTTGGTGCGGGGGACAATGTTATTCGTCTTCTACCGCCACTGGTTGTAAGTGAAGAGGAGGTGCGCGAAGCACTGTCCAAGATCGAGGCTGCTGCGACCCGTCTTACTCCTGCCGCCAGACAAAAGATCGCGTGAGGGTACTCCAATGACAATCAAGCAGGACCTCCGTCACTTTACGGATATTTCGGCGCTTTCTGCGGGCGATTTGAGGCTCATTCTTGATGATGCGCGCGCCCGCAAGACGCGGCTTAAGGCTGGAAATATTGAGAAGCCGTTTGCCGGTAAGGTATTGGCGATGATTTTTGACAAGCCATCGACCCGTACCCGCGTGTCGTTCGACGTTGGCATGCGCCAGCTCGGCGGTGAAACGCTTATGCTCACCGGCTCGGAAATGCAGCTTGGCCGCAGCGAGACTATTGCCGATACAGCAAAGGTTTTGTCACGTTATGTCGACATTATCATGATGCGTACGACGACCCATGAGCGGCTTACCGAGATGGCCGAAAATGCCACCGTGCCGGTTATCAACGCGCTGACGGATGATACGCATCCCTGTCAGATCATGGCTGATATCATGACGTTTGAAGAGCATCGTGGTCCCGTGAAGGGCAAGACATTTGCCTGGACCGGTGATGGCAACAATGTCCTGCATTCTTTGATAGAAGCTGCGGCCCGATTTGATTTCAACCTGAATATTGCTACGCCTGAAGGCAGTGAGCCTGAGCGGAAATACCTTGATTGGGCAAAGAATGCTGGCGGTAAGATCAAACTGACCACAGACCCGGTCGCTGCCGTTGAAGGTGTAGATTGTATCGTAACGGATACCTGGGTTTCCATGGGGCAGGAAAACCGTGCCCGTGGCCACAATGTATTCATGCCCTATCAGGTCAATGATGCATTGATGAAGCATGCGAACCCGGATGCATTGTTCATGCACTGCCTTCCCGCGCATCGCGGCGAGGAGGTCACGGATTCCGTCATTGATGGATCGCACTCGGTGGTTTTCGACGAGGCCGAAAACCGTTTGCATGCACAAAAAGCCATTCTCGCCTGGTGTCTTGAAGGAGGGCGTTCTGGTGTCTGAATCGTCAAGCTTTCCCGACGAGTATGTTTTCGCTGGCGATGATGCCGTTGTGCCATTCCAGGTTCAGGGTCTTGATGCGCGTGGCCGTGCGGTTCAGCTCGGGCCTGCCCTCCATGATATTTTGAGCCGCCATGATTATCCAGAGCCTGTCGCTCAACTGCTCGCAGAGGCAATTGTTCTGACTGTCCTGCTCGGCACTTCATTGAAGTTTGAAGGCAAATTTATCTTTCAATCGCAATCGGATGGTCCCGTGGACATGTTGGTTGTCGATTTCCGAACGCCAAATTCGGTTCGCGCCTATGCTCGTTATGATGAAGAGCGTCTTGCTGATGCGATTGAAGCAGATGAGATTTCGCAAGTTGAACTCATGGGCAGCGGTACGCTAGCCCTTACTGTCGATCAGGGTGAATATTCGCAACGATACCAGGGCATTGTTGCGCTTGATGGTTCAAATCTGGAAGAAATTGCCAAGACATATTTCCGTCAGTCGGAACAAATCCCGACCGATATACGCCTGTCCGTGGCAAAATTGGTTGAACGCGGGGAAAATGGAAAACCTGTCGAGCAATGGCGCGCTGGCGGCTTGCTTGTCCAGTTTCTTCCTGAGTCCGAGTTACGCATGCGGCATCGTGATTTGCCGGCAGGCGACGCACCGGATGGCGAGGCTGAGGATGATGGCGAGATTGAGGATGATGATTGGGCCGAAGTGAAGGCTTTGGTCTCAACGATCGAAAGCTCCGAGCTTACAGATCCGCAGGTTGGTGCAGAGCGGCTTCTTTATCGCCTCTTTCACGAACGGGGCGTTCGGGTTTTCGACGCAGTGCCGGTCAATGATGATTGTTCCTGTTCTCGGAAAAAAATTGCCGACGTTCTTGCGGGATTCACCGTTGAGGAAATCAATGACAGCATTGAAGAGGGCAAAATCAGTGTTACCTGCGAATTTTGCTCGACACAGTATGATTTTGATCCGGCAGAGTTTCTGCCTGAAAATTAGGAAATTGATATTATGACGGTCAGGGATAGCAATGGCACGGAGCTGAAAGACGGGGATTCAGTGACCCTGATCAAAGATCTTAAGGTCAAGGGGACGTCGGAAACAATCAAGCGGGGAACCTTGGTCAAGAATATCCGCTTGAATGGCCGTGACGGGGAAATCGAGTGCAATACAAAGCAAGTGAAGGGTCTGGTTCTGAAAACCGAGTTTGTGAAAAAGGTTTGAGCCTCTGAAAGTTTAAGACCGAAACTCTGCCGTCATTTCATGCGCAATCGTCACCGCGATCAGAATGATGATAAAAGCGACGATGATCAACCAGAGCGGCCAAGGCCGTGTTGATTTCTTGGCCAATAGGCCGACGATCAAGCCGGGCACGGCTGCAAGGGCCACAAGCTGGCTGGCTGCTTCCGAATTAGTCGTAAAGCTTGGAAGCCGAAACCCAAGAAAAAGCGCAACAAGTCCGGCGACTAATGCAATAGCCGAACAGCTGAGTGCTTTAATATAAGGCGATTGGGTTCTGTTCGCGTCCTGCATCAGTTTCCTTTTTTATCAATTCAGCGTCCGCAATTGATCAGGCAGATCAAGCGAAAATGCGGGAATTTCAATGTTGAAACGGTCTCCGCCATTTGTTTGCATAACATAATGGCCGGCCATTACACCCGACGTGGTTTTCAGCGGACACCCCGATGAATATTGAAAACTGTCGCCTGGGTTGAGAACGGGTTGTTCACCGATAACGCCTGCCCCGGTTACTTCTTCCACATGACCATGGGCATCAGTTATCTTCCAGTACCGTGAACGCAGCTGAACCGTCCGCTCGGATTCATTGGCAATGGTTATACGATAGCCCCACACATAGTGGTTTGCCGCCGGATCGGATTGCTCCTCCAGATAAAACGGTTCGACACTAACCTCTATGTCAAATGTGGTGGCTTTATACATTCCTGCTCTCATCGCCTGAGCATTCTCCATCTCATCCGGAAAGCATTACGCGCAACTAAAAATATCCCGCAATCAGCACAGTTTTCATAACCTATCGAGTTGATATCACGGCTCAAAGCCGTGACGTCAACCTTCTCGACCTAAATCAATTGTGATTGCTTGATCAAAGAGCAGCTTTCAATGCGATGTCGAGATCTTCGATCAGGTCGTCAGCATCTTCCAGCCCAACAGACAAACGCAACAAACCATCGGAAATTCCAAGCTCTGCACGAGCTTCGTCGGTAAGGTTCTTGTGTGTCGTTGTCGTGGGATGCGTTACGAGGCTCTTTGAATCGCCCAGATTGTTAGAAATCAGGACGATCTCAAGAGCATTCTCAAATTTGAATGCTGCCTTTTTGCCGCCCTTCACTTCAAAAGCAAGCAGCGTCGAGCCGCCTTTCATCTGCCGGGAAATTATGTCGGCCTGCGGATGATCTGCACGGCCGGGATAGATGACTTTCGAGACGGCTGAATGAGTGGAAAGGAAGTCTGCAATTTTCGCTGCATTTTCCGTCTGCTGTTTGATGCGCACGGACAAGGTTTCCAAACCTTTGAGCATGACCCATGAATTGAAAGGGCTCAGGCCCGGGCCTGTATGCCGGAAATATTCGTGCAGGTTCTCATCGACCCACGCCTTGTCCGACAGGATCATACCGCCAAGACAGCGGCCTTGCCCGTCAATATGCTTGGTGGTTGAGTAGACGACGATATGGGCGCCAAGTTCTAGCGGCTTCTGGAACAGTGGTGTTGCAAAGACATTATCGACGATGAGCTTTGCGCCAACGGAATTGGCAACGGCCGCAACTGCGCTGATATCAATGACTTCGAGCGTCGGATTTGTCGGGCTCTCCAGGAACAGGACCTTTGTGTTGGGCCGGACCGCGTTCTGCCAGTTCTCGATTTTTGAACCATCGATCAAGGTGAAGTCCACGCCATAGCGCGGCAGCAGGGTCTCGATGATGTAGCGACACGAGCCGAACATGGCGCGAGCGGCCAGCACATGATCGCCAGCCTTGACCTGACAGATAATGGCCGCTGCGATCGCAGCCATGCCGGATGCGGTGGCTCTGGCGTCTTCGGCACCTTCGAGAGCGCACATGCGCTTTTCGAACATGTCAGTGGTCGGATTGGCATATCGGGAATAGATGAAGCCGGGCTCTTCGCCTTTAAAGCGGGCCTCGGCGGCCTCTGCATTCGGATAGACAAAGCCTTGCGTCAAAAACAGGGATTCGGATGTCTCGCCAAAACCGGAACGGAGCGTTCCAGCATGAACGAGCTGTGTAGCAGGGCGGAGTGTGCGGGCAGTATTTCCGATTTTTGTATCTTCTGGCATCGTCTTCTCAATCTGCCTTATCAGGCAATAAAAAACCGGCCTTGCGTGAATCGCAAAAAGGCCGGAACGATACCGGGCCTCTTTTAGCAAATTATTTTACGTGGCTGCAAGCCGGCCGGCCAAATCACCACGGGATAAGATTGCTTTAATCCTCTCTGGCGCTTGCGTCAACGGGGTGAAGCGCTAAAGCTTTCATCAGGTTTTACGGGGTTAACTTTTAACATGAGCAGACACCAGACGGGCATTCTTGCCGATAACGGTATCAAGGCATTGTATCAGGCGGGGTCGCTAAGGACCGCGCGCGATTTTGACAGCGATCAAATCCAACCGGCAAGTCTCGATCTGCGGCTTGGAACCAAGGCCTATCGGGTTCGCGCCAGTTTCATGCCTGGGCCTGGAACGGCAGTCATGTCGAAGCTGGAACGCCTCAAGCTGCACGAGATTGATCTGAGCCAAGGGGCCGTCCTTGAAACGGGCTGCGTCTATATTGTTCCGCTGCTGGAAAGCCTGGACCTTCCTGCAAATATTTCTGCGTCGGCCAATCCGAAAAGCTCGACGGGCAGGCTCGATATTTTTACCCGTGTGATCGTCGATGGTGCGCAGGAGTTCGATAAAGTGCCTGCCGGTTATAAGGGGCCGCTTTATCTTGAAGTCAGCCCCCGTACCTTTCCTATCGTTGCAAGGGAAGGGTCGCGTCTTTCGCAGATACGTTTTCGCACGGGCAGGGCACAGCTGGAAGAAGCGGAGTTGGCAGCGCTACATGCCAATGAAACATTGGTCGCATCGGAGACGCCGAATATATCTGGCGGCGGAATCGCTCTCTCCATTGATCTGACCGGTGACTCAAACGGGCTCGTAGGATATCGCGGCAAACATCACACAGCCGTCGTTGATGTCGACAAGCGCGGGGCGCATGACCTGTTTGATTTCTGGGAGCCGATCCATGACCGCGGCGCGCGTGAGCTCGTGCTCGATCCTGATGAGTTCTACATTCTCGTTTCCCGGGAGGCAGTGCATGTGCCGCCGCTTTATGCGGCGGAAATGACCCCTTTTGATCCGCTGGTGGGCGAGTTCCGCGTTCATTATGCAGGTTTTTTCGATCCGGGCTTTGGCCATACGGCTGCCGGTGGAACGGGAAGCCGTGCCGTGCTTGAAGTCCGCAGCCACGAAGTGCCGTTTATTCTTGAACACGGTCAGATCGTCGGAAGATTGATCTATGAGCATATGCTGGAGCGTCCGGGCGCCCTTTATGGCACGGACCTTGGCTCAAACTATCAGGCTCAAGGCCTGAAACTCTCCAAGCATTTCAAATGAGCCGATTGTGTCAAAGTCCGCTTGACAAAGCCGGACGCAAGCGATTCTGATAAAGCGATGCGGGTGTAGCTCAATGGTAGAGCAGCAGCTTCCCAAGCTGAATACGAGGGTTCGATTCCCTTCACCCGCTCTAGAGGCCGCCTCTACACAAGAGGCGACCAGGAGCTGGCTCGCATCAAGCTTGATGCCGTGTTTCAATCCACGCCTCCGCGTGAGAGGCGACTAAAAACGTAACCGAGATTGGCCACCTCTGAGTTGTTTCAATCCACGCCTCCGCGTGAGAGGCGACCGGGTGGCGCAGAAAACCGCTATCGCTTCAAGGTGTTTCAATCCACGCCTCCGCGTGAGAGGCGACTTCCAATTGGAGGGATATCGGCGTTTCACACATGGTTTCAATCCACGCCTCCGCGTGAGAGGCGACTCGGAGCGCGTGAAAGAGATAATGACGGACGGTGGTTTCAATCCACGCCTCCGCGTGAGAGGCGACCAAAACTCTGCCCGCTGTTCGCTTCTCAATCCAGTTTCAATCCACGCCTCCGCGTGAGAGGCGACATGGGCAGTCCGGATACTCGGTGTCGATACTCCAGTTTCAATCCACGCCTCCGCGTGAGAGGCGACGCGCGGCGCAACGCATGCACACCAGTAAATGCAACAGTTTCAATCCACGCCTCCGCGTGAGAGGCGACTATCGAATAAAAACCAATACTCGGAGCTACCCAATAGTTTCAATCCACGCCTCCGCGTGAGAGGCGACGTCATCGGGCATCTTGTCGCCATGAGACGCAAGTTTCAATCCACGCCTCCGCGTGAGAGGCGACGTCACATGGTATTGGCGACCAATGCTGCGCGGACCGGTTTCAATCCACGCCTCCGCGTGAGAGGCGACCATTGATCCGTTTGTCTCAACGCACGGCGTGAACGTTTCAATCCACGCCTCCGCGTGAGAGGCGACATTAAAGTATGTCGGGTCATCGCAGCGGGAATATGTTTCAATCCACGCCTCCGCGTGAGAGGCGACACTTTCTCGATCAACGGATCGACATAGCCAGCCCTGTTTCAATCCACGCCTCCGCGTGAGAGGCGACTGCGCCGTTCTGGATCCTTATGTTGCCTTCAGTGTTGTTTCAATCCACGCCTCCGCGTGAGAGGCGACCGCCGCAAAGACCGTGAAAAGAGAGCGGAGAAATGTTTCAATCCACGCCTCCGCGTGAGAGGCGACTCCGGATTATGCGCGGATGGCTCAGCAGCGCATTGTTTCAATCCACGCCTCCGCGTGAGAGGCGACCGCCAACATCGACCATATCCGTAAAGAGCTGGCGGTTTCAATCCACGCCTCCGCGTGAGAGGCGACCGAAAACGGTCAGCGCCATCAGGCCATTGAGAAGTTTCAATCCACGCCTCCGCGTGAGAGGCGACCCCAATCAGCTTGCCGCGCTTGTACAGCAGGAGCTGGTTTCAATCCACGCCTCCGCGTGAGAGGCGACCGGCTATGGCTGCAATGGTCGTAACAGCCGTGCCGTTTCAATCCACGCCTCCGCGTGAGAGGCGACTTGCATGCAGCATTGAAGCCAATGGCATGCTCCAGTTTCAATCCACGCCTCCGCGTGAGAGGCGACTCAAAGTCGCGCTCGTCCGCCACTTTGCGGTTCCGGTTTCAATCCACGCCTCCGCGTGAGAGGCGACCCCTTGCGCATGCAAATCAGTTAGGCCAAGCGCTGTTTCAATCCACGCCTCCGCGTGAGAGGCGACGTTTCTTTGCCAGAAATCCGATAGCGGCCAAGGCGGTTTCAATCCACGCCTCCGCGTGAGAGGCGACCTGCTTCATCGATCAACGTTTTAATCTCAGTTGATGTTTCAATCCACGCCTCCGCGTGAGAGGCGACCGCTTGATCCGCATCATTAAGCGGTATGGTTTCGGTTTCAATCCACGCCTCCGCGTGAGAGGCGACGCAAGGTGTCACCCAGTTTGCGCGATCTCTATCGTGTTTCAATCCACGCCTCCGCGTGAGAGGCGACCAACAACATCCTGACTGTCGAACCCTCAGACAAAGTTTCAATCCACGCCTCCGCGTGAGAGGCGACTATTGCCAAAGCCCGAGGCATGGCAAAAATAGCAGTTTCAATCCACGCCTCCGCGTGAGAGGCGACGTTTCGCAGGTGGTAGATCTCTGATCTCGATGCCCCGTTTCAATCCACGCCTCCGCGTGAGAGGCGACTTAGGATTAAGTCCGAGATACAGCAGGGCCAATGGTTTCAATCCACGCCTCCGCGTGAGAGGCGACCAGTCAAATCCTGAATGAGTGCTGCTGTAGGGATGTTTCAATCCACGCCTCCGCGTGAGAGGCGACGATGGCGTGGGATAAAATCCGAAGTTTTTAGCAGGTTTCAATCCACGCCTCCGCGTGAGAGGCGACCATGATGGATGCTGCAAACTGCCGCGCATTGCAGGTTTCAATCCACGCCTCCGCGTGAGAGGCGACAACATACCAAAGATACGGCCGCTGCCGGAGGCAAGTTTCAATCCACGCCTCCGCGTGAGAGGCGACCAGTTGCCGCCGCCCGTGAAATCGACACCGGAAGGTTTCAATCCACGCCTCCGCGTGAGAGGCGACGTGGGAACCTACGTCATTGGAAAGCCGCTCGGTAAGTTTCAATCCACGCCTCCGCGTGAGAGGCGACGGTCAAGCTCATCGGCCAGTTTCCTATAGACGGCGTTTCAATCCACGCCTCCGCGTGAGAGGCGACCATCCTTCAATACCGAGCTCGCACCGCTCCTGATCGTTTCAATCCACGCCTCCGCGTGAGAGGCGACGTGCTGTTTGGTCCGCGCTTGTCTGGCTAGTGCCGTTTCAATCCACGCCTCCGCGTGAGAGGCGACTTCGAGTGCGCAAGATGCAATTGATTGGGCCGTGGTTTCAATCCACGCCTCCGCGTGAGAGGCGACGTCTCCCCAAGCAAATTCAATGCTTGCATTGTTGTTTCAATCCACGCCTCCGCGTGAGAGGCGACAATCCAGCCGCATCTTGCAGCCGATCTGGAGGCAGTTTCAATCCACGCCTCCGCGTGAGAGGCGACTTTATTTTCGGAAACAAAAACAAAAATAAATGAGTTTCAATCCACGCCTCCGCGTGAGAGGCGACGCCCTCTTGGGCACGACCGAAAGGAGCACAAAATGTTTCAATCCACGCCTCCGCGTGAGAGGCGACATCCAGCTACCAACGCAAAAAGCCGCACGCAATCGTTTCAATCCACGCCTCCGCGTGAGAGGCGACACGAAAATGACAACAGACACCATCAAGATTGCATTGTTTCAATCCACGCCTCCGCGTGAGAGGCGACGACAACTTAGCGTAAGCGGTCGATCCGCTGCCATGTTTCAATCCACGCCTCCGCGTGAGAGGCGACGCCGAAAATTGTGAAGGCCAAAAGGCCATTGAGAAGTTTCAATCCACGCCTCCGCGTGAGAGGCGACGGGCGGTCCGGACAGTCGACAATCGAGAGTGCGCTGTTTCAATCCACGCCTCCGCGTGAGAGGCGACTGCCGCGGCGGAAAATGCTGTCAGCGTTGAGCATGTTTCAATCCACGCCTCCGCGTGAGAGGCGACCGGTTAGAGGTACGAATTCAACCCGCCCGACAGCCGTTTCAATCCACGCCTCCGCGTGAGAGGCGACCGAAGAGCCATTTCAAGACACCTTCAGCTAAACCGTTTCAATCCACGCCTCCGCGTGAGAGGCGACGCGTCGGCGGATTGGAGCTCGGTCTGCATATCGCGGTTTCAATCCACGCCTCCGCGTGAGAGGCGACCCACATACTCTTAAAGCGTTCTGGCATATGAGGAAAGCGGGTTGGTTGCGCGAACTGTGAATTTCTGCTGTGCGCCCCTAAGCACAGATGCCAAGCGGCAAAAAAATATTTTACGATTTCAAAGAGCTAAGCGAAGTGCGAATATGCCGGAGTTTTACTGCACGCTTGAGGTTCGCACGCGGATGCGCCGACCTGCATATACGCTTCAAACAATCAATGTGCCATTCAGGTCAGTGGCAGGTTTTGCGCCGACATGTTCGACCTTTCTTTGCCAGTTTGAACCCAGATAATAATAGCGCAGGCTGTCGAATTCGGGTTTGATAATCCCCTCCAGCCGTGCTTTGAGCTTGGTCCATTGGGCCGGGTCTACTTCGATTTCAAAGACGGAATATTGCACCCTTTGGCCAAAATCCCGGCAGGCCCTGGCAACGGCGCGCAACCGCGCAGCGCCGTTTTCTTCAGAGGTTCGCACATCATAGGTTACCAGAATAAGCATCAGTTGCTCCTATTTCCAGAACCAAGGCGGATAGGCATCCAGATCGCCGCGCAGGTGGCGCGCCAGCATCTGCGCTTGCAGGTAAGGTACAAGGCCAAGCGGGGATTTTTCCTCCAGAAAGGGGTGTAATCGCTCTTCTTTCTTGCGCTCCTGCCAGGCTGTCAGCACGGTCTTGCGCGCATCGTCGGTTAAAAATACCGCGCCGCCATCTCGGGTATTAAAGTCCCCGGCACGCAATTGCCTGCGGTTTAGGAGTGAGAGTGCAAGCCGGTCAGCCAGAACCGGGCGAAACTCTTCCATCAGATCCAGCGCAAGGCTGGGCCTTCCGGGCCTGTCGCGGTGCAGAAAGCCAACGGCGGGATCAAGCCCGACACTTTCGCAAGCCGAGCGGCAATCATGGGTCAGGAGCGTATAGAGAAAGGATAAGAGAGCATTGACGGGATCAAGCGGCGGGCGACGCGAACGGCCGGTCCAGCGCAATTCGGCATCCGGCGAACGGATAAGATGATCAAACACCGAAAAATAAAGATTGGCTGCTTCGCCCTCTGAGCCGCGCATCAAATCCATACTGTCGCCGGAGAGTTCGACGCGGCGCAGAATGTGGGCCAGCCGGTCTGTCACGCCTGAAATCCTGTCGCGGTCCTCGCTGCTATGCTCATCGCCATAGTCGCGCAAGGACCGCATTAATACAGCGCGCTGATTGGCAATCTTGCCCATCAGCATTGAACGTACAATCTCTTCTGATGCGTCCGAAGCCTTGTATTGCGCCCGGCGAAGCAGCACATTGCCGCTTACCGGGCCTTCAATGCGGGCTTGAAACCGGCCGTTTCGCTCCAGCATGACGAGCGTGATTCCGCCCGCAGCGCAGGCCCCTATCAATGCGGGTGAGATATAAATCGCACCGAAGACCACGACTGAGGCCAGCATGTGAAACGGCACGCGCGCGCGCTCCACACCCTCTACCTCTGCCACAAGGTTTTCGCCATCCTTACGCAGGGATGCGCCTTCTGTGGTGATATAGACGGTGTTGAGCATTTTTTTCATAGGGGTGGGTCCGATAGCAGTTTTTCCACCATGCGGCTGCGCCAGATTCTGACGGGCTTTAGTACCGCCTCCGGCCGACAAAGCTCATGCAAGGAGCAGGCGCGACATCGTTCACGTTTCAATGTGGGTGGGGGCGTGATGCGCGAGCGGAAGACATCCGCCAAGGCTAAAATGGTAGATTTAGTCAGTTGCCGCAAATCATCGTCAAAGGGGACAATGACGCGCCGTTTGGTTTCCGCATAAAACAGTGCGCCTTCCGGCACAGATATGCCGGTCATATCCTCAAGGCAGAGAGCTTGTGCGCATAGCTGCACCTCATCAGCCCGGTGAAGCTTGGGCTTGCCCCGCTTGTATTCCAGAGGAAAGGGCACCTCCGTGCCGTCCTGACATGTGACAAATTCCACCACATCAGCCACGCCAGCAATGTTCAAGCGGGGACAGGCCAGTGGCAACGCCATTGCCCGGCGAATCCCTCGCGCTTTGCGAGCTCCGCCCTTATCGACAACCGCGTGCTGAACCTGACCTTCAGCGGTGAAGCGATTTTCAGCCCATAGCCGTTCCAGATGGATCAACGCCGCCTGCCGAAGGCAATAGACGGCGTGCTGCAAAGCCGAGAGCGGAATAGGCTCGCCCTCGGATTCACCCAGTTCTGCGGCGGCGGGCGCCATGGGTCATAGCTTTTCTATGATCTCGACACCGGCAGGCAGGTTTTCGCGGTCAATCTCTATAATGTAGTCAGAGAATTTACGAGCGGGCGGCACATTGCCAATCCGCTTGTCATCAATGTCCCGGAACTCTCCATCAACATTACGGCCAATCTTGACCCGATCGAACAGCGTGTGGGCGGGGGCATTGCCGAGGGCATTTTCGTGCTTGAACACGATCAGCTTACGGGTTGCCATTTCGCCGCGAGCAGCTGCACGGTCATGTTCGAACATGTTGGTCAGCGCTTCAAACAACAATTCAAGATCGCCATCGGAAAAGCCGGTGCGTTCGGCAAATTTGGCCGAGATAAAGCCGTGGGCCACATAAAGACCATAGGGTACAATATGTTTGCGGCCCATCGTGCGGTTATCGACGCGATCACTGGAATCGTCGCCTTCCGCCTTTTGCTTCTTTTCAGCCTCATTGGTGGCGGCCATGCGGGTGATGGAAATTTCCAACGGCATGATCGGCTCAACGGAACTGGCGAAAGTCAACTGCACCGGACCCTTGACCTGCCCGCAATTGATGCCCGTGGACATGACGGCACCAAATGTGCGCACATCAAAGAAGTTGGCGCACATGAAATCGCGCAGTTTGACGGCTTCTTCGTCATCCTTCGGATTCAGCTTGGGATCTTTTTCAGCTTTAGTATCGCCGGGGCGCAGTGCCTTATAGGCTTGGCGGTGTTTTTCGTTGAGAATAGCACCTTCCTGCACATAGATGTGGAAGCTGTCTTCGCCAGTTTTGGCAAGCTCAATGTAATTGCGGATTTTGCGCTTCAGGCTGACATCGGAGACCAGGCCCTTGTTGGTTTCCGGGTCCAGACGTGGCAGGTTGCCCGCATCCGGATCGCCATTCGGATTGCCATTGGTGACCTCGAAAATCAGCGTAAAATCATAGCGACTGGCAAGTGCGGTCATTGAGTAGCCTCTGCTGTTTCAGTGGATTTCTTGAAAAATTCATTGCGTTGGTGGTAATAGCCGAGGCCAAATAATGCTTGCTCTTCAGCATTTAGTGAGGCCGGAAAGGGATCAGCTTCCGGGTCCATGCTGTCCATAATGCCGCCAATCAGCTTTTCGAGATTGATGCGCCGACCAACGGATTGCTTGCCAACCTTGGAGAGGTGATTGGCAGAGCCGCTTTCAAGCAAGGCAAAAACCTTGCGCGGCTGTGCGGAAGCCGAGCCATAGAATTTGTCTTTAATTGTTGCATTGACTTTAGTGCCGAGAGCTGCCGTTTGTGCCTGCTCATAGGCGGCAAACAACCGGCCCAGCAGATAGCCTTTGTTTTTATTGTCCGGGTCTAGTGCCACGGGGGCCTCCGTTTTGAAATTGCGAATAAGTAGAGCTTTCAAAATGCTGACACGCAGGGCATTGACATCGCCATCTGCGCGAATGCGCGTTATGACGGCTGAAAGCAATGTCTGCGGATAGAGCTTGCCTGTGAGAATGGACCGCATCCACTCTCCCGCCAGATTGGGTGGCACGTTTTCCGATTTTCCAAGGACAGCGGTTTCACGCAGATAACGCCACAAAGGTGGATATGCATCGCGTGGCGGCGGCTCAATGTGCATGTCTTCAATGAATCGCTGATAATTGCGGGTCAGTTCACCAAAGCTGCCCTCGTAGAAAAACCGGATGGACAGGCGAGCCGCATTGGGAGCCAAACCCAGCACATAGAATTTTACGCCTTTTTCAAGCTTTGGTTCGATCTCGGTAAGGTGCTCACCCTTGCGGATACGCGCAAGCTGGATGCCGATTTTCTTGGTGGCCTCTTCGTCATCGGCCTTTGGGTCAATATAGAAGGAAAAGAGGCTTTCGGCCTGTTCCGCTGCCTCTATATTTTCTGCATCCGCCCAAAACACGGTGGATGCATCACCGATCTGAATGCGGTGGTTGCTGTCGTGCTCGAGAAAGCGATTAAGGACCGCCGTATATGCAAAGGCTACTCTGATTCCCGTCGGAGCGTTTTCGGCTTGTACATGTTCATAAGATGAGAACGCATCGTTGTTCTTGTCAAAAGAGACGATTCTAGCAGGGTTATCAAATGTCTTAATCGGAGGGTGGAGTCTAGCAATCGGCTGTCTTAGACCAGTAATAAGACACACGCCCTCACCAATTACGTCGGGAATGTAAATTTTATTCCAGATTGATTTGGCTTCTTCATGTTCATGAACGAACTCGTGCTCACCCATGAGGCGAAAGACGACATTTCGGTCTAAAATATCCTGCGGATAAGCGCGTTCGGCAAATTTCTCCGGAGCCCAATCTTGAAGAAACTTACGAAGTGCCAGCAGTGACGGCGCCACTGCTCCAGCGAGTGCCTCAAGATGCAGCTGCTGAAATGCTTCGAAGCGCCTTCCTGCATCGAAGTTTTCCTTTGCGGTCACGCCAAGCACATATGCCGAGTTATCCCACAGAAAATAGGGCGGGGCGCTACTGCCAGATCTCCCTCCGAAATACGGCACGTCCATCATTCGCGGGATGGGCTTTCCCTTTTTCTCAGACTCAAAGGCGAACGGTTCATCGACGATCTCGCCTTGTAAGTTCAGAGAAATGCAAAAGTGTATTCCTTGCGATGCATAACCAAAGGGCGGAAGCTCCCCCCTTGCTTCTAATCGGTCATAGGCGCGGACCAATGATGCCAGAATGCTCATCGGCGGATCTCCGGGGAGGTTGGCTGCGGCACCTTGATTACACCGTTTTCCAGCATGGCACGGAAAAACAGGGCAGGGCGGCCTTTGGCCTGGTGATCAATGTCCCACAGCATGAAGCCGAGGTCGCGGCTGTCTGTAATGGCTTGCGGCAGGGTGGTATCGGGTGGGATCAGCTCAAAACTGGCAGCAAATTCGCGGGTGCCAAGGCATGGCTGATGAAAACATTGACCCTTAGAGGCGCGGCGGTTGAAGACATCCAGGTGCTTGCCCTCATTATCCTCCGGCCCGGCTTTGTCGGTCAGTTCAAAATGCGCCTCAATGATATAGGCAGGCTTGACCAAAACGGTGGAAGCCCGTTGCTGTCGACTTTCATCCACCAATAATTGCAAATCTGCCAGATCGCCACGTTTCATGGCACTTTTAATCTTGCCTGCCGGAGCCTTGCCGCCCACCTCGTTGCGGCGGATGGATTGGAAGCGGATTGGCTCAAGCACATGTATGGCATCCACTACCCAGCGAATGGCGGGTTTCCAGTGAATGGCTTCGAGAATACCCCGCGCTGCCGATGGCGTGATCACATCATAAGAGACGCGCTCTACCTTCATTTCGGGACGTGTAAAACAGGCGTGATCGCCCCAGACTTTTAATCGAATTCCGTAAGCCACAATGCCCCATCCCGGTTTTCTTCATTGGCTTTGATAGTTCTCGTCTTAAATTTTAATCTACACTTCGGCTTCAAATTGTATCCCACCGATGGGTTGTTCGCTTGAAGAGCGATAATAAATTCAATTTCCTTTAGACGAACCTGTCGATCAGTTGCTGAGGATGACTCCCACAATATTTCTCGATGAATAGTCATGTTTCTCCTCGCTTTCCGCGTCGGAAAATCAGATTCTATAAGTTTTTTGCTTGGACTTCCAAAATAGGAAATGCAATCTGTTAAATCACTACCAATATAAATTTTACCATTTGGCCATGTTATTTTGTATACTACCTTTAAAGGCTTCATCATATCATAAAATATCAAGAAATTATTATATTGTTTGCTGCTCAATCGTTAAATATTGCGCATTCTCCCATACCAGTCCCATATCCTGATGATATAGGCTTTCCGTATTCAACACTGCAAACTGATCCCCTCGCAAGTCCTTTTGCATAAAGGTAACATAACCATTTCGGATCAAAATATCCCTGTCTTTGGGCGGTACTTCTACGACATAAGTTTGCAATCTTCGGGCAAGATAGCCAGGGGAAATTTTCTCATTTCCAAGTTCGCTTACGATTTTTTTTGATGCATCATCATAAGCTATGATAACCGGGCTAAGGCCGTTTTCGATCATTTTAAAATCATCGCTCACAGTACGATAGGCAAGGTCGGCACCGCTGCGGGTGATGGTGAATTTGTCCAAAATGGCTTTGGCATCCAGATTCGAACCCAAGCGCCAGTAAACTTCGCCGAAATAGTCCTCAATGGCCGCCAGCGACAGCAGATCGTCATGCCTGTTCAGCACGCGCTTCATATCGCTGGCGAGGCTTCGTACTTCTGCGGGTGGTGGATAATCGGGCGCGGAAAATACTGAGACGATGCTCTCTTCCAGCGGTCGCTTACCTTCGCGGTTACAGCGCCCGGCAGCCTGAATGATTTGGTCCAGACCGGCTTCGGCGCGCCAGACTTTGGGAAAATCCACATCAACACCCGCCTCTATCAGGCTGGTGGCAATCAGCCGGCAGGCTTTGCCGTTTTTCAATCTCTCCTGCACATCGGCCAAGATAGTTCGCCGGTGCGCTGCGCATTGCCGCGTCGTCAGGTGGATCAGCCCTTCAAGATCAGCACCTTGCGCCTCGCGGAAAAGCTCCAGCGCGTGTTTGCGGCTATTGACGATTACCAGCGCCTGGGGCTCATCACGCAAGGCGTCAATCAGTTGCGCATTGCTTTTGTCACCAATGTTCATGATATGAGCGCGGCGCAATTGATTTGCTAATCCATGTGGATCCGGAGCCAATTCGCGTCCCTCCAGTGGCAAGCCATCTTTCAGTTTGCGGTTATCCAGTGCTGGTTGTGTTGCCGTGCACAGCACAATGGTGCAGCCATAATTGCGGGCAAGTTCATCCAGCATGCGCATGCATGGTTTTAGCAAGGAGCGCGGCAGAGTTTGCGCTTCATCGAGAATAATCACGCTGCCGGCAATATTGTGCAGCTTGCGTGCCCGCGATGTCTTGGCGGCAAACAAGCTCTCAAATAGTTGCACATTGGTGGTGACGATGACCGGGGCAGCCCAATCTTCCATGGCCAGCTTCAGCTTGTCACGACCTTCGGGCCCCTCCTTGGGATCGAATTTTTCTTCATCAATGGTCGAGTGGTGTTCCAGAATATGTTCGCCGCCCAGAATGTCGCTGAAAATCGTGACTGTCTGATCGATAATTGAGGTGAAGGGGATAGCGTAAATAATCCGGCGATGGCCGTGTTGTTGGGCATGGTCGAGTGCAAACCCCAAGGACGCCAAAGTCTTGCCGCCACCTGTTGGCACTGTGAGAGTGAACAGGCCCGGTTTTTCTGTAGCCTTGGCCCGAACATGGCCAAGAATATCGGTGCGCCGGCGGTTAAGCTCAGTTGTGGTGTCGCTTTTAGCCTTTATGGCGGTGTTGAAGCGCTCAAGAAATGCTGGCAGCAATGCTTGCAGAGGCTGCCAATTACGATCTGGAATACGGTTTTCCAGTGCGGCTGCAAACGATTCAGAATCTTTGCGATCTGCATCGACGAGACAGCTGAAGATCATCCTGCCTATCATCGAAAAGGAAAATGCGGCTGTTTCCCGGGGCAAACTGCGTGCAAATGCGGGTACAAGATCTTTAATCTCGACAGCCAGCTCTTGTTTCCATACCGGGTCAAGGCTGGGCAGTTTTTTTTCCAGCCGGCGTTCGAGACAGGTTGGCGTATCATTCAGACGATCAGGTAGACCGGCATGATGTCCGGCAATGCAATAGGCAATAAGCGAGGCTATCGCTTTATCCACGCCATTTGTCAGGTCCCCCATCATGGCGACTGCACCCGCTGTCGAGTGGTCCACACGAATGTCGCCCACCTCCAACCGGCGCTGGAATTCAGCCGTATATTTGCCCAGATCATGAAACATGCCCGCAGCGTAGGCGGCATTCGCCAGACCGAATGGTTTTGCCATCTCCGCCGCAAGCTTTGCCACGGAAAAAAGATGATCCTTCAGGATTTGCCAATCCTGCTTGTCGGCTGAACGGCCGGAATGTGCATAGAAATTCCTTGGCAACGTGGTGTCCTTTTGCGCATCACTTCGGGGATCACGGCAGAAATTTTAATGTATAATTAATGAGAGTTATAAAACGTATTATGAAATGGATTTGACGTTATGTATCGCGCTTTGCCAGCCCAAACATTGAACTATTTAAGCAAAGCGTCAAGGGGGATTTTTGACTGCTCCTTGATTGCATGCTGCAAAGCCCATAAGAGTTGTCGACAATAATAGCGAGCACCGGAGTTGACATGTCAGAACGCACAAACCGTTTCTTGGGAGATACGCCGGGAAGGGTGTTGCTGAAACTGATTCTCATTTCCTTGGTTGTCGGTGTCGTCATGAGCGCCTTCAATTGGTCGCCAATGGATATTGTCTATGGCGTTGAAAACTTCATCCGCCGCATATGGAACCTCGGCTTCGGGGCGATTGAGAGTTTTGCCGCCTATTTGCTGCTTGGAGCGGCGGTCGTCGTTCCCTGTTTCATCATATTGCGGATTTTGAATTACCGCAGATAGAATAAAATCGGTCAGGTCAATTGGAATAACGTGAAGCAGCCATAATTGAGCGCTACCCGCATGCGCTCAATATTCAAGGGTTGCTCATGCCAAATACAAGTTTTGAAATCTCCCGTCGGCGCTTCATCAGTCTTGCAGCCGTGGCAACCCTGCTGCCGGTAGCCGCATGCCAGACTATGGGACCAGCGGGAAATGGTACTGGTGCTTCCGGGTCTGCCAGCACAAACATCGATAATATCCGCAAAGCGAACGGCCTTTCCTTGCTGGCGAGCGATTCCACACTGGAAAAAGCTGCCGGGCAACAGGCGGTCTATATGGCGAAAGCCGGGCGTATGGCTCACAATACGGGCTGGGGAAAAAGCTTCGAAGCGCGCGTCCAGGATAATGAAATTCACGGTGCGGCCGCTGAGAATATTGCGATGGGGCGGATGGATATAGACCGGTTGTTTGCAATGTGGATGGCTTCTCCGCCACATCGTCGCAATATGCTGGACGCTCGCTTCAATCGCTATGGCTTGGCATATGCTGAAGCCAAGGGTGGTGGCGGGGAGCGCTACTGGGCGCTCGTGCTGGCAAGCTGAGGACGAACCTCTTGCAATTAGTCTGGTAACGCGTCTCGCGTGATGGCATAGAGTATCGGCGATTTTTAGTTGCGATGCCGGTGCCTTCAATGATGATCGATACGCCACCTGATCTCTATGCAAAAACCGTTCGCCCTTTTCAGGTAACGAACCGTCTTATGTTGGCTATTACCATTCCGGTCATGCTGGCCTCGTTGACGACGCCTTTGCTTGGGCTTGTTGATACTGCCGTGGTCGGTCAGCTTGGCGATCCGCATCTGCTTGGCGGCCTTGCTATCGGGGCACTGGTTTTCGACTTTCTTTTCTCGACGATGAACTTTTTGCGCGCCGGCACAACCGGACTGGTTGCGCAAGCCATGGGACGACAGGATCATGTTGAACAACAGGCAGTCTTCTGGCGCGCGATAAGTATTGCCCTGATGGTGGGACTAGTCTTCATTGCGGCAATGCCGCTGATCATCGGTGCCACAATAAGCTTTATGAATCCGGACAAAGCTGTCGCTGATGCCATAAGGACATATGTATCGATCCGGTTGTTCTCATCGCCCATGGCGCTCGGCAATTTCGTGGTTCTCGGCCTGCTACTGGGGCAAGGGAAGGCCATGCAGGGCCTTTATATCCAATTCCTTTTGAACGGGGTCAATATCATCATGACCATCTGGTTGGGGTTGGTGATGGGATGGGGTGTCGTCGGCATTGCATGGGGAACCGTGCTTGGCGAAAGCGTGGCTCTTCTTGTCGGGCTTGCGCTCGTTTACAGGCAGTTTCGTGCTGTGCCCAATCCATCACGCGCGCGTATCTTTGATATGCACGAGATCCGCAGGATGTTTTCCGTCAACCGCGATATCATGTTACGTTCATTTTTCCTGTTGATCGCCTATACTTATTTCACGCGTGCAGGTACGGAAGCAGGCGCCGTAACACTTGCAACCAATGCTGTCCTGATGAATTTCCTGCTGATCTCGGGCAATTTGATCGACGGCGTTACCACCGCCGCGGAACAGATTTCTGGACGCGCCGTGGGTGCACATTATAGACCGGCATTTGACCGTGGCATCAGGCTGTCATTCCTGTGGGGAATGGTGCTTGCATCGCTGATGGCGGTGTTTTTCCTGATTTATGGCGACGCAATTGTTGCGATGCTGATCAAATCAGCAGAAGTACAAGCTCTTGCCGCGATCTATCTGCCCTGGGCAGCGCTGGCCCCAGTTGTCGGCTTGCT
The DNA here is from genome assembly GCA_900473335.1 of Hyphomicrobiales bacterium. Classification (GTDB taxonomy): domain Bacteria; phylum Pseudomonadota; class Alphaproteobacteria; order Rhizobiales; family Rhizobiaceae; genus Phyllobacterium. The sequence continues at coordinate 19,103 of UCNP01000034.1, read as the reverse complement.
GGCGTTTCACATGGATGGTGTGTTCATCGGCGCAACCTGGTCACGGGATATGCGCAATATGATGATCCTGTCCCTGATGGGCTATTTCATTGCCTATCTCATATTGCCGATATATTTTGGCAATCATGGGTTATGGTTGGCCCTGCATCTATTTCTGGGGCTACGCGGGATATCGCTATTGTGGATTTTGCCAAGCAGGGCTCGCGTTCAGTTTGCCAATTAGTCCGGGGTCTTTCTTGCCGCCCAATCATCGACGTCGCGGTCACGCAAATCAGCAATATTGACAATGCCTTCCCGGCGCAGAACTGCTGAGAGTTCCTTGACAATCCTGGCGGGAAGCCCCGGTCCTTGATAGATCATACTTGTATAAAGCTGCACAAGATCGGCACCTGCGCGCATTTTGGTGATCGCCGCTTTCGCACTGTCGATACCGCCCACGCCAATGATGGGAAGATTCGCGCCAACTCGTTGGCGCATCTTGGCGAGAATAATTGTTGAACGTTCAAAAACGGGACGGCCCGACAGGCCGCCGGACTGCGCTGCATTGCTGGTATTCTTCAAGCCGGATCGGGCCAATGTCGTGTTGGAAATGATCAGTCCATCAAGCGGATGCAGGGCAATTTCTGCCGCAATGTCATCAAGGCTGGTATCAGGTAAATCCGGGGCGATCTTGAGAAAAACAGGCCGTCTCACTCCAGAACGGACAGCCAGCTCATCACGCACGCTTAGAACTTTGCCTAAAAGCTCTTTCAGACTTTCCCTTGCCTGCAAATCTCGCAAGCCCGGCGTGTTGGGAGATGAAATATTGACTGTGAAGTAGCTGGCAAGATCATAGAATTTGCGAATGCCCGCGACGTAATCGCCAACACGATCCGTGGAATCCTTATTGGCACCAATATTGACGCCGACAATGCCATCGCGTCCTTGCCTTGCACTGAGGCGCTGAAATGCAGCATCATGCCCGCCATTATTGAAGCCAAGCCGGTTGATGACGGCCTCATCTTCAACAAGACGGAAAATGCGTGGTTTTGGATTGCCTGCCTGTGGCAAGGGCGTCAATGTACCGACCTCAGCAAAGCCAAATCCAAGTTTGAGCAAAGCATCAGGAATTTCGGCGTTTTTGTCATAGCCAGCCGCCATGCCAAGCGGGTTGGGAAACTCAAGACCTGCCACCTTGACACGCAAGGCCGGATCATGAGTGGGAGCACAATTGGGTACGAGGCCGGTTTTAAGTGTTTTTACCGACAATCCGTGAGCATCTTCCGGGTCGAGCTTGAACAGGAGTTTGCGGCCGATCAATTGGAATAGATCGCTCATGCTGGTAGTTCCGGAAATATGTGTTTGCCATCACTGCCAAGAGGTAGCGGTCTTACCCATTCGACAGCATCAAGCGGTAAAATTGCATAAAGATGCGGGAACAGCGCGCCGCCGCGCGATACTTCGAATTTAAGAGCCTGACCAAGCCTGTCGGCGCGCACAGCAACCAGAAGCAGGTCCTCTTGCCCGGCAAAATGCTTGTCTGCTGTTTCACGCGCTTGTTCAGCGGTGGAAAAATGAATGTATCCATCGGCGTGATCGATGGGCGCACCATCAAACACACCCTTACTTTCCGCCGCCTGCCAAAGCGCACGCGGGGCAATCTTATAAATCATTTGTGTCATTGCAGATTTATTAGACGCAAAACCGCCACGCGCAAAGTGTAGACTGCAATCGATAACAGAAATATCGGTTGGTTCCGAATTTTTGGCGTATTGTTGCTCATGTGATCGACTGGATAGGCTGGAGAACTTCAATGTCACGCTCATTCGTACCATTAACAACCCTTACGGTTGTATTGCTTTTTGCACTGCCAGCAAATGCGCAGGAAACGACAAATTACTCGCTTGAGAAGACAGCGGACGGTTATGTCCGGATGAATAATAAGACAGGTGAAATGTCGATCTGTCACGAAAAGCTCGGGCAACTTGCATGCAAGGTGGCAGCAGAAGAGCGCACTCTTTATGAAGAAGACATTGCAGATCTGAAAGCGCGCCTCGCCAAGCTGGAAGACACGGTGGCTGGAATGGGGAAACTTCCGCCCGTGGTACGCGATAACCTTCCATCTGATGAAGATTTTGAAAAAGGCATGAATTACATGGAGAAATTCATGCGGCGCTTCATGGGATTGGCCAAGGAACTGGATAATGAAAACAAGGACAAGACGCCTGGTCCGGCAATTCCTCAAAAGACGTGAGTAACTGACATTTTTGACAGGAAGTTGGCAGGAGGGAGTCTGGGAGAAGCCCCAATTGTTCTTGATTTGTTCTGAAATATAAGGCACATTTATCGCTCAGGATTCTTCTCTGGGAGCGATGAAATGTTTACCGTACCAACATTGATTGGAGAGGTTTCGATAAGGCTGTTCGTGCGTCATGGCGATCAGCAGGATGCCCTCGATTTTTATGAGAATGTATTTGGTGCGAAATTGGCAGGCCGTCCTTATTTACACGAAGGTGTTATGATTGCCGCCGAAATACGTATGGGTGAATCAGTAATCATGATTGTGGGGGCCAATCCGAAGCGGGATGCCGATCCTTCGCTTGGAGGCCCTCGCTCGGCCCACGCTATTGGCGCCACTCCTGTTATGCTTGATATCCATGTCGATGATGCGGATCGGGTCATGCATCACGCCGTGTCGGAAGGTGGAACAGCGCGCAATGATGTGGAAACACTCGAAAGTGGCGACCGCGCTGGTGTGCTGGTCGATCCGTTCGGGCATATTTGGGTAATCAAGTCTCGGCGCAAGCATCTGGCCGCATAATAGACAGGGTGAGTTGTGGCCAGCCATTCATATGACCAGCCCCAGCTGTCAAGCCGCGAAACGCTTTGTCGCGGAGATCAGTTCATGCACTATTCCCGGCTCACTTACTGCATGTCCCGCATCTTCCACGATGCGCAAATCGGCTTCCGGCCAGACTTTTTTCAAATGCCATGCATTTAAAAGAGGTGTGCACATATCGTAGCGTCCATGCACGATGATACCTGGAATATCACGGATCAGATGTGCATTGCGAAGGAGATGGTCGTCCGTGTCGAAAAAGCCCTTATTCTGGAAATAATGGCATTCAATGCGTGCAAAAGCGATGGCAAAATGGTCAGCGCTAAAGGCATCTTCCCGAGCAGGGTCAGGCAACAAGGAAAGAGCAGAACCTTCCCATCGCGCCCAAAGTTTAGCCGCCGCGAGCCGCACAGCTTCGTCCGGATCGGTCAAGCGCTTGTGGTAGGCGGCAATCATGTCGCCGCGTTCATCCTCAGGAATATGCTCCTGATAGGCCTCAAAGCGATCTGGATAAATAATGCTGGCACCATTGGAGTAGAACCAGTCAATTTCAAAGCGACGAATAAGGAATATACCGCGCAAGATCAGCTCGGTTACTTTATCAGGATGAGTTTGCGCATAAGCCAGAGCAAGTGTTGAGCCCCAGGAGCCTCCAAAGACCTGCCATTTCTCCACACCAAGATGGGTGCGAATGCGTTCCATATCAGCAACCAGGTCCCACGTTGTGTTCTCACTTAACTCAGCATAGGGCGTCGATTTTCCGCAACCGCGCTGATCGAACAGAATGATACGGTAAAGCTCAGGATCATGCAGGCGACGCATGGCAGGATTGATACCGCCACCCGGTCCGCCGTGAATCATGATGACCGGTTTACCGTTAGGATTGCCGCATTCTTCCACATGAATTGTATGCAGTTCGGACACTTTGAGCATTTGTTCCGAATAAGGCTGCGTCTCAGGATAGAGAGAGTGTGTGATCATCCAATTCTGCTTTCAAGCTGTTCCCCACGATCGGATAATCGCTTGGGATTAAGATTTTAACAAGGCATTTCATTTGTACGTCTGGAATAGGTTTGAGTAGCGTGCAGTAAACTTTGGCAGGTGTAAAAATCTAGTTGATATATCAGGCGAATTGGATTTAGTCGTTAGCATTAGACATTTTGCATTAGAACGGTTGTTATTCTTGGTACTAAGGATAGTTGAACGATGAAATATACGTTTGTTATTGTGGATGATCATCCCCTCTTTAGAGGAGCGTTGAAACTTGCGCTTTCCGCATCGAGCTATCCTGCTGAAATTATTGAAATTGGCGATCTTGATGGTGCCAAACGCCTGATCGAGTCATCAGCTGAGATTGATCTTGTGTTACTGGATCTTTCCTTGAACGGGATAGGCGGTATGACCGGCCTTATTGCCTTGCGTGCACTCCAACCGCTCGTTCCCATTGCGATTGTCTCCGCAACGGATGATCCGGTGACGATACGTGCAGCACTTGGATTGGGTGCTTCCGGATTCATCTCCAAATCATCAACACCGGATGTCATCAATCTCGCCGTTAAAACCATTCTGGATGGAGGCATTTGGTCTCCGCTGGAGGAAAATGACGGGGGCGATTTGGATGCTGATTTAGCCGATCTGATCCGGTGTATTCGTAAGTTGACGCCGCAACAGGCGCGCGTGCTCGATATGATGGCAAATGGAATGTTGAACAAGCAGATCGCACATGATCTGAATGTGTCAGAAGCAACAATCAAGGCGCATGTATCGGCTGTGCTTTACAAGCTAGGGGTCGAGAGCCGTACGCAAGCTGTTATCAGGCTTGCCCGCTTCAAAGACGAAATGCAGCCTGCTGAACAATTGACGGGTATTTAATAGTCATTCGGCCGCGATATTCTGACGGAAATGTGAGAGTAGTGCGCGCAAGATGGCTGGTTTTACAGGCTTATTGATCAGTGACACACCCAAGGCCGCTGTTCGCTGTTGAACCTCTTGAGACCTGTCCGCGGTGATCAACGCTGCATCTATATCCAAACCATAATGATCTCTCACAGCCTGAATTACAGTCAGTCCGTTCTCTTCCTCTAAATTATAATCGGCAAGGATAGCATCCGGGGGAACCTGTTCTTTGATGCTGTACTCAGCAACCGCCTTGCCTGAGCGGAATGTTGTGGCATTACAGCCCCAAGCGCCCAGCAGCTCTTTTAAGCCAGACAGAGAATCCGCGTTGTCATCGATGCAAAATATCCGCATTCCAGCAAGTGAACTGGTTGGGCGCATTTCTGGCGAACTATCGCTGGAGGACAGTGCAAGCCTATCTGAAAGCGGGACGGTGACTGAAAATATGGAGCCCTTGCCGACGACTGAATGTACTGTGATACCCAGACTAAGGATTTTGCCAATCCGCTCGACGATAGACAAGCCAAGACCCAGACCGTCCGATTCTTTCATGCCTTCAGCCAATCTGGCGAACTCATGAAAAATATAATCGAGTTTTGATTGGGCAATGCCTATGCCCGTATCGCAGACACTAAGTTGAGCAGATTTGCCTCGTTTGCGAATGCCGACCAGTATTTTGCCATTTCGGGTATATTTAATAGCATTGGAAATCAAGTTCTGGATCAAGCGTCGCAACAGACTGCGATCCGTTCTCACGATCACAGAGGTTGGGACCATTCTAAGATCCAGTCCTTTTTCACGAGCGGCAGGCGCAAAGTCCCTGACAATCTGCTGAAGAAGTGGATCAAGGCGAAATACAGAGATGACGGGTTTTAACGCGCCCGTATCCAGCCGCGAAATATCGAGAAGTGCGCTGATGATTGACTCCACTGCTTCCAGCGACGAGTCGACATTTTGGACAAGTTCCCTTTCATGCAAATCCCCCAAGCGCTCAACCAATGCCGAGGAGTATAGGCGAGCAGCGTTCAGAGGTTGAAGTATGTCGTGGCCAGCATCTGCGAGGAAACGTGTTTTCTCAATATTGGCCTCCTCCGCACGCTTTTGCGCCTTGGCTAATTGTTGATTTGCCAATGTCAGTTCAGCCGTACGGTCACGGACACGCTGTTCCAGTGACTCGTTCGTCTGTCGCAAACGTTCGTCTGCATCAACGATCTCGCTTATGTCGGTGAAGGTCGTAACCAGCCCACCATCCGGCATGGCGTTGGAGCGAATTTCGATAGTCTTCGCGCTCTTTCGTAGCTTCACCCGCAGCGGTTCTGTGGAATGGGTGAATGCATCTTTGGTTATTCCGTGTTGCGGGTTTGAAATATCTCCATGTTGGGCAAGAGCGATCAAAATCCGGTCGAGTGATATTCCCATCCTTTGTTGTTCTCTGGGTAGGTCGAGAATGAGCTGAAACTGCAAATTCCAGCAACTGAGGCGATATTGGTTATCAAAAACCCCTATTCCCTGATCCATCTGGTCCAAAGCCGTTTGTAGTAGCTGCCGGTTCTGCGAAAAGGCGTCCGTGGCATGATCAAGCAAAATTTGGGCTTGCCGTTGTGCCGTGCTGGCCGGACCCATCGCAAGTGACAGGATCAGTCTGGCTGATGGTGGGCCAACAATGCCGGATAAGAACTGTTCGGAGAAGTGAATGGTATTAAAATCGGCGGGTTCCTCATCACCCAATGTGACGTTCGATTGCTTTTGAAAATTATTGAATGCCAGTTCAGTCTGGGTACCGCCAATATATTTCGAAAGCGTGGCTTTTAGCTGTTTGACCGTAAAATTCGAATCCAGACTATTTGGCGCATTTTTTGTAAGCGCCTTGTCTGCAATGAATATTGACGCTTGAATGCGTTCGCTTGGAGTAGCTGTTCGGGAAATGGACCCGACGATAAAAAGTATGACGTTTACCAATAGAGTCCAAAGCAGGCCATTGACGAAATTGGATGCGTCAAGTCCAAACAATGCCTGTGGTCGCAGGGCTGTGACGCCGAATGCCCCATTTGTAAGAAGGCTGGAATCCATGGGTAAAAAGCTCGGCAGGACCATCGTGTAAAGCCAGACAGCTATGCCTCCAAATGTCCCAAGGAAGACACCACGCGCATTGGCCCGGCTCCAGAGCATTCCACCCAAAAAAGCAGGTGCAAGCTGGATCACTGCCGTCGCGGAGATAAGGATCAGCGACGCAAAATCCACATGCACGGAAATTACAAATTGATAGCCGAACGCGGCCAAGAGAATCGCCAGGACCACAACGCGACGAAGCCTGAAGATTATTTTTGAAAAGTCCTGGGTTTCCTCGGTGCTGACCGATGCACGCTTGAGGAAAAGTGGTAAAAGCAGGTCATTTGATATCATGACAGATAATAATATCGAGGGAAAAAGCATCATTGTCGCTGCTGCGGCCAGTCCGCCTGCAACGCCAATCATTGCCAACCAGGATTGTCCTGCGGCAACAGGCAAAGCGAGGAAATAGAAGTCGACCGACGCATCTGCCGGAAGAAGAATCGAGCCGACAATTGCGATCAGGAAGACAAATGCCCCCAAGATAAGCATTGTCGCCGGAATGAACCAGCGCGCCGTTTGAAGCTCGCTATCATTCCTGTTTTGAGCAATTATGAGATGAAATTGACTGGGCAGGAAAAATACCGAAGACATTCCAAATATAATAAGGCCAACGAAGTCCCCAATGGAAAAATTCTGATTAAGTGCGGAGATATGGTTCTGATTGGCCAAAACCATATCAAGAATATCTGACGGGGAGCCAAATAACCAAGTTGCAGTTGCTAGTCCAATAGATAAAATCGCAGCGTATTTGATCACAGTGTCCAATGCCAGGCTGTGAACAATTCCGTTGTAGCGCTCTGCAGAAGGATTGGATCGCCCACTGTAGAAAACAATAAATATAGTGATCAGCGTGATGGAGAGGAAGGGAATTGTAAAATGGCCGGCATGCTCATGCTTCATTTGCGGCGTATAGGCGCCTGACAACACATCAAAAAGATAGTGGATGGAACTCATCTGCAGGGCAAAATAGGGGATTAGTCCGACGGTCGTGATGGAAGTCACTGTTGCGGCGACTAAAAAGCTTTTGCCGTATCGCGCGCCAATCATGTCGGAGATAGAGGTGATGCCCTCCGTCCGCGCCAGCTGTCGCAATTTAAGCAGGAGGGGAAAGCCAACTGTGAAGACAAGAAGAATCCCCACATAGAGTCCGATGAATTCCACGCCATGCAGGACGGCATAACCCGTCGAACCATAATAGAGCCAACTGCTCCCGCTTGCTGCAATTGCGAGTGAGTAGAGCAATGGCCGTGATCTGTTTATAATGGCGTCGCTTTGGCGATCCGCAAAATAAATTGTCCAGAATTGTATTGAGAAGTAGAGAATTACGACGATTATCGCCGTCCAGCTTACCATTGGCTATATCCCAAAAACTCGACTGCACCATCATGCGAATGACTTCAAACTGGAGCAGATGCTGCAGCGGGTCACGCAACAGTAGAAACATTTACCCGGTCTATTAAAAAATGCAAAAATTCTGTTAGTGTCGCGCGTGTGATAAACGCCATCTGGGACGGATGGTCCGCATAGTTACATAATATTGGAGAGTGGTACATTATGCTAAAAGAATTCAAAGAATTTGCTCTGAAGGGCAACATGGTTGATCTGGCTATCGGTGTGATCATCGGTGGCGCTTTTGGAAAACTGGTCGAATCCATTGTGGCTGATCTTATGATGCCGATCATTGGCCTTTTGACCAATGGCACCGATTTTTCCAATCTTTATATACAATTATCAGGGGCAGCCGCACCAACGCTTGCCGCGGCCCGTCAAGCCGGTGCAACCATCGCTTACGGCAATTTCATCACGCTCCTGATCAACTTCCTGATCATTGCATGGGTGTTGTTCCTCGTGGTTAAGGCCATGAACCGCTTCAAGAAAAAGGAAGTGGTGGCTGAACCAGCACCAGCACCAGCGCCAGCCAGAGAAGAAGTACTTCTTACTGAAATCCGCGATCTGCTTGCAAAAAAATAAGCGCCATCAAATCACCCCGGCTTGATCAAGCCGGGGTTTCCTCTTGTCATATCCTGTCAGCAGCCCATCATTTACACTGATGGAAACATCACAAATATCCGCGTGATAAAAGACTGGCATTGGGCTAGGCCTTCTGCTCAATGGGTTTGCAGGAATATCCTGAGAAGCCGCATAATGAAGTGGGAAGGGGCGCCATGAGTTTGATTCAGCATCTCCGTCATGAAGCTGCGATGGCGCCAGAAAGTGGCATTGTCGCTGTTATGAATCACGGCAGAAGGCAAGAAGGAGTCATTCCTCTTTGGGCCGGAGAGGGTGATTTTCCAACGCCTGAATTTATCCGCGAAGCAGCGGGCCAAGGCCTCGATAATGGAGAGACATTTTATACTTGGCAGCGTGGCATACCTGAGCTGAGACAGGCGCTTTCCGATTACTATAAGCGGCATTTTGCTGCCGACCTTTCGGTCGAGCATTTCTACGTGACAGGTTCCGGCATGCAGTCCATTCAATTGGCTGTGCAGGCCACAGCCGGGGCGGGCGATGAAGTTATCTATCTGTCTCCTGCATGGCCAAATTTTGCCGCAGCCGCGGCAATCGCCGGAGCAACTCCTGTTGCTGTTACACAGGATTTCACGGGGAATGGCTGGACCTTTGATCCGCAGAAGATTCGTGATGCGATCACATCCAAAACCAAAGCCTTATTCATCAACACGCCATCCAATCCTTCCGGCTGGACTGCGGATAAGGAGACATTGAAAGAAATTCTGGCCATAGCCCGCCAGTACGGATTGTGGATAGTGGCTGACGAGATTTACGCGCATTTTTATTATGGCGCGCGCAGGGCTCCGTCATTTCTTGATGTTATGGATCCGGAGGACCGGATCATCTTCGTCAATAGTTTTTCGAAGAACTGGGCGATGACTGGATGGCGGGTGGGCTGGCTTGTCGTGCATCCATCACTTGGTCAGGTTATTGAAAATCTTATTCAATATTCCACGTCAGGCGTTGCCCAATTCATGCAGCGTGGCGCGGTGGTCGCGTTGAATGAGGGCGACGATTTCCTTCGTTCGCAAGTCGAGCGTGCGCATAAGGCCCGGGATATTCTTTGCGCAAAATTGGCAGCTACGGGGCGCGTGCATCTGTCACCGCCTGCCGGGGCCTTCTATCTCATGTTTGGTATCGAAGGCATCAGTGATTCGTATCGTGCTGCTTTCGATATTGTCGATGAGGCCAAGGTGGGACTGGCGCCAGGCACAGCTTTTGGTGATGGCGGCGGCGCTTTCTTGAGGCTTTGCTTTGCGCGACGCCTGGATCAGGTGGAAGAGGCGGCAGACAGACTTGCCGAGTGGATCAGCAAGCGCTGATCCAGCCCGCCTCTATATCAACCGCCAGCTTTGGATACGGCGAGGGTTATCACGCGATTATTGGACTCCGGGACAGGGGTACTGTCCTTGGAAAAAGGAATGCCAAGAGCAGTCCAGACTTCCACAAGTGCATCTTTCAGTTCGACAATAAGTTCGTTCGTATGGAACGGCGTCGGCGTGACGCGTAGTCGCTCCGTGCCGCGAGGAACTGTCGGATAGTTGATTGGCTGAATATAAATGCCGTGCTTTTCAAGCAGGCGATCGCTCGCCTTCTTGCATAGTTCCGGATCGCCCACATGAATCGGCACAATATGTGTTTCCGAGGGCATGACCGGAAGATTGGCCTGCGCCAGCACATGTTTGGTCAATTGTGCCTGTTGCTGGTGAAGTCGGCGTTCTTCCTGAGAGACTTTCAGGTGCCTGATGGATTCTGTCGAAGCCGCAGCAATCACTGGCGGGAGTGCCGTTGTAAAGATGAAGCCAGGGGCATAGGAGCGAACCGCATCGATGACACTTTTAGGGCCGGTAATATAGCCGCCCAAGGTACCGAATGCCTTTGCCAGCGTTCCCTCAATAATGTCGATGCGATGCGAAAGGCCTTCGCGATCGGTGATTCCGCCGCCCCGCTCGCCATACATGCCAACTGCATGAACCTCGTCAATATAGGTCATGGCATTGTATTTTTCGGCAAGGTCCGCAATCGCGCCGATAGGAGCAATGTCTCCATCCATAGAATAGATGGATTCGAACACAATAAGCTTGGCCCGCTCACGTCCGGCAGCTTTCAGAAGTTCTTCCAGATGTGCCAGATCATTGTGACGGAAAATGCGCTTCTCCGCACCGGAACGTTTGACGCCCTCAATCATCGAAGCGTGGTTCAATTCGTCTGAAAGGATCAGGCAATTAGGCAAAAGGCGGGCAATTGTGGAAATCGAAGCTTCGTTCGAAACAAAGCCCGAGGTGAAAACAAGCCCGGCCTCTTTATCGTGAAGGTCGGCGAGTTCGGCTTCAAGCTCTACAAGCGGATGATTATTGCCTGAAATATTGCGGGTGCCGCCTGCGCCCGAACCCATGCGGCTCGATGCGTCATGCATCGCTGCAATCACCTTCGGGTGCTGACCCATGCCCAGATAGTCATTGGAGCACCAGACCGTAATCTCGCGCGTAGCTTCGGACGAGCGCCAAAGCGCGCGCGGAAACTTGCCAACAATCCGCTCAAGATTGGCGAAGACTCTATAGCGCTTTTCAGCATGTAGCTGGTCAATAGCGTCTTCGAAAAACCGACGATAGTCCATGAAGTGCTCCTGTATCCTTCATTTACTACCGTTTTTGCCCGCTAAAATCCACGACTGCGGGGTGGGCAATTTGCCACGCTTCCCACAATACTGAAGGATGAGGGGAAAGTCATAAGAATGGCGCCTGCCTCAAGCCATGGCTTGAAAGAATTCGAGCTGTGAAACCGGGGGCTGATCTGATGGCCCCCGGCGCATTGCGCTTATGTCAGAACCGTACCGCTATGTCGGCAGTGACGCCATTGGCGCGGCTCGATTGTGAGAATTGCCCGGTATAGGTCAGGCCCAAAGTCGTCCTTTTGCCAATGTTGAAGTCCATTCCCGCCTCGACAAATGCAGCATCACGGGCGGTGGGCAACCCCTCGACGGTGAAGGGAGTTCCACCAGCAAAGGAAAGTCTTTGCTCAGGTGTCAGATTACCAAATCCATGGTTCCAGCCAACCTTACCGCGTGCCAGTGCAGAAAGATTCTCACTTAGAGCGAACTGGTAGGAAGCGCGCAGACCAAGCGTTGAATTGCTTCGTTCCATCCTGCCGCCGAGTGCCGAGAGTTGGGTAATTGTGCCGCTTTCCTCAAAGGCATCCGTCTTGACGGAAGCATATCTGAGACCCGCAAATGGCTCGACTGCAAGCCCTTGGGTCGGCTTGAACTCATAGCCCAGTTCACCGAAAAGCTGCACCGAGTTTGCACCATATTCCGCTTGATGCTCGCTATGAATATTGCCGAAATCTACATCGCGTTCTGCTTCAACCGCGTGGTGAGCGAGATTAATACCGAAGCGCAAGCCAAGCGCATCCCAGCGCGCGCCGCCATAAACACCCATCTGATAGCTGTCGATATCGGCTTTGCCGTAGGCGGTATTGACGGAGCTGTTGCCGTAGCCCGCAAGAAGACCGGCGCGCCATTGTGTGCCGAAAAGGTCATCGTCTATTATGCCATCAAAACCGGCAACCAGACCACCCGTCTTGCTGCTGATGCCGCTCGCATTGCTATTGCCGTCAAGATGCGACCAGGAACCATAGGCTTGCCCCCAAAGCTTTGTCGTCGCTTGGGGCTCTATCAGAGCAAAAGCTTCGTGATTTTTTGCTTTCTCCTCAGGTCCGTAAGCAAGAGCCGCCAGGTTGATGGACTGCTCCGATTGGCCCTTTGCAGAAATGCCGTCAAAGGCGCTGCGAATACGGCTAGTCACGGCATCGCCGATCATCTGGCTGTCCTGAAGCAGAGCATTGTCCAGGGACGCATGAACCTCACCGGTCAGCGTGTCATAACCCAAAGGCCTGTCCTTTGTGGAGAGCAGAACAGTATTGAAAAGCGGGCTTTTTGTGCCAAAGGACTTGAACCCGCCCCAAACACTGCGTTGATTGCGGGAACTGGCGGGAATAGGTTCTTCCATCGCCAGCATTCTTTCAAGTGTGGTTTTGGACAAATCAAAATGAACATTGATGCTTTTAGCGGTTTGGGCGAGAGATGGCGTAATATAGTTGAACTGCGGTGAAACCTGTTCAAATTGACCTTCTACACCGTCATTTGCATGTAAAATTTCATATTGTTTGCCAAACAGTGCATCGACCTGCTCCAAGGTAAGCAGTTCGGGGTGGGCAAGCATGTGAAGCTGAACATGGCCACCGTGCAATATTGCCTTACCACCAATATCAATGCGATCCGCAGAAGAGAGGTCATTAGCAATCTCAATATCGAGCAGAGAGCCTCTTTCTATTGTGGCATCACGGGTGATGTGGAGGTCTCCTGTACGCTCTCTCGTTCCAGGAGCAATATTGGACCCCGTTTCCGCATGAAGGGAACCGATCGTTCCATTTCCGCTCAAGACAGTATTGGGAGTGGCGATCACGTCAGAGACCAGCGAGCCATTAACGCCCAATCCGCCTTGTTTAATTATGGTCGGGCCGGTATAAGTGCTGCTTCCCGTTAAAATGGTCGCACCCGTTCCCAACTGCTCTACGCTGCCTTCGCCGCTGATTGAACCAGCAAAGATGTAGTTGTCAGAACGGTTGAAGCCAAGTGTGCCAGCTTTGGAGATGGCAACGTTTCCCACAATGGAGCCGGTCTGTCCGCCATCTCCCAGCTGAAGCTTTCCTTCCTCGATGAATGTTCCACCCGTATAGCTGTTCTCACCGGTCAGCGTGAGCGTTCCGCCATTCAATTTGTAGAGAGCATTGTTGCCGTTCAACTGATCGCTGAAAGCGAGTTCAGCTGTTGGAAAGAAATACTGGCGTGTCGTGTCGTAAAAGCCTTCAGGCGATGAAAAATATGAGCCGGCAAGAGCAGGATTCTGCCAGTAAGTGGCGAAATAATTTGCTATATATCCGTGCGCACGCGTGGTCGGATGAACGCCGTCCCAGAAGAGATAATTGGCTTCCAAAGGCTTTGGATGGTGACGGCAGGCTTCATCATCAATGCATTTGTCGGTGGTATTCGAGAAGCCGAAGGCGCTCGGGTACCGCGTAACAACACCCATAAGCTTGAGCATGTCAGGCTTATAGATCGTCACCTCGCCGGAGTGCTTTGCCTCGAAATCGGCTGCAACGGATGCGATCGTATCGTTTATTACCTTTGTCAGGAGGCGAGCTTTATCACCATTGCTTTTGAAATCAGGAGTCAGGGAGGCATCGGGCACATCCGGCAGCAAAAAAATGCGTCCGCCGGCTGCATATAGCTTTTCCAGCCCTAGTGTCAGATTGCTTGCCATCTCTTTGATCATCGGTTGAGAGTCAGCCCCGGGCTGCAGTGCTTTTTTCAGCGCAAACAGGTCGTTACCGCCGAACCAACTGACGATGAGGGTATCCTTGTTTATATCGCCGGGGTTCAGTCCCTTTACTTGGTCAAGAAAACCGGGGATTAGTATTTTGGGAATTTCGTCATCACCCACTCGCCCCAATCGTGCTCCGCCTACCGCATAATTCATCGACAGGTTGTCAGCAGGCGATTTCGAGTATTCCCAAAGGTGTCCCGTAGCATGTGCAAACATACTCAGGAGATTTTTAAACACACCAATATCTTGTTGGTAAACAGCCTCAATGAGCGCTCTTGATATGAGTCTGTCGACATTGTCGGGATAAGTGGTCCTTTGTATCTGATCACCTACAAGATACTGGTTCCAGACCGGACCATTGCTAAACCTGCCAAACGGCATGTTGGCGGCACCCTCTGCCATGCCTTTGATTTTGTTATCAGCGTCTTTCAGAGTAGTAGCAACCTGTTTCTTAAAGTCCGCTGACAGAAACTTGCTGAGCGTAGCTAAAGTTTGGCTGGGGATAGGGTATGGAGGCTCGGAAAATGCCCGAAGAGCACCAGAATACTCAAACACTTTCCCTGGATCGAAATCTGGAGTACCGGGAGGAGGAGACTCGATCAAACCAGAAATATATCTCAGGGTCTGCGTTATTTTTTGCTGGTTTTGCCCAATGATATCCAGTGGTGGTTTCAGCGCTCCAATATCAGATAGGCTATCGCCAAATGTGATCATGCGCTTGAATGGAAAGGGCTTCGGCCCCAATTCCTCGGCCTGTACTTGTGATATGCACAATGCCGCTGCAACTATTGCTATAGGGCTGACGTTGCCGAACTTCCGTAATATACTCAATCTAAAATCCTCCCAATATAAAAATATGTAATGGAAAAGCGCTCTACGCAGATGTTCGTACATGCGTAGAATATGAAATAATTAATGCGGAGCAATGCTTGTCAGCGCCGCTCTGTATTACAGTAAATCTTCGTTACTGGACGTAGGTGATGGGTGTTTAGTACTAGTCAGTTGGCTGCAGCTAAACTGTGCTTAAAGTGACTACATGTCTGCCGAATAAAAAGCTGCCATAAAAAAATCCTCCCAAATCTTTATGAAAATAATAAACATTCCAATCAGTCATATAAATGTCATTTAGCAAATGACGTCAAGCTACTGAAGGTTGTGATGGGGGGGCTGGGCCGATATTGACGGCAATCAGAATATAGGAAAACAAGCATGGCACCCAGATGTAACGACGGCGAAAAATGCGGAAGAAATAAATAAACTCTGATTCATGGCTTTCGGCTACATCAGATGTTGAAATATAGAGTAGAGCGAAGAAATATCGAAAGGCGAGTGTAATGACTGTATTGGTGACGGGTGGGGCTGGATATATCGGTAGCCATATGGTCTGGAATCTCCTTGATGCAGGCGAATCCGTCGTTGTTATCGACCGCCTCTCTACCGGATTTGACTGGGCAATTCCGCCAGAGGCGAAATTGGTTGTCGGCGATATTTCGGACCAAAATCTTGTGCGTCAGACCATTGACCGTAATTATGTCGATGCTGTCATCCATTTTGCAGGTTCGGTCGTCGTTCCGGATTCTGTAAAGGATCCTCTTGCCTATTATGAAAACAACACATCCAAATCGCGTGATTTAATTGAAGCTGTTGTGAAGTCGGACGTGAAGAACTTCATTTTTTCGTCCACTGCAGCGGTCTATGGCGATGGGGGAATGAAGCCAGTAACGGAAGACTTTGCCACCAACCCGCAATCGCCCTATGGCATGTCAAAGCTCATGACCGAACGGATGCTTTTTGATGCGGCTGCGGCCTATAATTTTCACTATACTGCGCTGCGTTACTTCAATGTGGCCGGTGCTGATCCGCAAGGCCGTACCGGGCAATCCACCCGCGGAGCGACACACCTTATCAAAGTTGCCTGCGAGACTGCATTGGGCAAGCGGCGCTATATGGAAATATTCGGAAACAATCATCCAACGCCGGACGGAACCTGCGTGCGTGACTATATTCATGTCACAGATTTGATCATGGCGCATCGGCAGGCGCTTGATCGTCTACGGTCTGGTGGCAGCAGCATGGTTGCCAATTGCGGCTATGGGCGCGGCTTTTCTGTCAACGAAGTTATTGCCAGCGTCGAGCGCATTCATGGCGCGCCCATAGATGCGCGTCCAACCAGCGCGCGCGCAGGCGATGCTCCTTCCATTGTTGCCGACAGCAGCAAGGCGCGCAATGAATTGGGTTGGGTTCCCAAACTTGATGATCTCGATACAATTGTTGAGTCCGCGATGAAATGGGAAATTGCATTACAGAAGCGGAACTCGGGTCGCTGAGCCTTAGCTGGATTTATCTTTGGGCTCTTTTTTGAGTGGCAGCATCAAGCGCAGCGTCAGAAATGTGAAAAGCGAAATGATAAACGCCACATCGTAACTTTCGAGGCCAACTGCAACGCCAATCGCGCCGGTCGCCCAGATGCTGGCCGCTGTTGCAGTTCCCCGGACAGAATCCTTCAACTGCAAAATTGCGCCGCCCCCAATAAAGCCGACGCCTGTTATCAGCCCCTCCACAATGCGCGCCAAAGCCTCTGGATTTTCTTCGACCAGCCCTTCTGCCCCTTGGATAAAGCCACAACTGGCCATTGCCACCAGGGGAAAGGTTCTTACACCCGCGCTTCGTTCCTCAGCTTCACGCTCCATCCCGATTGGAAATGCGAGAATATATGCAATGATGAGCGCAATTGCGTGAGGAACCACCGGCAAGGAGTTCAGATATTGAAAGGTCTCGATCAATTATTTTTCCCCTTGAAATGGTTTCGCGGTTAACGTTCAGCCAAACCAGACGTTCCATCATTCTGTTGAAAACAGGGTGAGACTTTAGACTGCGGCGCAGCGACACATTGCGTTAAGACATTGCAATGTAGGAAAAGAGGAACCTTCTTCGTAGAGAACAGGTTTAAAAAGGGCACAGCAACTTGGAGTCTAAAACAATGGACGGCAGCAACCGGACCTACGAAAAGCAACTATCTCAAATATTGCGACGACATATATCTCAGTCTTGTTACCGGTCAGCAATCAGAGCTGCCGGAATATATAAGGTAGAAGAAACCGTTCCAGAAAGCCTGCTGGATCAGTTGAAGCGACTGGATGATGCGGAAAGAAGCCGCCAAGGATAGACTTCAAAATTTTAGTTATTGACCAAACAAAAAGCGGGCATGAAGCCCGCTTTTGTTTTATGTGCGCTTCAGCTCAGGCTGCAAGGGCAAATTCGTTGGTCTGCTCAATGGCTGATGAGATTGCTTTCGCTTCGGCATCCGCACCCATGGCAACGCCCTCAATGCGGATAAACTCCACATCAGTCATTCCAATAAAGCCGAGGGCAGTCTTCAAATATGGCGTGGCATGATCGAAGGCTGCGCCGGGTCCATCGGAATAAACACCACCGGATGCAAGAATGACATAAACCTTCTTGCCGGTAACAAGACCTTTGGGACCCTCTGCGCCGTAGCTGAAGGTTTTGCCGGAGCGCATAACGTGGTCCAGCCACGACTTCAGTGTCGATGAGATGTTGAAGTTGATCATGCCCGTTGCAAGAATAATGGTGTCTGCCGCGAATAATTCATCAACGACGCCATCAGATACACCCACCACTTTTGCTTGCGGTGCTGTGCGTGATTCCTCCGGCGTATAAATTCCCGCTGTATAGTCGGAATCAATATGGGGCAGGGGTGACGTGGCAAGGTCGCGTGTGACAAGCGTATTGCCAAGCTTGGCAGAAGCGAGCTTCTTGGCAAACTCAGTCGCAACACGGGTCGAGTGGGATGCTTCACCACGTGGGCTCGAAGTGATCAGAAGAATAGACGACATTGGATTGGTCCTTTCAGGAACGAAACTGATAGACAATATTTGGCTCTGGACATCCATTTGGAAAACTGTGAAAATATCTATTAAATCTATCGATAAAGTAGATATTAAGCATGCTGCCAAATCCAACGCTTGACCAATTACAGGTCTTTGTCGCTGTCGCCGAAACGGGTAGTTTCTCGGCTGCCGCCCGGCGGCTCAATCGCTCTCAATCTGTTATCAGCTATACGATTGCCAATCTGGAGGCCCAACTCGAATTGCAGCTCTTCGAGCGTGGCGGCACGCGGGAGCCTCGGTTGACTGAGGCTGGTTCCGCCATGCTTGAAGATGCACGGCGGATGGTTTCCGTGCTGCAAAATCTGCGGGCGCGCGCCGAAGGGCTCAAACAAGGCCTTGAGGCGGAAATTGCGGTGGCGGTGGATGTTACTCTTCCATCGCCGGTCCTCATTGCCGTGCTCACAGCATTTCAAGTACAGTTCCCGACAGTTAGTCTGCGCTTGCATGTCGGAGCCCTTGGCGTCGTGTGGGACTTGGTTCTCAAAAAGCAAGCCGATATCGGATTTGGCGGTCAGCCCCTGGAGGCTTATGACGAGCTGGTTATGTGTCGCCTCGGTCAAACGACGATGATGCCAGTCGCTGCCCCGGATCATCCCTTGGCGCTATATGAAGGCCCGGTGCCGCTGGGAGTGATCCGCAATCACATACAATTGGTGATAACGGATCTGAGTGAACACACCAAGGGGAAGGATTTTGGTGTATTTGCCTACAAGACATGGCGCTTGACGGATGTTGCAACGAAACATTCGCTAATGCTTGCTGGCCTTGGCTGGGGTGGTCTGCCGAAATGGATGGTCAAGGATGATATTGCCGAAGGCAGGTTGGTCCCTCTCAATCTGGATCCTTATCCGGAACTGCCCTACAATCTGGTAGCACTTCACCCTGTCAGTGAAACGATGGGGCCAGCCACGACATGGATGGTCGAGCGGTTCAAAAAGGAATTGGAGAAATTCGGCTAGAGCAGATTCGACT
>UCNP01000133.1 GCA_900473335.1 Hyphomicrobiales bacterium | reverse complement strand
CTACGCGCCCGAATGTATTCACTGACTTAGAAAACCCAGCGCTCTTCCCGTGGCAATTGATCCAGCGGTTGCGCCTGGTCGACATCGATCATGTGCATCGAAGCGTTTTCAGCCTGGCTGCTGCTCACGGCACTGAAGTGCGTCTGAGTGCTGTGCTGCATCGAAATCAATGGCTCGGGTTTACGGCTGTTTTCCCAGCTCATGTACTGCTGGCAGACGATCAGGGTGATCAGCAACGCCAGTACACCGAACAGACCTTGCTGGATCTGCAGTGGCGAAATACGTACTTGGGCGGCGATTGGGCGAGTCATCCTGTGTTCCTCACGCTTGTTCTGTTGGGGCAGTGCTGTTCTGCCCGGGCTGAGTGAGGTATTGCAGCCTGCATGCCAGTTTTTTGATGCTGTAAATTTTCAATGAAAACAACAAGTTACGTACTCTTCGGAAATTTCCCGCGACGCATCCTGCACGATGGCTCTTCTGCGGTCGTGCGCAATGCACGATTATTTCGTGGGAAATTTCGATGATATGGAATTGCTACCGGTACGCAGATGTCAGAAGAGGACGCAGGATCTGCCCTGCAAAACGCAGAATATTTTAAAACTCAACGAAATCAATGAATTGGCCGTTATGGCAGTAGAGAGCTACCCTCCTATGGCTGGTATCGTTCAGAATCAACCATGCAACTTGCCCGATTTTTCCGGGACTAACCCAAGACTAATCACTATGGAGCGTAGGAAAAATGGAATCTGCCACTGAGCAACAAGGCCGCATTCTGCTGGTGGACGATGAATCCGCCATCCTGCGTACGTTTCGTTATTGCCTCGAAGACGAAGGCTATACGGTAGCCACCGCCAATAGCGCGGCCCAGGCCGATGCTTTGCTGCAACGTCAGGTCTTCGATCTGTGCTTCCTTGATTTGCGCCTGGGCGAGGACAACGGTCTCGACGTCCTCGCGCAGATGCGCATTCAGGCGCCGTGGATGCGCGTAGTGATCGTCACCGCCCATTCGGCGGTCGACACTGCGGTTGATGCCATCCAGGCTGGCGCCGCCGATTATCTGGTTAAGCCATGCAGCCCTGATCAACTGCGCCTGGCCACCGCCAAGCAGCTGGAAGTACGCCAGCTCTCCGCGCGCCTTGAAGCGTTGGAAGGCGAGATCCGCAAACCGAAAGACGGTCTTGATTCCCACAGCCCGGCGATGAAAGTCGTGCTGGAAACGGCCCGTCAGGTCGCAAGCACCGACGCTAACATTCTTATCCTTGGCGAGTCCGGCACGGGTAAAGG
>UCNP01000016.1:51677-258461 GCA_900473335.1 Hyphomicrobiales bacterium | reverse complement strand
AATCATCACTACGGCCTAGTAGGACCAAGTTCGAGCTTTGTTGAAAAGAAAATCTCTGAACACATGCAGCTTGGCAGCGTTCTTTATTCCCTCAGGATAGCAGAAAAATGTGTCGAATGATGGCAATTCCATTTCCGGCAATAGCCGCACCAATGTGGAATCTTTCTCGATCATATAGTCTGGCAGCACACCTATTCCGACACCCTTTTGAATTGCGCGCTTGATGGATAGAAGATTATTAATCTGCAAAACTGCGGGTCGCAGATTACCATCAGAACGCCCGATAACCTCAAGCCAGTTAAGGTTCGTCAGATAAGACGGCGCTGGCTCTCCGAAACTGACAATGCGATGGGAGTCGATTTCCTCGATACTTTCGATCTTGCCGTATTTTGCAATGTAACTTGGCGAAGCATAAACATGCATATGGACCGTAAACAACCGGCGCTGGATGAGATCCGGCTGCTGCGGTTGGCGCAAGCGGATAGCACAATCCGCATGACGCATGGTCAGGTCCAACTCTTCATTGTCAAATAACAGCTGCAACTGAACTTCAGGGTAAAGCTCGATAAACTCCTGCACACGCTCGACCAACCAGCCAGAGCCGAGACCGACCGTAGTGGTCACCCGTAGCTTGCCGGAAGGTCTGTCCTTGCTTTCCGTAAGCCGGGATTTGACGTTCTCCAGCTTCATCAGCACTTCATGTGCAGTCCGGTAGAGCACTTCACCCTGTTCTGTCAGAATCAGGCCACGGGCATGTCGATGGAAAAGCGGAACACCAACATCCTGCTCCAGCGCACTGACCTGACGGGAGATAGCGGATTGCGATAGATGCAATGTCTCAGCGGCGTGAGTAAACGATCCCGCCTCGGCAGCAGCATGAAATATTCGCAACTTGTCCCAATCAAGCGACATAGCGCACTCTCTCCCCCTTTGTCGGCCCCGATAATGAAGGCCGGCCTCTTAACGTCGTCGTCTATTCCGCCGCTTGACGTACCGGTTCTTGCGCAGCTAGCCAACGTTCCGCTTCGAGAGCTGCCATGCAGCCCATACCGGCCGCCGTAACAGCCTGACGATAAACATCATCGGTTACGTCTCCCGCGGCAAAAACACCTGGGACGTCTGTAGCCGTTGAATCGGCGGCGGTCCAAAGATAGCCATTCGGCTTATGCTTAAGCTTCCCCTCGAATAGCTCCACCGCAGGCGCATGTCCGATGGCAATGAAAACGCCATGGGTTTCAAGCTCTGTGGTTTCGCCACTCTTTATATTTTTCAGGCGTACACCGGAAACGGATGCGGCCATGGGTGGCTTGGCTTCGGTTCCAGTAATTTCATCGATAATATTATCCCAGATCACTTTGACATTTTCTTTGCCAAAGAGCCGATCTTGAAGAATTTTTTCGGCGCGGAAGTGGTCTTTACGATGTACGACCGTCACGGACTTCGCAATGTTTGCAAGATACAGTGCCTCTTCAACAGCTGTATTGCCACCGCCGACAACGACAACATCCTTGTTACGGTAGAAGAAGCCATCGCATGTGGCACAGGCGGAAACACCAAAACCCATAAATGTCTGCTCGGTCGGTATTCCCAACCATTTTGCTTGGGCACCCGTCGCAATAATCAATGCATCGCATGTATACTGCGTTCCACCATCGCCCGTCAGACGGAATGGTCGGATAGACAGGTCAACTTCCGTAATGATGTCATGAACGATCTCTGTGCCTACATGTTCGGCTTGCAGGCGCATCTGTTCCATCATCCATGGTCCTTGCACAGGATCGGCATAGCCTGGATAGTTTTCAACGTCCGTTGTGATCATGAGCTGACCACCCTGCTGAAGCCCCGCAACGATGACAGGTTTCAAATTGGCACGGGCGGCATAGATTGCTGCGGTATAACCGGCGGGGCCGGAACCGATAATAAGGACGGGCACATGGCGCTGTGTCATAACGAAACCTTGATCGTAACTTCGAAGATCAACGATAGGTGGCACACACCACCATCGCTTTCAATGGTGCTAAGGTAGTGTTTCAGCCCCCTTACTTGCAAGGTCTGCATCCAATATTGCAAGGTTAGCCACAGCTTGTACATCTCAGACTGGCATTTCCGGGTGGATTGTGCCACTTCCCAGATAAGTCTATGAAATAACAGCAGTCAAAACCGCGATCACGAGGCCAGTCCGATCCTTCGTACTATCACCAATATTTGCGCAAGATTTGGCTTGGTCATGGCTGGAACCATGCTCATCCCTGCTTTGGTTGACCTTCATATCGGCAATAAGGATTGGCTGGTATTTGTACAATCGGCTATATTTACAGGTGTCTTGAGTGGCTTGGTGGTGCTTGCGACCCATAATTCCGAAATTCGGTTCAGCCCACGCCTTGGTTTCCTTTTGATCGTCACCATCTGGCTGACAGCGGCGCTACTCGGTGCTCTTCCACTCTATTTTTCGACGCTTCCCATCAGCTTTTCAAAGGCACTCTTCGAATCGATGTCCGGAATTACCTCGACAGGCGCTACAGTTCTGACGGGTTTGGATTCAATGCCACGTGGAATATTGATGTGGCGGTCGCTGCTTTGCTGGTTTGGCGGCCTTGGCTTTGTGGGCTTGGGCCTTCTACTACTGCCATCTTTGCGCGTGGGAGGCATTCAACTGTTGCATATGGAGTCCTCCGACAAATCCGAGAAGATTTTGCCGCGAATCCACCAAATCGCCATGGGCATCGTTTTGGCCTATATGACCCTGACACTCCTGTGCACGATGCTCTATTTCATTGCAGGTATGGGAATATTTGATGCCGTCAATCACGGTATGACGACTGTAGCCACAGCCGGTTTTTCCACCCACGATGCTTCGCTGGGCTTCTATTCCCACAATCGCGCCATTCTTGTAATCGCAACGACCTTCATGACCCTCGCTGCCCTGCCTTTTGTGCTCTACATCAAAGCACTGATGCCTCAGCGCCTATCCTCGCTTGCAGATCCACAACTCATTTTATTTTTCAGCATCGTTATCGGGTTTAGCTTCTTTTTAGCGGTCGGTCTTAAGTTGGAGACAAATATCGGCTTCGGCGACGCCTTGATCGCCACATCGTTCAATCTGGTATCTGTTCTATCAACCACCGGCTTTGCAACGGAAGATTATACGCTTTGGGGCGCTGAAGCTCTCGGTATATTTTTCCTCGTCACCTTCCTTGGTGGTTGTTCAGGCTCCACGTCAGGCGGCATCAAGCTCAACCGCATTATCATTCTTTGGCAGCTCGCTTCCGCGAGCCTCACCCGGCTGATCATGCCGAATGCCATCATAAAGATGCGCTACGGCAGATCAGAGATCACGCAGGATGTCGCTCAGTCGGCCCTGCTCTTCATATTTCTTTATATGGCATCATTGGTCCTGGGCGCGACCGCACTCACCATGCTCGGCAACGACCTTGGCACTTCCATCACCGGCGCGCTGACCGCGCTTTCCAATGTCGGCCCGGGCTTTGGCGACACGATAGGACCAGTTGGTAACTTTTCCACACTCAGCGATCCTTCTTTGCTGGTTCTCAGCTATCTGATGCTTGCCGGGCGGCTTGAGATCATCACAATCGTCATTCTCTTCACCCGCCGTTTCTGGAGCCGATAAAATGAACCTGTTTGCAACCGGCGCGCGATGCATTACACAGCGTCAGGAATCGCCTATGGTGATCGTCAAGCTTTGGGATGGGGATAAACAAAAATCATGCCTTTGAAGGCGGACCTCGACGCTATCGACTGGAAAATCCTGAAACAATTGCAGGATAATGGCCGTATCACCAATGTTGAATTGGCAGAACGGGTCGGCATATCCGCGCCACCTTGCCTACGCCGCGTGCGAAAGTTGGAAGAGAGCGGCATCATTCAAGGCTACCGCGCGATTCTCAATGGCGCGATCCTTGGGCAGGATATTGTCGCCTTCTGCATGATCCGGCTGCATCGACAGTCTGACGCCGATCTGAAGAGCTTTGCGGAAAAAACCAAAGGCTGGACCATTGTTCGTCGCGCATGGATGGTCTCAGGAGAATCCGATTTTCTGCTTCATTGCGTATCTGCAGACCTCAGTACCTTCCAGAATTTTGTCATCGAAGAACTGACATCAACGCCAAATGTCGACAGTGTGCGCACATCGCTAACGATCCGTTCAGTTAAAAATGAACCATTAATGGTGCTTTAGTAGCTAGATAGAGCATTTCCGGCGAAAACGGAGTCGTCTTCAATGCTCTATCTCTTTGTTTTTACGCAATTCCGATTCCCACTTTTGCTGGAATTGCGCTAGGCGACGCGATTACCAGCAAAGAGCGTTTCATAGACCTCCAGAATGCTGGAGGCTTCCTTCTGTAGTGGAAAATTGGCACGCACATGAGCAAGCCCGGCATTTGCGGCTTTTTCGCATTTTGCAGGATCAGCAAGATAAGGTTCAATAGCCTTTTCAAGTGCAAGACCATCGCCCGCCGCAACCACTACCCCGGTTTCAGGTGTAATCATCTCCGCATAGGCTCCCGCATCGCTTGCAACGACTGCTGTTTGCGAAGACATCGCCTCCAATGGCGTCAAGCCGAAACCTTCGTTGCGCGAAGGCGCGACATACAGCATCATCCGCCTGTACCAAACACGCACATCAGGCACCTCGCCCAAAAACAATATCCGGTCTTGCAGGTTCGCTGCGGCGATCCGCTCGCGCAATTCCTTTTCGAAGCCAGCAAATTCACCGGTCGTGCGACCGGTCATCACAGCCGTCCATTGCGGATATCGGGGTAAAAGATTGATCATCGCATCGACAAAAAGATCAGTGCCTTTCGACGGTCTGATGCGGCCAGAGCAACCAACAAGGTACTGTCCTGGCAATCCGGACGCTGAGAACGCATCCTCGTCATTTCGTGGTGGATGAAACTTCTCAGTATCGACACCATGCATAATGACCCGGTGCGGAACTTTCAAAAAGCTGCCTGATCTGCCACTTGTTGCGATCACGCCGTCCATTTGCCGAATAAGCCATTTTGTAAAGGGCTTGTGATCGCGCTGGGCTGCCGACGTAAACAGCAGCTTGAATTTCATCCGTAGCACCGAACGCAAAATAATACCGGTTACCATCTCGGTATTGCGGCGGGCATGCCAGATGCGAAATGGACGGTTGCGCGGCTTAAACCAAGCACACCACATGTCCGTCCAGCATATATGCGGCAATGTCGTTGGAAGGCCCGGCCCGATCGTAACGATGTTCAGACCATTGGCCCGTTGCAGCGGTACGAGTTGAATAATCGTCGAGGTGACTCCGGACAGCTTGCGCTTCAAGTTCGGAGCTATCACCTCGACATCGTTCAATGATTCGGGCACTGGATTCAGATAAATTTGAATCCGACGATCTCGTAGGACCGTGAACCGCCGGGAGCATTCACCTCAATCGTATCGCCTTCGCTCTTGCCGATAAGGGCGCGCGCAATAGGCGATGAAATAGAAATACGACCGGCCTTTGGATCTGCCTCCTGATCGCCGACGATCTGATAGACCTTTTTGTCTTCAGTATCCTCATCGATCAGTTCTACAGTAGCGCCGAACTTGATCTTGTCGCCTGAAAGCTTGGAAACATCGATGATTTCAGCACGCGCTGTATAATCCTCAAGTTCTCCGACACGTCCCTCATTGTGGCTCTGCGCTTCTTTGGCAGCATGATATTCTGCATTTTCCGACAGGTCGCCATGGGCGCGCGCTTCAGAAATCGCCAGAATAATCCGTGGCCGCTCTTCCTGTTGCCGAAAGCGCAGCTCCTCCTTGAGCTTGTCAAAACCAGCCTGAGTCATCGGGACCTTTTCCATGCCCTCTCCTTTCGCAGTCAATGTTGAGTGCCCCTTCCAGAGCCTCGCAACACAAAAAGAAAACGGTCACCAAAGTTCAAAGACTTCGGAACCGTTCAGTCATTCGTTCTTTAATATAGCACTGTTTGCCGCAATTTCACGAAGAAAGTAGAAAAAGTCGCACCAACACTGCGCTTTCATTATTTCCGGCCAAAAATGCATTAATTCACGTCACTGTGAGACGACGATGACTCAAATTACATGCAAAATTGCAAAATATTGCCAAATTGAAAGGTGTCGAGCATGAAGCGGAGTTACAAAGTCTTCACAACGAGCCTATTGGCCCTTTTGCCAGTTCTGACATTTTCGGCGTTGGCGAAAGATTTCAAGACTCAAACTGTGAAGGTCGCTACCGACATTATCGTCGATGGCCTTGATCATCCATGGGGTCTCGCATTCCTGCCTGATGGTGCGCTGCTCGTCACAGAGCGCTCGGGAGCAATGCGGTTGGTGAACAAGGGGAAACTATCCGAACGGATAGCAAATGTTCCAGAAGTCTGGGCAAATGGCCAAGGCGGTCTGCTCGATATTGCTGTGGCCCCTGATTTTTCGAAAAACAATCTGATTTATTTCACTTACTCGCAACCGGGCCGAGGTGGTGCCGGAACAGCGCTTGCTCGTGCAAAGCTTGTTCGCAATGCGGATGGAATTAAACTCGAAGATGTTCGTATCTTGGTTTCTATGAACAAGAAGACAGATAAGGGCCAACATTTTGGCTCCCGTATCGTCATTGCACCTGACGGCAAACTTTTTGTAACGATGGGCGAACGCGGAGAGCAAAAACGCGCCCAAGATTTCAACGATCACGCTGGTTCGGTTTTACGTATCAATAAGGACGGCTCCATCCCCTCAGACAACCCTTTTGCGGATGGAAAAAAGCTTTGCCCGAGATTTGGTCCAAAGGCCACCGTAATCCGCAAGGCGCCATTTGGGACCCTTTGACGAAGTCATTGCTCACCCTTGAGCATGGAGCAAAAGGCGGCGATGAAATCAACCAGCCAAAGGCCGGAAAGAATTATGGATGGCCAGTGATAACCTATGGTGTTGACTACTCTGGAGCTAAAATTGGCAAGGGCACTGCGGCTGAGGGTTATGAACAGCCCCTCTACTACTGGGATCCCTCCATCGCTCCATCAGGTCTTGCGGCATATAATGGCGATATGTTTCCTGAGTGGAAAGGCGACCTTCTGGCAGGTGCTCTCAAATTTGAAATGCTCGTGCGCCTTGACCGGGATGACACCGGTGCCATGAAAAGCGAAGAAAGGCTTTTCGAGGGTGAATTCGGACGCATAAGGGATGTCCGCGTTGCTCCTGACGGCTCGGTCTATCTTCTCACCGATGAAAGCAATGGCAAGATCGTCAGATTGACCCGCGCCTCAGACGCATAAGGCCCCTTGCCGCCTTACATACCAATGGATAGAGAAGGCTGAGGCAGTTTTGCCGGTCACGATCATCGGGGGAATTATGACGCGCGGGCGTGCCAATATACTGCTCCTTGCAGCAGGAGCCATATGGGGTCTCGGTTTCGTAGCCCAATCCAGCGCAATGACCGGCGTCGAACCGTTTATGTTCATCGGAATTCGCTTTCTACTTGCGGCGCTTACGGTTGCTCCCCTTGCTTTTCGGGAAGCGCGTCGCGCCACTAAAAAGCTTGAGCTTAAAGATTATTGCGGCTTTCTCTTCATCGGCACGCTTCTTTTCACCGGTGCAGCCCTACAGCAGGTCGGATTACAAACCACATCCGTGACAAACTCCGGCTTTCTCACAGGCCTCTATGTTGTGATGGTTCCATTTCTGGGCGTAGTCTTATTTTGGCAATGGCCGCATTTGATTGTCTGGCCCTGTGCCCTGACGGCGCTGACCGGCATATATCTGCTTTCAGGCGGTAAGGTTGAGGGGCTCTCCGTGGGAGATTGGCTCACAATAGCCTGCGCCGTATTCTGGGCGCTGCAAATTATTTTCATCAATCGGCTGGCGATCAAAAGCGGTCGCCCGATCATGTTGTCACTCGTCCAGTTTCTCGTCTGCGCAGCTTTAGGCTTGATTATATCCGGCGGGATCGAACATAGCAGCATTGCCAGTATTATCTCCGTTGCCCCGCTCATCATCTTTGCTGGCATTTTCTCTTCCGGCATAGCATTTACCCTGCAAGCAATCGGACAGCGCTTCACCACCTCCGCACAAGCGGCGATCATGCTATCATCCGAGTCGCTCTTCGCCGCAATCTTTGGGGCTCTTCTTTTGGGCGAATCCATCTCCACTCGTGGCGCGATTGGTTGCGCCCTTATATTCACGGCAATGATTGCTGTGGAATTGATCCCTGCCCTACGCAACCGTACTGATGAAACTACAGTCGCAGTTTCGCCATAGACCTTAACCGGGCTGCTGACCTTTCCTTTACAATTTGACGCTACTCTTGCGTGTAATAGACCCGATTTCGGGTAAAAGGATGTGGTGACATGAGTTTTGCGTTGTCGTCCCCAAAGCGTCCAGGGCGCCTCAAAAGCATTGCGTTTCTGGCGCTGTCAGTCTCTCTGAGCGCTTGCGGCATGGGCGAAGTGAGACGACCATCAGCCGATGTCGGTAATTCATCCGATACAATTGCCGTAGAGCCAGTCTCGCAAACACAAGCAGACGAGAATTACGATCAGGTTGTTACTGTCGCCCCCGCTCCAGATATGACAGAAGAATCCGCAGAACCGGCGCAAGATATTCAGCCACTTTCCCGTGCAGAAGAGATTCCGGTTCAAAATAGTGAGAGCGAGTCAGATGAAAGCTACGGATATCCAGGCAGCATTAGCGATCCGATCTCGCGTGGCGAAAGTTCATTTGCAATGTCAGGCAGCGAAATTTCCTGTCGCACACAACTCAAACAACTCGGAGTAGTTTTTCAGGAAGGCCAACCCATTAATGATGGCGGGGTGTGCCGTATTGACCATCCGTTGAAAGTTAGCGGTTTTTCTAGTGGACGCATCAAGCTGAAACCTGCTGCAACATTGAATTGCCAGATGACCCTGGCCTTTGCCAAATGGGTCAAAGGTGATCTCGTTCCTTCATCTCGCCTGCGTTACCTCTCGAGCGTGAATACGATTCACCAGGCATCAAGCTATTCCTGCCGGACCATGAGCAATCAGCGTGGCAGAGCAATGTCGGAACACTCCAAAGGCAATGCTCTCGATATTGCCAAGGTTACATTAAACAGTGGCAGGGAAATCAAGGTACAGAAGCCCGGCTTGTTCTCCTTTCGCCAGCGCGGCTTGCTGAATAGCGTACGCTCCGATGCTTGCAGTTATTTTACCACTGTCCTTGGGCCGGGATATGATATTTTTCACCGCGACCATTTCCATTTTGATCTCATGGAGCGGCGGAGCGGAAAACGCTCCTGTCGTTAGAGCAATTCCTGCAAAAGCGGGAACCGATTTTGCAGGAATTGCGTAAAAAATAAAGAGATAGAGCATTGAAGACGACTCCGTTTTCGCCGGAAATGCCCTAGACTTGATGCGCGTCTCTACGTCTGCCCTTGAGTTCCCAAATTGTGACAATGATCAATATCAAGCTGGTCAATGCGCCAAGTGCCAGAGGCGATAGATGGCTGGCAAAGAATGCCAAAACACCGCACAAAATCAGGCCAATAATGTGTGAGAGTGGTGGTCGCCCGGCAACATAGAATTTGAAGAGGAAATTGGCGATCAAATAGAGGGCCGTTCCTCCGATCGAAGCCCATATAACAGCCGCCTCTGAATGACCGGAAGGATGAGCAAGGATCAATTCGTCAGAAACCGCAACAACTATAATCCCGGCAACGAGAAGCACATGGATATAGGTATAGGCTATGCGCGCAATACGTCCCGGATCATCGGTGGAGGCAATCTTATGATGAGCTGCCGATTGACCAACGTTGAAATAGATCAACCACATGGCAACTGAGGCGACAAAAGTTGTAAGAAACGCGGAGAACGAAACCAAATTCCATTGCTGTTCGGCAAATGTTGCACCCGATACGAGAATAGACTCTCCAAGGGCAATGATAATAAACAGGGCGGCACGCTCAGCCATGTGATCGCCATCCACATCCCAATCTGTTGTTGTGGACGCGCCCAAGCCCAGTGTTCTGAAGCCAAAAGCAGGTCCGCCAAGCTCGATCGCCAGCGCTGCGCTCCAGAAAAACACTCGATATTCCGGATCAGCAAAACCGCCTGAAATCCAAAACGCGCCCGAAATCGCCAGCCATATTGTGATGCGCAGAAAATTTCGGAAATTGCTTTGACTATGATGACGAACTGCCCAAAGCATGAACAAAGAACGTCCGAGTTGCATGAATACAAATGCACAGGCAAAAACCAGACCGCGCTCACCAAAAGCTGTTGGAATTGACGTCGAAAGAACCAGCCCGGCGAGCATCAGAACGAACAGCATGGCGCGTATAGGCGGCTTGGATGGATCCATCCAGTTGGTAACCCATGTCGTATAGACCCAAACCCACCATACCGCAGCGAGTAAGAGAGCGCTTTCAACAAGCCCGTTCAAGGTAAGATTATGCAAAAGCAAGTGCGAAATTTGGGTAATCGCAAATACAAAAACCAGGTCGAAAAACAGTTCTACAAAATCGACCTTGGCGCTATCTTTCGTATTTCTCTTGCGGGAATAGTCACGAACTGCACCTGAAAAAATCACACTTCCACCTCAACTTTTAAAATATATTTCGACAAAAACCGTCCATCTCCCTAATTTTTCACGATTATTAGAGGTGTGTACGCCGAAGAATCCCTGTGCTTTATTTATTGCAGACGGCTTTTCCTGTGTCACTAACAGCGCGAGACTTGTACCCGAAAAACATGGAAATAAGTTCTCAAGTGAAAATCCATTCCGATGAACATTCCTGACAAACAGGGCTTGTTTGGACTTTCGCTGATCATGTTAAATGCCCATAAATCATAAATTATGGAGAAAGCAATGAGTTTTACTGACCGATATCCCATCATCATTACTGCGCGAAAAGAAGCGTGCCGCGATTTCTGGATCAAGCATCTCGGCTTCGTTAGCGGCTTTGACAGCACGTGGTTCTCATGGCTTTCGGCAGAGGACGGCTCGGCTTCCATTGCGTTTATGACGCCGGATCACCCCTCATCTCCTCCAGGTTCGGAGAATTTCAGCGGAACTGGAATGTGCTTTGAACTACAGGTCGATGATGCGAAAGCAGCATTTGAAAAGATATCCGCAACCGGCCTGAAGATCGAGTATCCGCTAACCGATGAACCATTTGGACAACGCCGCTTCGGCTTCCACGACCCATCAGGGCTTTGGATTGACGTTGTGGAACAGATCGAAGCTCAGGCCGGGTTCTGGGACAAATATATGATCGGTAGCCAAGGTTAGATTTCGGCGGGGACAGGTGTTGGGTGGCCTTCCTTGTCAAGCGCAACCATGATGAAATCGGCATAGGTAACCCGCTCCATCAGATCTGAAAGATAGCGTTGCGCCCACGCCTCGACCTTGAGCGTGATTGATGTCCGACCGACATGCGCAATATGAGTGTAGACACAGAGCGTATCGCCAATTCTCACCGGTTTGGCGAATGCCATTTCCTTGACCGCAGCCGTCACGACGCGTCCCCGTGCTCTTTCCGCCGCGCGGATACCACAGGACAAATCCATTTGCGCCATAACCCAACCTCCGAAAATATCCCCAGCTGCATTGGCATCTGCCGGCATAGCGAGAGTACGAAGCGTCAATTCGCCGATAGGCTTGGTAAGTTCGGTCATTTGCGGCCTCCATGGCGATTATTCGGTCTATGTCTAAGAAGGCCCTGACAACAAACTGTCGGAAACCTGACATACCGGGTCGTTACGCGGTTTCTGCATTGCGTCAAGCCTCGCATAGTCTCTTGTAAGGCAAATGTCTGGAGAAGCCATGAAAATCACCGATGTCAAAACTTTCGTTGTCGGCAATCCACCCCCTTCATTCGGTGGCACCTGGTTTCTCTTCGTTAAATTGACGACGGATTCAGGTGTGGTTGGTTATGGAGAGGCGTATAACTCCACCATAAGCCCGCAGATTATGCGAAAAATTGTTGAGGATATTGCTGAACGATGGCTCATTGGCGAAGATCCCCATCATATCGAAAAATTCTTCCGCCGTGCTTATTCCGGGGGATTTACCCAGCGTCCCGACGTAACTGTCATGGGTGCGGTGTCAGCCCTTGAGATGGCATGTTGGGATATTATCGGCAAAGAAGCCGATAAACCGGTCTATCAATTGCTCGGCGGTAAAGTTCACGAAAAATTACGCAGCTATACATATATCTATCCCAAGCCGGAACTTGGCGAGACCTCAGATATATATTGGAA
Organism: Hyphomicrobiales bacterium; assembly: GCA_900473335.1. GTDB lineage: Bacteria > Pseudomonadota > Alphaproteobacteria > Rhizobiales > Rhizobiaceae > Phyllobacterium. The sequence continues at coordinate 246,241 of UCNP01000016.1, read as the reverse complement.
TGCTGAAGTCTCAGCAGAACGGGCTGCGGAATATGTCGCTCAAGGCTATACAGCAGTAAAATTTGATCCCGTGGCTCCTTACACTTCTTTCGACCCGCGCCAGCTATCACTTGAACAGCTCGATCTTGGTGAAAAATTTGTGCGTCTTGTAAGGGAAGCAGTGGGTTCGAGTGCAGACCTCCTGTTCGGAACACACGGGCAGATGACGCCTTCCAGCGCCGTGCGATTGGCTAAACGGCTGGAACCATATGATCCTTTATGGCTGGAAGAACCCGTGCCGCCGGATATGCCTGAAAATATGGGCTACGTTCAACAACACACCTCGATCCCGATCGCTTCTGGTGAACGCCTAACGACAAAATACGAGTTTCAGCGTCTTTTAGTGAATCGTGCAGCTAATATTCTTCAGATGAATCTTGGGCGTGTCGGTGGTCTGCTCGAAGCGAAAAAGATTGCCGGAATGGCCGAAACCTTTCATGCTCAAATTGCTCCGCATTTATATTGCGGGCCAATCGTCGGTGCAACCAATATACAATTGGCAACCTGCAGCCCCAATTTCCTGATCCTCGAATGCATTCAGGCCTTTGGCGGGTTTCACGCAGAAATATTAAAAAAGCCAATCCTTTGGGAAAAGGGCTATGTCATCCCTTCATCAGAGCCTGGCCTTGGTGTCGAACTGAATGAAGCTGTCGCCGAAGCGCATGCCTATGAAGGACATGAACTCCACCTGAATATGGGGCGAAATCCATTGATAATCTGATATTTCGTGATTTCTGGATGTTGGAAATTTGTCACTCCCGAATGGAATTACTGGAGTAAAGCACACGGTTTTTGGGGAATTAAGTTGCAGTAATCGGCGATTGCTGTTTGAAGCTCTGAGAGGTAACCCGGAGTTCAAACAATGACACTTTCGCGTTTGTCAGCATTAATGCTTCTCATGCTTGCTCTGGCAGGCTGTGGCGGACGCGCAGTGCTTGGCCTTGCTGCAACCGGTGTCGTCAAAGCCAATGCAGCTATTCCTGCCCCGGTCCTCAACGACAAAACCGGACCGAAAGCCGTAATACCTGTCTTCGTCGCAACCAGCCGCGAGCGTTCCGATGATCTCTCTTTGCCCTACTCAGCTAAACGGTCACCTACATTGAATTTTTCTCGCGTCGATATCGGTATTCCTCCCACACATAAGAATGGGCAGGTCGAGAAATCGAGCACCAAACCAAATCCAGCAAGCAATTTTGCCGCGACGACTTTCCAGCCTTACGATAATGGTGAGGCATGGGTCAGCAAAATCAATGCGGAACTCGCAAAACGTCCGGCCAATCAACGCGAGCTTTTCATTTTTGTGCATGGCTACAATAATAACTTCGCCGATAGCGTCTTCCGCGCGGCACAAATGACCTATGATTTTGGTATTCCCGGGGTTACAGTCCACTACTCTTGGCCTTCTGCTGGCTCACTCGGACTTTATGTCTATGATCGTGATAGTGCCACTTTTGGTCGGGATGGATTGGCAGAAACCCTACGATTGGCTGCGAAAACCAAAGCCAGCAAAATTTTGCTTGTCGGGCATTCCATGGGCACATTTGTTGTTATGGAAGCCTTGCGCGAGCTAGCGAATAGCGGCCAAACTGACGTTTTCCGCCGCATGTCGGGGGTTATGCTCGCAGCCCCTGACATTGATATTGATGTATTTCAAGCTCAAGTTGCAGATATAGGACAATTGCCAAAACCTTTTACCGTGCTGGTTTCCCGCGCTGATCGGGCACTGAATGTGTCAGGTCGCATTGTGGGTGGACACCCGCGTGTTGGGGACGGCTCCAGTATTCCCACATTGCAGAAGCTGGGCATTGTTGTGCTTGATGCGTCTGATCTTGATGGTGGCGCACATGGTGTTTTTGCCAGTTCTCCAACACTCATGAATATGGCCCGTAGCGGACAATTGTCTGAACGTGTTCTGGATGGAGATGAGAGGTCAGCGGGACAAGCTGTGCTGGCGGATGGCACGTCTGTAATAACCGGCGCAGCCTCATTGGTGATCTATCTGCCTGGACGCCTTTTAGGCGTCGTTCATTAGCAGAAAAAGACGCCATTATAGTTGGTTAGCGCCACGAATCTGCTATATTTTCGCGGTGTCCTCCCCCCGCACATTCATTGCAAAAAACTCTTTTGAAAGTACGCGCCGTGCCGCTTTACATTGACCTCATTGGCAGCCTAGCTGCTGTTATAACCACTGTGGGCTGGATCCCCCAGATTATAAGAATTCTGAAGTACAGGGACGCATCCAGTATTTCTCTTGTGACAAATATTACATTGGCTGTCGGTGTCTTTCTCTGGCTCTGCTATGGCATCATGATCGTCTCCTGGCCTGTCATGGCAGCAAATGGAATGACTCTGGTGCTGATCCTCACGGTCCTTGGCCTGAAGTTTCGATATGGCTGACCATGTCAGTCTTTTACCAAGTTGTATGAAGGTACGAAAATACAATTTCGGGTAAGTTTCACTTATCGCGTGAGACCATAAGTATGAAACAAATCAATGTTTCAACAGGTCCATTTCAAATCGCATGCCCGCAGTATTCCAGATTAAGTACAACCAAGAAACTGCAAATTCAATTCATGAAATTTTCTACTTCGAAAGAAAATACCTGCCCTTGGTAAACAATATACTGAATGACTGGATCGTATATTATGGGCCAGCCAAGCGTGCCGGGGAAGCTAATCATAGAATAACTGGATATTTCGCCACTGCCCGCGTGGTTTCTGTCCATTCGACTGTCGGCAATGACGGATATTCCGCAGCAAGACTTGTTGATTTCTGCGAGTTTCCAAGCGTGCCGTTTAGCATCACATCTGCCACAAATTCGAATAAATTCTACTTTGAGCAAAATATGCAGCAATCAGATGGCAGTTTGAATAAACATGCCACTCAACAGCGTGTCCGTTTATTGTCCGTTTCAGAATATAATAGAATCATGGAGGCGGCTTTCAATGAAACTGCGCCTGGGACCAAGGCCGGGCAACCTATGCCTTCTTATCCTGCCGCTGCGGAAGTTCCACCAGAGCCCTTGCTCAGAGGTCGGTTTATAGCCTCACGCGCCCACCGCGACCGGACATTCAGCAAAGCGGTGGGGGAAGCATATGGCTGGAAATGCGCCATGACCGGGATTGACCTGAACACAACGGGTGGAAATCATGAAGTTGAGTGCGCCCATATCAAGCCAGTCAAGGATTTTGGACCGGATTCGGTACGCAATGGGATACCCCTGCTTCGAACCTTTCACTGGCTTTTCGACAACGGCTTTATTTCCGTCGATCATGATCACCGGATTGTAAGATCAACCCGGTGTTATCATGTGAAAATAGACAGTTTGATAAATGCGTCGGGTAGAATCATGTTGCCAAAGGATGAATCGGTGCATCCGCACCCTGATTTTCTTCGCTACCATCGCGAGCATATATTCAAACCCTGATGCCCACATTGCTGACAGTCTACTGACAGCCTTATGTCAGTAGGCTATCGCAATTTTGCGCTTTTGAAATGCACCCTCTTCCCATTTGCGCAGACTCCCACCATATTGACCATATGGCAAAATCACCTGACAAATATACCGTCGAGGGTTTCGGCGAAGCGCCCCAACCTGAACTGGAAGGCACACCTTTCACGGGTTCAATTGGTGATTGGGCGACACAGATCAATGAAGAAACTCAAAAGCCACAATCAAAAGTTGCCAAGGCTAGAAGAACCTCTGGTGACAAGTCCAGTATCTCAAGAACATCGCGTGGCACATCCATCGGCGGGTCATCCGATCCCAAAACCCGTGCAGCGGCAGGTCTTAATCCGGTAGCCGGACTTGATATCAGTCTGGAGGATGCATCGAATATTGTACCAGGTGGTGCAACAGCGACAGTTGCGGCCCTTTCAGCCTTGATCGAAAGTGGCAATCCACTATTCAAGAATGGGACCGCATGGCAACCGCACCGTCCCGCGCGACCGAATAAATCTGAAGGCGGGATCGCCATCCAGATGGAAACCGAGTTCGTTCCATCGGGCGATCAGCCGACAGCAATTCGTGATCTTGTCGCAGGCATCAGCGACGATGACAAAACCCAAGTGCTTCTGGGCGTTACAGGTTCTGGCAAGACATTCACCATGGCTAAGGTCATTGAGGAGACGCAACGCCCTGCTCTCATTCTTGCGCCCAATAAGACATTGGCAGCCCAGCTTTATGGCGAGTTCAAATCCTTCTTTCCTAATAATGCGGTTGAATATTTCGTTTCCTATTACGATTACTACCAGCCAGAAGCCTATGTGCCGCGATCCGACACATATATTGAAAAAGAATCGTCGATTAACGAACAGATTGACCGGATGCGCCATTCCGCTACACGGTCATTGCTTGAGCGCGACGATGTGATCATTGTCGCCTCTGTATCATGTATTTATGGTATCGGGTCGGTTGAAACCTATACCGCTATGACCTTCGAAATGAAGATTGGCGACCGATTGGACCAGCGGGCATTGCTCGCGGATCTTGTAGCGCAACAGTATAAACGTCGTGATATGGATTTCACGCGCGGTTCATTCCGTGTACGAGGCGATACGATTGAGCTTTTCCCAGCCCACTTGGAAGATCGCGCCTGGCGCATTTCAATGTTCGGTGACGAAATCGAGTCCATAACAGAGTTTGATCCTCTGACGGGCCAGAAAACCGGTGATCTGCGATCTGTGAAAATTTATGCCAATTCGCATTATGTGACACCGCGGCCAACACTCAATCAGGCAATAAAATCAATCAAGGAAGAGCTAAAACATCGCCTTGTGGAGTTGAATGCCGCCGGACGCCTGCTTGAAGCGCAAAGGTTGGAGCAACGGTGCACTTTTGATATTGAGATGCTCGAAGCGACGGGATCCTGTGCCGGGATAGAGAATTACTCACGCTATTTGACCGGTCGTCAGCCAGGCGAACCGCCACCCACACTTTTCGAGTATATTCCTGATAATGCCTTGGTTTTCATAGACGAAAGTCATGTCACGGTTCCGCAGATTGGCGCGATGTATAAGGGCGACTTCCGCCGTAAAGCGACCTTGGCCGAGTATGGCTTCCGCCTGCCCTCCTGCATGGATAATCGTCCGCTACGGTTTGAGGAATGGGACGCGATGCGCCCACAAACCGTTGCAGTTTCTGCAACGCCAAGCAAATGGGAAATGGAAGAGTCCGGCGGCGTGTTTGCAGAACAGGTTATTCGCCCTACCGGTCTTATCGACCCGCCAGTGGAAGTTCGCCCGGCAAAGTCGCAAGTAGACGATGTCCTTGGAGAAATTCGTGAAACTTCCGCCAAAGGTTACCGTACTTTGGTCACAGTCCTTACCAAGCGCATGGCAGAGGACCTGACCGAATATCTGCATGAACAGGGCATACGCGTTCGTTATATGCACTCTGATATTGATACTTTGGAGCGTATCGAAATCCTGCGCGATTTACGTCTTGGCGCATTTGATGTTCTGGTCGGTATTAACTTGCTTCGTGAAGGTCTTGATATTCCGGAGTGCGGCTTCGTCGCCATTCTCGATGCGGACAAGGAAGGCTTTTTGCGTTCCGAAACCTCCTTGATCCAGACAATTGGACGTGCTGCGCGTAATGTGGACGGCAAAGTCGTGCTCTACGCGGATAATATTACCGGCTCAATGGAACGGGCGATGGCGGAAACCAATCGCCGCCGCGAGAAACAAGAGGCCTACAATACTGAACATGGCATAACGCCTGCCAGTATTAAAAAGAATATCGGCGATATTCTTAACAGCGTTTATGAACGCGATCATGTTCGCGCCGACATTTCAGGCTTTACCGAAGAAGGCGCCATGATGGGTAACAATCTTAAGGCCCATCTTGAGCATTTGATGAAACAGATGCGGGATGCCGCTGACGATCTGGACTTTGAGGTCGCTGCGCGCTTGCGCGATGAAATCAAGCGCCTGCGTGAAATGGAACTTGCCATCTCGGACGATCCCATGGCCCGCGAAGTGGAAATGGAAAGTCCTGTCACGGGTCGTACCAAGGGCAGGCATAATGCTGGTCGCTCAGTGCATCGTGCCGTCACTGATGAGAGCGAACAAAACAGCGCTCTGTTTCGCAAACCACATCTTGATGAAATGGGTGGAGATACTACGCGCCCGCTCGGGCCGAAAGTATTCCGCAAGAATTCGCTGGATGAAATGACCGTTGGACGAACTGAAAAACCTGTCATCGGCAATGTTCCAGAAAAACCCGCATTCACCGGTACAAATCGCAATGATCAGACGATTATTCGCCGCGAGCGCGCCGGAGCGGGCTCATATGAGGATTCCAGCGATGCGCGCAAGAAGCGACGTCCGGGGAAAACGGGGCGGCCGGGCAGATAGTGTCAACTAATCGCCGCTCCCTTCTTCGGGACCAAAAAACGCGCGTCCCGCATCTAATATTTCATTGGCAAAGGCCGGATCATTGACGGCGCGAGACAGGACGACAGCACCAACCAATCCAGCCATTGTTGCGATTGCTCTTTCTCGCCTGGCCTTGTCAGAACTGCCTGAGGTGACGCTTTCGAGTATCTCCAGCAGTTTTTTGGTGCCATTGGTAAAATTCGTCTGAACCTCACCGCCATGCCGCGCAATATCCGGTGCCAGCATTGCCATGGTGCAGCTATTTGCAAGCCCACCCGAATGATTCTTGGCAAGATAGGATGATACAATCGCAGCAAGCGCCTCTTCGGGCCCTTGTTCGGCCAAAGTGTTCCACTTTTCGGCTGACCGCTTCATGGCCTCATCGCACGATACTGCAATCAGATCGTCTTTCGATGCGAAATGTCCGTAAAAGCCACCATGGGTCAGTCCGGCATTCTTCATCAAATCCGCTACGCCAATTCCATCAAAACCTTTCTGGCGGAACTGCTGACTTGCAACTTCTATGATGCGGGCGCGGTTTTCCGCTGCCTGATCCTTACTGACACGCATTGTGCGGTCCCCTTCAAAACTACTATTGACAAAATATATGACGCTCGTCATGAATAGTCAAACATGATGATCATCATTTAAATTCTGGCAGCTATTTGCAGCCCGTTGTGGAAAGTCCTGACATGATCTCCAATCCGCTTGCAGCCGCTATGGCAAAACACGATTTTCACTACGGCTGGGTTGTTATCGCCGTCACATTCCTCACCATGCTCGTCACCGCAGCCGCTGTCGGCGCTCCCGGTGTGTTGATCGTGCCACTCGAAAAAGAGTTCGGCTGGGAGACCAAGGAAATTGCAACAGCATTCTCAATCCGTCTGCTGCTCTTTGGGCTGATGGGCCCATTCGCGGCGGCCTTCATGAACTATTTTGGCGTCAGGAAAGTCGTCTGCGTAGCACTGATTCTCATCACTAGCGGTCTCTTTGCATCACTGGCAATGACGGAAATCTGGCAACTTATCCTTCTTTGGGGCGTCGTTGTCGGTTTCGGAACAGGTCTTACAGCAATGGTTCTTGGCGCGACGGTTGCCGCCCGTTGGTTCACGGAGCGTCGTGGTCTAGCCCTTGGTATGCTGACGGCAAGTTCCGCGACAGGCCAACTCGCCTTCATGCCACTTATGGCTTCGCTGAGCGAGAATTACGGTTGGCGAACAGCAATCATGCTTATCTGCGCCCTGTTGATTATTGCTGTAGTGGCAGTGTTTTTCCTCATGCGCGATCGGCCCGCCGATGTCGGCCTGCCAGCCTATGGGGATAAGGAAGTAATACCCACGCCTGCGGTCACAGGAGGGCTCATTACTCTCATAACCATGCCACTAATCGCACTGAAGGACGCATCACGCAGCAGCACATTCTGGGTATTGTTTGCCACCTTCTTCGTCTGTGGTGCCAGCACCAATGGCCTCGTAGGAACACATTTTGTTGCCATGTGCGGTGACTTTGGCATGGTGCCGATAATGGCAGCAAGTGTTCTGGCGATGATGGGATTTTTTGATTTCTTCGGCACAATTGGCTCTGGCTGGCTTTCCGATCGCGTCGATAATCGTTGGTTGCTTTTCTGGTATTACGGTCTGCGCGGCCTTTCACTTCTCTATTTGCCTTACTCCAACTTCTCTTTCTATGGCCTGTCCCTCTTTGCCACGTTTTATGGGCTGGACTGGATTGCAACGGTTCCGCCTACTGTCAAACTCGCAACGGATCGCTTTGGCCGTGAGAAGGCAGGATTGATCTTTGGCTGGGTTTTCGCAGGCCACCAATTGGGTGCCGCTTCCGCAGCCTATGGTGGAGGATTTGTACGCACGGAATACCAGACCTATATGCCGGCATTCTTTGTTGCAGGCATATTATGCCTGATCGCGGCCCTATTGGTCTTGACCCTTAGCAAACACGGCAAACCAAACCCTGTTCTGGAGACCGTTCCGGCAAACTAGACCGCTGATGTCCTCATTGAGGCAATGATGGAGATCTACCTTTTAACAAACCAACTGTGGGTTAGTTCTTCAAAAGATAAGAACGCTCAAGCATCTGGTGTGAAGGGATGCTAAACAATCCGCGCGCGAAAAATCGCGCGCGGAATCATGTCAGGTCTGGAGCAGTGATGAAGGTCGATATCGACATGGGAGCGGCGCCAGCAGGCGCAAAAGCCATGCTCGATCTGGAAGAGCTTTTGGCAACACGCTTGCTTGTGCAGGGTAATTCGGGGTCAGGAAAGTCTCATCTTCTCCGTCGTCTTCTTGAACAGAGCGCGCAGTGGGTTCAGCAATGTGTCATTGATCCCGAAGGCGATTTCGTCACTCTTGCTGATAAATACGGTCATGTTGTCGTTGATGGCGCGCGCACGGAGGCCGAGCTGACCCGGATTGCCGCTCGTATACGGCAGCACCGTGTATCAGTTGTTCTGGATCTTGAGGGTCTCGATGTCGAACAGCAAATGCGATGCGCGGCCGCATTTCTCGGCGGACTTTTCGATGCCGAACGCGATTTCTGGTATCCGATGCTGGTTGTTGTGGACGAAGCACAGCTCTTCGCCCCCGCCGTGGCCGGAGAGGTCTCAGACGAAGCCCGCAAGCTTTCACTTGGGGCAATGACCAACCTCATGTGCCGTGGCCGTAAACGTGGCCTTGCCGGAGTAATTGCAACGCAGCGACTAGCGAAGCTGGCAAAAAACGTGGCGGCAGAAGCGTCCAATTTTCTTATGGGGCGCACATTTCTCGATATCGATATGGCTCGAGCTGCCGATCTTCTTGGTATGGAACGCCGTCAGGCAGAGCAGTTCCGCGATCTTGCCAGAGGCCATTTCGTTGCGCTTGGCCCTGCTTTGTCACGCCGCCCACTGCCAGTGACGATCGGAGCCGTTGAAACATCCGCCCGCTCTTCAAGTCCGAAACTTACTCCGCTTCCGCAGCCGGGAGATGATGCGCGCGATCTGATTTTCACCCCTGCTCCCGAGGAACGTCGCACTATTATACGCAAGGCACCCACACCGCCTGCCCCAACCCCAACGGCTGACATCCTCAACCAGCTTACACAAGCCAAAGCTTTGGCGCAGGCAGAATCGCCTGCACCCACATTATTTCCTGAAATCGACGAGGCCGAACGCAATAGCCTTATCGAGGCCGTCATGCATGAAATGCTCAATGATCCAGACGCGTCCTTCCGTACCGACGCCGTATTGTATCAGGATTTCCTTGTCCGTTGCCGTATCCGCCGCGTTCCAGGTGACCAGCTATCGCTACCAGCATTTCGACGCAGACTTGCGGTTGCACGTGCTGGAATTGATGGGGAGACTGCCCAAGGAGAGCCTTGGCAACAGGCACTGGAACTTTCGAAAAGCTTGCCGGACGATGTACAGGGGGTTTTCTTTATCGTGGCACAGGCTGCGGTCACAGCCAGCCCATGTCCATCGGATGCCACAATAGCACGAGCCTACGGCACGCATTCAAGCCGTCGCGCTCGGCGCCTGCTTACCTATTTTGAGGAACAGGGTTTAATTGTTGTGCGCACAGATTTTACCGGTAACAGGGTCGTGGCATTTCCCGATCTTGGTTGCGAAACTTCGGCAGGCGATCCCAATGGCCCTGACGAACCTGCTCAAGAGCAATTTGCGGCTGAGTAATCAGCCAATTTCTTCAAGAAGCGGCGCAAGTTGCCCTAAATGTTCGATCTGGCGAAATTTCGGATTTTCCAAAGGAGCCTCAACGTGTTCCAACGCCCAAGTGAGCTCGTGAGGAACAAATATGCCCCATGCACCCGCTTGAATGGCGGGAACAATATCGGATTTGAGTGAGTTGCCGATCATCAAAGCGCGTTCGGCACCGTTACCATGCTGATTGAAAACACGCTCATATGTGCCGATGTCTTTGTTGCTGACAATTTCAATCGCATCGAAAAAGTCTCCAAGGCCGGATTGGGCCAGCTTGCGCTCCTGATCAAAAAGATCACCCTTCGTCACCAGCACAAGCTTGTAACGGCCCATCAATTCCTCAAGCGTGTCTGCAACGTGAGGCAATGTCTCAACTGGATGCCGCAGCATTTCCCGTCCAGCATCGAGTATTTCCGCGATCACCGTTGCGGGCACCTTGCCTTCAGTCACCTCAACTGCTGTTTCGATCAATGAAAGCGTAAAACCTTTTATCCCGAAGCCATAGGATTCCAGATTGCGTTTCTCCACTTCGAGCAGCCTTCGCGTTAAATCGACAGTATCGGCATAGGGAGCTAACAGCTGCGCAAAGTGCTTTTCAGACGAGCGGAAAAACTGTTCATTCTCCCAAAGTGTATCATCTGCGTCAAAACCGATTGTGGTAATGGAAAGAGGCATGGCATTGCTTTCAATCTGGGTGGCGGGCGTTGCTATATAGAGTCATCAAGCAAAACTGCCCGTCCTGGAGTGACGGAATCGTAGACCACTCCCTTTTATCAGAAATATGAGCATGCTTAATGCCAAATCCCGTTCTCTTTGTTGAAAGGCAATTGTGACCCGTTATAGGTTGATCAGCGTCCTTGTCGCCACAGCTATCTTATCCGCATCTGGTACACTGGCCGCGGACAATCCATCTGTATCGGTCCCTGTTACGCCACCCACCCCTAGCATTTCACAAATCTGTGCCGCCATCGCAACCAATGCCGATGGTCATGGCGTCCCTCGTGATTTCTTTGCCAGACTGATCTGGAAAGAAAGCCGCTTTGACGTGGCCGCGACAAGCCCGGTAGGAGCGCAAGGGATTGCGCAGTTTATGCCTGGAACGGCGAAAGAGCGTAGTCTTGCTGATCCGTACGATTTTTCTCAGGCACTTCCAGCCTCGGCAAAACTCCTAAAAGACCTTCGCAATACATTTGGAAACTGGGGGTTGGCTGCCGCCGCCTATAATGCTGGCCCCACCCGCGTTTCACGATGGATATCCAGTGGAGGCTTTCTTCCCCTGGAAACTGAAGAATATGTTCTCGATATAACCGGCATTTCGGCAGATGATTTTGCAACCGGCGCGGAAATCAGAAATCGACCGCTTAATACCAAACTCAGTTTTGACGTGGCTTGTCGGCAACTGCCAATCATACGGTTTGCAACAGTGTCCATGGCACAAATCAAGCCCAAGCCTTGGGGTATTCAGATTGCAGGAAACTTCAGGCAATCTGCGGCAGTGCGTCAAATGGAGCGGCTAAAGCGAAGTTTTCCGGCCATTCTCGACAAACATGCCCCCATCATCAGCCGCAAGCGTTCACCTATGGGCAGACGCGGAATTTACGCGGTTCGTATTGGTGCCGATAGTCGGATAGAAGCCGATCAAATCTGTACACAACTAAGAAGTGCAGGTGGCGCGTGCATCGTTACGCGTAATCGCTAACACTAGATGACAGCACAACAGGCATAGGTTTGTAACATAGATATAACGATGTATTTTCTACATAGCGTGCTCAGGGCTACAACCCATTTCTACCTATTCGCTCAAGTGGTAGAAAAACTTTTGCTTGCCAAAAAACACTTATTCTAGCAGTCTCAAAGGGTTCGGGCATCTATGAACACTGGAAGACTGGAAGAACGGCGCGCCGGAACCGCAAGAATACCGGGTCGGGAGAAATCCTGGCAAATGATCGGCTCCTTTCCTGAATTCGAGAATTGCCTGCATGACCCCGTCTGAAGTGAACACAGAAGACGGCACTACCAATCCCGCAAGCCCGGAGGGGATCGCGGTAATTTTGAAAAAGGAACTGAGCATGGCACAGACCGGTACGGTCAAATTCTTCAACAGCGAAAAAGGTTTTGGCTTTATCAAGCCGGATGACGGAGCAGCGGATATTTTCGTTCACATCTCCGCAGTACAGGCATCCGGACTCACAGATCTTGCAGACAATCAGAAGGTTTCCTTCGATACTGAACCCGATCGCCGTGGCAAGGGCCCAAAGGCCGTAAACATCTCGATCACAGAATAAATTCTGCGATCACACCACCAGTTTGAAGTCCACGTCAGATGGACGCAATTGGATGGATAATGTTTGCTTTCAACCAGTTGAAATCCCCTATTATGGCGGGGATTTCATTCTTGTCGATCATCGACTGAACTCCGACCAGCTGGATCGGGGTCCGCTAAATTACGATGCCATGGAATTGCTGAAATCATGTGTCCTGTTCCCTTTTGGAACAATGTTTGACTGGATCAGCAAGGAACAAACTGCCTCTGTTATCGTTCAGGCTGCATTCATTCTGGAATGATTAAATAATGCCATGGCTAGCGGTTCGAATGGATCCAAGCCCAAAATAATCCAGCGGCGTAGCAAATCGCCAAGATGCTTCAAGGAGGCACACATGAACAAGGGTATGAAAATTGCCATTCTTGCCACTGCAGTGGCCGCAACCATTATTGCACCGCTGTCATCAGCCTCGGCCGATCATCGCTGGCGCCATCATCACCGCGGCAGTGGAGACGCATTGGCTGCCGGCGCAATTGGCCTTGCAGCAGGCGCTTTGATTGGCGGCGCACTCGCCCAGCCGCGCGAGCCGGAAGTGATTTATCGTGACTATGATGAACGTCCCGTGTACCGGGCACCGGTTCGGGTCTATCGCCAGGTCGAAGCACCGCGTTATTATGGATCGGCTCAGCCTTGGTCGCGCGCATGGTATCGCTATTGCGCCGACCGCTATCGCTCGTTCAATCCTGAAACAGGAACATTCCGAGGCTATGATGGCCGGGATTATTTCTGCAACGCCGATTAATCAATTTCAGAAGAACGGAACCCGGTTTTCGGTCCGATGCTATAATAAAGAGATAGATCGCCATTTTGCTTCCGTCAGGACGTCCGGCGATCTAGGGCAATTCCAGCAAAAGTGGGAACCGGGTTTGCGTCCGGAATTTCGTAAAAACAAAGACTTAAGAAGCGTCGTTTTGAATCTATCAAAACGCAAAACGATCTAGCCGAAATGCTCTAAACTCAACAAAACCGCCAGTGATTATGGCGGTTTTTTTGTCACTTCAGAAACGGATTGGTACGACGCTCTTCGCCAAACCTTCCGCCGGGACCATGACCACAGATAAAACCGATATCGTCCCCTAAAGGCAAAAGCTTTGTTTTAATCGAATTGATGAGCGCTGCGTGATCACCTCCCGGCAAATCGCTCCGCCCGACTGAACCATTAAAAAGCACATCGCCAACATGAGCGAACCTTGCCGCTTTATTGTAGTAGACGACGTGGCCAGGCGCATGCCCCGGACAATGCAGGACTTCGAATATATGTTCGCCAAACGATACCGTATCACCATCGTTTAACCAACGATCCGGAGTGCAATTGCGCACATTTCCGGAGATTCGGTATTGAAGCGCCTTTTCCTCCAAACTTTCCAAAAGAAAACGGTCTGCCTCGTGCGGTCCAATAATTTCAACGGCCAAGGCTTCTTTCATATCCATAGCGCCGGCAGCATGATCAATATGACCGTGGGTTATCCAGATCGCCTCAATCACGATACCATTTGACTGAATGGCGTGAAGCACCTGATCATTGTCACCACCGGGATCAATGAGAACGCCGCGTTTGTCTTCACTGTCGAAGAGAATAGTGCAGTTTTGTTGAAAGGCCGTGACGGGAATAATACCGGCCTGCAATTGTCCCATTTAGTTTGTTCCTATGTAGCACGATTGAATGAGAGATGACCCTTCCTTAACATGCGCAGAAATGAAAAGGGCGGCCTAAAGGACCGCCCCAACAAAATCTTCGTATAGAAGTGATCAGGTTTTAGCCATTGAGTTCTTTATTGCACCCGCAATTGCAGTCAAGATGATACCGCCAATACCACCACCTGCAATTTGACCGACGATAGCACCGACATCCAGTCCAGAAGATGCGACTGCATCTGCAACCACTGCTGCACCACCGGCACCCAGATATTGCGTCAGATAACCGCCAATCAATCCACCAATACCACCCGCAACAGTATTGCCGGTTGTACCAAGGCTTAGGTTTTTGAGAAGACCGCCGACAATATTACCGCCGACACCACCAGAGATAAGCTGGATAACGATAGGAAGAAGCGCTTCCATAATGGACACCCCGTCAACGTTTCAACGTCAGACTCATGCCTGACATACATCATGATGACTAAGTTTTAGGCAATGTCAAACAGCCTGATACACCTTTTGAATGTATCAGGCTGTAAAGGTGGTTGAGGTCGTGGTTATTCTGCAGCGGCTTTCTTCGGCATTACTTCCGCGGCATAATCATTCATCAAGTTAATGGTGATTTCGCCTACCGTGAATTTATAGGAACTGATTTCTGATACGGGCGTAACTTCGGCAGCCGTTCCGGTCAGGAAACATTGCTCAAAATCTGCCATCTCTTCCGGCATGATTACACGCTCAATGACTTCGTAACCTCTGCGCTTGGCAAGTTCAATGACAGTGCGCCGTGTGATCCCGTCCAGGAAGCAATCCGGCTTTGGTGTATGGATCACGCCATCTTTGACGAAAAACACATTGGCCCCGGTCGCTTCAGCAACCTGCCCGCGCCAATCCAGCATCAGCGCATCCGCATAGCCCTTGGCTTCTGCGGCATGTTTGGAGATTGTGCAGATCATATAAAGACCAGCAGCCTTCGATTTGGAAGGAGCAGTCTTAGGATCAGGGCGGCGATACTCGGCGAGATCAAGCCTGATTCCCTTTAATTTCTGCGCTGGATCAAAATAGCTCGGCCATTGCCAGATTGCGATCGCAACATTGATCTTGTTTGCCTGCGCCGAAACACCCATGGATTCGCTTCCGCGCCATGCAATTGGACGCACATAAGCGTCTTGAAAACCCTGTTTTGCCAAAAGCTCACGGCTTGCATCATTCAGTTCTTGTACTGAATAGGGAATTGTAAAACCAAGAATTCGCGCCGATTCATGCAAGCGTTCCGTATGATCATTCAGCTTGAAAATTTCGCCGCCATAGGCCCGCTCACCTTCAAACACTGAACTTGCATAGTGGAGGCCATGCGTAAGCACATGAACCTTTGCATCTGCCCAACGAACGAATTCACCGTTCATCCAGATGTAACCTTCAAGCTGATCGAATGGAACGGATGCCATGTTTTCCTCCAGGCCTTATCCTGATGTTTTTGCGGGTTTTGCATTCCGCCAACTGGTCCCGATTTCCAATTGGTGTACCATTGCCCTTAGGCACCAATAGGCGTTTCATTTACGGAAAATTTCCAGAAACACATATTGGCTTTTTGATTCATTCAAAATACGGCCAACAGCTTGCCAAAAATTATCAGCAGTCTAAAATTAAGTCAACAACACTGACATAATCTTTTCCATGAGCGGGAACCTTGTATGAAACCTTATACACCAGATGGGCATATCGAGACAGCCCTGACAGAAAAACACGCGAAAGAACTCGATATTATAGAGCTGTTTTTCTTTGCATACCGGGACTTCACGGCTGACCCGGATAAAATTTTGGAAATGCTAAACTTTGGTCGGGCACATCACCGTGTTCTTTATTTCGTCAACCGAAAGCCCGGCATGACCGTCGCGGAACTACTAGAGGTCTTGAAGATCACCAAACAAAGTCTCGCACGCGTTCTCAAGCAGCTTATCGACACTGGTCACATCGTACAAATTCAGGGACCGCGCGATCGACGACAACGCGAACTCTATCCGACACATCAAGGACGTGAGCTGGCACTTGAATTGGCAGCACCGCAATCACGCCGCATTGCCAATGCATTGGAGCAACTTGATCCAAGCAGCCGTGCGGTCATTGAGAATTTTCTCAAAGCCATGGTAGACCCCGCACAGTGGCAACAGATCGACAGCCTGCCGAAGTCAGGATAGATATTGATTTCCACT
This sequence comes from Hyphomicrobiales bacterium, assembly GCA_900473335.1. GTDB lineage: Bacteria > Pseudomonadota > Alphaproteobacteria > Rhizobiales > Rhizobiaceae > Phyllobacterium. Next base: position 229,940 of record UCNP01000016.1, on the reverse strand, counting down.
TGATAAAGAGGGGATGCATGGCACAGGAAACAGAACCAGCGTCAACAGGCAGCGATCTTGCGCTTTCCGATGATGCACCACATTTGCTGATCGTTGACGACGACACCAGAATTCGAAATCTACTGTCCCAATATCTGACAGGCAGCGGTTTTCGTATTACGGTAGCGGCCAATGCAGATGAGGCCAGACGAAAACTTGCTGGTATAGATTATGACCTGCTCATTCTCGATGTCATGATGCCGGGGGAAAGCGGAATTGCGTTGACGCAGGCACTGCGCCAGGAAAAAACTGTTCCTATTCTCATGCTGACCGCGCTATCGGAAACTGACAGCCGCATTACGGGGCTTGAGGCAGGTGCGGACGACTACTTGCCCAAGCCATTTGATCCGCGCGAACTGATTCTGCGCATCAACAATATTCTGCGACGAGGCGCTCCTACGACACAGGCAAAAATTGAGCAAATCGTATTTGGCCCCTATACATTCGTTATTGCCAAACGTGAGTTGAAGCGGTCTGGGGATTTGATTCGTCTTACTGATCGGGAACAGGACATCATGGCGATTTTTGCCGCACGAGCAGGCGAAACCGTCCCGCGTCATGAACTGACCGGACAGGAAGGAGATGTGGGTGAACGGACAATTGACGTCCAGATAAATCGCTTGCGTCGCAAGATCGAGAACGATCCTGCCAATCCCGTTTGGTTGCAGACTGTGCGCGGCGTTGGCTATAAGTTGAGCGTAGAATAACGAAAACACAAAGCAGGAAGCGCAAGCGGATAATTATGTAATGGCAACTCCGAACGCCGCAGATCGCGCATTGGCCGTGAAGAAACGCCACTGGCGGCGCAAACGGAGTACATTGCTTGGCCCATGGCGTAAGTTAACGCGTTGGCTCGCACGCTGGATGCCTAAACGGCTCTATGCCCGTTCTTTGATTATCATCATTGCGCCAATGGTTTTGCTGCAATCCCTTATTGCATTCGTGTTCATGGAGCGTCACTGGCAGACAGTCACGCAACGTCTTTCAACGGCTGTCGTGCGGGATATTTCCGGCATAATCGATCTGATGGATACTTTCCCTCAAGACCCCGGCTATGAAAACCTTATCCGCATTTCGCGTGAACGGCTGGCGCTCAATATTTCAATTTTGCCTCCCGATCCGCTTCCCGCTCCGGGTCCAAAACCTTTTTTTTCCATACTCGACAGCATTTTGAGTGAAGAAATCACCAAGCAGATCAATCGCCCGTTTTGGATTGATACGATTGGCGACTCGGACCTGGTGGAGATTCGCATACAGCTCGAAGACAAGGTTTTGCGGGTATTTGCTCGCCGCAGTCAGGCTTACGCGTCCAATACCTTGATATTCCTTGTATGGATGGCTGGCTCAGCACTCGTTCTACTGGCAATTGCGATTCTTTTCCTGCGCAATCAGATCAAGCCGATTCAACAATTGGCGACTGCTGCGGACAGTTTTGGCAAGGGACGAGCGCCGCCACCGAACTTCAAACCTCGCGGGGCTGAAGAGGTAAGGCGCGCTGGCGCAGCTTTCATTGTCATGCGCGAACGTATTGAGCGGCAGATCGAGCAGCGCACAACAATGCTCAGCGGCGTAAGCCACGACTTACGAACTATTCTGACTCGCTTTAAGCTCCAATTGGCGCTTGTAAGCAATAAAGTTGATACAAAAGCCATGGAACAGGACATTGACGACATGCAGTCGATGCTGGAAGGCTATCTTTCATTCGCAAAAGGTGAGGCTGATGAGGAAACCGGAAACTTCAACCTTGAGCGCCTGTTTGCCAAGCTGAAGGATGAAGCCGTTTTACTTGGGCGGGGATTCACCTCAACCATTCGCGGACGACCTGAAATCCACGTTCGTCCCAATGCCTTTTCGCGCTTGATCTCCAACCTCGTTTCAAATTCCTTCCGCTATGCGAAGAATGTATTTGTCGCGGCAGACCATCGTGATGGATGGTTGATTTTGACGATTGATGATGACGGGCCTGGTATTCCCAAAGAAATGCGGGATGAAGTTTTCAAACCCTTTTTCAGGCTTGATCAGGCACGCAATCAGGACTCCAGCGGCACCGGCCTTGGTCTCGCAATTGCATTGGATATAGCGCGCAGCCATGGTGGCGACATTACGCTTGAGGATAGTCCGAAGAACGGCTTGAGAGTAATCGTCAAGGTTCCGGCCTGACAGAAGCCTTAAAACAGTTTGCCGCCATTAGGGACATCATGGCTGACAGCGGCAAGAACGACTTCCCCCGCTTCGTCGGGAAAGCCAAGTGTCAACACCTCCGACATGAACGGCCCGATTTGACGCGGCGGGAAGTTGACCACAGCAAGAACCTGCTTGCCCTTTAGCTCTTCCAATGTGTGTCGCTTGGTAATTTGTGCTGAAGATTTCTTGATGCCGATCAGCGGACCAAAATCGATCCATAGTTTAAAGGCAGGCTTGCGCGCTTCGGGGAAGGTTTCCGCTTCGATAATTGTTCCGACGCGAATATCGACTTTCTCGAAATCATCAAAACTGATGGTCATCTTTTCCATACTCCACCGCCAGGACCGCTTGAGAAAACTCAGGCTGATCCAACGGTTTCGAACAAAATGCTATCGAGCGATTCACGCGCTGTTGAGCCAGACCAGACGACGAACTGGAAAGCCTGAAAATAGGTTTCACAAGCGTCAAGCGCGCTCGAGAGCAGCACTTCAACCTGCTTGCTTGTCGGCTCAGCACCGCCGGAAAGAAGCAAAGACTGGCGATACATGACTGCACCTTCCTGCCTCCAGAGATCAAAATGGCCCATCAAAAGTTGCTCATTTACCAATGACAGCAACCGCATCACTTCATTGATACGCGGCTCGCTCACGGCAATGTCGAAGGCACAGGCCAGATGCAGGGCTTCGAAATCTTCCATCCACGAAAAGGATATCTGGTAATCGGTCCAGCTTCCCTCGACCGTAATCGCAATCTCATCTTCACCCGTGCGCTCGAAGGCCCATTCGTTTGCATTGGCAACGTGTTCGATCACATCCACAGGATGTAAGTCACGCGCAATCTCTAGTTCCAGAAGGCTCATCGCCATTACCTGCTAAATCGAATCTCGTATAACGCTGCGGGAGATACAGCGCACCCAAACCAAGCACACCAAACATTCGCTGCAAGGTGCGTAGTAAACGCACGCTAGATACAGCAATATTTTTATACTCACCGGCGAGCAGAACACACCAACCGGGTTGCGGCCATGAACTTATGGACCGCTGCATGAGCATCGAAACGAATCATGCAGTAATTTCAGTGTATTGATGCTGAGTCACAGCGCCAGTCCCCTTTTGGTCAATTGACGAGAATGGGTGTGGACAGAAGTTACGAAAAAGATTCACTTGGTCGCTTTAACTGACTCTAAGGAAACAGTTTTCGGCGATTTCCACCTGTTGATAAATAGTTAAGATTTATTTTGGGGATAGTGATCCGCGACCCGTAAAAACAGCTGATCCGGGGGCTGCCAAGGTCAAATGTATCAGGGAGCGCAAAACTTTCGTCATACTGCCGATACCAAACCATCCTAGCCTGTTAACTCAACGCAGCCTTGCGAGAGTCTGGAAACGGTCAAACAGGAGAAACATCATGTCCGATGCAACTGAACCAACAGTCAAAGCCATACAAAAGAATGACGATGGCAATTGGTATTATGTCGTCACGATAGATGGCGTTGAAGGACCGAAAGTCGGCCCGTACGACACGGAAGAAGAAGCCATGGCTGATGGCGAAGAAAGTCTGATCGAAGACGATATTGCCTGAATAGCTTAAGGCAGCAGCAGACTTTAAGACTTCTTTGCGCGGGATGAGGCAGGCTTTGCAGGCTCATCCTTTTTACCGACCAGCGCCTCCAGAGCCTCAATACGAGCCTGGAGGGCTGTATTTTCTGCCCGCGCACGGATTGCCATTTCACGCACCGCTTCAAAATCCTCGCGCTGAACAACGTCCATCGTGTTCAGCAAGCGCTCTGCCTGACCTCGAAAAGCTGTTTCAACCTCGCGCCGCACACCTTGGGCAGCACCAGCGGCATCTGTTACGAGTTTAGCCAGTTCGTCGAGAACGCGATTTGATCCATTGGTCATGGCAGACACCTTTCTGGTTTCACCATTCAAATAATGACCCATTGTGGCGAATGCAAGCAAGTTGGAGCCAAGTCTGCGCGCGTAAATGTTATCGCATATGCGGCTTGACGCCTATCCCGGCCTCGCGCATGGTCCCGCCAAATCGAGAAGACTGAGACGGAGTGCCCTGTGAGCGAGCTACTTGTACCGACATTTGCTGCGATAGCGTTCCCTGATATCGACCCGGTTATTTTTTCCATAGGCCCTATAGCCGTGCATTGGTACGGCCTCGGCTACGTGGTCGGCATTCTTTTTGCCTGGTGGTACGCTAAAAAACTCATCAGCAAGCCACGCCTTTGGGCAAACAACACACCACCCATGAAGCCAATAGATCTTGATGATTTCGTCCTTTGGGCCGCGCTTGGCGTGGTTCTCGGAGGACGGATCGGCTACATTCTTTTCTACGATTTTTCAAAATACATTGCCAACCCGCTGGACGTTTTCAAAGTATGGGAGGGCGGAATGTCCTTCCACGGCGGTATGCTTGGTACAACACTGGCAATGGTGCTTTTTGCCCGTTCACGGAAAATCAATATCTCCAGCATGCTCGATACTGTCGCCGCCGGTGTTCCGGTGGGCCTTGGCCTCGTTCGCGTTGCAAATTTTATCAATAGTGAATTGTGGGGCCGAGAGACTGACGTGCCATGGGGAATGGTTTTTCCAACCGGAGGGCCTGTTATACGCCATCCAAGTCAGCTTTACGAAGCAACGCTTGAGGGTATCGTGCTGTTTGCAGTGCTTGCAGTACTGATTTTCTATGGCCGCAAACTGAAAAGCCCTCGCTTCATTGCCGGAACATTTGTGGCGCTCTATGGGTTGTCGCGTATTTTTGTTGAGTTTTTCAGGGAGCCGGATGCTCAGCTCGGCTATCTCTTTGGCGGCTGGCTTACAATGGGCATGGTGCTTTCAATACCAATGGTGCTCATCGGTCTGCTGTTCATCCTATCAGCACGCAATCCCGAGACAAGAACGCAACGATGAATCTGAAGCAGCGTATCGTCCGGCAGATCAAGGCGACAGGCCCGATCAGCGTTGCAGATTATATGGCGTTTTGCCTCTTCGATAAGGATGGGGGCTACTACACAACGCAAGAACCCTTTGGCAGAGATGGAGATTTTATCACCGCTCCTGAGATAAGCCAGATGTTTGGCGAACTTATCGGGGTGTGGTGTATCGAAGCCTGGCAGGCACTGGGATCGCCTCAACATTTCATTCTTTGTGAAATGGGACCCGGTCGCGGAACACTTATGAGCGATCTTCTCCGTACCGCTGGAAAAATTTCCTCAGCCTTCATGTCGGCGGCAAAGGTAATGATGGTCGAGCTCAGTGAGCGGCTGACAAATATCCAGCAAGAAGCACTGGCAAAATATCCGGTGGATATTGAATGGCGTAAATCCATTTCCGAGATTCCTGCGGGTCCGTTAATCCTTATCGCAAATGAGCTTTTTGATGCCATTCCCTCGCGGCAATATGTGAAATCGAACGGGCACTTTGTAGAACGAATGGTCTCCGTCGATAGTGAGGACAATCTCATTTTCGCGGCTGGTTCCGGGTCTATTGAAACGGACCTGCTACCAAACGACAGAGCGGTCGCGCCAGATGGCAGCATTTTCGAAATTGCGCCTGCTCGCAATGCACTTATGCATCAGATAGCGGATCATATTCGCCAAGGGCGCGGGGCTGCACTGCTTTTCGATTATGGGCATTTACAACAGGGTTATGGTGACACTCTGCAAGCTTTGAGCCAACACACGCCGGTCGACACGCTGACCACACCCGGCACAGCAGACCTGACTACCCATGTTGATTTTTATAGTCTTGCGCAAAGTGCCCACGCTGAAGGCTGCAAAACCAGCGCAATGACGCAGGGCGATTTCCTAATCGCCATGGGTTTGCTGGATCGCGCTGGCGTGTTAGGCCAAAACAAGTCCTTAGAGTTTCAAGACCAACTTCGCATTGATGTTGAACGCCTTGCCGGGCCCGACCAAATGGGGAACCTCTTCAAGGTTTTATGCGTGGCGGACCCCGCCACCCACACATTTCCTTTCATACAAAATGAAACGGCAGATTGACTTCGTTCGATAGCTAAATCACCATTCCCAGCCTTTGGAAGAGAGCATTCCGACATGAATATGGACGAAAAACCAGCACCATTGCGATCTTCCCTGCTGGGCTCCCCTGAGCGGAACCGAATCGACCATGGTTTTTTCACCCGCAAAGGTGGAGTCTCGGATGGCATTTATCGTGGATTGAATGTCGGTAGCGGCTCGAATGACAATCAAATCAACGTTACGGAAAACCGGCGGCGCGTTGCGGAAACTTTGGGTGCACCATTGTCGCACCTTGTCACCGTGCATCAAGTTCATTCCCCCGATGTCGTTACCGTTACGGCGCCCTTTAGCGGTGACCGGCCCCAGGCGGACGCTTTGGTAAGTGCAACGCCGGGCATTATTATCGGTGCGCTCTCTGCAGATTGCGGTCCAATTCTTTTCGCCGATTCAGAAGCTGGTGTCATCGGCGCAGCCCATGCCGGTTGGCGTGGTGCCATTGGCGGAGTGCTTGGCAATACGGTTGAGGCCATGATCGGGCTTGGTGCGAAGCGTGACCGGATTCAAGCTGTCCTGGGACCAACCATTGGTCCCGACAACTACGAAGTTGGCCGCGAGTTCTACCAACAATTCATCGCAACAGATTCGTCCTACAGCAAATTCTTCAGCCAATCTCCAAATGAAAACCACAGCATGTTCAATCTTTGGGCGTTTATCGTCATGCAACTCGAACGCGCAGGTGTGAACGCATCCGCTCTTGAATTATGCACTTATGCTGATGAGGATCAGTTCTTTTCCTATCGCCGCACCACCCATCGCAATGAACCAGATTACGGCCGTCAGATATCGGCCATCACAATTACGGAGTAGCATTATGGGCCTTCACTTCGAACCGGAAGAATTCAGTGCGCGCCGTGATCGCTTGATGATGGTCATGGCAGAGCAAAAGCTTGACGCGATGCTGCTCTTTGCGCAGGAAAGCATGTATTGGCTGACCGGCTATGACACATTCGGCTTCTGCTTCTTCCAGTGCCTCGTCGTCAAAGCCGATGGCAGTAATGTGCTGATGACACGCTCCGCCGATCTGCGTCAGGCCCGCCACACCTCAAATATCGAGAATATTATTGTTTGGGCAGACCGTGACAATGCCAATCCCGCTGCCGACTTACGCGAACTGCTTAATGACCTTGATCTGCTTGGCTGCCGCATCGGCATTGAATATCAAACACACGGATTGACCGCTGCCAATGGCCGCAAGCTTGATGAGCAGCTTGCAGCCTTTGGGCAATTGGTGGATGCATCGGGCATCGTGGACAAGCTTCGCGTTCTCAAAAGCCCCGCAGAAATCGTCTATAGCCGCAAAGCCGCAGAACTTGGAGATGATGCGCTTGCAGCAGCTCTAAAGCTGATAAAGGCCGGTGCGGATGAAGGCGCAATCCTTGCTGCAATGCAGGGCGCAATCTTTGCGGGTGGCGGTGACTATCCTGCCAATGAATTCATCATTGGCTCGGGCGAAGATGCCCTGCTCTGCCGCTACAAGGCTGGCAGGCGTAAATTGACCAAGAACGACCAGTTGACCCTCGAATGGTCCGGCGTCTACCGCCACTACCACGCCCCAATGATGCGGACCGTCCTGACAGGCAAGGCAACAAAGCGCCATCAGGAGCTTTACGACGCTTCTCTTGAGGCTCTGCAAGCTGTCGAAACGGCGATGACACCCGATTCCACCTTTGGCGACGTGTTCGACGCGCACGCCAAGGTAATGGAGGAACATGGATTGACCCGCCACCGCCTAAATGCCTGTGGCTATTCGGTGGGTGCCCGTTTCACGCCATCATGGATGGATATGCCTATGTTCTATTCTGGCAACCCCGAGCGTATCCAGCCGGACATGACCCTTTTCGCTCACATGATCATTATGGACTCAGACAGCAGTACAGCCATGACATTGGGGCAGACCTATCTTACAACCAATGGCAAAGCGGAGACGCTTTCACGCCAATCTCTTGACTTGATCGTAAAATAAAACTTTTGTCGGCATTGCTTTTCAAACCGCGGTTTGCGGTTGCTTAATGGGGTTTGAGTGAAGATGAAGTTGCGTAATGTACTGACTTGCACCATCACCGCTTTCGTGGTGATAGCTTTGAGCGGATGTAACAGTTCTGAGAATAGTTTGGGTGTTACCAAATCTGATCTGCCGCCAGCGCAGAATGGCACAACGACATCACCTGGAGCTGATCCGACAAGTCTTCCTGCCCCGGCTACCGCATCAACTACAGGCACAGCGCCCACCACAGCTGCAACAGCAGCACCAACGCCCGGCGCGACTCAAACTGCAAAACTGAGGTTCGCACCTATTGTCGGCGCCCCCATTACGGCCGCGACACCACTCTCGCAGCGCCTCTCTGCTCTTGCCAAGCAAAAAGGCATTGTTCTGGGCACTGCGGCAGACACGGACAATACCCATATCATGAAGGGTTATTTCTCTGCCCTGCCCGACGGCAACCAGACCACGATTATCTATGTCTGGGATGTTCTTGATCCGGCAGGGACACGCCTGCATCGCATACAAGGACAGGAAAAAGTATCAGGTGGTGCAGCTGATCCATGGAGTACAGTTCCTGCGGCAACGATGGAAGGCATCGCTGATAAGGCAATTAGTGGTTATCTGACGTGGGTTTCAGGCTCCAAGACGTGACATATTTACACGTTTGAGGCGTTAACCTCATCCAATTGTGCATGAATCGCCTCTGCATGCTTGCAATGTGCGTCAGGCACAGTAAAAGGCGCGCCATACCCTTAATTTGGCTGACGCTCTGAAAAAGACGTGAGGAAATACAGCATGAAACTCTTCGCGGGCAATTCCAATCGCGTTCTCGCTGAATCAGTAGCCAAATATCTCAACATTCCGCTCGGCAAGGCTAGTGTACGGCGTTTTGCCGATGAAGAGATTTTCGTCGAAATTCAGGAAAATGTCCGCGGCGAAGACGTCTTTGTAATGCAGTCGACATCATACCCGGCAAACGATCATCTGATGGAATTGCTTATCATGATCGACGCCTTCCGCCGTTCGTCGGCAAAACGTATAACAGCGGTATTGCCTTATTTTGGCTATGCGCGTCAGGATCGCAAACCTGGTCCGCGCACTCCGATCTCCGCAAAGCTTGTTGCCAATCTGATTACCGAAGCTGGTGCAAACCGCGTGCTGACCCTTGATCTGCATGCCGGACAGATTCAGGGCTTTTTTGATATCCCAACGGACAATCTTTACGCGGTTCCCGTCATTGCCCGCGATGTTCGGTCCCATTATGGCACTTCAAACGTCATGGTTGTTTCCCCGGACGTCGGCGGCGTGGTCCGTGCTCGCTCATTGGCAAAGCGCATTGATGCGCAATTGGCCATTGTCGACAAGCGCCGGGATCGTCCGGGCGAATCCGAAGTGATGAACGTCATTGGTGACGTGAGCGGTAAGGATTGTCTGCTGTTCGACGATATTGTTGATTCCGGCGGCACGCTTTGCAACGCTGCGGAAGCGCTTCTTGCCAAGGGCGCAACAAGCGTCACCGCTTACATCACACATGGCGTACTTTCGGGCGGCGCAGTTGCCCGCATCACTGGCTCCAAACTGAAGGAACTGGTTATAACCGATTCCATTCAGCCAACGCCTGCCATCAATGCCGCCCACAATATCCGCGTATTGCCAATTTCCGACCTGATCGGCGAGGCAATTGCACGCACGGCCTCCGAAGAGTCAGTTTCCAGCCTGTTTGATTGAGTTACAGCCGCTCGTAACTTGCGCAACGTCGATCTTTCCGTTATAGAGCCGCCATCCGCGTAGACACCCTTGGAGGCAACGCGGAATGAGGCGGCCAATCATCTTTTGCGGAAAATCCGTTAGATGGCCTTTGGGCCGCTTCATGTTTTTTGGATTGTCATTCATTTGACCTTGCAGGAACACTCCAGATTTGAACCTCGAAAGGAAATGCCATGAGCGAAGCATACGAGCTCAAGGCCGAGGCGCGCGAACGGGTCGGTAAGGGGTCCGCCCGGGAAATTCGCCGCAACGGTAAAGTGCCAGCAGTCATCTATGGTGACAAAAAGGCGCCAATCTCGATTACCCTAGACTACAAGACGCTGTACTACAAAATCCACGGTGGCGGTTTCAAGACGACAATTGCCAACATCATTCTTGATGGCAAGTCAATCCAGGTTCTGCCTAAGGATTACCAGCTTGATCCAGTCAGCGACAAGCCAGTACATGTCGACTTCCTGCGCGTATCGGCCAAGTCGGTCGTAAACGTGCATGTACCGATTCACTTCCTCAATGAAGAGCTTTCGCCTGGCATCAAGCGCGGTGGTGTTCTTAATATCGTTCGTCACGATGTTGAGCTTCATGCGCCAGCCAATGCCATTCCGGAAGCGATCGAGATTGATTTGACCGGCAAGGTTATCGGCGATTCGATCCATATTTCCGAAGTTACCCTGCCAAAGGGCGTAACACCGGTCATTCAGGATCGTGACTTCACCATCGCTACCATTGCTGCCCCTGCTGTTCTCGCTGCTGAAGACGAGACCACAGAAGCTGCAGTTGAAGGCGGCGAAGCAGTGGAAAAGGAAGGCGAGTAACCGTCTTTACGCAAGCAAAACGACGTGTAACTGTCTTTTATAGGGAGCTGGTCGCGTGCTGCTCATTGCAGGTCTTGGCAATCCCGGTTCCCAATATGCCCAGAACAGGCATAATATTGGTTTTATGGCGGCGGATGAAATACATCGCCGCCATAATTTTTCACCTTGGACCAAAAAGTTTCAGGCCCTTATCGCCGATGGCACGATCAACGGCGAAAAGGTCATTCTGATCAAGCCACAAACCTTCATGAATCTTTCCGGCCAGGCGATTGGTGAAGCCATGCGGTTTTACAAACTCGGCTTTGGCGATCTCACCGTTATTTACGATGAACTGGATCTTGCATCCGGCAAGGTGCGGGTGAAAACCGGCGGTGGCTCGGGCGGGCATAATGGCATCAAATCTATCGATGCTCATATTGGCAAAGACTACCGTCGCATTCGTATCGGCATTGATCATCCGGGTGCGAAAGAACTTGTCACCCATCATGTGCTTGGCAATTTTGCCAAGTCCGACTCCGAATGGCTGGGGCCCGTCCTTGATGCAATCGCAGCCAATGCTGGCTATATCGTCCAAAAAGATGACGCTGGCTTTATGAATCGTGTTGCTCTGGCAACGGGCCGGAAAACTGAAAACGCGCAAGCTGAAAAGCCTGTTGCAAAACCAGTCGGGCAAAGCCATATCCGACAAGCGCGGGGGCAAAAGCCCGCAATTAACATTCCAAAATCCGGCCCCATGGCCGACATGCTGAACAAGCTCTTCGGCAAGAAAGAATAAGGATCGCACATTATGGGTTTCAAATGCGGCATCGTTGGTCTGCCAAATGTCGGAAAATCGACGCTTTTCAACGCACTAACAAAGACCGCCGCTGCCCAAGCTGCGAACTATCCCTTCTGCACGATCGAGCCCAATACGGGTGAAGTTGCAGTACCAGATCCGCGTTTGCAGGCAATTGCAAAAATTGGCAAGTCCGCAAATATCGTACCGACCCGTATCAGCTTCGTAGACATTGCCGGCCTTGTGCGCGGCGCCTCGAAAGGTGAAGGCCTGGGTAATCAATTTCTTGCCAATATTCGGGAAGTCGATGCGGTTGTGCATGTGCTGCGCTGCTTCGAGGATGATGATATCACCCATGTCGAAGGGCGTATTGATCCTGTTTCCGATGCCGAAACAGTCGAAACCGAACTGATGCTTTCCGATCTTGAAAGCCTTGAGCGCCGCATTGTCCAATTCCGCAAGCGCGCAAGCAGCAAGGACAAGGAAGCGCTGACTTTATTACCTGTCATGGAGGAAGCGCTTGCATTGCTCCATGATGGCAAGCCTGTACGTTTCATGTTGAATGGCATTGCGCCAGAAGAGCTTGAAATATTGCAGGGATTGAATCTTCTGACATCAAAGCCTGTGCTTTATGTCTGCAATGTTGCCGAAGAAGATGCGGCGACTGGCAATGAACACACTGAAGCCGTTGAAGAGATGGCTACCGCGCAAGGGGCAGAGACCGTCATCATATCCGCTGCCATCGAAGCGGAAGTAGCGCAGCTTCCCGAAGAAGAAGCCAAAGAATATCTGGACGCCATGAACCTTGACGAGCCGGGACTGGATCGCCTGATCCGCGCCGGATACAAGCTCTTGCACCTCATCACCTATTTCACTGTAGGCCCAAAGGAAGCGCGCGCCTGGACTGTCGAACGTGGTTCCAAAGCCCCGCAGGCAGCAGGCGTTATCCATACGGATTTCGAACGCGGCTTCATTCGCGCACAAACAATTGCCTATAATGACTATGTGACGCTTGGTGGTGAAGTTGCAGCCAAGGAAGCTGGCAAAGCCCGTGACGAAGGCAAGGAATATGTCGTGCAGGACGGCGATATCATGTTGTTCCGCTTCAACACATAGAGGCAAAGATGGGCGACGAGCCACGATACGCATTTGAAGATTTTATCGTAGGCAGCGAATGGCCGCTGGGTTCAAAAAAGGTTGAAGCCAGCGAGATCATAGATTTTGCCAGTCAGTTCGATCCGCAACCTTTTCATCTGGATGAAGCTGCTGGTAAGGCAAGCATTCTTGGCGGTCTTGCCGCATCTGGCTGGCATACGGTTTCCATGTTTATGCGCATGATGTGCGATGCCTATCTACTGGACTCCACTTCGCAGGGAGCTCCGGGAATTGACTATGCCAGATGGCGGGCGCCTGTGCTTGCTGGAGACACGCTGACAGGCAAGACAACTGTCATCGAAAGTCGTGTATCCAGGTCCAAACCTTCCCTCGGCTTTGTGGTTTTGCGCCACGAGGTCTTCAATCAGGATGGCGTGCTGGTTTGTGATTTGCAAAACACCGGCATGTTTTCCTTGCGGGAGCCAGCTGCATCATGAGCAATGACATTAAAACTCACATCGGTGTCGAAATGGACCTGGGTAGCCATACATTCGGTGCCGAAGAAATTATTGCTTTTGCCACAAAATACGACCCACAGCGGTTTCACGTTGATCCGGAAGCTGCCAAGCATAGCAATTTCGGCGCGCTATGTGCTTCAGGTTGGCATACGACAGCCATCTGGATGCGGCTCAATGTCGAGAGCATGCGCGTTGTCATTAAAGACGCGATGAAGCGTGGCGAGCAGCCACCACAATTTGGCCCCTCACCCGGCTTTGAAAATCTCAAATGGTTGAAACCTGTCTATGCCGGCGACACGATCCGCTTTACCCGGACTTTGAACAGTCTACGCGCACTGCAAACACGCCCTGGTTGGTCGATGATGCAGATGTCCTCTGCCGCCTATAATCAGAATGGCGATCGGGTTATGGAATTTGACAGCGCTGCCCTGATAGCTTTTCCAGCGGCCTAGAGCCATTCTCTTTTAAATAGAAGCAGTTCTGGCTCAGTGGCCTTCGAAATCGATAAGCGTTCGCACCTTTACACCGAGCGCTTCCAGTTTCTTGCGGCCGCCTAGCTCGGGCAGATCAATGACAAAACAGGCAGCAACAATATCGGCGCCCAATTGCTGCAAAAGTTGAACCGCTGCCACTGCCGTACCGCCTGTTGCGATAAGATCATCGACAAGCAAAACCTTCTCGCCTGGGATCATCGCGTCGCGGTGCATCTCCATCTCGTCGAGACCATATTCAAGGCTATAAGCGATGCGCACGGTGTCGTGCGGAAGCTTCCCCTTTTTGCGGATGGGCACAAAGCCGGCTGACAACTGGTGCGCCATTGCGCCGCCCATAATAAAGCCTCGCGCCTCAATACCCGCTACCTTATCGACTTTGCCACCAGCATAGGGATGCACCAATTCGTCAACGGCGCGACGAAAGGCGCGCGCATCGCCAAGAAGGGTCGTGATGTCACGGAACATCACGCCAGGCTTTGGATAGTCCGGAATGTTTCGGATGGCATCGACCAGTGTCTGCCTCAAGGTTGAATCCATGTCACGATTCCTTCAATTTTTGTTGCAATGAGGCAGCACAGGCCCGCACCCACAAAAGAAAAGGGCGCACCGCGCCCCTTTCAGTAGTTAAAAAATATCATTCACTCAATGCGGAACGTCAGACCAAATCCGGCGCTTGGCCAGATAGACCAGACCTGCAAACAGGATCAGGAAAATCATGACACGGAAACCGGTCTTCTTACGCTCTTCAAGATGCGGCTCAGCAGCCCACATGAGGAACGCTGCGATGTCTTGTGAATATTGCGATAAGGTCGCTGGCGAACCATCATCATAGGTCACCTGTCCGTCTTGCAGCGGCTGTGCCATTGCAAGGGATTTGGCGGCGATGAAGTAGGGATTATAATGTGTGCCTTCCGGAATCTGCATTCCTTCTGGCGGCGTCTGACCATAACCCGTTAAGAGCGCATGGATATAGTCCGGACCACCTTCCTGATACTGAATCCATGGAGCAAGGTCATACAGAAATTGCGGAAAACCGCGTTCAACCGAACGAGCCTTGGCAATCAGGGAGAAGTCGGGCGGAACAGCGCCACCATTGGCCGCGGCGGCAGCCTGAACATTTGGAAAGGGTGACGGGAAATGATCCGCGGGAATTGCCTTGCGATTAACAATCTCGCCATCCGCATTAGGCGCATCCGGCACCTCATACTCGGCAGCAAAGGCCTTTACCTGAGCTTCCGAATAACCCAGCTCCTCCAGTGCGCGGAAAGGCACCAAATTCATGGAATGGCAAGCGGAGCAAACTTCTTTATAGATCTTCAAGCCGCGCTGGAGTTGCTGCTTGTCGTAATGTCCGAAGGGACCGGAAAAGGTCCACTTCATCTCTTCCGGATGCTTGATCGGGAAATGAGTTGGCTCTGCCGCATGGTTCGCTTGTTCAGCTGCATTCGCACCGCTGAAAGCCAGCATTGCACCGAAACCGGCAGCGGCAAAACCGAGGAGGATTTTCTTCATGTTTGTGTCCTTCACGATTCTCAGGCCCTGGTTTCCGGAGCAGCGGTCGCGCCAGCTGGGTGACCACCATTCTTGGTTTTAGCAAGCACGGCTTCCGTAATGGAATTCGGCAAGCGACGCGGCGTCTCGATCAAACCAAGCAAAGGCATGATGATGATGAAGAAGCCGAAATAATAAGCCGTCCCGATCTGTGAGAATACCGTATAGAGGCCTTCAGCAGGGCGCGAACCAAGCCAGCCAAGTACAATCGCATCGATGACGAAGAGCCAGAAGAAAAGCTTGTACCAAGGACGATAAACAGCAGAGCGAACTTTGGATGTATCGAGCCACGGCACCAGAAACAGGATTGCAATGGAGCCGAACATCGTCAACACGCCACCAAGCTTGGAGTCGATCGGCCCGATGTTGAAGGTGATGGCGCGCAGCATGGCATAGAATGGCAGGAAGTACCATTCAGGGACGATATGCGCAGGTGTCTTCAAGGAGTCAGCCGGAATGTAATTATCCGGATGGCCGAGATAGTTAGGCATGTAGAAGACGAAATATGCAAAGAGGATAAAGAAGATGCAAAGACCGAAAGCATCCTTCACCGTCGCATAAGGTGTGAACGCGACTGTATCGGTCTTTGACTTGACTTCAATACCTGTTGGATTCGTCTGACCGGTCACATGCAGCGCCCAGACGTGCAGAACGACCACACCTGCAATCATGAATGGCAGCAGGTAATGCAGCGAGAAAAAGCGGTTCAGCGTGGGATTATCCACCGCGAAGCCACCGAGCAGCAGTTCCTGAATGGGATGGCCGATAACCGGGAAGGCAGTGAAGAAGCCGGTGATAACGGTGGCACCCCAGAATGACATCTGACCCCAAGGCAGAACATAGCCCATGAAAGCCGTCGCCATCATCAAGAGGAGGATAATGACACCCAGTATCCACAAAAGCTCGCGCGGAGCCTTGTATGACCCGTAATAGAGACCGCGAAATATGTGGATGAATACGGCGAGGAAGAACATGGATGCGCCGTTGGAATGCAGATAGCGCAAAAGCCAACCAGAATTCACATCGCGCATGATCTTTTCAACGGAAGTGAATGCAAGGCCAGTATCAGCCGCATAGTGCATAGCAAGCACAACGCCGGTGATGATCTGCGAAATCAACATCAACGCCAGAATGCCGCCGAATGCATATGCATAATTCAGATTGCGTGGCACCGGATAGGCTACGAAACTATCATAAAGGAGACGCGGCAACGGCAGTCGCGCATCAAACCATTTTTCGATACCGGTATTAGGCGTATAGGATGAATGTCCACCGCTCATGTCGTGTCTCCCCGTAAACCTTAGCCGATTTTAATGACGGTGTCGGAAATGAATGAAAGTGGCGGAATCGGCAGGTTCTCTGGCGCAGGCCCCTTACGGATACGTCCGGCCGTGTCATAATGCGATCCATGGCATGGGCAGAACCAGCCACCGAAATCACCCTGCTGACCAAGTGGAATACAGCCAAGATGAGTGCAGACCCCCACCATCACCAGCCAGTTTTCCTTATCCTTGACCGCAGTGCGATCAGCATCCGTTGCCTGCGCGTCCGTTGGAAGATTGGCGTTGCGCGCAATCGGGTCCTTCAGATCGCTTAGCTGTACGGCTTTCGCCTCTTCAACTTCTTTAGGCGTACGGTTGCGGATGAAGATTGGCTTGCCGCGCCATTTTACTGTCAGCGACATGCCCGGCGTCAGGGCCGAAACATCAACTTCAATGGACGAGACTGCCAGCGTGGAGGCATCCGGGCGCATCTGATCGATAAAGGGCCAAGCAAAGGCACCCACACCGACCGCACCGGCCATACCTGTCGCAATATAGAGGAAGTCACGCCGTGTCGGCTCGGTCGTATCGTGTGCGCTCACGGGGCCTGGTCCTTTCCGAATAACAACGCAGCTGGAGCGCCCGCCTTATCAACAATAGCAGATTGGCCCAGATTAATGAGCCGTGCGGAATCCCCAACATATCGGGTGGTTTCTAAGCGTGTCTCAGGGCCTTGTCCAGCCTGACAGAGCGACAAGGGCAGGATGTCGCAGGGATAAGGCTAGTAGGCTAATTCTAACTTTCGCATCTCATTTCGATCCTGTCCGTAGCGAGTGTTGAAATCAACAAGACCATTAGTAAACATATGATTTTAGTGGAGTTTACGAGTTTGCTATTTGCATGGGTGTTTGTGGTAGGACCGTATGCAAATGTCAAACTCACTTCGCTTCGTCAATCATGGGCTATAAATCCACCGGACTGGCGCGCCCAAAGGCTGGCATAGATGCCGTTGGCTGCAATGAGTTCTTCGTGGGTGCCGGTTTCAACAATGCGCCCCTCATCCATCACGACCAAGCGGTCCAATGCAGCTATGGTGGAGAGTCTATGGGCAATGGCGATAACGGTCTTGCCCCGCATCAATTGGTAAAGGCTGTCTTGAATTGCTGCTTCCACCTCAGAATCAAGTGCCGAAGTTGCCTCGTCTAAAACCAGAATAGGGGCGTCCTTCAGCATGACACGCGCAATGGCTATACGTTGGCGTTGCCCGCCAGACAATTTAACGCCGCGCTCGCCTACATGCGCGTTCATGCCCTGCCTGCCCTTCTGGTCGCTCAAGCCATCAATGAATATATCGGCTTGAGCATTTCTGACTGCCTGCTGCAAAAGCTCTTCTGTGGCGCCGGGTCTTCCATAGAGAATATTATCCCGCACAGAGCGATGGAGCAGCGAAGTATCCTGCGTAACCATGCCAATATTGGCGCGTAACGAATCCTGCGTAACCTTGGCTATGTCTTGGCCATCTATGAAAATCTTACCACCTTCAAGATCGTAGAACCGCAAGAGCAAGTTAACAAGTGTGGATTTGCCTGCGCCAGAGCGCCCCACCAAACCCACCTTTTCACCCGGACGAATGAAGAGTGACAAGTCGTTAATGACAGATTTGGCGCTGTCATACTGAAATCGAATATTCTCGAAATTGATTGCCCCATGCGGAACTTTCAGCTCCTGTGCATCCGCTGCGTCGAGCACTGATACTGGTTTTGCAAGCAGTTCCATCGAATTTTGCACCGTGCCATAATTGCGTAGAAGGCCATTAAGATTGGCCATCATCCGCGTTAGCAACATGCTTAAGCGCAGCACAAGACCGAGCGTGAACGCTACCTCGCCCGATGAGATTTCCCCTGCGAGCCAAAGGTCAATCGACACATAAGCAACGGTGCAGATCATGACACCACTGGTCGATGCCAACGAAATACGAATACCGCTCAGACCTCGCGTCAATGTCGTGATTGCACGCAACCAGCGATCCATGCCCTGACGTATATAAGCATCGTCCCGGCTTGCCGTACCAAACAGTTTCAAGGTCTGAATATTGCTATAGCCATCAACAAGTTGACCCATCGCAACTGAGCTGCTTTCCGCCGTTTCGCGCGCCGCGCGACGAACGCGCGGCAGAAAATAGCGGGCAGTTAAACCAAAAACGCCAAGCCATAGGATCACGACCATTGCAAGACGCCAATCGAGTCTGCCGATGAGAAACAGGGTAGTGGCGCAATAGACCAGACTGAACCATACCGCCTGTAGCAGCGTTACCATAAAATCGCCGAGCGCCTGCCCTGTTGCCCAGACCTTGGTAACGATGCGACCAGAAAAATCATTCTGAAAGAATGCCAGACTTTGACGATAGACAACACTATGCGCTTGCCATCTGACGAGATTGTTGAAGCCGGGAACAATCGCCTGCTCTTCGACCAGCGCTGCAAGCGACAGCACCAGGGTGCGCCCAATGAATATGGCCAAAAACATGAGCAGCAGGGCTATTCCATGCCGATCAATTAAACCGCCCCACCCTTCGATACGATCTGTCGATGCGAGGATATCAATAATCTTGCCAACAAACCAGAAAAGGCCCGCTTCGAAGAATGCAATAAGCCCGCCGCAGATGAGCATGGCAAGGAACACATATTTCTGCTGGCGCACGTAGAACCACATGAATGCAAATGTGCGGCTCGGAACCCGATCAGACGGAGCCTTGGCGTAGGGATCAACCCAACTTTCGAAAAGGGCAAAAAGTTTTTTCATGCAAACCACATCAGTTTTGAATCCTTGCGGTTTGTTAAACCCATCAGCCGTAATAAATGACGGTCGGCAGGGCACTTTCCGTTGAGTCCTGCCAGCCGTCAAATTAAACTTGGTTCACTTACTGCCTGCTAATCATCCAAGCCCAGAAATCCGCCTGACTGACGCGCCCACAGATCAGCATAAATGCCGCCTGCCGCAATAAGTTCATCATGGCTGCCACTCTCGACAATCTGCCCCTTATCCATGACGACAAGACGGTCCAGCGCTGCAATAGTGGAAAGCCTATGAGCAATCGCTATGACGGTTTTACCCTGCATCAGGCGATAAAGATTATCCTGAATTGCGGCCTCAACCTCCGAGTCGAGAGCCGAAGTCGCCTCGTCCATAATGAGGATCGGCGCATCTTTTAGCATCACTCGGGCAATAGCCACGCGTTGGCGCTGCCCTCCCGAAAGCTTGACACCCCGCTCACCCACATGGGCATCGAACCCACGGCGACCCTTTGGATCTGAAGCAGCTTCAATGAATGCATCTGCTTGCGCATTCTTGACCGCTTGTCTCATTAGCTCGTCAGAAGCATCGGGCTTTCCATAAAGAACATTATCCCGAATGGACCGGTGCAACAGCGAGGTATCCTGCGTGATCATGCCAATATGTTCTCGCAGTGAATCCTGCCTGACCTTTGAGATGTCCTGGCCATCAATCGTAATTTTCCCGCTTTCCAGATCGTAGAAACGCAGCAACAGATTGACGAGCGTGGATTTACCTGCGCCCGAACGCCCAACCAATCCGATTTTTTCGCCGGGCTTGATGTCAAGCGACAATCTATCGATAACGCCAGCGCCCTTGCCATAATGGAAACCAATCTTGTCGAAGGTAATCGCCCCTGCCCGCACTTCCAGATTGGGTGCTTCTGGTACGTCCATGACCAATCGGGGCAGCGAAATCGACGTAATACCATCTTCAACTGTGCCGATATTCTCGAACAGAGCGGACATTTCCCACATAATCCATTGCGACATGCCATTGAGGCGCAATACGAGACCTATTCCCACAGCGACAGCACCGACAGAAATGGCCATGCCCAGCCAAAGCCAGATCGCTATGGCACTTACTGAAAACAGGAGAAGGCAGTTCATCGCATAAAGCGTCACATGAAAGCCGGTCACCATTCGCATTTGGCGGTAGGCTGTTGACAGGAATTCCTGCATTCCCTCGCGGGCATAGCTTTCTTCACGTTTGGAGTGAGAGAAAAGTTTAACCGTCGCAATATTGGTATAGCTATCAACAATCCGGCCAGTCATTGATGAGCGGGAATCTGCCTGTGCCTTGGAGGCGACCTGCAATCTGGGGATGAAGTACCACATCAAACCTATATAGGCCATCAACCAGATCAGAAATGGTATCATGAGACGCAGATCGGCTGCGGCAGCGATGATCAGCGTGCCAGTGAAATAGACAATCACGTAGTTGAGTACATCAAGCAGTTTCATCACCGCTTCACGCACGGCCAGCGATGTCTGCATCAACTTTGTCGAAATACGTCCCGCAAACTCATCCTGAAAGAAAGTCATCGACTGGCGCACCACATAGCGATGCACCATCCATCGAATTCGCATTGGATAGTTGCTCAGCAGGGTCTGATGGATAACCATCGAATCAAGAAGCACAATGCCTGGCATCACAATAAGAACGACGCCCGCGAGCAGAGCAAGCTTCCACCCCTCGTCCGCGATGAAGGTTTCACGCGAGTGGTTGGACAGCCAATCGACGATATTGCCCAGAAATGCATACATTGACACTTCAAGAACAGCGATCATCGACGTGCAAACTGCCATAACGGCAAGCCATGGCCAAACACCACGAGTGTAATGCAAGCAGAACGCTACCAGTTTTTTGGGTGGCTCACCGGGCTCAGCAGCGGGAAAGGGCTCAAGCCTGTTTTCAAACCAGCGAAACATTGTCAGACCTCTTTAGGGATCAGCAAGAAATTATACCCGGCATGAATTGCCGAATCTGGTTGGAGCGTGATCGCATCGAGTAAAGCTGCAAACGCCAACCAAGGAAACGAAGTGCGGAATTGTGTTTTTTGGAAAATCAGATTGATTAAAGTGACACAAATCCGGTTGCGGGACCGGTCATGGCCTCGGTTGTCAAGGCCATCCGGTTTGGAAGAAGTCGGAAAAGACCAGTCATCGACACCTCCAAAATTTGCTCAAGCGTTGCAGTGCCACCCCTATAGCGATTATGAACATCAAAAGCGAGAGCCCAATTGACATGAACGGCACTTGCTCTGACCAACTGTTGCCAATGGAGCACGCTGCATTTGACCACTCATCATTCAAACTTGCGAGTAGCGCTCTATCAACCGGATATCCCCGGCAATACCGGCACGATCTTACGCATGGCGGCATGTTTTGGCATTGGCGTCGATGTGATCGAACCCGCTGGCTTTGACATTTCCGACCGCTCTCTCAAACGCGCTGGCATGGACTATCTGGAGCAAGCTGCGCTGACACGCCATGCGAATTGGCAGGCATTTCAAGAGTGGCGATTAGGCGAAAAACGTCGGCTAATTCTCTTTTCAACAAAAGCAGCAACGCCTTATACGGAAATTACATTCCAGTCCGGAGATATATTGTTGCTCGGACGGGAATCATCCGGTGTTCCAGATGAGGTGCATCAAGCAGCAGATTTACGATTGATCATCCCTATGGTGGAGGGCGCTCGTTCGCTGAATCTCGCACTATCAGCCGCAATTGCTACCAGTGAAGCGATCAGGCAGCTACGCGCTGGATAGAAAACCGCCGATCATTGAAGATCGGCGGTTTGTTTCAGTTTTGGAAATTAATCCAGCTGAACCGGCTTTCCGGCTTCCCACTTATAGAAAACGAAAGCTGGCGTTGTCAGATCGCCTGTTGCCGAATAGGCAAGATCACCAACAACTGTCGGCAAAGATTCCCCGGACTTGATTTTCGCAGCAACGGCTGCTGGCTCGGATGAACCAGCCTTTTCAATGCCAGCAGCAATAACCTGCAATGCGGCATAGGCATTAAGAGTGAATGCTTCTGCCGGAATATTCTTGGCTTTGAGCGCTTCTACAACCTTTGCTGCAGATGGGTTTTTTGTTGGATCAGCACTGTTTGTGAACAGTGTTCCAGCAGCAGCGTCGCCACCAATCGCCCAATATTCGGTATTGGATAGACCATCCGGTCCAATCAGCTGTGCTTTGATGCCCTGATCCGAAAGCTGACGGGCAATCAGGCCGCCTTCAGCATGGTAACCACCAAAATAAATGACATCCGCCTTTTCGGACTTGATGCGGGTAATCAGCGCGCTGTAGTCTTTTTCACCGGCATTAATGCCTTCGAAAACAACCTCGGTTACGCCGCCTTTATTGAGAACAGCCTTCAGACCGTTGCCAATACCGGTGCCATAAGGCGTCTTGTCATAGACAATGGCTATGCGCTTGTCTTTGAAGTTGTCGAGAATATATTTGCCGGCAACATCTGCCTGCTGATCATCGCGTCCGCAGGTGCGGAACACAGTCTCAAGACCACGCGTCGTCAGTTCTGGGGTTGTAGCGGTTGGGGTAACCATCACGATGCCGTTCTCTGCCAATACATCCGATACAGGCATTGCGACACCGGAAGTCACGGGACCAACGACAAATTTGATGCCTTCGCCCACTACCTGATTGGCTACAGAAACACCCTGCTTCGGCTCGCCTGCATCATCAAACACCTTGGTGACAATCTTCTCACCCTTGATGCCGCCTGCCGCATTGATTGCCTCGGCTGCACTTTCAGCGCCATTCTTGACCTGTAGCCCGTATGCCGCAACTGGACCCGTGACCGGGGCAATAATTCCCACAACGATGTCAGCGCGGGCAAATGACGTCATTGCCATGACGGCTGCCAGAGCCACTCCCGAAATCAACGATAAACGCATAGTTCCCTCCAAATATTGCGCGTCCCGGAAGATTTTCCGGTGCTGGCCAAAAGTTCTACTGGCTTTAAAATAAACTGTCAGCCACGATTCATTCGAAATAGCTTGAAAATTCAAAATAATTTTAGTTTCTATCAATAACTTCCCAAAAACCGATCATTTTCGTGAAGAATTCATCAGTTTTATTGTTGTTTTATCCCAAAAAGAGAAAATTAGTCAGCATTTGGCAATCGCCGCATGGTGAACTCTATTATATCTCCTGGACGCTCATGCCAGCTTTCAATCTCTGTCCAATAAGCAGCTTTAGGATACTGGGCGAACCATTCTTTCGCTTTTTCACGCGCTGCGCTTCGCGGAAGCGTGAAACTCTCACGAACAAATGCGCCGCGCTGTTGCCCCGCATCTTCCCGGCTTTGCCTCAATCTCTTGCGCAGACCATCGAGAGGCGGCTTCGGAAACTGCGATTTGGGTGCTCTGGAGATCATACTCGTATCCTTCACTGAGCCCTACACATCACAGATTATGTGGAGGGCGACCGAAAAACGAGTCATTTTTTGTGCATTTGCAAATTGGGTAAACAGCTTTGTCTTTTGGCTGCTATCTGTTGTGCTATTGTGCGAGCAAAGAAGGATTCTCATACTATGGACCGTCCCGACATACCCGCCATTCTTCCCGAACAGCTCGAAGAGAAAAAAACGGCCGCAACTGCTTGGTTTACCGAACTGCGTGACAAGATTTGCACGAGCTTTGAGCTATTGGAAGATGAGTTGCAGGGACCTCTGTCCGATCGAGCACCCGGACGCTTCAAACAGACGCCCTGGCAACGCGAAGGCAATGGCGGCGGCGGAACCATGGCCGTGATGCATGGCCGCGTTTTTGAAAAGGTCGGCGTTCACATCTCCACCGTTCATGGTGAATTCAGTCAGGAATTTCGCAAGCAGATACCGGGCGCTGACGAAGACCCGCGATTCTGGGCCTCGGGTATTTCATTGATTGCGCACCCGCAAAGCCCGCTTGTGCCTGCCGTGCACATGAATACGAGAATGGTCGTGACAACACGGCAATGGTTTGGTGGCGGCGCTGATTTGACACCGGTTCTGGAGCGCAAGCGGCAAGCAGACGATTCTGATACGGTGGCATTCCATAAAGCGATGAAGTTTGTTTGCGACAAACACTCTGCGGTCGCCAATCACGAAAAATTCAAATCCTGGTGCGACGAATATTTCTACTTGCCGCATCGCAACGAGCCGCGCGGGACTGGAGGCATCTTCTACGATTGGTTGCATTCATCCGAAGAGAATGGCGGTTGGGATGCAGATTTCAATTTCACCCGTGACGTTGGCCGGGCATTTTCGGTCGTCTATCCTTATCTCGTCAGGCAAAACTTCAATCAGGATTGGACCGATGCCGATCGTCAGGAGCAGCTTGTCCGGCGTGGCCGCTATGTCGAGTTCAATCTACTTTATGATCGTGGAACTATCTTCGGCCTGAAGACCGGCGGCAATGTCGATTCCATTCTTTCATCCATGCCACCAACAGTGAAGTGGCCATAGCCGAGAATTTGAGGGATCAATTCGGGCTTTAATGCGTTATAGTCTCTACTGTTGTGAAATGAGTGTGCTTGCGCACTCATAATAGGAGTAGAGGCCATGAAAGAACTTCATTGCATTGTTCCCGGTTGCCAGTGGCATACACGTCACGAAACCGAGGCTGAAATCATACGCCGAACCACAGAACATCTGCGCGAAACTCATGGCGAGACAGCAATCCGCGAACCCATGTTGGAAACCATCAAAGCCAATATCCAACCCGAAAAAGGCAAGGCAGCTTAGACTGTTGCCGCAATCTCCGGTATTCGCGTCAAAAGTGCATCGCGTCCAAGCGCGAAGCCGGAGTTTACCCATTCGTCTTCGAGCTGCCGTTGAATCTGACCTATCGCTGGACCGCTCAGACCGCTGCTTGCAACTATATCCCCACCGGAAAGGGGAAATTTAGGCCGTTTGTAATTTGCTAGATATGTCAGCTGTTTTGATAATTGCCCGGCACGTATCATTGCATTGTTGTCGGCGATCGCTTGCGCGCGGGCGCTGACAACTGCAAGCCGCAGCCGATCCTCAATTGCCTGAACATTGCTGCGATAAAGCTTTTTAGCAAAGCCAATTTCAGAAATTTCTGTAGAAGGCAGGGTCGCAGCTGCCCAATGTTCTAACCGCTCGCGTTCGCTATTGGAAAGTTTGAGCCTGGCTCCCAGCGTGGCAATACGTTCAGCATCCGGAGGGATAATGCTTGCCAGGCGCAGTATAGGATCAACCGCCCAGTGCAAATCCTGTTCGCTGTTGACGAGACCATGAATGCTATCAATGCCCCACTTCTCACTTTCTGGCAGCACCGCTGTCAAAATGCCCGCCTGCCGCATCCATAATAAAGCGCGCGATGGGTCTGGGGCAGCAAGAAGTTTTTTGAGTTCTGACCAAATGCGCTCTGCAGAAAGTTGAGCAAGGCCATCTTTGAGCCGCGCGCAGGCTTTTAGCCCTTCGCTTTCCGGTCGTCCCTTGCCATACCAGGCAAAAAACCGGAAAAATCGCAATATACGAAGATAATCCTCACGAATGCGTTGCTCCGGGTCGCCGATAAATCGAAGTGTCCGGCTTTCTATGTCCGCAACACCACCAACGAGATCCGTAATTACGCCATTGGCATCAGCGTAAAGCGCATTGATGCTGAAATCACGACGTTGAGCATCAACGAGCCAGTCTCGACCAAAAGCAACCTCGGCATGGCGTCCATCGGTGCTTATATCAGCCCGCAAACTTGTGACCTCATAAGGTCTGCCCCCGCTTATAATGGTGACTGTTCCGTGCTCAATTCCGGTGAGAATCGCTTTTAAGCCAGCACCTTCCGCACGCTCCAAAGTCATTTGCGGCAAACAGGTTGTGGCAATATCGATGTCAGAGACAGGCTGTCCGAGAAGCGTGTTACGGACAGCACCGCCAACTACGCGCGCCTCTTCGCCATCAGAAGACAATATAGCCAGCAGCGACTGTAGCGCTGGCTCATTCAGCCACTCTGCCTTGTCTGCAATAGAAATCATTTTGCTCAAGTGTAGAGCCTTTCATAAAGCGTTCGAATGATACCCGCGGTCACCCCCCATATAAAGCGGTCTCCAAAAGGCATTGTGTAATAAAAACGTTCCTTGCCTTGCCAGACCCGGCTTTCACGGCGGTGATTGGCAGGATTCATCAAGAATGACAAAGGCACTTCGAAAACATCCGCCACTTCATCAGCATTTGGCGTCAAATTGAAAGGCGAATAAACCAGCCCAATCACAGGCGTGATAGAGTAACCTGTCGTTGTTAAATAGCGAGGTAGGCGGCCTATCAACTCGACATTGCCACGCTCCAACCCGATTTCCTCGTGAGCCTCCCGCAAAGCCGCCGTTTCAGCCTCATAATTGTCTTCCGGATCGATTGCTCCACCTGGAAATGCAATTTGACCGGAGTGCTTGCGCATATTCGCATTTCGTAATGTCAGAATAACGGCCGCCTCATCGCCGCGATCAACAATTGGAACAAGCACGGCGGCGTCCCGCAAAGGATTGGCGGCAATCATTGCGTCAAGGTCAGGATTGAGCACATGATCGCCGTGATCGACCTCCAGACCAAGATGGGCCTTTAAACCGACGCGCTGGGCAAACGAGCGCGCTGAAAACCCTTCAGTTAAAGTCATGTCCGCGCTCACAGGCTTTGCTTCTCAAGTTCACCGGCAGGCATGATCGGGAAGACGGCACCTTTCGAGTGGACTGCAAACATGGCCTCGCCGTCAATTTCAACCTCTTCACCATAATTCACCAACTCATACATGACGGGCCTTGCAAGCAAAGCCTCAAGGCGTCCGCGTACAAGAAGGTAGGGTTTCAACCCGCCATTATTTTCATCGACTACGAACCGCAGCGGATTATCAGGGCCAGCCTCCACAATATCACCGACATTGGTGCGAAATGTCATTACTTGCGTACCAGCATCCCGCATAACATTGAGTTCAACGGCGAGAAAATGCGCATCCTCAACACGAATGCCAACCTTCTCAACGGGTGTAACAAGGTAGGTTTTACCATCTTCATCTTTTCGCAAAACCGTGGAAAACAAGCGGACGAGAGGCAGGCGGCCAATGGGTGTCCCCATGTAGAACCATGTCCCATCGGCTTTTATCTCCATATCAAGATCGCCGCAAAATTCCGGATTCCATTTGTGGACAGGTGGCAGGCCTTTTTCTGCAATAGCAGCGCGCGAGATCAAAGCTTCAAGCCCTGCAGCGTCTCCCGGTAGGTTCCTAGATTCTGCCATGGCCAGACCTTTTTTCTGTATACGTCACGAAATAGTCACCGTTGAACCGCTTGTCAGCATGTCATACTGATTTAGATTCATTTAAGAAAGAGTCTGAGCAGATACCAGTATAGAGGTGAACCCATGAGCGTGATCAAACCTGAGGTATCGGTAGATCCGAAAGAAATGGTTGCTGAGGCTGAAAAGGCCCTCGCAGACATTGCAAGCATCAAGGCGGGTATTGGCAAGGTCATATTTGGCCAGGAAAGCGTCATCGAGCGTACACTCGTCGCCCTTCTGGCCGGTGGACATGCGCTTCTTGTAGGTGTGCCGGGTCTTGCAAAAACCAAACTGGTTGAAACCTTGGGCACAGTGCTTGGCCTTGACGAGCGCCGTATTCAGTTCACGCCTGACCTTATGCCATCCGATATTCTGGGCTCGGAAATCATGGAACAGGATGAGCATGGAAAACGGACTTTCCGCTATGTGAAAGGGCCGGTTTTTGCGCAATTGCTGATGGCGGACGAAATCAACCGCGCCTCGCCGCGCACGCAATCTGCATTGCTGCAAGCCATGCAGGAGTATCATGTAACAATTGCTGGCGAGCGCTATGACCTGCCGCAACCATTTCACGTTCTGGCAACGCAGAACCCGCTGGAACAGGAAGGCACCTACCCGCTTCCGGAAGCCCAGCTCGACCGTTTCCTGATGCAGATTGATATTCTTTATCCGGAGCTTGAAGCTGAGAGGCAGATTCTTCTTGCCACAACGGGCACCACAGAAGCTGCTGCGGCAAAAGTCATTGATGCGGAGCGTCTCCGTGCAATGCAAAATCTCATTCGTCGCATGCCCGTGCCTGAAAGCGTAGTCGATGCAATCCTCAATCTCGTTCGCTCGGCTCGTCCCGGCGCCGACAATGAAATTGCGAAAAAATTCATATCATGGGGCCCTGGCCCTCGCGCCAGTCAGGCTCTTATGCTCTGTGCAAGGGCACGCGCACTTTATGATGGTCGTCTGGCTCCATCGGTGGATGATGTGAAGGCGCTGGCAGAGCCTGTATTGCAACATCGTATGGCACTCACCTTCGCGGCCCGGGCTGATGGTATGAATATCCGCGATGTAATCGGAAACCTGATCAAGGCTGCGAGCTGATGGCAGCAATTGGCGCGCAAGTCCAAAGGACTGGCACAGGTGACGCGCTTGCGCGTGCCCGCCAGCGCGCCGCGCTTCTGCCTGATCTGCTCGTTGAGGCCCGCCGGATTATCAATACGGTAAATACCGGCTGGCATGGACGGCGCCGGAGTGGCGTCGGTGAAAGTTTCTGGCAATTCCGGCCCTATATGGAAGGTGAAGCCATATCGCGCATTGACTGGCGTCGCTCTGCACGCGACGACAGAACCTATATTCGTGATCAGGAATGGGAGGCTGCCCATACGGTGTGGCTATGGGCTGATCCGTCGCCCTCAATGCTATTCAAATCCGAGCAGGCTCATGTTTCAAAAGAGTCACGCGCGCTGGTTATGATTCTTGCCCTTGCAGAATTATTGTCCCGCAGCGGTGAGCGGATCGGTTTTCCAGGTGTTACTGATCCGACATCCGCACGAAACGGAGCAGAACGTCTCGCCACCACTCTTGCTCATGCCAGCAATCTGAGCGCGAAGCCCGATCTTAGCAGGGTCAAGCGTTTTTCAGAGGTTGTTCTGGTCAGTGATTTTCTCGATCCTGTCGATGAGACAATCGCCATGCTGGAAAACCTCGCGCATTCTGGCGCCCGCGCGCACCTGATTGAAGTTTATGATCCTGCGGAAGAAGATTTTCCCTATCGCCGCAGAACTGAATTTATTGATCCTGAAACGGGATCGTCCGTGACCTTTGGCAGGGCAGAAGATTATGCCGAGGACTATCGGCAGTTATTTTTTGCCCGCCGCGCCACATTGAGTGATTTTTGCAAGCGGATTGGGTGGAGCTACACGACGAACCGAACCGATCGACTGGCATCCGAGGCGCTTGTATCCGTCCACATGAACATGACTGCCAATGTGGGCTTTCAAGGAGGAGCATCATGAATGCCCTTCCTTTGGCGTTTGGCGCGCCTTTGCTTCTGACTGCCCTTATCGTTCTCCCGGTTATCTGGTGGCTATTGCGGGTTACCCCACCGCGACCAGTCTCGGAAATATTTCCGCCACATAAAATTCTCGCACAACTAAAGCAAAAAGAAGAAACGCCAAACAAAAGTCCTTGGTGGATGACCCTTCTGCGCCTCCTGATTGCCGCCTTCATTATCCTCGCACTCTCGGAACCTGTCTGGAATCCTCGTGCTGAAACTCTTTCCGGCAAAGAACCGGTTGCCATTGTTCTTGATAATGGCTGGTCCTCAAATGAGGAATGGACTGCCCGTAAAGAAACTGCCGAAAGGCTGATTGCCGATACGAAAAACAATGGAGCGCTGATCTATATCGTCGGGACAGCGGAAAAAACAAACACCGAAATCGGCCCATTTGACGCGAATGCTGCCTTGGAACGGCTTCGTGCCTTGACCGTTCGGCCTATTCCTGTTGATCGCCAGCAAGCTTTTGCCCGTCTCAAAGCGGCTCTTGCCAATACAAAAGGCACGCGGCTGGCATATCTCAATGATGGCGTGGATACACCACAAGCGTCAGAAGCAATCAAATCGCTTGAAGGCTCCGGCATTGCCTCGATGATTTGGTACCAGCCGTCCATAGCTTCCCTGGTTGCAATCAGGCAAGCCACGAACAATGCAAACGGCCTCACTGTTCGCGTCGTCCGCTCAAACGTTGATCGCAGCTCCAATAGCGTAACCGTTGGAGCCTTTGATGAAAAAGGTCGCCGTATTGCCGATACGGGCATTGTTTTTACTACGGGAGAAACCACCGCTGAAGCTGTGATAGCTGCTCCCTATGAGCTGCGAAATGATTTCCATAGCCTGCGAATCGACCGTACGGCACAGGCTGGTGCTACATATTTGATCGACGATAATAATAAGCGCCGCCGCGTTGCCCTACTCTCCGGATCGGAAGCAGATCTTTCCCAGCCCCTGCTATCACCGCTTTACTATATTTCGCGTGCACTTGAACCCTTTGCCGATCTGCTTCGCCCCCGTAATGCCGAACTGCTTCGTGCTGTGCCGGAACTACTGGAGCAAAAGCCCTCCGTCGTTATCATGGCTGATATTGGCAAGCTTCCCCCCGAAACCGAGAAAACCCTTTCCGATTGGGTCAATAATGGCGGCACCTTGATAAGGTTTGCTGGTCCACGCCTTGCCGGTGGTAGCGAAGATGATCCCTTGCTTCCCGTAACCCTGCGTAAGGGCGAAAGATCATTGGGCGGAGCACTGTCCTGGAAAGAAGCGCAGCCCGTCGCAGCTTTTCCGGCCAACGGCCCTTTCGCCGGTTTGCCAACACCTCAAGATGTGACGGTAACGAGGCAGGTTCTAGCTGACCCCTCTTCCGACCTTTTTGAAAAAAGTTGGGCCAATCTGGCCGATGGAACACCGCTCGTGACCGGTGAAACCCGCGAGCGCGGACAGCTTGTCCTGTTCCATGTCACACCGCAGGCAACTTGGTCCAATCTTCCGATCAGTGGCAGCTTTGTTGATATGTTGCACAGGATTGTCTCTCTCTCAGCCAATGCAGGAGCAATTACCAAGGATAATGCTTCAAGCAGCAGGCAGGCTCTGCCACCCTATTTAACCCTGGATGGCGCAGGAGCATTGATGCCTCCCAATCAGGACACCAAACCTCTGATTGCGACAGGCTCCGCCCCATCGGTTACCTTCGAAAATCCGCCCGGTTTCTACGGTGTTGAAGACGGCATGACTGCGCTCAATCTCTTCAAACCTGATAGCGAGATCAATCCTCTGGTTCGTCCGGATCTTAATTTTCCCGTGACGACAGCCCGCTATGCTGTCGATGAATCCATACCTTTACGCGGGCCGCTTTTTGCTCTCGCAGCAGCTTTGTTGGCGCTTGATGCTCTCGCCATTCTCTGGCTTGGTGGGCATTTGCGCCGCCGATTGCGGACCACGGCAGCGGCTTCTTTGGCAATCCTCTTATTGCCTGCTCTGATCGCCTTTGCTCCTTCCCCCGTATGGGCTCAACAAAATGACAGCAAACCTGGCGATCAGACAATCCTTGACGCGATCAATGTAACGCATCTGGCCTATGTGATTACCGGAGATGGTGCTGTTGATGATATTAGCAAGGCAGGTTTGCTTGGACTTTCCCGTGCACTGGCAGACAGTACCGCACTTGAACCCGGTGACCCTATAGGCGTCGATCCCGCACGGGATGAACTTGCGGTCTATCCATTGATTTACTGGCCCGTCGATTCTTCTGCAAAAATGCCCTCACCTGAAGCCATCGCTAAAATTGACGCTTATATGCAGCAAGGTGGCACAGTTCTTTTTGACACGCGCGATCAGGACGCAGCTGCATTCAACTTCGAGAATTCAACGACGCCATCAAATCAGCGGTTGCGCGATATTCTTGCGGGCTTGAACATACCACCTCTGGAGCCCGTGCCGGGCGATCATGTTCTGACCAAATCCTTTTACATTTTACAGGATTTCCCTGGCCGCTATCGAGGTAGCCCTCTTTGGGTTCAGGCATCACTCAATGAAGAGGTGCGTTCTGACCGGCCGGTTCGTGCCGGAGACGGCGTATCGCCAATCATCATTACCGGCAATGATTTTGCCGGAGCATGGGCAATCGACGCCAATGGCGCGCCGCTGTTGCCAACTGTGCCAAATGATCCTGTGCAACGCGTACATGCCTTCCGCACAGGTATTAATATCGTCATGTATATGCTGACCGGCAACTACAAATCCGATCAGGTCCATGTGCCGGATCTTCTTTTACGGCTGGGGAACTAGGCGATGTATCTTTCCATCGATTTCCAGCCTCTGGTTTCCAATGGGATGCTATTGCTTTTAATCGTGCCTCTCGTGGCATTTGCTCTGGCGGGCTTGTTCTTCCGCCAACGCGGAAGTGTGATCCGGCTTCTTGCCGTCGGCGCTGTGATATTGGCGCTTTTCAATCCGATTGTAGTCAACGAGGAACGTGAGCCACTGAAAAGCGTGGTCGCTATCATTGCGGATCGCAGTCAGAGTCAGGATATTGGCAATCGAGCCGCCGACACCGATACGGCACTTGCTCAAGTGCAGGCCGCATTGGCGCGTTTACCGCAGTTCGAGATTCGAACCGTCGAAACCGGACGTGCTACCGAGAATGATGACGCGACATCGACACGGCTTTTTGGCGCCCTCAACAGTGCCTTCCGTGATGTCCCGCCAGCTCGCATTGGTGGCGCTATCATGATTACCGATGGGCAAGTACACGACATCCCGGCCAACAAATCCGGCCTCGGTTTCAACGCCCCGGTCCATGGCCTGATTACAGGTACGCCAAACGAGATCGACAGACGGATTCAGTTTGTTCGCGCTCCGCGTTTTGGTCTTACCGGCAAGCCTCAACAAATGACCTACAAGGTAACAGGCTCTGGCGAACCCGCTGGAGGCCGTGCAAATGTACGCGTCCGCGTCAACGGAACAGAGGTTAGTACACAGGATGCGATCCTCGGCGAAGATATGCCATTAGAGGTCACGCTACCTCGTGCCGGTGTCAATATCGTCGAAATCATCGTTGACACAATTCCCGGCGAGCTGACCGAGGTCAATAATCGTGCAGTGGCCATGGTTGACGGCATCCGCGAGAATCTTCGCGTTTTGCTCGTGTCGGGCGAGCCTCATAATGGCGAGCGCACATGGCGCAATCTGCTCAAATCAGATGCGTCTGTTGATCTGGTACACTTCACAATCTTGCGCCCACCGGAGAAACAGGACTCGACGCCAATCAATGAGCTTTCGCTAATTGCCTTTCCGACACGCGAGCTATTTGTAGAGCGCATCACCGATTTTGATCTGATAATCTTTGACCGGTATCAGCACCGCGACGTGCTGCCTTTACTCTACTATGATTATATCAATGACTATGTTCAACGGGGCGGTGCCCTGCTCATTGCAGCGGGTCCCGAATATGCAGGCAACATGTCGATTGCCAATACGCCCCTGCTCTCAGTTCTACCAGCTGTTCCAACCGGCCAAATCGAGGAAAAAGCCTTCTACCCCCGCTTGAGTGAGCAAGGCAAACGTCATCCTGTAACACGCGGGCTTGAGGGCAGCACACAAGAGCCGCCGAACTGGAGCCGCTGGTTCCGAGTGATCGACGTCAATCAGCCCGAGGGCGAAGTTGTCATGAATGCCGGCGACAGGCCATTGCTCGTTCTAAACCGCTTGGGTGAAGGGCGTGTCGGCATGTTCCTCTCGGATCAGGGTTGGCTCTGGGCACGCGGTTTTGAAGGTGGTGGACCGCATGCAGCGCTTTATCGGCGGATTGCTCATTGGCTGATGAAAGAACCCGAATTGGAAGAGGAAGCGTTAACGGCCAAGGGTGCTGGGCGCAATTTAGAGATTCGTCGCCAGACAATGGCAAAAACCACCGATCCTGCAAGCATCATCACCCCTTCAGGCAAGACCCAGTCCGTTCCCTTGGCGGAAACGGAACCGGGTGTCTTCACCGCATCGGTTCCAACGGCAGAAATTGGTCTCTATCAGGTGGCAAATGGCGATCTGACAACGCTTGCCCATGTCGGCCCCGTTGATGCTCCAGAGTTTGCTGATAATGTGTCGACCACAGCCAAGCTCAATCCGCTGGCAAGTGAAACGGGCGGTGGCACACGCCGCCTACGCGCAGATATAGAACAGACATCCATTGAGATTCCGAACATCGTAGCATCCCGCGGTGCCGCCAGCGCCAGCGGCGACAACTGGATCGGCCTGCGCCCAACCAATGAAACGGTCCTTAAGAGCGTAGATCGCTTGCCTTTGTTTTCCGGATTTTTCGGACTTGCCGCAATGATAGTTCTGCTCGGCGGAATGTGGTACCGCGAAGGAAAATAGAGCGTCAGCTTGAAAAGTGGGATGTCAGCAGCACAATCCCACTACACAGGCGTGCCTGACCTTTCCCTCGACATCTTTCAAAGCGTGGGGAACAAGCTCACATGCCAAGAAGCGCGACGGCTCAACCGGCGCTGGCATATGGATTTGATGACCTTCAATCCTACGAAAACCAAATGGCGCATAATAGGGTTCATCTCCAACCAGAATGACCAATTTATGGCCAGCAAGTCGCGCAGCCTCCATGCTAGCGCGCATCAAAGCCGCACCAATCCCCTGTTTTTTCCAAGCGGGGCGCACGGCAAGGGGACCGAGCAACATGGCATCCGTCTCGCCGATACGAATGGGTGTAAGCCTCACCGAACCCACGACATGGTCAGCATTCAATGCCACAAAGGAAAGGTTGCGATCATGCGGTCCGCCTTCACGGATGCGGTAGGCGGCACGGGTAAACCGGCCCGGGCCGAAAGCTTCTTTATTGATATCTTCAATGGCAGCGTCATGCACCGGTTCTTCCGGCGCGTAGGTCACGACATGGGACAGCATGCTGGGTTTCTTCATATGGGAGTAAGACAGACCTTCATGTTCAGAAGGCAATACAGGGACGTCCGTCGCCAGATCAGCGCCGTTGTCGGTTTCATCGTCGGATGAACAAAATACCTGTCACAAATGTCTTCATTTTCTCTCGCTAGCATTAAACTGAACCGTGGTAAACCTGAAAAGTGCACAAGGATTTTGGAAAGCGACACTCTGTTTACCGCCAATGTTCTGGTAACCGAATATAATAAGTTTAGGTAAGCGTGATAAATGCACATATCCCTACTGCAATAAGTGCTGTTGAAGGAACATTAAAATGGGTCTGTTGATTGACGGCGTTTGGCATAACCAATGGTATGATACCAAGGATAGCGGGGGGCGCTTTATCCGCTCGGAATCGCAATTCCGCAATTGGGTAACGTCAGATGGCGAAGCTGGACCGACGGGTGAAGCAGGTTTTAAAGCTGAATCAGGCCGCTATCACCTCTATGTTTCCTATGCATGTCCCTGGGCACACCGCACCTTGATTTTCCGCGCTCTTAAGCAATTGCAGGACGTCATTTCTGTTTCCATTGTTGATTACTTCATGGGAGCTGAAGGTTGGACGTTTTACGAAAAGGATGGGGCTACTGCCGATCACCTTTTTGGCTACAAGCGTCTGCACGAGGTCTATGCGCGGGCGGATTCAAACTATTCCGGGCGCGTCACCGTTCCCGTGCTTTGGGACAAGCAACGGAATACAATCGTCTCCAACGAATCCTCGGAAATCATCCGTATGCTCAACTCGGCTTTTAACGCGTTCGGCGATCCGGATAGCGATTTTTATCCAGAGGAACTTCAGAGCCAAATTGATGCCGTTAATGCGATGGTTTACCCGAATATAAACAACGGCGTTTATCGCGCTGGCTTTGCCACCACACAAGAAGCTTACGAAGAAGCTTTCCTTCAATTGTTTGGCGCACTGGACGAGATAGAAGAAAAACTATCGAAACACCGCTATCTGGTCGGCAATCATCTGACTGAAGCAGATTGGCGCTTGTTCACGACGCTCCTGCGCTTCGATCCGGTTTATGTCGGCCATTTCAAGTGCAATCGGCAGCGCATTGCCGATTATCCCAACCTGTCAAATTATACGCGCGACCTCTATCAGGTGCCCGGCGTGGCTTCGACGGTCAACATGCAGCATATAAAAGGACATTATTATGAGAGCCATAAAATGATAAATCCGACAGGAATCGTTCCTGTCGGGCCAGACATTGACTACACCGCGCCTCATGACCGCAATCGCTTCTAACAGCTACCAGAAAAGGGGCGGCTCCAGACCGCCCCGTATTTCTGCCAACCTTTGCCGGGTTGAAGGTGTAGTCCCCTCCGGCAGGGCATCAAGTTTAAAGAAACCCGCCTCCGCTATCTCACGGTTTGCAAGAAAGGGGGCAATTTGGCGAAAGGACTTGCAGACATAGAGGGCAACATGATCACGCTTTGAGGCATGAGCATTATGATAAATAGCAAATAGTTCAGGCCGCCCCGTTAACTCAATATTGCCTTCTTCCATAAGTTCCTTAGCGAGCGTCTGTTCGACAGTGTGTCCGGTCTCGACGCCGCCGCCGGGAAATTGCCAGCCGACAACATAGGTATGACGGATAAGGAAAACCGAGTTTGTATTCTCATCAAGCACAACGCCTCTGGCACCCAATGTCATGGGGCGGCGCAGCAGAAAATATGTGTGAAAGAGACGGTGACGCCATCTGGAGTGTTTTTCAGCCATGGTGCTCGATTTTCACTGGAGTTGCGTGACCATGCGACGGTTCTGGCACTGGATTCATATTGAATAGTCTCATAAAGCTGGATCGATGTTCCTTCTCGCACATATTTCCGATATCCATCTGTCGCCCCTGCCCGCACTTACGCTGCGTGAGCTGATTTCAAAGCGTATCACCGGCTATATCAACTGGCGCTCAAATCGCAAAGGCACGATGACTGGTGGTACGCTGGATGTTCTGACAGCAGACCTTAAGATGCAACATCCCGATCATATTGCAGTTACGGGCGATCTGGTAAATCTTGCTCTGGACGAGGAACTTGAAACAGCCCAGCGCTGGCTCAAAACCTTGGGGCGCGCAGAGGATGTCTCTGTGGTTCCCGGCAATCATGATGCTTACGTCCCAGGCGCATTGAAAAAAACACGCCGCTATTGGGAAGCCTGGATGCGCGGCGATAAAGAGCTTGCCGAGAATTTGCCTGTCGAATTTCCCTATCTACGGATACGCGGGGATGTCGCACTAATTGGCGTCTCTTCCGCACGTGCGACAGCCCCCTTTATGGCGACCGGTGATCTCAGATCGAAACAGGCAAAGAAACTTGCCGAAATCCTGACGGAAACCGGCCAACGTGGCCTTTTTCGCGTCATAATGATCCATCATCCGCCTGTTCGCGGAGCAGCCCCCTCGCATAAACGATTGCTCGGAATTGGCTTATTCCAGCGTATTGTGCGCCAGCACGGCGCTGAACTTGTGCTTCACGGCCATACCCATCTGGCTACGCGCTATGACATTCATGGGCCAAATGGGGCGGTCCCTGTCATATGTGTTCCTTCGGCAAGTCAAAGCTTTGGCGCTCAGAAGCCGCCTGCTGCATACAATCTGTTCTCGATCGAAAAAACCAATGCCGGCTGGTCATGCCACATGAAACAACGCGGCGTAGTCGACACCCAGATTACAATCCAGACCGTCCACGAAGATCAATTATTGTCTGGCAGATAAACGAAGGCAGCTTGGTCTAAAAGTGCCCGGAAACACGATCCCAAAAAAGCACCATAAATGCCCCAGATCCAACGGCCGCTCCGATCAAAAACCAGTACACCGCGGTAATGAATGAACTCAGGCGGGATTTGTCTCGCATAACAGGCACTGTCACCGATTGTGGAGATGGTTGTGTGATCTCGTGCATTTCCACCACAGGTTTTGGCGTGGTTAAACCGACCCTGCTGCCTTCCATCATCTGTTGTCTCTCGACAATCCGCTCGGCGATATAGTTTGTCACGGCATCCGCGACAGGCCTGACCTCCGTTGATTCAGCAACCAGAATTCGACCATTCCTTGTCTCACGTACAAAGCGATAGGTGCGACGATCCCGAGCCATCGTGACATGCGAGGTAACGTCTATCCACAAGCGCGGTTGCAGGCCTTTTGAAACAGCAAATTGCCATTGCGGATCATCAGCAGGCACATCGTCAAAAACCTCTTGCAAATCCTGAGCAAGAACTTCAATCCTTGCAAGGTCGGCTTCCTTCGCATCTGAAATAACATCGCTCCGGTCTGCAAAGGCAAGTTGCGCACCACGCACTGCTTCTGCAAGGGTCAATCTTTCACGATGATTCGAGTGCTCTTTCATCCGTTCCTTCAGCTGAAAATCGGCCGGCTTTCGAACAAATCCGGGCCCATGATCATTAGCAATCCTGCCACGCCAATGCACCTGAAACTTGTCAAAACAAGGCCAACCCTTTGACTTAAGCAAAGGATTGGCCCGAATTAATTAGCTGGTAGAACTGGCCAAACAGGCCTGTCCCGCTATTTTGCGATGATGCGATTTGCTGCCGAAATAATGCCTTCAAGCGAAGCGGTCACAATGTTCTTATTGATTCCGGCGCCGAAAATTTTGCCTCCGGGATGTTCGATTTCCATATAGCTGATGGCCGCCGCATCCGAGCCATGCTGAAGGGAATGTTCCGAATAATTCGCCACTGACATTTTAAAGCCGAGATAATGCGAAAGAGCATCGATGAAACCATCAACAGGACCAGTTCCCCTGCCCTCGATACGTTTTGTTTCACCATTGTCGGTTATCTCGGCTGAAAGAATGCGGACACCTTTTCTTTCCGTATCCGGGTAGGTGTGGTGATCGACAAATTTAAGCCGCGCATTTGGCTGATCGACATAGAGTTCCTGGAAACGATCATAGATGCGCTTGGAAGGCATCTCCTTGCCTTCCCCGTCCGTAATGTTCTGGATATCTTCGCGGAATTCCACCTGCATACCACGTGGCAAATTCAGCCCGTAATCTGCTTGCAGAATATAGGCGATCCCCCCCTTACCCGATTGCGAATTGATGCGGATAATAGCTTCGTAGCTACGCCCGACATCCTGCGGGTCAATCGGCAAATATGGCACTTCCCACAAGCTTTTATTGGCCTGTTTAATGGCCTTCATACCCTTGTTGATTGCGTCCTGATGCGAACCGGAAAAAGCGGTGTACACCAGTTCTCCGACATAGGGATGTCTCTCCGGAATCACCAATTGATTGGAATATTCATAAACTTCCTTCATCCGATTAATATCGGAGCAATCGATTTCCGGATCGACGCCTTGGGTCAACATGTTCAGTGCCAAGGTTACAATATCGACATTACCGGTCCGTTCGCCATTGCCGAACAGCGTACCCTCAACACGATCTGCACCGGCCATCAGGCCAAGCTCCGTTGCTGCAATACCCGTGCCGCGATCATTATGCGGGTGCAATGAAATAATGAGATTCTCACGATTATCCAACTGCCGACACATCCACTCAATGCGATCTGCATAGATATTCGGCGTCGACATCTCGACTGTAGATGGCAAATTGATAATCAGCTTGTTCTCTGGCGTCGGCTTGACGATCTCGGTCACGGCATTGCAGATTTCCAAAGCCACTTCGAGTTCAGTACCCGTAAAGCTTTCTGGGGAATACTCAAAGCGGAAGCCCCCCCCTGCCTTTGCCGCCATGTCCGTAATCATCTTCGCCGCATCAGTTGCAATGGTCTTGATACCATCCACATCCTTGTTGAAGACAACACGGCGCTGCAATTCACTCGTGGAATTATAAAAATGCACAATGGGCTTGTGTGCACCCTGCAGTGATTCAAATGTTCTCGTAATCAATTCGGGACGGCACTGAACCAGAACCTGCAATGACACATCTGTTCCAGGATTGCCCTCTTCCACGCACCAGCGGGCAAAATCAAAATCTGTCTGCGACGCGGAAGGAAAACCGATCTCGATTTCCTTGAAACCCATGTCGAGCAACAATGCGAACATGCGTACCTTGCGATCATGGCCCATCGGATCGATCAGGGCCTGATTACCATCACGCAGATCGACAGAACACCAGATCGGAGCTTTTTCAATACGTTTTGATGGCCATTGGCGATCCTTGAGATCAACAAAGGCGTAAGGTTCATATTTCTTGGCTGCGTCAGGCATTCCCGCCACAGATCGGGGTGCAATAATATCAGTCATTTGCTTCTCGTTTCCGGCCAGATGCGCATCTATTCTGGCGCAATCGTGGCACTCTTTTTAGGCGTTGAACTAAACTTGTAAAGGGATAAGGAGCAAGCGCCGCATGGCAGTTTCGACCGCCGGACGCTCCTTCAACGAGCCCAGCGATCGCCAATAAGGTCGAGGAGAAGCGGTAGAAGAAAGGCGCGCTTCGCCGTGTCCGCAAAGGCGGACTGAGCGTAGGACATATGTGTCGGGCGCGTTTTCATAAGCAAACATCTAAACGAGTGTCGGTTCCGATGCAAGAGCCATCAATAAGGATGCTATTTTTTTAGCGAGGCTGTGGCCCCGGAAAGCCAATCACTGACAACCTTGACATCATCCTTGCCTAAACCATGATCTGACTTGATCGAGCGCGCCTCCACACAGGCACCGTGCGAGCGCAGCATGTCTTCCAGAGCAGGCGCATAGGGCGCGTAAAGTTGATCGGAAGCACCCGACACAGTCAGCACACGTGCATTGGCGAGATTTGCATCAACAGAGCCCGTCAAGACTGGCATTGAACGCAAAAGCACCGCCTGCTTAACCAGACCAGGATAGAGCATCATCACCGAATTGACGAGATTTGCTCCGTTCGAATAACCTAAAAAAGTAGTGTGATTGAGTTCGATTTTATATTTCGTGGTGACCTGCTTTAGAAAATTTGCGAAAGCCTGAGCCTCAGACCGAATGTCTTTTTGGTCGAAGCTTACAGGTGTCAAACGACGATACCAGCGGTTTGAACCATCTTGAACAACACGACCCCGAACGGCTAAAAGCAGCGCATCTGGCGCGATCTTTGAGGCGAAGGAGACCAAGCTGGTTTCATCTTGACCCGAACCGTGCAGGAGTACCAGCGTATCGCCATTTGGATTTTCCGGGCGATAAATACGATACTTGAAAGACAAATCTTCCTGAAGCGCGCCTTCACTTTGCGGAAGAATCTCGCCTTTGATAGCCTTTTTCAAAATGCCCGTACCGCCAGTTGCTAGGATGTTGATGGGTTTCAGCTTCTCTGGAACCTGAGAGACGACCTTACCTTTTGTTGAGCAGGCATCTGCGGGGTCATTCTTGTCCACATCTGGCTGAGGATCAATATTTGGCGACAATATTTCTGCCTTGCCCGATCGCAGCTTGTCACAATCAGCGGTGCTGCGCGCGAAGGCTGGCTGGGCTGCGACCATCAATGACAGTCCGGCAATCAGAGCGTAGAAATAAGGTTTACCCATAAGCTAATCCTAGTGGTTAAAGGTTAACTAAATTTGTAAACAGCCGCGGTCGTCCGCTGGACACTGCCATGCGTGTGCAACCAATTCCATCTTGGGAATTGATGCTTTTGCCAAATAATCTTGTCCCCAACTTCGCGCTTTTACGCTTGATCCTGCTCGGAGAATTCGCATTGCTAGCCGAGATTTCAACCAGCAAGGCTTCTATGTCAATATAATTGTAACAAAATCATGACAGTTCGAAACATTACGTGACGAAATGTGGCGCGACTGCAACCCGATGGCTGGTATTTAGCGCGATAATTGCTTTAGTTTGAGATGTTGCAGCAACATGATTGTCTTTGCATCAACAATGCGTTGCTGAACGATCATCGCCATAGCTTCATCGAGCGTCATCTCGAGGACCTCGATGTCCTCTCCCTCATCTTCATGGCCGCCGCCATCAGAAATTCTATCGGCAGGATCGTAAACAGCGATAAAGAATGCCAGCCGCTCGGTCACACTGCCCGGACTCATGAATACGTCGAAAACACGCTCAATATCTCGAAGCCTGTAACCAAGCTCCTCTTCGGTTTCTTTTCGGGCCGTGGTTTCCGCATCATTATCGTCCAGCAAACCTGCACAGGCCTCGATGAGCATCGGATTCTGATCGACAACGAATGCTGGTAACCGGAACTGCCTTGTCAACAGGACTGTTCCACGGACGGGGTCATAGGGCAAAACTGTCGCGCCATTGCCGCGATCGTAAACTTCTCGGGTTTGCGTTTCCACAAACCCATCAGTGCGGGTGAAGTCATAAGTGTATTTGGTCAAAAATCCCCAATTATCGGAAAGAAGCTCGGTTGATTTCACTTTAATCCGAGGATCACTCATGAGGCATTCCAATCATTTTAATGGATCAGGCAAAGGGAATAGCCACTGTGCCAAGAGGCAGCTTGGCTTCATCTTCCGGCTCGACATGGATTACCACGCTTGCATCTGGAATATGCTGCATCAAAGCATTCTCGATACGATCACAGATGATATGTGCATCGCCAACGGACATGCTCGCTTCCACAACAAGATGGAACTCAATGAAGGTCATTCGACCGGCGACGCGAGCCTTCAAATCATGAACTTCCAACGCACCGCCGGCATTTGCCGATATGACATCGCGGATTCGCATCGTCTCATCCGTCGATACGCCGCCATCCATCAATCCTTGAACAGAATTGCTGATCACACCCCATCCCTGCCAAAGAATGTTCAGTGCTACGATTACGGCCAATAGAGGATCAAGAATTGTCCAGCCGGTAACGACAGCACCAACCAAACCAATGAACACACCAAGCGATGTGACCACATCTGTCATGATGTGTTTGCCGTCAGCCAAGAGCGCGGGCGAGCGATGCTTGCGCCCGCTTCTGAGCAACAGTGTTGCCCAGCCAGCATTGATCAATGAGGCGCCGCCATTGATCGCAAGGCCAAGCCAAGGCTGATCCAACGTTTTCGGCGTTTCCCAAGCCATCCAGACTTCACGCAGGATCAACAGGGCGGCAAGGATAATCAGCACCCCTTCGATTACCGCTGAGAAATACTCCGCCTTATGATGTCCATAGGGGTGATTTTGGTCAGCAGGCTTGTGGCTAACCATAATGGCCCAGAAGGCAGCAAGGGCTGCAACAACATTGACGATTGATTCAAGCGCGTCCGAATAGAGAGCGACCGACCCTGTCACATGGTAGGCAACATATTTCAGAGCAAGCACAGCGATGCCAATAAAGATCGACCAAAAAGCCAATCGGCGCACCGTAACCTCGCCATTAACTGCCGAGCGTGTATCAATCATGCTGAAATTCTCGCCCTAAGCCGCTCGTTCTTTCGTACGGCGTGGCAGGTGCGCCACGACGTTTTCGATCATGCGCATACCAGCATTGTGTCCCAGTGTCATGATCGATTCAGGATGAAATTGTACGGCAGCAATGGGTTCATGTTTATGTTCGAAGGCCATGATAACCCCATCTTCCGTCTCGGCGGTGACGATAAATTCATCTGGCAGCCGTACCGGATCAGCAAAGATTGAATGATAACGACCCACTGTCACTTCCTTGGGAAGCCCTGAGAAAATTCTGCCTTGCTTGGTGATGCGGATACGCGATGGTTTGCCGTGCATGGGCACATGAAGTTGCCTCAAGCTTCCGCCATAGGCTTCAGTCAGAGCCTGCAATCCAAGACAAACACCGAATATCGGCAAATTGCGCGCACGCGCCTTCTTGATTGTCGCCTTGCAGTCGAAATCCGTTGGCGTACCCGGCCCAGGCGAAAGAACAACGAGGTCAGGCTTGATCCGATCGAATATTTCCTCCGGCACAGGTGTTCTGACTGTGGTTACAATGGCTCCGGTCTGGCGAAAATAATTCGCCAGAGTGTGCACAAACGAATCTTCGTGATCCACCAGCAATATCTGCAAACCTTCACCGACACGGGCTACAGCGCGCTCTTCGGCAATAATATTGCTCTTATGGGCATCCCGAACAGCAGCGATCATTGCCGATGCTTTCAGCTCTGTCTCCGCTTCTTCTTCTTCCGGCACTGAATCATAGAGCAAGGTCGCTCCGGCACGCACCTGCGCGATCCCGTCTTTGATGCGGATGGTCCGCAGTGTCAGGCCGGTATTCATATCGCCATTGAAATTGACCATGCCAATGGCGCCGCCATACCATGCGCGCGGGCTGCGTTCATTTTCCTCAATGAAGCGCATCGCCCACAGCTTTGGAGCGCCCGTAACAGTTACCGCCCAAGCGTGGGAAAGGAACCCGTCAAAAGCATCCAT
The DNA here is from genome assembly GCA_900473335.1 of Hyphomicrobiales bacterium. GTDB lineage: Bacteria > Pseudomonadota > Alphaproteobacteria > Rhizobiales > Rhizobiaceae > Phyllobacterium. The sequence goes on along the minus strand of UCNP01000016.1, from coordinate 185,497 downwards.
ATCCTCGCGCAGACGACCTTCAATATGATCCACCGTGTGAATAAGACGCGAGTACATTTCAATTTGACGGCGCCCGATAACGCGAACAGAGCCCGGCTCACAGACACGGCTCTTGTCGTTACGATCCACATCCGAGCACATGGTGAGTTCGGATTCATCTTTCTTGGAGTTCAGCAGCTTGATGATTTGCTCTGCGTCGGCGATAGCATCGTCACCGCGTTTGATCGTGCCGGAAATCGGACAGGTCTCGATACGCCGGCCAACAACACGCACGAACATCTCAGGTGAAGCACCCACGAGATATTCATTGTCACCAAGATTAATGTAGAAAGAATAGGGCGAAGGATTGATGGCCTTCAATCTTCTCGAAATCACCGAAGGATTTGTTTCGCAGCGTTCATAAAACGTCTGCCCCGGGACTACCTCGAACAGGTCACCGCGCATAAAGCTTTCTTTGGCCTTCTTGACCAATTCCGCATAGACGCCAGGGTTATGGTCGCCCCTTCCCGGAATGATATCGGTGGGCTTAAACGGCTTTTTGGCGGTGTCGCGTGGCAGCCCTTCCGTCGACTTTCCTTCATAAGCATAGTCGTAACGATCCAACCATGCCTTTGCAGCATGGTGATCCACCACCAAAATCTCATCGGGCAAATAGAGCACGATGTCGCGCTGATCATCGGGGCGTTTCTGCTTGTATTCGATAGGGTCAAACTGGAATGCCAAGTCATAGCCAAAAGCGCCGTAGAGTCCGAGATTGGCATCGTCTTCGGTGGAAAATAGCGCAACTATGCCACGCAAAACCGTAAAAACGGATGGGATACGCGACCGCTCTTCCTCGGTAAAGGCGCGTGTCGGCAATGCAATTTCCAGCTCCAGACTTGTTTGCCTTGCAAGTTTGATTGCTACTTCTTCAAGATTGCCAATAGCTTGTTTGATTGGCAAAAGCAGAATTTCGCCGCGCTTGTTCAGCGCTTTAATGGTCATGTGCCGACCATTTGAAGTAATCACGATGGGAGGATCGATGATTGCAGTATCCCAGCGCGTGTATCGCCCCGGATACTCATAATTGGAGGAAAAAACCGCACCCCTTCGCTCGTCCAGCGCGTCAATATAGCTGTCAATTGCACTGGCATAGGCCGTTGCCACGCGCGAACGGGTAATTGTTACCCCACCCTTAGTATCGAAAATTTCCACGTCGCCCTCAATTCTATGCATCATCAATTCCTTTGTTGCATCCAGCGTTTCGGGCGATTCAAGCGGTCAAACAAAAAGGCCGCCCGGAAAACCCGTTGCGGCCCTGTCCTTTTTCACAAACATGCAAAAGGCTGCGTGGCCGCTAAAAGCGAGCCCACCACCAGCCAGTTGAGTGAATGCGTGTGTTCATGGCGAAGATTGTTAGCGTTACATTGGATCGCTTGCAACAGCAAAAATCAGATGTAAGCCTAAGGTCTAGGGTCCGGAGCCTAAAACAGTCCTTCAATCAGCCCATCATTATTGAGATGAATTCGTTCTGCCGAGGGCGATTTTGGTAAGCCCGGCATTGTCATTATTTCACCGCAGATTGCCACGACAAACCCCGCTCCGGCCGAGAGCCGTACCTCACGCACATGCACGACATGATTAACCGGCGCACCCCGCAAATCCGGATTTGTTGAAAACGAATATTGCGTTTTTGCCATACAGACGGGGAGATGGCCGTAGCCTGCCTCCTCCCAGCGACGCAGTTGGTCACGAACGCTGGCATCGGCGTCTGCCTCTGCTCCGCGATAAATTCTCTTCACGATTGTCTCGATTTTATCAAACAGAGAAAGCTCATCTTCATAGAGCGGGGAAAATTGTGCCGACCCGCTTTCAGCGAGTGCTGCCACTTTCTGTGCTAGTTCTTCAATTCCGGCAGAACCCAGAGCCCAATGTTTGCATAACACCGCCTCCGCGCCGTGAGCGGCAACAAAGGCTTTGACAGCTTCGATCTCAGCTTCAGTATCGGCGGTGAAATGATTGATCGCAACAATGACTGGCACACCAAACTGGCGAACATTTTCCATGTGACGGCCAAGATTAGCGCAGCCCGCTTTTACCGCCGCAACATTCTCTTGTCCAAGATCGGCTTTTGCCACACCGCCATGCATTTTCATTGCCCGGACTGTAGCGACGATCACCGCAGCCGAGGGCTTCAAGCCAGCTTTACGGCATTTTATATCAAAGAATTTTTCCGCGCCGAGATCCGCACCAAATCCCGCCTCCGTAACAACAAAGTCAGCCAGCTTGAGCGCCGTTGTTGTGGCAACAACCGAATTACAGCCATGTGCAATATTGGCAAAGGGACCGCCATGCACAAAGGCTGGATTATTCTCAAGCGTTTGCACAAGATTGGGCTGTATTGCATCCTTTAGCAGGACGGCCATGGCCTTGTCCGCTTTCAAATCCCGGGCATATACAGGGCTTCGATCAAATCTATAGCCGACGATGATATCGCCAAGACGCTTCTCAAGATCGGCAAGATCGACGGCCAGACAAAGGATTGCCATAACCTCCGAAGCAACGGTGATATCAAACCCGGATTCGCGAGGAAATCCATTGGCTACACCGCCCAATGCGGATGCAATGCCGCGCAAGGCGCGATCATTCATGTCCATCACCCGGCGCCATGTGATCCGGCGCGTATCTATATTGAGTTCATTACCCCAGTAGATATGATTATCGATCATTGCCGCGAGCAGATTATGCGCAGAAGTGATGGCATGGAAATCGCCGGTGAAATGCAGGTTTATATCTTCCATCGGGATAACCTGCGCATAGCCACCGCCTGCCGCGCCTCCCTTGGTACCAAAACAGGGGCCGAGCGAAGCTTCGCGGATACAGACGATTGCTTTTTTGCCTATACGATTAAGGCCATCGCCAAGACCAACGGTTGTGGTTGTTTTTCCCTCGCCAGCCGGAGTTGGGCTGACAGCCGTTACAAGAATGAGCTTTCCGTTCTTGTGGTCTTTTGTTGAACGGATAAATTCTGCTGTGAGCTTGGCCTTGTCATGGCCATAAGGCACCAGATGTTCCGCCGGGATGCCGATAGTGGCACCAATTTCCGAGATGGGCTTTTTGGAAGCGGAGCGGGCAATCTCTATGTCGGATTTCACAGCAGCCATGACGGTTCCTCAATGTTTTAAGAATATCAATAACATCCCGTGCGTGAGATGGGGATAGGCTGAACTTGCCTATCCCCATCTGGTCTATTCGCCCATGGCAATAAGGCTGGCATTGCCGCCAGCAGCCGCTGTATTTATTGAAACGACCTGTTCAAGTGCAAACCGTGTCAGATAGGAAGGCCCACCCGCTTTCGGACCAGTACCGGAAAGGCCAGACCCACCGAAAGGCTGTGTGCCAACGACAGCACCAATTGTATTGCGGTTGACGTAAATATTGCCGATATCGAGACGGTCAACAACTTTCGTTACAGTCGACTGGATGCGGGTGTGCAACCCAAAGGTCAGACCATAGCCGGTCGACGCGATCTGATCGAGCACTTTATCAAGGTCTTTGGCTTTCCACCGCACCACATGCAGAATCGGACCAAATACTTCGCGCTGCAATGCATCTGCCCGATCCAGCTCGACGATATGTGGTGCAAAAAACAAGCCATCATCAGGCGCTTGCCCTGCAAAGCGAACTTTTTGCGTCTTGCGCATAGCCTCAATATGATCACGCAGCATATTGCGCTGGTCCCTGTCGATAATTGGGCCAACATCCGTTGATGCCAATGCTGGATCGCCGAGCACCAATTCTTTTGCCGCTCCCTCAATCATTTCCAGCATGGGATCAGCTATGTCCTCCTGCAAATAGAGGATGCGCAAAGCGGAACAGCGCTGACCTGCCGACCGGAAAGCCGACATGACCACATCATCGGCCACTTGCTCTGACAAAGCTGTCGCGTCAACGATCATCGCATTGAGACCGCCTGTCTCGGCAATGAGCGGAACAATCGGGCCCTTCTTTGAAGCCAGTGTGCGGTTGATCGCCCATGCCGTTTCAGTGGAACCTGTAAAGGCGACACCTGCAATATCCGCATGAGATGTAAGAGCCGCGCCTACCGAACCATCGCCAGGCACAAACAGGACAGCATCTTTGGGAATACCCGCCTCGTGCAGAATTCTGATGGCTTCATAAGCTATAAGCGGTGTCTGCTCGGCTGGCTTGGCAAGAACCGTGTTACCGGCAGCGAGTGCCGCCGTTACCTGTCCCAAGAAAATTGCCAGAGGGAAATTCCATGGGCTAATGCATACGAAAGCGCCGCGTCCGCGATGACGAAGCTTGTTTTCTTCACCCGTAGGACCAGGCATCACTTTGTCTGCTGCAAATTGCCGGCGGGCTTCCGCGGCGTAGTAGCGACAGAAATCCACTGCTTCACGAATCTCTGCAATACCATCATCAAGCGTCTTGCCAGCCTCTCGTGACAGGAGATCAAGAAACTGATCACGATTATCCTCAAGCAGATCAGCAGCTTTTTCCAATAGTTTTGCACGGGCTTCAACCGCCATGCGGGACCATGCAAAAAACCCCTTGGAAGCGATGCTGACAGCCTTTGCGGCCTCTTCGGCTGTTGCAAAAACTACAGACCCAATAGTCGCGCCGTTGACCGGAGAGATTATGTCCTGTGCACTGCCGGTTGACTTTCCATCAATCAGCGGAACCGCCCGCACAGCCTTTGCGGCTTTTGAAATTCCGGCCAAAAGGCTGGCCAGTGCTTTTCTCTCGCCAAGTTCAATACCGGCAGAGTTTGCACGTTTGCCGTAGAGTTTCAAAGGCATCGGAATATTCGGGTGACGATAGCCCTTGCCATCATCCAGCTTCTCGGCCGGGCGAACCAGCAGATCGGCAATGGGCACATTATTGTCCCCAACCACTGAAACGAATGAAGAATTTGCACCATTCTCCAACAGGCGGCGCACCAGATAAGCCAGAAGATCACGGTAGCCACCGACGGGTGCATAAATACGGCAGGCGATCTTGTCATTCTTCTCGGTGATCTGTTTGTAAAGGCTTTCGCCCATGCCATGAAGCCGCTGGAATTCAAATCCGGTCTTGTCGTCGCCTGCCATTTCCAAAATCATCGCAACCGTCAACGCATTATGCGTTGCAAATTGCGGGAAAATCCGCGGTCTGGCATCCAACATACGTTTCGCGCACGCCATATAGGAGGCGTCGGTTGCGGGTTTACGTGTGAATACAGGATAGTCGGCCAGACCGCGCTCCTGCGCACGCTTCACCTCCGTATCCCAATACGCACCCTTTACCAGCCGAACCATCATCTTGCGGTTGTGACGGGCCGCAAGCTTGTCGACATGATCAATCACCGCAAGGGCGCGTTTCTGATAGGCTTGGATGGCAAGGCCAAATCCATCCCATCCATTCAGCGACGGGTCGGCAAAAACGCGATCAATAACATCGAGTGAAAGCTCAAGCCGGTCTGCCTCCTCCGCATCAACGGTGAAGTTCAGATCGTAGGACTTCGCCTTTTGTGCAAGCGCAAGAAGATCCGGCACCAGTTCCGCCATGACCTGATCTCGATGTGTTGCGAGATAGCGAGGATGAAGTGCCGATAACTTGACGGAAATACCCATACGGTCGGGTAATTTCTTATTGCCGGTAGCGCGGCCGATGGCGTCAATGGCATCTGAGTAGGATTTAAAATAGCCTTGTGCGTCCTTGCGCGTCCGGGCACCCTCGCCCAGCATATCAAAGGAATGCCGATATCCTTTGGCCTCATTGGTGCCAGCCCGCTTCAAAGCATCCTTAATGGTCTCGCCCAGTACAAAGTGATGTCCGAGATAACGCATGGCCTGTTTTGTGGCAGTCCGCACCGTTGGTAGCCCGATACGCTTGACCAATGACGATAATACGCCCTCCGGCGTTTCGCCGGGTTTTATGACCTTGGCGGAAAGGCCGAGAGCCCAAGCGGATGCTGAGACAAACCATGTATCGCCACTTGGCTCATGTTCGGACCAGTTGCCCTGCTTGAGCTTGTCTTCGATCAGCTTGTCCTGCGTGGCGGCATCTGGCACACGCAAAAGTGCTTCGGCCAATACCATCAAAGCCAATCCCTCCCGCGTCGAGAGACCGTATTCACGAAGGAAGTCCTCAACGCCGCCAATACCGCTCGCTTCCTTGCGGATTGTCGCAATATATTTACTGGCGCGCTCGTCAATACGCCGGTTCACAGGCTCGGAAAGCGTTATAGTGTGCAGTAAATCCGCAACCAATTGTTGATCATCGACGGCATATGGAGCGGAAAAATCTTGTGCGGATAGCGAACTGTTGGTCATGGGCTTTCCCTTATTGATTTTTCCCATATAATCTATTCCACTTGGTTATTCTCACCAATGAAGCAATGCTAACCAGAGTAAAAAACTAAAAATGGGGAATTTTTTAGAGATGAAGAATTTAGACAGTCTCGATCGCAGGATTTTGCGCGAGCTGCAGAAGGATGGAAGGCTTTCCAATACTGAATTATCTGAACGTATCAGCCTTTCCCAGACAGCGACAACCGAGCGGGTGAAACGTCTTTCCCGCGATGGTTTTATCCTTGGATATACAGCAAAATTGTCGCCGAAAAAGCTCGACCGCGCAATGCTGGTCTTTGTGGAAATCAAGCTCGATCGAACCACGCCCGACGTTTTTGCAACTTTTGCTGCTGCAACCCGGCGTAACCCCGATGTGATGGAATGTCATATGGTCGCTGGCGGCTTTGACTATCTGATTAAAGCCCGCGTTGCCGATATGGAACATTATCGGCGCTTCCTTTCGGATGCACTGCTTTCATTGCCGGGGGTGCGTGAAACACATACCTATGCCGTGATGGAAGAAGTTAAAGAAACCTCCGCTCTTCCGGTATGATTTGAATTGCCGCAGTTGCGAAAAAGGCGAGCAATTGCCCGCCTTTTTTCAGAAGAAGTGCTATTTTATTGCTGTAGCACCTGCTTTATGTCGACCAGGTTTGACCGGACCCGCAGGATATAAAAGCCCATGGTGGTCAGGTGGTTCGGAAGAAGCCAACCTCCCTCACTGCCATTGGCAATGATCCAAGGCTGAATAGCCAGAGCGGAACGTAACTGACCATCCATGCCGTCCCACAAAGACTTCAAGTTCTTTTCTTCGAGAACCTGTTTGAAGTCCACCTCAGCCGCATTCATCAAGCCATAATACGCGTAAAGCTGACCATAGGCGAACCAGAAGCGATCATCTGCGCGCGTGTCAAACCAGCCATTATTATGGTTCTCGGAACGATCTTTGAGGATCGCTGAAGTTGCACCGATATCATTGGCAATGCGGTCAATAAACTGGATCAGATTGTCTGCACGGGCATCAAAGATGGCATTGCAGTTTTCCAGCTTTGCATTGAAGTTGCGCAAATCCTTAACAGCCGAACGGTAATAGCTTGGCGTCGGTGTTTTCGGGCCGAATGGATTGAGTCCGAAATACCAGGCATCTTCTGTGAACTGAAGATTACCGCGGGCCTTTTGCAAATCAGCATCGATTTGAGATGTACCGCGCACACGTCCCAAAGTATCAACAAGTTCTATGCCTGTACGGCGGACTGCTGAATTAATGCCGCGCTGAAAAGATGCTTTATTATCGAGGAACGGCGTTTTGTCCCAATCAATGCCAAAAAATCCGAGCTTGTACAGCAGCATCGAAGAAATCCAGCCATTCTGATTGACATTGAAATCCGTCAAATCCGCAGTGACTGTTACAATTGCAGAACGCGCGCAGGTCTTGGCAACATTTGTACCCGTCGCTGCGGCTGTCGCAGGCGCGGCCAATGGCTCACCAGCAGGCGCTGTCTGATTCTTGAAATTATAGGATGCCACATAGTCCGGATTAAAATTGGTCCAGGCCTGCGTATTATAAAAGAAATAACCGTAAAGACCGAGCCAAACAAGGAGTGCAAGGCCAAGTACAATCTTCAGAATATAGCCTCTTTGCGTGTACCAGCTACCTGCCCACATGAATGGCCACAGGAGTATACCTACGACAAACCCGATACCACGTCCGATATAGGTGAATATCCGGCTGAAAAAATTGATCACGGGATCGAGCATCCTGTTTCCTTCACTGGTCAAGTCCATAGAGCCGCTTTCGCAACCCTTCCTTGTCCTTCAAATAGGTTGTTTTAAGCGTATCGACAACGTGTTCCTGATAAGGCGGGCTCCAACTTTGATAATCCGCGTAGAAGCCAGGCTTGTTGAACACGTAGCGCGACAGAAAATCCCACGGCACAAAATCGCTGATCAACTGATTTGTCAGCCATGCGTCGGGGTGTCGGGGCAAGGCTCGGACTACCAGAAATCGCCGTAAAGGGTCAATTTCGGATATGTTTAGCTGACCAGTCTGGGCAATTTCCCGTTTGACGCTATTAAGAAAAGGCCAAGTTCCATCATGGTTGATCAAAGCTGCATTGGCATGAATCCATGTTTGCAGCCAAATCCGATCAATGTTCTTCAAATCACGTTCTGGCTCAAGCGTCTGGATGAGATGTCGAATGATCATTTCACCGCGATTTTCCAGATATCCAGATTGCTCAATCCATGATGCGCGAGGCAATTCAATACGCGATGTTGTGGTGAGGAACTGAAATACCTGCTCCGCATCCTTGATTGAAATGTAATTGACCTGCCAAGGCCGCGAACGCCTGAAGCCCGGAGCTGCCGGATCACCTATAACAGTAGTCGTATTGTCATCGACGAAAATATAGACCCCGCCGAAATGACTGGTCCAGAAAGCACTATGCCTGAACAGCACTTTGTCCGGGACGAGTGAATTTTCGCGGATATCGCCGGTGACTTTAGCCAGCTCGACCATGCGCTCAAGCATTGCATCATCGCGCCAGGCGTCAGGCTCATTCTTCAGGCGGTCAGCCAGCAAACGCAGCTCGGCCGCCTGCGCCATAACATTCTGTGCAGAAAGAACACGAAACTCCACCTGATTGATCGAAAGCAAATCTTCAATGTCTGAGACAATAGAGACTGAGTCCTCGATCTCCCCGTAGAGCACATCTTTGATCGTTAATGCATTGATCGCCCGCGCATTGCTTGAAAAGAACTCATACATCAGCTGCGACGTATTCGAAAATTGCGTATGGACGACCGGCAAGTCGGCCTGCGATGGCGTGAGAATTATGAACCGTCTATTGACGCCATTGGGATCAAGATAGTCCGCGGCCTTTAGTTCATCAGCTATTTGCGGTGAAAAACCCGTACGGTCTATGTCAAATTCTGTCAGCGCAGTGGCTGGAAAACCAAAGGATTGAAGCGCCTTATTATACCGCTCGATAAGGTGCGGCTGGTCGATCTTCAGCAGCCGTCCATAGATCAGATCGTTCTGGTAGAGCAGTTCCATCAGGCTTCCCACTGACCCTTGGCTTTCAATGCCTCGACTTCCCTGACTGCCCGCTCACGCAATCTTGCATCGCGGACCATTTTTTCGATAGCTGCATCATCAGATTTATCCGCATAACGGAATTCCGAATCCGCATAGCGATTGGTTTCCTGCAAAACCATGTCCATCGTGAATGGCTTGCGCAGTTCCTCAATCATCGCTTTCTTGTCATCGTAATTCTTGTGCATGAATGTTTCAGGCTTTTCAAACCACTCGTCTGGCAGCTCCACATCCATTGCCCGCATCTTGATTGCATCCGTGACGTTCTTGATCGCGCGCCCGGTAAAGCGCGGCTCACGCTTCTTGATCATATGGAGATAGGTGCCAATATCGGAAAGGGTTTCGGGTTCACCATTCTCTTTGATGAAGCGCTCATACACAGCCTTCAGCCCGTCTTCCTGCGGCTGGGACAGTTGCTCATAGGCAGTCTCCACCGCGCGCTCAATTTGCTGCGCTTCAAAAAGCTTGTGATCCCCTAGCGGAATCTTGTGGTTCTTACCGGCCAGCAGGGCAAAAATGTCAATGTAGTCATCGCGCGTTTGAGGACCATCGACCAGCCATCTGGCTCCTGCACGCTGGCGCAGCGCGTCATCAACATTCTCTGGATAGTTGGAGAACATTCCAAACGAGCAATTCCCCCGCACCACAGTCGATGCGCCTGCAAAGGCCTCCATCAGAACACCCGTTATTTCCTGTTGACCTGAGGAAGCCCGATCATCCGAGCGCTTGGCAGCGACCTGATCAATATCATCAATCGTGCCGAAACCGATCGTACGGGGATTTAGAACATTGGTAATGAACTGCTTACAGTTCTGACCTGACTTGCCTTGATAGGAAGATATTTGATCCACACCAAAATTCTCATAGTGGAAACCATAGCCGGCAACCTGGCAATAATCATTGACCAGGCCCGCAATCATTTGAATCAGCGTTGTTTTTCCCGTTCCCGGCGCACCATCGCCAATGAAGGTGAATAGAAACCCACCGAGTTCCACGAAAGGATTGAGCTGCTTGTCAAAATCATAGGCCATAAGCATTTTGGAAAGCTTCAAAGCCTGATATTTGGCGATGTGATTGCCAACAACTTCGCTTGGCTTTTTAAACGTCATGACGAGTGGCGTGCGTTTCTTTGATGGCGCAACGTCGAAGCCATCCAGAGTGAAATTGTCACTATCAAGCCGAAGGTGCATTTCTTCAAAGCTGCCAAGACCCTCAAACCTGCCTTTTCGCTGCAAGAGGCCTTCTATGCTAAGTGCTGCAAATGCCTTGGTTCTGGCCAACATCGTCTGCTCGTCATTGGTTCCGGCTATAGCGCGATCCAATCCAGCGATGACAGACTTCAAGGCGTCCTGCGATGTGTCAAAGTTAAAATCCGGCTCGGCAATATCGTTTGCAGGCTCTCCATCTGCCTCAATCAACTGAGCCAGATATGCAGATAGGGAGAATGCCGCCACATAGGATGCCGCTGACAACAGGCGCTTGAAATGGCTAGCGTCCTCACCTTGCAGCGGTGCAGAGGCATTTCGTGCCATAAGGCTTTCAAGATCACTCTGCCTTCCGAACACATCCGCTACAGCTAGAGCAATAGCAATGCCGCGCCGGGCCCTGAACAATAATGTGTGCTGGGCAATCGACAACATTTGATCATCGGGGCGTACTGATTGGATGATCCTGACAAGCTCGATCTCACGTGTCTTACGAAGTCCGCCTGTCGAGACCGTCGAAACAAAACGACGGCCTGTTCCTGCAATCTCCGTGCCCGACTTTTCATCAGCGGTTTCCAGCGAAACAAAGCGCGTCACCATTGCTTGCGCAACGGCAAGGTGTTTGGTGATGTCTTTTTCTTCAATCGTCGTCAGACCGACATCCATTGTATATTCCTTTTAAATGCCGCTGATGACCTGGCCATTGGACAGGATATGCGTGTCAAACCCTGTAAAAATGCGCGAAGCCTCACCCGACGCATACAGCGCCTGATAGGCTTCGTGCGGTACAAGCGCGTGCTGTTCGTAGTGACTGACACCTTGGCGTGCGGCTTCCAGATCGTCGGTATTGATGTAAAATTCTTCCCGGGATGGCTCTGAAGACCAGATGCCGCGCTTTCCGGGTTTCTCCGCAGTTGAAAACACTTCCTGCATTGTCCAGGTGAGTAACCAGGCATCTTCTGGTCTGCGGACGCGTTCAAGCACATCCGCAACCTTCTGATTATGCTCGGTGATTCCGGCCGTGTAGAATGGCCCAAGAACAACGCGGCGCAACTGTTTTGGATGCAGTTCCGGAAAATCCTTGTCCAAGCTTGTCGCTATCGTAATGAGGGACAATGAATAGGCGGAATTCTTCGCAGCAAAATCATCAAAGCGCCGCGCCAAATCAGGATTTAACAAACCACCGACTGGAAGAGGAATTCTGACTTTCGGGTTGAGTTTGCCATCTTTCAGGACAAGCGTTTCGACCATGTCCTGCGAAGAATCTTCCACAACAGCCATATAGATAAGCGGAAGATTCGAGGCGCCATCGAAAGCACCCCAATGCACCACATAAAATGGACGCATTGTTTTCGGGTTCACGGAAACACGGATTGTTGTCGGCAGCACGAATGGCGAGAAAACCTCACCTTTCAATACTGTCTCCAGATAAATTCGCTCCGCCATGGATTTTTGTAAATCGCGCGGAAATGCCCTGTGACGCAAAATGAAATCCGCCATCTCGCTTCGCAAAGCTTCCGCCGGAGATATGGCCGCCAGACGTTCCTTCGCGTCCTTCTTGTCGTTTTCCAGTTCCAGGACATTCTGGAAAATAGGAAACCCACTTTCCGCCTTGGATATGCGAAAACGGTCCGTAAAGCCGAGCCTGTTGCGCCAGCAATCGAACGATGCGTCAAGCCGTTGCAAATATTCAGCAACGGTCTGAGCGACAAGATCATGTTTGTAGAGCGGTGAATCCTGGTTGTTCAGGAATATTTCGAGCCCATCCAATGCTGCCCGGATTGCACCGAAATAGCGTTCTGCCGCAGCCAGATCTGCATTCTCCGCCATGGATTAGCTCTGAACGTAATCGGCAGAATTATGCTTCTTCAGGACTTCAGAGAACCGGCGTGCAAATGCATCATCTGCAAGCTTCTTGCGGCGCTGAATGTCTTGCGAACTGACCATGTTCTTTTCGTGCATTTCAAGAAGGTCGCCAATGTGCTTTTGTGCAGCCGCGCCGACACCAGCCATGGTTTCTTCGGCCGCCTTGTCCACCTGACTGCCAAGCGTGTTGATTTTGTGGGCAACATCCTGCTGCGCAGCAGTCTTCAATGAGTCTTCAAGTGCCTTGTAGAGGACAATGCGCTGTTCAGTATCGATAGCCAGCTTGTTGATAAGCGTGCTTTGAGCTGCAATCTGATTGTTAAGCGAGTCAACAAATGTCTGGAACATCGACGTATAGCGCTCAAGAGTCTGGCTCTCAGCAAGCAATTCCTGCTCCTTGGCCTGACGCTCATTATATTCAGTAGCAAGCTTGGAACGCTCGCCTTCAAGTTGAGCACGGGTACCTTGATCCGTGGATGCAGCGATGCGGTTTTCAATGTCCAGCAGGAGTGGATTAAGTTCTTCAATACGCTTTTGTGTGGCTTCAAGCGTAGCAATGGTGGTTTTGCGGCGCTCAATCACCGTAGCCAGACTGGTTTCCGATGTCTTGTAGCGGGCATCAAGAACCACTTTCTGTTCCTTCAAAATGCCGACAATGCGATCTGACTTGGTAAGAAGCTCCTGAAGATTGCCCGCGAGCGACATGTTGCGCACCCTATCGGAGCGCAGACGCTGCATCTTGTCTTTGGAAAAGACGCCAATAAATTTTTCCCAGCCTGAATAGCCTTTCATGCTTTCAAACTCGGTTCCGAAAATATTGGTTGCATCCTCCAAACCGATAATCAATTCAGCAATATTGCCTTCCATGACCTTTTGCTGCCGCAACACATCGTCGATGCGCGCATTTTCAATATCAAAATCGGCAGCACCAATCTTCGCATCGGCATTGGCGAATTTATCAAGAACGACGCTCGATTGATCGATTTTCGTCCGCATCTCGTTGACCATTGTTTTGGTCTTTTCGATTTCAGCGTCAAAACTTTGCAAACTCGCCATTATACTCTCCCCTACTATTCAAATTAAAATATCGTCCACTGTCCCGAATGCATATAGCAATTACATCCTGCCAAACAATGCCTGCAAGCAGATGACAATGGTGCAATCAGACTTGCAAGCGAAGAATATCGGATAACTATACCAGATGTCCGGTCTCATCCTCCCAATGCTTCCGGCAAAGTGAAACATAGACCGATTTTTCAATGGCGACTTGATCGCCTTCTGTCAGGGTCTTGCCGGTTTGATCCTTCCGCACCACCATGGTGGCCTTGGCTCCACAGTGACAGATTGTCCGGATTTCACGCAATGTGTCTGCGATAGCAAGAAGTTCGCAGGAGCCGGGAAAAAGCTTTCCCTGAAAGTCAGTGCGAAGACCAAAGCACATGACAGGAATATTAAGTCGGTCTGCCACACGGGCAAGCTGCCACACCTGTTGCTTGGTCAGAAATTGTGCCTCATCGACAAAGGCGCAACTAAGCTTGGCCTCATCATTCGCCGTCTTTATCCGCGCAAAAAGATCATCACCATCCCAATAAAGCTCAGCATCCGCACTGACTCCGAGCCTTGATGTTATTTTCCCTGCGCCATTTTCCGCATAGTGACCTGCGGTAAATTGTATTGTGCGCATGCCTTGCTCTCTATAGTTGTGAGAGGCTTGCAGAAGGAGCGTCGATTTGCCGGCATTCATTGCCGAATAGCTGAAATATAATTTTGCCATGTCCGCTTTAACCAGACTTGTGTTCCGGCTTGAAGCCTCGCAAGGAGCACAGCCTTCATTTTTAGTGGAATATCAACAACTGTCGCTATTTGACCTGATTTATGCGCGCCTATGCTTGAATGGCTGATCGTTTGATGCTTGGTTCATCACATTGAAGGCTGGGAAAAGCCGGAAGGGGAAAACAACCATGAAAACTCTATCCAAATTGACCATTACCTTGGCTTTGGCACTTTCGGCGGGCACCGCATTGGCTGCGGAACCGGAAAGCTGCAAAAACGTACGATTCGCCGATGTTGGCTGGACGGATGTGACCGCGACTACTGCGACAACAGCCGAAGTGCTCAGCGGGCTTGGCTACAGCACGGACATAAAAGTTCTTTCGGTGCCTGTTACCTATGCCTCGCTCGGCAAGAAAGATATCGACATTTTCCTTGGCAATTGGATGCCTTCGCAAACTGCGGACATAAAGCCATACCTTGAAAACAAGACTGTTGAGGACCTAGGTCCGAACTTGACCGGCGCGAAATACACGCTTGCCGTGCCACAATATCTTTATGACAAGGGCCTGAAGGATTTCAAGGATATCGCCAAATTCAAGGATGATCTTGGCGGCAAGATCTATGGTATCGAGCCTGGCAATGACGGTAATCGCCTCATTCTGGATATGATATCGAAAGACCAGTTTGGCCTGAAGGACTTCCAGCTTGCCGAGTCATCGGAACAAGGCATGTTGGCTCAGGTTGCAAAAGACACCAAGGGTGAAAAACCTATCGTATTCCTTGGCTGGGAACCCCATCCAATGAATGCGAATTTCAAGCTCGCTTATCTTTCAGGTGGCGACGAAGTGTTCGGTCCCAATTTTGGTGGTGCGGAAGTCCATACCAACGTTCGCTCTGGCTACACAGCCAAATGCCCGAACGTTGGAAAGCTGCTTGCCAATCTGAAATTTACCCTTCCGATGGAAAATGAGATCATGGGCAAAATCCTTGATGATGGGGAAGATGCCGCCAAGGCTGCAACGGAATGGTTGAAAGCCAATCCGGGTGTTCTCGATGCGTGGTTGGCTGGTGTCACTACCTATGACGGCAAAGATGGTCTCCCCGCTGTCAAGGCAGAGCTCGGCCTTTAAGCCGGTGCAACAAGAGCATTGAAACAAGTGCCGCCCGGCTAACCGGCCGGGAGGCTTTTCCATTTATTCGTTAAACGAGAGGGATAGTTCGGTTTGGACTGGCTGACACAAGATAAGATTCCAGTCGGCAAGACGGCCAAGGCCGTCGTCGATTGGCTTACCACTAATTTTGCCGGTTTTTTTGACGGTCTCGCACTGGTGATGCAGAGCTTCATTGATGGGCTTATGTTCATTTTGAAATACCCGCACCCGCTCATCATGATTGCGATTTTCGGTGCCATCGCCTATGCCTTGCGGCGATCGATCGCTGTAACCCTTCTGACGGTTTTGGGATTCCTTTTCATCGTCAATCAAGGTTACTGGGCCGAGACCATGGAGACCCTGACCCTTGTCCTGTCTTCCTGCATATTGTGTATGGGTATCGGGGTTCCCATAGGCATTATTGCGGCCCACCGCCCCAAATTTTATTCGGCAATTCGCCCTGTCCTCGATCTGATGCAGACATTGCCGACTTTCGTCTACCTTATCCCCGCCATCGTTTTCTTCGGAATCGGCATGGTACCCGGCTTGCTTGCGACAGCGATTTTTGTCCTGCCAGCTCCTATTCGCCTGACCCATCTTGGCGTTTCATCGACGCCCTTGCATCTGGTCGAAGCTGGCGAGGCATTTGGTGCATCTTCTCGGCAGCTATTGTGGAAAATTGAACTACCCTATGCCATGCCGCAAATTCTGGCAGGCTTGACTCAGACCATTATGCTGTCGCTTTCCATGGTCGTCATTGCTGCATTGGTCGGAGCCGATGGCCTTGGCGTTCCGGTTGTTCGTGCACTCAATTCAGTCAACACCGCTCTGGGCTTTGAAGCCGGTCTGGTCATCGTGGTCGTCGCCATTGTGCTGGACCGTATTTTCCGCCCTGGCAAGGAGCAAGGTGAATGACTGCGATCACACTCGATAAGGTCTGCATTATTTTCGGCAAACGGACTGACGCCTCATTGGCATTGGCCGACCAAGGGAAAAGCAGATCAGAGATTCAGGCTGAAACCGGCCATGTTCTGGGCGTTCACAACTGTTCGCTGACCATTGCCGAAGGCGAAATCCTGGTCCTTATGGGCCTGTCCGGTTCGGGTAAATCTACGCTCTTGCGCGCGATCAATCGCCTCAATCCCATTTCACGGGGTTCCGTTATTGTTCATAATAATGGCCAATCGATTGATGTTGGCAAGGCGGACAAGACGACTTTGCGCAACCTGCGCAAACATCTGGTGTCCATGGTCTTCCAACAATTTGGCCTGCTTCCCTGGCGTACCGTTGAAGAGAATGTCGGTTTCGGCCTCGAACTTTCGGGAATACCGAAGGAAGAGCGCGCGCATGCAGTTCAACAACAACTTGAACTGGTCAATTTGAAAGACTGGGCCAAGCGAAAGGTTGGAGAGCTTTCGGGCGGCATGCAACAACGTGTGGGCCTCGCCCGCGCATTTGCGACCGGGGCTCCAATCCTGTTAATGGATGAGCCATTTTCAGCGCTCGATCCTCTTATTCGCAACAGGCTGCAAGACGAGCTTCTGAGCTTGCAGGATCGACTGAAGAAAACCATCGTTTTCGTCAGTCACGATCTCGATGAAGCGATGAAAATCGGCAATCGCATTGCCATCATGGAAGGCGGCCGCATAATCCAGTGCGGAACAGCGCAGGATATTCTTCTAAACCCGGCAGATGATTATGTGGCGGATTTCGTCGCCAATATGAATCCACTTGGAGTGCTGACAGCGGCCGACATCATGGTTCCCCTTGACCGTTCACGCGGTGACCGGCCATTCGCGGCGACTGCACGGCCAGATACACCTGTTCGGGATGTCATGCAGGCAGTGGCCAAAAACAGCGGTGATGTCGGCGTTGTCGAAAAAGGCGCTATTCTTGGCATGATTTCCGCTGATGATATTGTTCGCGGTCTGCTCAAACATCAGAAGAAATAGTCAGGGTAGAGCGGCCCGCCGACCTTTAGAGCCGCTCTTGCTATTCTTCTTCGTTTTCTTCGGACTCATCCAATTTGCCAGCAGGCATCCATCCCGTTGGCATTACCTTTTTCTGCGTGCTGGAATCGGTAAATACCCACCATCCGGCATCAGTCTCGTCCCATTGCCCGCCGGTCACCTTGAGGCGATCCAACGAACGATATTGCCCGATAGATTGGTTCTCCTGCCCGTCTTCATCCGTCCAGAAAATCTGAACCTTGCTGCCATCTGTCGGGGCAGATGAAATCGACTGCTTTTTGCTCACGGACATTCCTCCTATTGAAGCTCAATGAGTGAATGCCCGATAGCAAATCGGGCTTCGCTCAGGCGGCAGCTTTCTTCTTTGCAATACGCGCCCGGATGCTCTCCACATCAGACTTCGGCGTCGCCGCAAACAGCGTCTTGGTATAGCTGTGTTGCGGGTTTGAAAACACCTCGTCGCGCGTACCGTATTCAACCACCTCACCATAATACATGACCATAACGTCATCGGCGATATAACGAACCACCGACAAATCATGGCTGATGAAAACATAAGTCAGGTTGAACTCATCCTGTAGATCCGCAAGAAGGTTGAGCACTTGCGCCTGCACGGAAAGATCGAGCGCAGAAACCGGCTCGTCCAGAACAAGCAGGCTTGGGCTCAACATCAGTGCGCGCGCAATGGCGATGCGCTGGCGTTGACCGCCCGAGAACATATGCGGATAGCGATTATAATGTTCCGGACCAAGCCCAACTTTGACCAGCATCTGCATAGCAAGTTCGCGCCGCTCTGCAGCAGTCTTGTTGGTGTTAAGCAGCAATGGTTCGCCTAGAACCTCACCAATCTTCTGACGTGGATTGAGAGAGCCATAAGGATTTTGGAAGATAATCTGCACCTTGCGGCGCATTTCGGTCGTCACCTTATCTTTGGCGATATTAATCGGCTTGCCGTCAATGAGCAATTCGCCAGATGTCTGCGGATCGATCAGGGTCAGAATACGACCAAGTGTCGATTTTCCGCATCCGCTTTCGCCCACTATTGCAAGCGTCTTGCCCTTCTCAACGGTGAAATTCACGCCCTTTACAGCCTGAACGGTCTTCGCTTTTCCAAACAGGCCACCGCCAACGTGATACTCGCGTACGATATTGCGGCCTTCGAGAACGATGTCGCTCATGATACCGCTCCTGCATTGGCTGCTTCATTTTTCATGAAATCAGCAACTGTCGACAGTCGATCACCGGTCGCATTCTCTGGGAGAGCGGAAAGCAGCGCACGGGTATAAGGGCTCTTCGGCGCTTCAAACAGCGTCAGTACATCAGCCTCTTCCATCTTGGTACCCTTATACTGAACGATCACGCGATCAGCAGTTTCAGCTACCACGCCCATATCGTGCGTGATCATTATCAGTCCCATGCCATGCTCGGCTTG
This sequence comes from Hyphomicrobiales bacterium, assembly GCA_900473335.1. Lineage (GTDB taxonomy): Bacteria > Pseudomonadota > Alphaproteobacteria > Rhizobiales > Rhizobiaceae > Phyllobacterium. The sequence continues at coordinate 166,671 of UCNP01000016.1, read as the reverse complement.
AAGACGAACAAGCAAATCGAGAATTTGCTTTTGGATGGTAACGTCAAGTGCCGTTGTTGGCTCGTCCGCAATCAGTAGTTTCGGATTGCAGGCAATCGCAATCGCAATCATCACGCGCTGGCACTGCCCGCCCGACATCTGATGCGGATAAGAGTTGAGCCGCTCTTCCGGGGTCGGGATACCGACCTGTTTAAAGAGCTCTATGGCGCGGGCTCGCCTTGCCTTCTTGTCGAGTTTCATGTGGACCCGCAGAACTTCTTCCAGCTGGAATCCAACAGTGAAACACGGATTAAGACTCGCCATAGGCTCTTGAAAGATCATCGCAACGTCGCGTCCGATGATTTCCCGCCGACGTTTGCTCGTCATTGTCAGCATGTCATGACCATCAAATGTCATGCTATCGGCGGTCACTGTTGCCGATTTGGGCAGCAGTCCCATAACAGCCAGCATGGCAACGGATTTTCCAGAACCGGATTCACCGACAATGGCCAGTACTTCGCGGGCTTCGACGGATAGATCGATGCCTTGGACCGCCATAAACATACCACTACTGGTATCGAAGCCGACAGAAAGATTTTTGATTTCGAGTAGCTTGCTCATGTTCAGCTCCTCTTCAGTTTTGGATCAAGCGCATCGCGCAATCCGTCACCGACGAGATTGATAGCAAGCACTGTAATCAGAATTGCGAGACCGGGCAGCGTTACCACCCACCATTGACCACTTGCGATAAATTCGCGGGCGTCGGCAAGCATTGTGCCCCATTCCGATGCTGGCGGCTGCGCACCATAGCCAAGGAAGCCCAGTGCGGCGGCGTCAAGAATCGCATTGGAAAATGAGAGCGTCGCCTGGACAATCAGCGGTGCCATGCAGTTAGGCAGGATCGTCTTAAACATCAACCGTAGCGGACCGGCACCGGCAACCTTTGCGGCAACCACATAATCACGCGTCTTTTCGGCCATCACCGCAGCGCGGGTCAAACGCACGAAATGCGGTTGATACACCAGCGCGATGGAAATCATGGCGCCTGTTAATCCCGGTCCGATGATGGCAACCAGAACCAGAGCAAGCAACAAGGAAGGGAAAGCCAAAATGACGTCCATCAAGCGCATGATGACTGTATCAACCCAGCCTCGGAAATAACCGGCGATGACACCCAGAAAAATACCGCCTACCAGCGCAATACAGGTGACAACAATACCGATAAACAGTGAATAGCGCGCGCCATAGATCAGGCGCGAGAGAATGTCTCGACCAACGGCATCTGTTCCAAGTAAATAGCCCGCACGTCCGCCTTCCTGGAAGATCGGTGGCAGGAGTACAGCATCACGATACTGATCTGCCGGGCCGTGCGGGGCAATCCATGGTGCAAAAATAGCGATGATGATCAGCAGTATGAAAACTGCAAGACCGAGGACAGCACCGCGATTTTCCGAGAAGTAATACCAAAACTCGGCAAGCTGCCGTCGGAGCGAAGCGTCGGTGGAGGTTCCACTTTGAATGTTTGTCTGGGCCATGATCTATCCCCTCAATGTCGAATGCGCGGATTGATCAGGCCGTAGAGCAAGTCGACAGCGAGATTGACCAACATGATGGTGGCAGCAATGATAAGCAAAGCGCCCTGAATAACCGCATAGTCGCGGCGGCTGACGGAATCGACCAGCCATTTTCCAATACCCGGCCAAGAGAAAATCGTCTCGGTCAGAATTGCTCCGGCAAGCATGACGCCAACTTGAAGACCAATGGTGGTAATGACAGGGATCATTGCATTGCGTAGCGCATGGATGCCGATAACACGCAATGGAGATAAGCCTTTGGCCCGTGCCGTTCGCACATAATCCTCGGACAAAACCTCAAGCATTGCCGAACGGGTCTGACGCGCAATAACCGCGAGCGGAATGGTGCCGAGTACAATCGTCGGCAGGATCAAATGACTGAACGCAGATTTGAATGCACCTGACTGGCCGGAAAGGAGTGAGTCAATCAGCATGAATCCGGTCACGGGCGGAAAAAAGAACATCAATGAGATGCGGCCAGAAACGGGTGTCCAATGCAGCGTATTGGATACGAGCATGATCAGCAGCAAGCCCCACCAGAAAATGGGCATCGAAAACCCGATCAGGGCCGTTCCCATGATCGACTGATCGAGAAAGGATCCTCGTTTGATCGCTGCGAAAACACCCGCAGGGATACCAAGCAAAACTGCAAAAAGAATAGCGCAGACCGAAAGTTCAAGCGTCGCTGGAAACAGATTGAAGAACTGATCAACGACAGGCTGTTTGGTGACAATCGATGTGCCGAAATCACCGTGCAGAATACCCCAAAGATAGTCGAAATACTGAACAATAATCGGTTGGTCGAAACCAAGGTCATGTGAAATAACTGCATGTCGCTCTGGCGACATCACTCTTTCGCCTGAAAGCAACGCAACCGGATCACCCGGAAGCATGCGAATAAAGGAAAAAGCGATGATAGATACACCGACAAAAGTCAGGGCCATAACCGCCACGCGTCCCATAATAAATCTAAACATATCGAACCTTCTAGCCACAATCGGTGGCGGTGCTTCCGGCTGCCTTAACGCATTTGTGCTCGGAAGAAAAAAGGGCGCCCGCCTGACGGGCGCCCTTCCTACAACTTTTTAAGACTTACTCGTTAATGTCTACGCCATCGAAGGCGAAGTCACCAAGCGGGCTCTGATGGAAGCCTTCTACGCCCTTACGCATCGGTACGACCGAGAGGGAGTGATCAAGCGTTGCCCATGGAGCCTCTTTCTTGAACACGACCTGCGCCTCTTCATAGAGCTTTGTGCGCTCTGCAAGGTCTGTTGTAACCTTTGCCTTCTTTACCAGAGCATCAAATTCCTTGTTGCACCATTGCGCACGGTTGTTGCCACCTACAGCTTCACAACCAAGCAATGTATCGAGGAAGTTGTCAGGATCGCCATTATCACCGGTCCAGCCGAGAATAGCTGCACCATCACGATCCTTTGCCTTGGATTTGTTCAAATATTCGGCCCACTCATAAGACACGATCTCAGCCTTTACACCGATCTTTGCAAGATCGGACTGCATCAATTCCGCAGCGCGACGAGCATTGACCATGTAAGGGCGTGAAACCGGCATCGCCCAGATCTTCATGGAAAGATCCTTTACACCGGCATCTTCCAGCATTTTCTTGGCGGCTTCAGGATCGTACTTGTCGTCCTCAATGGCGTCATTATAGGACCACATTGTTGGCGGGATCGGGTTTTTGGCAGGTGTCGCCAGACCCTGGAATACGCCGTCAACGATTGCCTTCTTATTGATAGCCATGTTGAGGGCATGGCGTACTTCAGGTTTATCGAACGGTGCAACCAGCGTGTTGTACGCGAGGTAAGCAACGTTCAAGCCTTCCTGCTCCATAACCTTCAACTCTGGATCCGCTTTCATCGCGGCTACGTCGCTTGGGTTTGGATAAGGCATCAAATGGCATTCGCCGGCCTTGAGCTTCTGGTAGCGAACCGAAGCATCAGTCGTTATTGCGAAAACCAGATCGTCGATCTTCTGCTTACCATTCCAGTAATCAGGATTTGCCTTGTAGCGGATAACAGCATCCTGCTGGTAGGCAACGAACGAAAATGGACCAGTGCCAACAGGCATCTGGTTCAACTGGTTCATTTTGCCCTCAGCCTGAAGCTTATCAGCATATTCCTTCGACATAATTGAAGCAAATGGCATTGCAACATTTGCCAGGAACGGAGCTTCTTTACGCTTGAGCGTGAACTTCACTGTCATGTCATCGACTTTTTCGATTGACTGCAACAGTTCCGGGAAACCCATGCCGGCGAAATATTCCCAGGATGCACCTGTTACATACTTGTTCCAGGCATTGTCTTGTTTCCACTGGCGCTCATAGGAGAAAATCACGTCATCAGCGTTGAGTTCACGCGTCGGAGTGAAGAATTCTGTAGTCTGAAACTTTACGCCAGGACGAATCTTGAACGTGTATTGCAGACCATCATCAGAAATTGTCCAGCTTTCAGCCAAGCCTGGTTGGGTCTCAGTTGTACCAGCCTTGAATTCCAAAAGGCGATTATAAACCGTATGTGCCGAAGCATCATAGGTATTGCCGCCCGTATAAAGGCCGGGGTCAAAGCCTTCCGGCGATGCTTCCGAGCAATAAACGAAAGTTTTAGCTGCGGCTCCACCTGCCATCAGCCCACCCGTCAACATTGCAAGCGCTGTCGCTGCAATGAGTTTCTTGTAGGTCTTCATGTTTTCCACCTTCAGAGGTTTTTTTGTTGCCGGCCCCCTTGCCTGCAACCGAAGCTGCATGGAAGCCTTTGCAATGTCGCAATGCAAGCAGATTTATGCGCAGTCAACCCATCCGAACAGGCATAATTTAGGATTCTGGGGAAACTCGACTACATAAGTGCAAAAATAGTGAATTTCACTACAGAAAGGTCCACTCATATTTTTGACTGCGACACCAAAACTTTCGTCTCTTAGACAGACATCGTGACTACCCGCGCTATGCTTACCGTGATATGCGCCTTGAGAAGTCGGCAAGGGAGGCAAATTATGAATCTTGAAGGACAAACCGCAATTGTAACCGGTGGTGGTTCCGGCCTTGGAGCGGCAACGGCCCGTCTGTTCGCGCAAAAGGGAGCGAAGGTTGCTCTTTTCGATATCAATCTGGATGCGGCGCAAAAAGTTGCGCAAGAAATTGACGGAATTGCAATTGCTTGCAATGTTTCGAGTGCTGGTGATGCCGAGAAGGCTCTCCAACAAGTTACTGCAAAATTCGGCACGCCGCGCGTCCTTGTCAACTGTGCAGGCATAGCAAATGCTGGCCGTATTGTCGGACGCGATGGTCCGCACGATCTGGAGCTTTACCGGCGCGTCATTGAGGTTAATCTGATCGGCTCATTCAATATGCTGCGTCTGGTAGGCGATGCGGCCGCCAAACTTGAACCGCTGGAAACTGGTGAGCGCGGTGTAATTATCTCCACGGCTTCTGTTGCAGCATTCGATGGCCAGATTGGACAGGCAGCCTATGCCTCTTCCAAAGCGGGCATAGCTGGCCTCACCCTACCCGCCGCGCGTGAACTTTCCCGCTTCGGTATTCGCGTTATGGCCATTGCTCCGGGAATTTTCGCAACCCCCATGTTGCTTGCCATGCCGCAGGAAGTTCAGGACTCGCTTGCGGCCTCCATCCCATTTCCTTCAAGACTCGGCAAACCGGAAGAATACGCAGCACTTGCTGTGCATATTATCGAAAACCCGATGCTTAACGGGGAAACGATCCGGCTTGACGGAGCTATACGCATGGCACCAAAATGAAGCTGCATTACCCATTATTGCAACTCTTTATCGCTGACGACGTTCTGTTAACGCTGGTCATTTAAAATCCTTGTTAGCGAAGTAAGGTAGATCGCGGTCATCGGAAATCGATGAGGAAGGGATACGGATGTCCATAGTCAAGCGTCTGGTGATTTTGCTGCCAGGCTTTGAGCATATGCCCGTAAAGGCACATTTTCGGCGCTTTGTCCGCGAGGCGGCCAAGACAGCGCCCGTCTATGATATGGCTGGCATTGAAGCGTCCCCACTTGATGAATCTGTGATCGAAAACGGCGTTGCTATGGGCCGCTTCAGCCTCGATACAAAGGGCAAGGATTGGTCAGCTCACACAGATTTCGTACTCTACGGGCTTGGCGATATTACGCTGTTTTACGCATCCAGAAATCCATTCATCCGTCTCTTAAGCGGCCTGTTTTCCTTGTTTGACTTCATTATTACAGGCACATTCTTTCGCTTTATTGCAACAAGCTGGCGCTATGCGCTGTTCTTTGTTTATCCACTGCTCTTGATTGCCCTCATCCTCGCCGCATCCATAGGCGCAGGATATCTGATCCACGATATTTTCCCGCATAATGTGCTTGTCTTGGCAGCTGCATTTCTTCTAACCGGGATCAGCCTATTGTGGTTTTCAGCATCAAAATTGCACCTTCTCCTGCTTATGGATGATTGGACATTTGCCCGTGACATGGCACGCGGCAAGCAAGCTGAAGTTATGCGAAAGATGGAGAAAGTTGTTGCTCATGCCGCTTCGCTGATCAGTGAAGCGCCTCATGACACTGAGGTCATTGTCGCAGCCCATAGTCTGGGCGCTATTTGCGCCCTTCCCATTATTGATGAAGCGTTGAAACGCAATAAATCGAGGCGATACGGACTGCTGACTGTCGGCTCCAGCCTGCTTAAAGTTGCCTTGCATCCCTCAGCTGCCCTCTTGCGCAGGAATGTGGCAAATGTCGCGCAAAGCAATACAATCTGGATTGATGCGCAATCTCTGACCGATCCGATGAACTTTTATAAGTCTGATCCGATCAGAGATCTGGATATTGCAAAAGGAAAATCGCCTGTCCTTATGCAGGTGCGTTTCAGGCACCAGCTTTGTGATGAGACGTACAGAGCAATCCGGCATGATTTTTTCCGTGTTCATCGCCAGTTTGTCTTCGGTGTAGATAAGCGGACCAGCTATTCATGGCATGCCATACTTTGTGGGCCCCAACGTTTTGCAGATACTGCAGCTCGCGGTGGATTGCCCTGCGAAAAAACTCAATGCTCCGAAGATAGCTTCAAGATCGCAGGACCTGCCATCACATGATAAGTCTCGCTTTGTCCGGAAAGGTCCTATGGGCACTTCTGGTCATTGGCTGGTATCTGCTGCGTCGACCCTTTGATCGCCGCGCTCGCCGAAGCCGCCTCACCGTCGACCGTCGCAAAGGTGCAGATACGATGCGGATGGTCGTATCGCTTACGGGACTCGGGATCATTCCGGGCATTTATCTTGCCACAGGGTTTCCACGCTTCACGTCCTATCCTGCAAACCCGATTCTTCTAGTGCTCGGCATTATTGTAGGAATAGCAGCCCTTATCCTGTTCAGGCTGACACATAAGGCACTCGGCAAAATGTGGTCGGTTTCGTTACAATTGAAACAGGACCATAAGCTCATCACCACAGGAATTTACAAGCGCATCCGGCATCCAATGTACACCGCGTTTTGGTGTCTTGCTATTGCACAGGCGCTGCTCTTGCCTAACTATATTGCAGGATTTGCGGGGATAATCGGATTTGGTTATTTATTCTTCTCGCGCGTAGGACCTGAAGAAGCCATGATGCAGGAAGCCTTTGCAAAAGAATATGAACTCTATCGTGCACGCACCTGGCGTGTCTTGCCTTACATCTATTGATTGGCCAATGGCTGAAAGATTTCATCGTGCGTAAAATCAACCTGTCCTGTTCATCATCAGTAAAAATCCTCCCAACCCTGCTTCTTTCGCTATCGCTCGTGGCGTGCCAATCCTCGCCGCAATCAGCTGAGTCAGTCAACGTCTCCGCCTATGCTGCGGAAATACCGCAATTGACCTGTGCTGCGCATGGGAGTGTGAATGGCAATGCAGTGAAGCTGACTGCAAACCGCACAAAACCTGGCGATCCCGCCTATATTGAGTTTCGTCAGCGGCTGTCACCCGGCATACCAAGCGGGCATATGTACGTGGTTTTTGGGCGGTTGGATGCCCAAGGTAATCCTGTAACACGTCAGTATAATGGGCTATTCCCAAAAGGCAGTCTGATCGGCCTCTATGGCGGGGCAATTATCCCCATGCCAGCCGAACTTAAGCCAAGCTATGCTGATTGTCATTTTTCAACAGGCGCCGCCTATCGCGTCTCTTTGACCGAAAGCCAGTATCAGCAACTGCTGGGTAAGGTGCGCTATAATCTTGCAAATCCACCGCTTTGGACAATGTTCGGCTTCAACTGCAATAATTATGCAGCCTCTCTTGGTGCCGTTGCAGGCTTGGTTGAACCGGCAAATCGCGCTCAACCCTCGTTCTCCTATATTTACTCCTACATTGAAGTGAATGGGGACAAGGGGCGCAAATTCTCCGGTTCATGAACGAATTGTAATGTAGTCATCGTTTTTATTTCCACAATTTCGTCCTAAAGGTAGCGATATCTCACGACCATTCGACCCATTTTGGGCTCTGCGTTTACGCTTGGAAGCAGATTTGATGAAAATTATTGGTACTTTGCTTCTTGCCCTTGCAATCTCTGCACCGGCTTCAGCAATGGATAATAGCGCAGCTGAACAGCTTGAGCAGCTTGATCCTCAAACAAGGCTCGAACAGCGGTGTGATTTGGAAGCTATGGAGCGGATACATAAGGATCCACTCAAAATGGTTCCGGACGAATTAGTGGCCTATGCTTTTGCGGAGCCCAAGGTCAATGGGGACAAAATCCGCTCCACCGGCGCTGCCTTTCGCAGCAAGGGCGAATGGTATCACTTGTCGTACACATGCTCGACATCACCCGACCATATGACCATTCTGTCATTTCAATATGTGATAGGACAGATGGTTCCTCGCAATGAATGGGAACATCATTTTCTCGTACCTTGAGAACTTAATAAAAAACACGCCGAAGCGTGTCCAGATTGATTACAAACCCCTCGATTTTTGCCGGCAACCGAAATGGGAGGGCTTTGATTCCGATTTGTTCACGCTCTGAATCTGTGACGTTCCGTGAACTTGGGGCAGTTTCTGGTGCTCCGGAGGTTTGTCAGCAGTCTGAACACGCCGAAGCGTGTCTTTTATTAGTTAAAGGCGTTTGGCCTGTCTTGGGCGAGGAGCATCTGACCAATGGCATCTACACTTTTACTTGTTGGCGCTTCATAGGCCAGAACGCCAGCAGGGGCTGCCTGCGCTGTCTGGGTCATTTGAGAAACCTGTTGAGCCTGCAATGTGTGCTCCATCACCTGCATGGGCGGATCGACTGGAACAGCAACCCTGTCGCTTGCAAATGCCATCTGCTGGGGAGCTATGTCAGCCTGCGCAACCTGTATGGGCTGCTGAGCAGCAACAACGCGGCCATATGTCGGCGTAGAGCTTGTGGTCGCTGCACTAGCAACCTGCTGTGTTGCAGCACTGCCAGCGCCAGAGGTTCTGATGCTTGCAATATAGGCATTGGCGATGGCCTGACTTGCTTCCTTGGAAGCGATCTCGGCAGAATTATAACGGTCGCGTTTTTCGTAAAACGCATTACCACCCGCAACCACCGTGTAGTGCATGTTATTGTACGGAAACCGCAATCCTGCGGTATGGAAATACATGGCGTTCTTGACTTGAGGATTACGCTTACCCTTCAGAACGGCGTCTGCGGCAGCTTGAACATCCGGAAGTGCCGATGATTTCATTGGACGAGACAAGACGCCGGGGGCGAACTGTCCCTTCTGGCCGACAACGCTGCATATGGAATTTCCCCACTTGCCCGCATCAAGCCTGTTCATAACCACTGTTCCAACGGCTATCAGGCCCTCTTGGCTTGAACGGTTGGACTCAAAGAACATTGCCCGTTCGAGGCATTCTTTATCCTTGGGCGTATAGGCGTAATTACCGGATGTAGTCTGCGAGGTTGCCGTTTCCGGCTTGATCTTTCCGGTCTGCTGCACGTTCTGTGTCGTACAGCCACTAACAAGTGCTGCCGCTGCTACTAGTCCCGCTACCGAGTGGATTTTCCACTTACCGCCGATCACGAAGCAATTCTCATCGCTGTTTTTCCTGCTGGTGAAGTTGAGCACAGAATGATGTCCTTTGGGGCCAAACAATGGCAAAGAAACGCAATCTTGGAGACGCTTCAACTATGTCATTGAAATTATGAGTTTATTTTATCCAATGCAATAGCGCGAAATTCCTAATAATGGCATAATTAAGAATTTGTTTACCACCATCAGGTTAATCTTTACGCAGTTCAGTGAGGTCCGAAGGGCAGGCCCATGCGCAACAATACCCTACGCTACGATACGCGCGAATCACTAATGGATGCATTGCGTGAACTAATATCATTGCAGGTAGCGGCCGAGGATGTCGCACCAGTTCTGTGCACAATTGGTCCCGTGGATCTGGATTTGCTGGCTGATTGCATGAGAGATGCGGGCCTCAACGACAATCAAGCCATAGCAGCCTGAAACCTTTCCCGGCATGTTTATAGAGGGGACTTGTCCCTCGCCGGCACACGCCTTATCAATCAATGTTCTGATTGAAGAGGGATAGACTTTGACCGACAAAATGGATGTTTTGCGTGAAATGGATGATAGCGCAATCCGGCTCATACGCCGCTTGATGCGCAGTGCCCGTCACGCGGTCATCGCCACTCTGGAACCAGGTTCCGGTAATCCCATTGCGACCCGTATTGGCATCGCCACAGATCATGATGGCACGCCGATCACTCTGGTGTCTGCACTTGCGGCCCATACACCAGCTTTGTTGGCCGATCCGCGTTGCTCACTTTTGGTGGGTGAACTTGGCAAGGGCGATCCCCTCGCCTATCCGCGCATGACTATTTCTGCAAAGGCCCGGGAAATATTTAAAGGCACCGATGAATATGCCCGCATTGAATGGCGATATCTTTCGCACCTGCCCAAATCAAAACTTTATGCTGGCCTTGGCGATTTCCGATTTTTTCGTCTTGAACCAGAAAACACCAAACTGAATGGTGGTTTTGGGCGCGCCTATCAGGTGGACGCACAGGATTGGTTGAGTCTCAGTCCTGTTAACACAGAGCTTGCCGCGGCAGAAAAAAATGCCGTCGACCATATGAACCGGGATCATGCCGATGCAATTGCCCTATATGCGCGATATTTTGGCAAGCTTCCTGATGGCAAATGGCGAATAACGGGCATTGATGTCGATGGTTTTGACATTGCGGACGGTGATGAATCTGCCCGCATATTTTTTTCAAAGCCACTGGAGTCTGCAAAAGATATGCATATGACTTTGGTTCGCATGGCCGGTGAAGCGCGCACTGGTCTGGAAGCGGATCGGACTTCAGCGTGAATCATTCCGACAGTTGGCTGGAGCAGCGGATCACCCGCCTTGGCGATCCGCAGGATGAGCGGCTTTCACCCTATAGAAATGTGAAGGAACGCGATCTTGTCGGGCGTGAGGGACGCTTCATTGCAGAGGGTAAAGTCGTTCTCAATGTCCTTCTGGCCAACAGCGCATTCGCCATTGAATCCCTGCTTGTCATTGAAAACAGACTGGCTGGCCTTGAGGGTCAAATCCGTTTATGCCCTGATCACGTACCGATTTACTGCGTTACTCGCGCGACAATGGATGAGATTGCCGGTTTTCCCATGCACAGGGGAATTCTTGGCATCGGCAGGCGCGAGAATCCGCTTTCGGTGAAAGCTCTCATCAGCTCGCTTCCCGCAACTGCGCTTGTCATTGTCCTTTGCAGCATATCCAATCACGATAATATGGGGTCGATTTTCCGCAATTCGGCTGCCTTCGAAGCCGACTGCATCGTGATGGATGAAACAAGCTGCGATCCGCTTTATCGCAAGGCAATAAGAGTTTCTGTTGGCGCTGCTCTAAAGGTGCCTTTTGCACGGGAAGGCTCAATCGACACAATCGTTGAGACTTTACAAGAAGCTGGCTTTACCCTCTTCGCCCTGAGCCCTTCCGGGTCAATCAGTATTAATTCGGTGCAGGCAGCGCCAAGAACAGCGCTTCTGCTGGGAACCGAGGGGGAAGGACTGCCCTTGCCACTTTTGCAGCAATTGCAAACAGCAAGGATTCCCATGTCCGCGAGCTTCGACAGCCTTAATGTGGCAACCGCGTCCGGTATCGCCCTATCGCGGCTCAGCCGTTTTTCCAGCCTGTGAGGCCGCGTCCTGAAGGGCACGTATGCGATCAGCAAGGCTGACAATGACTTTGCCATTCGCATCACGCACCACGGCAGCGCCGTTGCTATTTTTACCCAGCAATTCATCAATCAGCGATTCTGAACCCTCCAGCTTTGCAGTCATTGCTATGAGCTGGGCAGCAAGATTGTTCATTTGCTCTCGTAGGACTTCGCCCTCCTGGGCTTGAACAAGCGCCTGCTTACCCCGCGGAATCTCTCCAGAGATAACAGACTGCTTTCGCCCATCAGCAAGGACTTTGCGCAAACGTTCATTAACGCGCTCAACATCCTTTTCGCGTCGCGCTAACTTAGCCTCGCTATCGGTAAACTGCCTCAAAAGCGCACTGGCCTGTTTGTCCAGCTCCGACCGGCGTTTGACTTCCTGCTCCAGCGAATGGCGCATTGCTTTAACTTCCGTCTCAGCTTTGCGCTTCTGTTCGTCACTGTCACGTTTTTCCTGACGAGCTACTTTGAGTTCATCGGAAAGATTGTCGATACGCGTCGATTGGGCAGCAAGCTCTATCTTCAGACTATCCGCATTCGTTGCAAGGCTAGCCAGCCTGCTTTGCAAAAGACTCAATTCTGCTGCGCGCTGTTCGAGCAATTGTACCTGTTTCGCACTTGCCACCGTCACCTTGCTGGCGCTTTCCTTTTCCGAAGCCACTATTGCCTCAAGCTCGGAAATTTTTTGTTTACGCTGCTCCATATCCTCGGCAAATTTGCGCAGAAGCCTGTCCTTTTCACTCACCTCTGCAAGCTTTTTTCCAGCATTGGCCTGCGCGCGCTCCAACAGAAGCTCAAGCTTGCGGTTTGCCAAAGCGTGTTCAGCCCGCAAACCATCATGCTGCGCCTGTATTTCATTCAGGGTAAGCGGAGTTTCAGCTTCAACGCGTTTTCGGGTCAGATAGATGGCACGGTGCCAGATTGGCGGAACCACCAGCAATGCCAATAAAACGGCAGCCAGAAATCCAAGAGCAAAATAAAGCGCGGTCTGGATCACAATAAGGTCCTGTCAGGGGTCTTTTCGGCACAAACCTTATTATCAGTCAGCCGTTTAAAACACAAAGACGCGAACTGGATCGCCCGCGTCTCGAATTCAAATCTGGCTTCAGGCTGTCAGAAAGGATTCCATGTCGCCGAAGGGGTGATTTTCAGATAGCCGACATTTACACCCAGACGTGCGCCAACTCCGGTTCTGATTGGTACCAGCAAGACCTGATTACGCTTGAGAACGTTAAATCCGACGCCCGCGAAGAGATAAGCTGAACCAGCGACACCAACGAAACGGCCATAGAGGTTTTGCACATCATCAAGATTATACACAAGCATCATGACCCGCGATCCTTGGCCACCAAAATCCCAACCGATGGAGGGACCTTGCCAGAAGGTTTTGTGATCGCCTGCATTCTTTGTGTAGAGCGAACCTTCGCCATAGGTCAGACCACCAATAATGGCGCCTGAGCCTTCTTCACCAAGCACGTAGCCATTGGGGAGACCATAACTTTGGAAAACTTTCTCGACCGCCGTCGCCAAGCCGCCGGAAGCCGAACCGAAAAATCTTTGACCGGAATTGACGATCTCATCCATCGAATAAGTATTCTGTGCTTGCGCTGCCTGCGCCTGCACAAAGAACAATGACACTACGGTCATGAGGAGGAGAAAGCTACGTTTCAAAGACAAGAGTAGAGACGCCATAATAAATCCTTTTGGTGTTCGCTCATTGCCTGACGCCTGATTCGCAAATCTATGTTTGCGTTAACCCTATTTAAGCCAGCAAACCTTGTATAAAAGTTTATGAATTGATCTTGGCATTTCAATGGCCCGTAAAAACGGCATTTTTTAAGTCATATGAAGGGACAGCATGACGTTCTTGCTCATCCGCATCGCCCTCTGTATCCAGAAGAACACGAAAACAAGTGATTCGCGGCTTCAATATGCCGGGAAGTCAGAGCCACACAGCTAATTTTCAGGAGACCCCTTATGACATTGCCCGTCATCCTTTCGGCAACGGACCTTGGAGCGCTCCTTTCAAGCCGCATCTGCCACGACATCATTTCGCCCGTTGGGGCAATAAATAACGGCCTTGAGCTGCTTGAAGAAGGTGGCGCAGACGAAGATGCCATGAACCTTATCAAATCCAGTGCGCGCAGTGCTTCTGCCCGTTTGCAATTTGCCCGCATCGCTTTTGGTGCTGCCGGATCGGCAGGCGTACAAATCGATACAGGCGACGCTCAGAACGTTGCGGATCAATATATGAAGGGCGAGAAAGCGGAATTGAGCTGGGAGGGCAATCGCGTTCTTTTGCCCAAGAACAAGGTCAAGCTGCTGCTCAATCTCATCTTGATCGCCAATGCGGCTCTGCCCCGCGGTGGTACCTTGTCGGTTTCCCTGCAAACACCGGAAACCGAACCGCGCTTTGTTCTGACTTCGCGTGGGCCAATGCTTCGCGTACCACCGAAATTTCTTGAGCTTCACAGTGGCAAAGTGCCGGAAGAGGCAATCGATGCCCACGCCGTTCAGCCATACTATACGCTATTGCTCGCACAAGAATCCGGCATGACAATATCAATCCATGCGACACCGGAAGAAATCACTTTTACCGCAGCATAGTGTTTCAACGCCGGTGCTTTGCTCCGTGCAATTTGGTGAGATTTGCTTTACATACAGCCCATGAACGATGGCGCTGGAACAGGTGTAATCCATAAGGACAGACGCAAGCGTGATTGGATCCAATTGGCCAATGACGCGGTGGAAATTGAACGCCTGGAAGCCTATTTTTCTGGACGCGGATATGAACAGCACCGGCATGATAGCTACGCAATAGGCTATACGATTTCCGGCGTTCAAAGCTTTCACTATCGCGGCGCCCTGCGTAATAATATTGCAGGCCCAACCACTATGGTGCTGCACCCCGATGAAGTGCATGATGGGCAGGCTGGCGCCGATGATGGATTTCACTATCGGATGGTCTATATCTATCCGGCGCAAATTCAAGATGTGCTTGGCGGTAAGCCTCTTCCCTTCATCAAGGACGGCATTTCCACCGACCCGCGGCTTTATCAGGCCACCGCTGCACTTCTGCCCTCACCAGAGCACCGGTTCGAAAAGCTTGAATATGAGGACGCGATTTTCGACCTTACGCAGGCCCTTAATGTTGCTGCAGGATTTGTTCAAACGCAGGTACCCCGCATTATCGACTATAAGGCTGCCGAGCGAGCCCGCGACTATCTGGAAGAAGAACCGGAAAATGCCACTACGCTTCAGCGTTTGGAGGAGATAAGCGGGCGCGACCGTTGGCGCCTGTCACGGGACTTCCGCCTTCTTTACGGAACCAGTCCGCATCGTTACCTCGTCATGCGCCGCCTTGCCCGTGTACGCTTCTTACTGCGCAATGGCACCAATGCGGCACAGGCTTCTGTTGCAGCTGGCTTTACCGATCAAAGCCACATGATCCGCCACTTTACCAAGACCTTTGGCGTCTCGCCCGCTCGCTGGTTATCTATTCTGAGCAAATAATGCATTCTTCAAAGAATGCACAAACGTACAATATTTCAAATCTTCAAAGCTCTATCTTTCAACGATCCTAAACTGGAGCGTGAAGATGACCGATATAGTTTCAACCAAATCCTACAATTCGATCAATTTGGCCGAGAAGCTATCGCTTTTCAGCGAACAATGGCAGCCGAAAGTGATCGCAGAACTCAATGAATACCAGTTCAAAATCGTCAAGATCGAAGGTGATTTTATCTGGCATGGCCATGTGGACACCGATGAGGCATTCCTTGTCATCGAAGGCATATTACGGATCGACTTTCGTGATGGCCATGTCCTGGTAAACCCTGGAGAGCTATTCATTGTGCCCAAAGGTGTTGAGCACAAGCCTTATGCGGAAAATGAGGTCAAGATGATGCTCATTGAGCCCCGCGGCGTGCTGAACACCGGGCATGAAGATAGCCAACGCACAGCGCAGAATGACATCTGGATTTGACGCACAAAAGCAAAGGGCTCCGCATTTAACGGAGCCCTCAATTAACAAAAGCCGTAGTGATCAGGCGATTTCGCGCAAATCAGCTGCATCCGGTTCACGCAGGACGTAACCACGACCCCAAACCGTTTCGATGTAGTTTATGCCACCCGATGCATTGTCGAGCTTCTTACGCAGCTTGCAGATGAAAACGTCGATAATCTTCAATTCAGGTTCATCCATACCGCCATAGAGGTGGTTGAGGAACATTTCCTTGGTAAGCGTCGTGCCTTTGCGGAGCGATAGAAGCTCCAGCATCTGGTATTCTTTACCAGTCAAATGAACGCGCTGACCTGTAACTTCTACTGTCTTCGCATCCAGATTGACGATGAGATCGCCAGTGGTGATGACCGACTGGGCATGACCCTTCGAGCGGCGTACGATCGCATGAATACGAGCAACCAGCTCATCCTTGTGGAAGGGCTTGGTCATATAGTCGTCGGCACCAAAGCCGAGACCGCGAACCTTGTCCTCAATGCCAGCCATGCCGGAGAGGATAAGAATTGGTGTTTTTACCTTCGACAGACGCAGGGTCCTCAGGACTTCATAACCGGACATGTCCGGCAGATTGAGGTCGAGGAGGATAATGTCATAGTCGTAGAGCTTGCCGAGATCGACACCCTCTTCGCCCAGATCCGTCGTATAAACATTGAAGCTTTCCGACTTGAGCATCAATTCGATGCTCTGGGCCGTTGCACTATCATCTTCGATTAAAAGAACCCGCATATCATTCCCCTTTTCCCGCCGCTGAAATGGGTTGCCCAAAACCCTAGGTCAGGCAATCCCGAGTCAGGTCGCGAAACAAGCCGTTTCCATAACGTTAAGATTGCCACCGAATGGTTAACAAAATCTAATTCCGCTTTGCAAGTGTCTTTGATTCATAAATTAAAAATCGCAGACACCGCATTGATTCATAAGGTCAACTTGGCTGCCAAATACCATCAGCCAAAGCATCAGCTTATTCGCCTAAGCGATTCATTCGACTCAATAAACTTGCAGCTTCAAAACTTGATGCATCAGTTTACAGAGCTTTAAGTCTTAAGGCGTATGATTAATGCTGAACGTAAAGAAAAGGTTACCAAGCGGGCCTGGCTTTAAGTTTTTGTTTCATTTTACCCAGGTGATTCGGGTTGAATGGGGCTGGATGGGCGCTCGAAAGGGTTTCAGAGCGCTCCGAGTACCAGCTTTTTGGTGAAGCGTTACGGGGGTAGTAAATATGAAGTCGCACGAAGGTTTGGTTCGATTGAAGCTCTTTCAGGTCAAAGAGAAGCGCCGCCAGCTCGGTCAGCTGGACCTGATGATGGGCGAGTTCGAACGGATGGCTGCCGAATTGGACGCACAGATAACGTCTGAAGAGACGAAGGCTGGCATTACGGATACCGCACATTTTGCCTATCCGACATTCGCAAAAGCTGCACGTCAGCGCCGTGATAATCTTTTTGTTTCGATCAGAGATCTGAAGAATCAGAAAGATGAGGCTGAAGTCGCTCTTGTTGAGTCGGAAAAAGAATTGGCAAAGGCCGAAGCGCTAGAACAGCGGGACGGCAAGCCACGGGATGCCGAAGAAATTATTGTGCCAGACCGCCGGGCGATGATCGGCTGACCCGGAGACATTTTGATAGGGTTCAGCAGACAGCCGGGTCTATCAAAACGTCTCATTTCTGCTGAATGACATCGGCCCATTCTTCGTGCCTGAGCGACTGGGCACGCATGAATGGGCATAGCGGAATGATTCTCCAGCCCCCTGCCCGTGCATCTTCAACCGCATGTAGCGCCAGGGCCTGCCCCACGCCTTGGCCCCGCAATGCGTCAGGCACAGCCGTATGATCAATGATGATCAGATGCGGGCTTGCACGCGAGTAAGCCATCTCGGCCACATGGCCGGAAACAGTCGCCACATAGCGCCCTCCGCTTCCGGCTTCTTCCTTGTTAATCTTGATACTGTCAGACATTCAAGCCTCTTGGGTTTGAGTTAGAGCATCGGCTTGAAAAGCGGAACCCGGTCTTCGGATAACATCCGGCAATCTAGACTCACTTCTTTGCCGCTTTTCCTTCCGTGCTCGCTGAGCTATTTGTAAGCTCTGTCATATCCGTCATGATGTGAGAAGTCTCTTCGAGCAAAACGTCCTTGGCATTTTTAGCCGCTTTTTCGCTGGCAATATCGGCGCTAAGACTGCGCTCATTTGCTTGCAACCCATCTTCCTGAAAAGCTGCGTCGAGCGCTGCAGTACCATCTGCCTTCTCGCGGGCCTTGATACGATTTAACTGCTGCTCGCGCTCATTGCGCCGATCAGTTTCATTCAAAGAAATCGCTTTTTGTTTGCGGCGGCGGTCCAATTCCGCCGCATCTTCTACCAGCCGTTGGAAATCCTTGTCCTTGGACACGCGGGCATCATGCAGGCTTTGCACCTGAGGCAACACGTCCTTGATGTCCCCCAGTTCCTTATAGCTCGCCTTCTTCACCTGCATCCATGGCAAAGCATTGTCGTAGCTTGCCTCGCCCAAATTTTCGAGGTCAGAAAAGCCTGGCAAACTGATATCGGGCGTAACTCCCTTAAGCTGTGTGGTACCGCCATTAATCCGGAAGAACTGAGCAATTGTCATCTTGAGTTCACCGAATTGAGGCTTGGAATTATTGGCCTCCTCGTCAAGATTAACGACAGTTTGGACGGTGCCTTTGCCAAAGCTTGGTTCACCTATAATGATACCACGGCCATAATCCTGTATTGCCGCAGCGAAAATTTCTGAGGCAGATGCCGAGCCGCGGTTAATCAACACGCCGAGAGGCCCAGTCCAGGCAGCCGAACGGGCGTCCGAGCTATTCACCTTGATTTCGCCATCATGGTTACGCTGCTGGAGCACAGGACCCTTGCCAACAAAGAGGCCGGTCATCTCAATTGCTTGTGGCAACGATCCACCGCCATTGTTGCGCAGATCAATAATGACACTATCGACCTGCTCTTTCTTGAGTTCGGTCAACAGCTTGGCAACATCGCGACCAGCGCTACGATAGTTCTTGTCACCCCGGCGGCGCGCGTCGAAATCTTCGTAAAAGGTCGGCAGCGTAATGACGCCCACCTTATTGGTAATGTCGCCGTTCTTAACCTCAAGAATTGTCTTTTTCGCCGCCTGCTTCTCCAGATTAATTGTATTGCGAACCAGGCTTATCTCGCGGTGCTTGCCATCAGGCCCGGCATCGGCCGGAAATATGCTCAGGCGAACTACAGTGTCTTTTGTGCCTCGAATAAGTTTCACCACATCTGGAAGCGGCGTTCCAACGACGTCGACCATTTCGCCATTCTTGCCTTGCGCAACCCCGACAATCCTGTCGCCCACGCCCAATTGACCTGATAGCTGAGCCGGACCACCCGCGACCAGCTCACGAATGGTTGTGTATTCTTCGCGTTCCTGTAGAACAGCGCCGATTCCGACCAGGGAAAGACGCATGGAAATATCAAATTCTGACGCCGCTCTAGACCCAAAGTAATCCGTGTGAGGCTCTATCGAGTTTGTATAGGCATTCATAAATATCTGGAAAACATCTTCACTTTTGTACTTGTAAGCGCGGGAAAGCGAATTGGCGTAACGCTTTTCAAGTGTTTTGCGGATAGTCGCATCGTCATTTCCAGCCAGCTTCAAGCGCAGCCAATCATTCTTGACGCGCTTGCGCCATAGATCGTGGCTCTCGGCTTCAGTCTTCGGCCACGGTTCATCATCACGAATGATCGGAAAGTTTTCTTTAACGTTGAAATCAAAGTCTTGCTTTAGCAAATCGCGCGCATAATTCAGACGCTCAACCACGCGCTGGTCGTAAACATTGAAAATCTTGAAGGGGATTGCCAGATCCTCACCGTAAATCCCATCGTCAAGCTTATCTTTATCGGCATTGAAACTATCAATATCCGCCTGCGAAAAGAAGAATTTCTCCGGATCAAGCAGTTTGATATAGCGATTGAGGATTTTCTCAGACAAATCGTCGCCCAGCGGTACAGTTTTGTAATGATACTGGATCAGAAACTGTGCACTCAAATGCGCGGCCTGTGCCTGCTCTGTCAAAGGTTTGAGTACCGGTGGAGCACCGCTTTCCAATGCAAAGGCAGATGTTGCCAGTCCAATGAAAACCAATAGGAAGCCGATTTTAGTACGCATATGATTTCGATCCAATATGTTCGCCAATATGACTATCCTAAATATGTATCGTTTTTGTTCCCGTCCGGCCAGAAATTAAAGGCACATATTTCGTCAATAATGACCCTGCCCTGGATAAACATACTCATGCTATGTCATAGGCCTGACAGGCTAACCGGAAAATCTGTTATTAATGCGATCCATCGTCCCGCTACTTCTGTTTATTGCTACATTCACCTTGGCGCTTGGGCTGGCAATGCCGCTCATGAATGTCAGTAAACTCTATTTTTTCGAAGAAAATCCGTCACTGCTCAGCATCATACAATCCCTATGGGGCGGCGGCGATCAACTGCTTGCAATAATTATCGCATTCTTTTCTGTGGCTTTGCCAATCACAAAGCTTGGAGTGGCTCAAATGGCTGCGATGCAGGGTAGATCAACAGCGCGATCATGGCACAACTCCGTTGCACTTTTATCAAAATGGTCAATGCTTGATGTTCTGCTGGTGGCATTGGTAATTTTCGGCGTGAAAACCAGCGGTCTTGCCACAGCGATTGCTCAACCAGGCCTGTGGTTTTTTACCATATCGGCCCTCTTATCCGCTGTCGCCACCCATTTCATCGTACAACCTGACCCCAAGTGAGGATCAGTTACCGATCACACAAGTAACTTGTTAAGAAGAAAAAGGCTGATCGCAAGATCAGCCTTTTTCATGTTCATAGGCACCATCATCTAATGACGATATTGCTGTATCCGGGTCGTTCGAAGACCTGCCAGACCGTGATCAGAGATCGACGACTGCCAGGAAAGGAACTCTTCCACCGTAAGCGTATAACGTTGGCAAGCTTCCTCAAGACTGAGAAGACCGCCGCGTACAGCGGCAACCACCTCCGCCTTGCGGCGAATTACCCAACGCCGCGTGCTAGCGGGCGGAAGATCGGCGATGGTCAGCGGGCTGCCATCCGGGCCGATTACATATTTTACTCTCGGTCGAACAAGATCGGTCATTGTACTCTCTACACTTAACTTCAAGACCTATCGCAGCTGACATTACATGCAGGGCTTTAATAATTGACTAAACACCTAGTCATTCTCTGGTAACTTCGGTTAATGGAACCATATTATTTTTGTTAAACTTTAGTCTCACTCCGCAAGCATTAGTAGGGAGCGGGCGGGACAGGCTCCACGGAAAAAATAGTTATCATGCCGGTTCCTGTTGGCAGGCTGGCGCATTTCACCTATATAGGGCAAATATCAGCCGTGCGCCTTTATGCCGCTGCATCCAATTGGAATTGCTTATGACACTGAACAGTCTCGATCTACCGGCTCGCCCGGAAGACACCCGTATCGTCGTTGCCATGTCGGGCGGCGTGGATTCCTCGGTTGTGGCAGGCATCCTTAAACGTCAGGGCTATGATGTTGTCGGCGTAACTTTGCAGCTTTACGATCACGGCGCTTCCACGCATCGTGCGGGCTCATGCTGTGCTGGCCAGGATATTGAAGATGCGCGCAGAGTTTCAGAGCGCATTGGCATTCCACATTATGTTCTCGATTATGAAGCGCGCTTTCGTGAAGCGGTAATCGATCCTTTCGCTGCAAGCTATGTCAGCGGCGAAACGCCAATCCCATGTGTATCATGCAATCAGACTGTAAAATTTGCCGATCTGTTGCAAACAGCCCGTGACCTCGGTGCCGACGCCCTTGCGACAGGTCATTATATTCGCAGCCGCGCAAATGGTGCGCATCGCTCGCTTTTCCGTCCGGTCGATACCGACAAGGACCAGAGCTATTTTCTGTTTGCGACGACGCAGGAGCAAATCGACTATTTGCGTTTTCCCCTTGGTGGAATGACAAAAGCGGAAACCCGTGCCATAGCGGAAGAACTGGGCCTGACTGTTGCCAATAAGCAGGATAGCCAGGACATTTGCTTCGTTCCTCAGGGCAAATATTCCGACATTATCTCCAAGTTGAAGCCAGAAGCTGCAAACCCCGGAGACATCGTCCATATTGATGGCCGCGTCCTTGGACGTCATGAGGGGATTGTGCATTATACCATCGGTCAACGGCGCGGAATCGGCGTTGCCACAGGCGATCCATTATATGTTGTGCATCTTGACGCTGGAAATGCGCGCGTTGTCGTTGGACCCCGTGAAGCACTTGAGACCCGCAAGGTCTATTTGCGCAACGTCAACTGGCTCGGCGACGAAGCGCTGACTGATATTCCTGAAGGTGGTGTGGAGCTTTATGCCAAGGTCCGCTCGACGCGCCCTCCTCGTCCCGCAGTTTTGCATCATCAGGCCGGCGAAACATGGGTGGAGCTCATTGATGGTGAAAGCGGCATAGCGCCCGGTCAGGCTTGCGTGCTTTACTCAGATGATAGCAACACCGCGCGCGTCTATGGCGGCGGCTTCATCGGCCGCTCCGAGCGCGCGCCACAAGCAGAAGCAATGCTCAAGAAGCTGGCCGAGCAAAGCAGTCAGCACGCCTGATCACAAGCGTCATATTGAAAGAAAATTGGGGCCCTCAGGCCCCTTTTTCATGAAAATCGCGGATTGTCCCGATGATCCTGTCTTGATCATCCGTGCTCAGATAGGGATGCATCGGCAGGCATAGAATGTTCTTGGGCAAGGTTTCCGAGACTGAAAGCCCTCCCGCCGCCCGACCATAGTGCTTATAGGCATCCTGCAAATGTAGCGGCTTCACATAATAGATCACCGACGGAATACCATTGGCCTGAAGATGCGCTTTCAATGCATCACGATTGTCTATCTCAATAGCATATTGCGCCCAGGCTGAGCGCGAGCCTTCCGGCATGACGGCAACCTTGGCAATGTCTTTCAGACCCGCAGCATAGCGCTTGGCAACCAATTGCCGCGTTTCCATCTCGTCTTCAAGAATTGCCAGCTTTTCAAGGAGAATTGCCGCCTGAATTGTATCGAGCCGTGAATTGAGCCCGATGCGAACATTATCATACTGCGTTTCACCCTTACCGTGGAAAAGCACAGAGCGCATAATCTCCGCCAACTCGCCATTATTGGTAAAAATAGCCCCGCCATCGCCATAGCAGCCCAGCGGCTTTGCCGGGTAGAAACTGGTTGCGCCAACATCGCCAAAGGCACCGCACATGGCATTGTCACGTTTGCCGCCAATGGATTGCGCGGCATCTTCAATAACGAACAGGCCTTCTTTGGCGGCAATGGCAGAAATTGAGATGTAATCCGCAGCAAGGCCAAACAAATCCACCGGAATAACTGCTTTTGGTTGCAGTCGGCCTTCAGCACGGACAGCATCAATAGCTGCCTGCAACTGCTCGACATTGATGTTGTAAGTGTCAGGGTCCACATCAATAAACACGGGCTCAGCGCCAACCAAGGCGACAACCTCGGCGGTCGCTGCAAAGGTAAAGCTGGGAACAAACACCGCATCACCGGGCCCAATACCCTTTGCCATAAGCGGAATCTGCAATGCATCCGTGCCGTTGGCACAGGCTACAACATGTTCAACACCAACATATTCGGCCAGACGCTTTTCAAACTCGCCCACTTCCGGACCAAGAATATATTTTCCTTCGCGCACTACTTTAGCGATAGCCGCATCAAGTTTGCCGCTAATCCGTTCACGCTGCGCGCCGAGATCGATGAACTGCATCATTGCTCCAATAAATGTTTCCGCGAATCCGCTGCGGGAAATCTAGGCAACTCTTTAAAAGGACGCGTCAAAGACCGCCAGATGTCGCCGTTCAAAGTTTGCCTCGTCTTGTAACAAGACGTGGGCCTTGTACCAATGCCAGGCTCCAAGGGCAAGAAAGGTCAGTCTACCTTGTTATGGGCGACCGTACCTGCTGTCAAAATACGCAAGACCCGAACAGCCTCTTCACCATCAGTTTTCGGCTGTTCACGTGTTTCGATACTATGAATGAAGCTTTGGCACTCGCGTGTCAGCGGCATCCCTTGTGCAACCTTGATATAGGTTGGCTCTTCCGTCGTTGACGCCCACTGGCCATTATCCTGCCAGATAGAGTGTTTGTAGACCGCCAGTTTTCGGTCCCATGGCTCCATATCGTCGAAAACTGCCATGGCCTTGGTGCCAACCACGGTCAGGCGCCGTTCACGATAAGGATTGAGCCTGGAGGCAAAGAGATGCCCCCGCACATTATTTGGAAAACGCAAATGAAGATGGGCGAAATCACTTAAATGATCCAGAACCGCTGCGCCCTCGCCCCGCACTTCCAATGGCTCCGTACCGGTAATTGCAAGAATCATCGACAGGTCATGGGGCGCAAGATCCCATAGCGCATCGTTTTCCGTATGGAATTTTCCAAGACCGAGGCGATGCGAATGAATATAGCGAACATCACCAAGGTCGCCGACCTTGATCAATTCCAGCAGCTTCTCAAAGGCGGGATGAAAACGAAGAACATGGCCAACCATGAAGATGCGATTATTGTCGCGGGCTGCCTGCACTGCGGCCTCCGCATCAGGCACAGTCAGGGCAATCGGCTTTTCGACCAGAACGTCTTTGCCATTATTCACAGCGCGTATTGCAGCTGCCGCATGAAACTGGGGTGGCAGGGCCATAACAATGGCGTCAACGTCGGGATGAGTGAAGAGGTCTTCAACCTCAATGTGCAATACGCCCTGCTCGGCCGCAAAGCCTGCAGCGCGATCACTGTTCTGGTCAGCCACGGCGTAAAGCGCTCCGAGGCTTTTCAAAGTGCGAATATGATTGCTGCCCCAATAACCACAACCGAGCACTGCAATTCGTGGAGCCATCTTTTCAGCCTTGTTCATGTGCGCATGCAATATCTGGAGCAACTAACGAAAACAAGTGTTGCAAACATGGCTAAGCGATAATTCACCACATAGAATGACCAAGCATGGTAAATCTTGCCTTGGTAAGTCTGAAAAAGGGGGAAGCGGGATTGTTTCCCCAACTTTTATCGGCCGTGATCCTGATGAATTGGCTTTCTGGCAATTTCCCAACCTGCACATGGAGAAGATTGCTTGACAGGCCCATCCCACCCACATATATCCGCCCACGTCCCTGTCGCCCGTCTTTGGCGAATGACAGTGTGTTCCCGGCCAGCTTTATGAGGCAGCCATTTTATGGGTCGCAAGACATTTGGGGCGAAGTAGCTCAGTAGGTTAGAGCAGAGGAATCATAATCCTTGTGTCGGGGGTTCGAATCCCTCCTTCGCTACCAAACAACGCGCAGATTTGAGCGTGCGCGTTTCTTCCTTATCCGCTTTACTAATGATCATGCTGATGGTGCACATCCGGGAAATGAGCATGCGAATGTGTGATGGTCTCGTGCTTGTGCCTGTGGCTATGTTTGACGCCCGCCACGACAGGAAAATCATGACTATGCTGATGGTGAGCATCATGAATGTGCTCATGATCATGCTCAATCGGCTGGTGCGTGTGGAAATGTTCGTGATGCTCCGTCAAATGAAGCCATATTCCGAATGCCATCAATCCCCCTGCGCATATCAGTGGCAAGGTAATGGGCTCACCCATGACTACAGCTAGAATCGCACCGATGAATGGAGCGACCGAAAAATAGGCACCGGTTCGGGCAGTCCCAAGATGCCTTAGCCCAACCACGAAAAGGGTAAGGCTTACTCCATAGGCAAACAGCCCCACGACCATTGCCCCTGCCATATTTAGCATCGGTGGAAATGAGGCGCCAACCAGCATAGCCAGCACCAGATTGACGCAACCAGCCACAAGCCCCTTAACCGAGGCAATCCATGTGGCATCAGACAAAGATACTTTGCGCGTGAGGTTGTTATCAATGCCCCAGGCCAGGCACGCTCCAAGAACAGTCAACGCTGGCAAAAATCCGGAAAACTTCGCTTCGCCAGGCCAGCTAAGAATCAATGCTCCCGCAATAATTGCGACCATCCCGACAGCGATGCGACGGTCAAAGTTTTCTTTGAAAACGAACCATGCAAGTAGCGCTGTAAATACGCCCTCGGAATTTAGAAGTAGGGAAGCCCCAGATGCTGGCATGCCAGTTAGTCCAAACATCAGGAGAACAGGTCCCACCACACCTCCGAATATCACAGCGCCAACAAACCACGGTAATTCGGCAGGCGATAGAGCAACCGCAGGCGACCGGCGGAGCCAGCGATAGACCGTCAGACCGATACCCGAACCCAAATATAAAAGCGCGGCAAGCATCCATGGGTTTACCGATGTGAGCAACAATTTCGCCAAGGGAGTACCCGCACCAAACAACACCGCTGCCGCAAGGGCTGCGAATACGCCTGTTTGAGACAGATTTTGTAAAAGGCGCATTTCATTGATCCCTTATTGTCTGGCTCTTAAGTAACAGAATGCAAGTTACGTATAAATTTGCGGAGCCTTTCGGATCGCGGTTTCCACAGCAGCAACTATTTACCATGTCCAAAATGATACTGCATGTTTGTCGCTTAGTGATGCGCCATGACGTAATCCGTATAGATTTATAGGCCTTCAGAAGGCTTATCTATCCATAACGTCAAAAATTGATAATGATTTACATATGCTTATGAAATTCTCCGGGGAATTTCCGAGGCAATTGCACACCTGTCTGAAACGGCGTTTTGCAACAGTCACTTTAAAGCGAGTGTTCCTTGGAAAAATGGTTGCTGATTTCAAATTGCAATACATATGGGCTGGCCAACTCCTTAAAGCTACTGAGTAACAGTTTCAGTTTGGACTGTTTCGACGTCTTTGAGCTTATGAAAAATCTGGAAAAGTATAAGGAAACCATGCCGGAATATGACAGGGTTATAATCAATCCTGCCATTCAATTCGTTGAATATGATTTCTCCGTGTTGAAAAATGTCAGCAGGATTCCCGGCATTGATTTTGATGCCTATCATCCGGACCTTTGTTATCTTTTTGCCGATGGAAAACGCATCTACGGGCCAACGGCTGGCTATCATTCCATGCTCGTTTTCGCGGCTTTTGAGGCTGGTTATAGCGTAGAGAAAACCCAGCGTCTGTTTAGACGGGAAATATTCGAGCATTGCGGATTTCTTTCACGATGGGAGCCGGAGCGAGATCGGCTTATGAAGGTTTTTTCATTCTTCAATCTCGATATTTCCACCCCATTCCGATCATGGTCTCGCGGCGAATCTTTCATGTATGGGCTTGGTCATCCGAAGGCGCGGCCCATTCACGATGTTGCGCGGGTCTTTCTTGAATCGCTTGGCATCGAGACCAACCAATCAGACCTGATACCGCATGATACCTTGGTCGACGGCATATGCCTGCCAGTCTACCCGGAGATTGCCGAAACATTCGGCTTTCGCGGCTCTCTCATGTTCAAGGTCCTTGGCGAATATAGATTGATGTCGCTGGAAGAATTTACGCAAAAAAGCTTCGAGGCCTATTCCAAATGGGCCCCTGGTGAAATTGCAGCCGAGTATTTCTTTGCAGATCGATACAATCTCGTCAAAAACATCATAGCGGAGGCAGATAAATGACCAATCCCTATGCGGGTATCAAGGATTATCAGTTGTGGCGACGGTCCGTTGCCCGGGTGGAAACCCATCTGTTTGACCCGGTTGTAAACCCTCGATTTAAAATCGACAGTGCTATGAAAATAGCGACGGCAGGCAGCTGTTTTGCCCAGCATATTTCCCGTCAGATGCAGCGAATTGGTTTTCACTATCTGATCGCTGAGTCCGGTGAGTATCTGAGCGCGCAGGAGCGCATTCATCGCAATTTTGGCGTATTTTCCGCAAGATACGGCAATCTTTATACGGCTCGTCAACTCCTGCAACTCTTTGACGAAGTCTTCGAGGGCAGAAGACCTCTGGAGACTGCCTGGCAACGCAAAGATGGCAAATTTGTTGATCCATTTCGTCCGCTCATTGAGCCGGATGGCTATGAAACAGAGGAGGCTGTGCGCGAGGCGCGCCGGGCGCATCTTGCTGCGGTTAAATCCGTCTTTCTGGACCCGGATATTTTCATCTTCACACTTGGCCTGACAGAGGCTTGGCGATCAAGAGCAGACGGCTCTGTATTCCCTCTTGCACCTGGTGTCAGCGCCGGTTCTTACGATCCGGAAAAATATGAATTCATCAATTTTACCGTCGCTGATGTTAATGAGGACATGACACTGTTTCTGGAAAAATTGAAAGCCGTCAATCCGCGCGTCAAGGTCCTGCTCACAGTTTCTCCCGTTCCCTTGGTTGCCACCTATGAAAACCGTAGCGTTCTCGTCTCGACCACTTACAGCAAATCCGTCTTAAGGGTCGTCGCTGAACAGATGTTGTCGCGTTTTGATTGGGTCGATTATTTTCCATCCTACGAAATAATAACCGGCAGCAATGCTGGCGGATTATATTATGAGGATGACTACCGCGAGGTGAATTCAATTGGCGTTGCGCATGCCATGCGCTGCTTTGTGAAAAATTATGTATCCCGCCCCTTAGACGAAGAGAATAAAGCCCAAACGATGCTGCCTCCTCCAGAAGCGCCGCAACGCAATGTTATTTGCGATGAGCGCGAGATTGAGATGATGCGCCCGTGATCAAAATAGGATGCAAACTTTAGAATCGGACTGCGAGAGAACCGGCATGGAAAATTGGCTACTTGTTTCCAACTGCAATACATTCGGGCTTGCAAACTCTCTGCGGCTGCTCACCAATGGCGTCAAAATTGATCATGCGGATTATTGGTCCTTCCGCAGCAAGCTTGATGAATATAAACAGACATTGTCCCGCTATGCCAAAGTCATCATCCATCCTGACATTAATGGGCTTGCATATGATTTTTCAGCCCTGGAAAATCTCAGCAAGATACCTTCCATAAAGTTTGATGCCTATCACCCGGACCTGTGCACCGTAGTTGCAAGGGGAGCAGTGTTGGACAGTCCACTCGGGCCATTCCACTCGATGATTGTTCTTGCCGCCTATCAGGCCGGATATGATGTTCAAACGACGAAACAGCTCTTTCGCAGGGATATTTTTGAACGATGCGGTTACTTCGCACGGTGGGACATGGAAAGAGACCAGCTTCTGAAAACCTTCGCAGATCAGGGCCTTGATATCTCCGCCCGATTCAGGGTTTGGTCGCATGGCGATTGCTTTATGTACGGTGTCAATCACTCTAAAGTGCGCCCCATCTTTGATATTGCGCAACTATACCTGGAAAAATGCGGTATCGAACCCAACCGCACCGATCTTGTTCCTGCGGATGTTCTAACCTCCGGCGCATGCTATCCGGTCTATCCGGAGATCGCAGAAGTTTTTGGTGTCAGGGGCTCCTATATGTTCAAAGTGCCCCAGGAATACAGACAAATTTCTCTCGAGCAATTCATCGAGCAGAGCTTTGGAATCTACTCCAAATTGGCACCTGATCCGTTTTTGCCCGAACTTCACTACACTCACCGTCATAATTTGGTGAAAACTGTACTGACGGAGAGCCAACATTGATCGCTGAGTAATAAACGATACTTCCAAAATAACGCCGTAGAATATTTCATCATTGTCTAAAATAAATTGAATGGATTAAGGGGAGTTCCATGCGTGATACAAATGAAGACTGGGAAAAACTGGCAAAAGACAATGCCTACTGGGCCGTTCTTACGGAAGATCAGTTCAAATCAAAGAAACTAACTAAAAAGAATGCAACCGAATTTTTCGCCACCGGACAGACTGATATTGCAAATCTGATCGTTCTCATCAAAAGCCTGATCCCGGAGTTCAACGTTCCGGCTGAATCAATCATTGATTTTGGTTGCGGCGTAGGCAGGCTACTTATTCCACTCGCCCAGCAGGCAAAGAATGCCATAGGCATCGATATTTCCGAAACGATGCGGGATATTGCGCTAAAGAATTGCGCCGATCGTAAGCTGAAAAATGTACGCTGCGTCGAATCTCCTGAAATACTTGTAAAGGAAGGCGTCAAGGTCGACTGGTTGAACAGCTACATTGTCCTGCAACACATTGAACCACGTCGCGGATATTTCATCATCAATGACTTGCTGCAATGCGTGAAGAGCGGAGGCGTCGCTTCGCTTCATATCCCCTTGTTCAAGACGGCAAACCGCGCCGAATATTACAATGACCGGATGATGTACTTCCGCAATGACTATTACAAAAATGAGACCGTCTTCATTGATCGGGACAATTATGATCATCCCGACATCCAGATGTATGACTATGATGCAAATACCGTAATGGCGCTCTTTCACAAAAATCAGATGACCGATGTTCATCTGATTCATGATCGTTCAACGACGGGAATTCACGCCTATTACTTTATAGCCCGGCGAGCCTGACCCCTCATACCTCGCCATATCTGCCGCGCAAATGATTTATGAAATGGCTCGCCTCCAGCTTTTCACCTGTAGCCCGCTCAAGGAGTTCAGGTGTTGACCAGCGTGAGCCTTGCGACCAGATCTTGTCACGGCGCCAATCATTGATCTTATCAAAATTGCCTTCAGCAAGATCGCTGTCGGCTGCTGGATGCTCGCGCGTCAAAGCGGCCCATTGTTGAGCTGCCATCATTGCGCCAAGTGTGTAGGATGGGAAATAACCAAAAGCACCGGCAGCCCAATGTACGTCCTGCATCGGCCCATCCCCCGGTGTATCAATCGTGGAAAGGCCGAGATATTCACGCATTTTCGCGTCCCAAGCCGCTGGAAGATCAATAGTCTCCAATTTGCCTGCAATAATATCTTCTTCCAATTCATAGCGTAGGATCACATGCAGCGGATAGGTTACCTCATCCGCATCGACGCGAATCAGCCCCCGCTCCACACGATGCACGTGTGGAAGTATATCCTCCAACGTCCATGCCTCACCAAGATGTTTGGCAATGACGGGTAGGGCCCAGCGCCAAAATGCCGGATTGCGGCCTAGCTGTTTTTCCACAAAAAGGCTTTGGCTCTCATGCATCGCCATGCCGCGTGCTTTGCCAAGCGGCCAATGGGACCACTCTTTCGGCAGGTTCTGCTCGTAAAGCGCATGGCCTGTCTCATGTAGGACACCCATCAGTGCTGAAAGAAACTCGCTGGTCCTGTAACGAGTGGTTATACGCACGTCGCTTGGCACGCCTCCACAGAAAGGATGATGCGAAACGGAAAGGCTTCCATGCGACAGATCAAACCCTGTCGCAGCCATCATGGCCAAACCCAACTCGCGCTGTTTCTCAACGGGATAGATGCCTGACAAGGCTTTTAGAGGGCGTCTGGCCGCCCTCTCCTCCTGGACGCCGAGCGCCTCAGGCACGAATTCTTTCAAGAAACCTTTCAACTCGGAAAAGACGGGGCCGATACTGGCAGTGCGAGCCCCAGGATCATGCTGCTCAATCATCGCATCATAGGGCTCAAGTCCCAACACATCGGCCCGCATGGTTGCCTCTTCACGGGCCAATGCGATAACTCCGTCAAGGGCCGGCAGAAAACCGGCCCAGTCATTTTTCGCCCGCAAATCGCGCCATAATTGTTCGCAGCGCATTCGCGCATTGGTCTGACGCTCGACAAAATCCACAGGCAGGCAGGTCAAATTTGTGTAATGCCGCCGAAACTCCCGAACTGCCGCCTGTTGTTCCTCGCCCAGCTTTTGCGCTTCAGCATCGGCAATCCAATCGGCGATTTCCGGAGCAGTTGCCTGCCTGTGATACATT
Source organism: Hyphomicrobiales bacterium (assembly GCA_900473335.1). GTDB lineage: Bacteria > Pseudomonadota > Alphaproteobacteria > Rhizobiales > Rhizobiaceae > Phyllobacterium. Next base: position 135,168 of record UCNP01000016.1, on the reverse strand, counting down.
CCGGCAAGCGACGCCATTGCTTCGGCCCGTTTTTCACCGCCACCGACAGCCATATGCGTCGCCTCATCGGCGCCCAAAATTGCAAGCGCATGCTCAAGGGCTTCAAGCTTGCGGCCAAGATCATCGATTTTCTGGAAGGACATGCTATTTCCTGCGCGACTGATTCAAGAGAATATCGGAGAGGACTCCAATTTCCTTTCAAGTGCAAGATGCAAGTCTTCTCCTCCCACCCATTGTTGTGTTGCCAGACTCCGGACCCTGCCACTTGCCGCTGAATGGATTTCGCATTAGAGCAATTCCAGCAAAAGTGGGAACCGGTTTTAGCAATCGGAATTGCGTAAAAAACAAAGATATAGAGTATTGAAGGCGACTCCGTTTTCGCCGGAAATACTCCAGATCTGCAAACGAAGACCCCACGTAACACGCGTTGGTTGAAATAAAGGAAGCGGCCATGCCCCCAATTCATTTGGCAATCGTCGGCGTAGGCAAGATTGCCCGTGACCAGCACCTGCCTTCCATTGCAGGAAATGCAGACTTCAAACTTGTAGCAGCGGCCAGCCGTAACGGCACGGTAGATGGCATCGCCAATTTTACATCGATGAAAGCCATGTTTGATTCTACCCCGTCTATCGACGCGGTATCACTCTGCATGCCACCGCAGTTTCGTTATGACGCCGCCTATGAGGCCATTTTAGCCGGCAAGCACGTCTTTCTCGAAAAGCCCCCGGGGGCGACGTTGAGCGAAGTCGAAAGCCTGACGTCTCTGGCGAATGAAAAAGGCGTATCGCTTTTTGCAAGCTGGCACTCCCGCTATGCGCCAGGCGTGGAGACCGCAAAATCCTTCCTTCGCACAAATGTGCCGCAGAGTGTCCATATTGTCTGGAAGGAGGATGTTCGGCATTGGCATCCCAATCAGGACTGGATCTGGCAGGCTGGCGGGCTTGGCGTTTTCGATCCGGGCATTAATGCACTTTCCATCCTCACCCATATTATGCCCGCTCCCGTATTCATCAGAAGCGCGACACTTGAGTTTCCTGAGAATCGGCAAGCGCCGATTGCCGCCGATCTGAAAATGACCAGCGCTAACGGAATCCCGGTTCATGTGGAGCTTGACTGGCGTCAGACGGGCAAGCAGACATGGGATATTGTCGCGGAGACTTCCGCAGGCCAGATAGTCCTTATGGATGGCGGGTCGAAGCTTACCATTGATGGTAAGGCCATTTCATTGCCAGCCGAGGCTGAATATCCCGAACTCTACCGTCGTTTTGCTGATCTGGTTAAGAACAAACAATCGGATGTCGACATTGCGCCTTTGCGCCATGTAGCCGATGCGTTTTTGACAGGTGAGCGCATCTTTGTGGAACCCTTCCACGATTGAGGCACAAGGATTCCGCGACACGCGCAATTTTGGTGTATAAGGCATGCATTATCTGCTGAATTAATGAAAGCTCCTGATGGAACCGACCGAACCGGAACAGATTGACGAAGATGCAAACTGGGAAGCCTTGACCAATTTCATCGAGGATTCAGGTATTAATATTGACCGCGGACAGCGTTGCCGTTTTGATGCATTGGTCTCATTCCGCAGCGACAGGAATGTAGACGAGCAGACGCGCGTTCATATCAGCTTGCGTGATGATGATGTCTCGGCAATTCGCTTCAGTGAAGCAGGCCAGCTTAATCCGGTCTTTGTCCATACGGAATTCCGTATGACTTCTTCCATTATCAAGTTCGAGAATAGCGAACTCAAGATCATGGGTACGTCGCCAAAGGTTGGGCGTTACAAAGTGCGCATTCTGCCAAATTAAGCTTCAGATGAAAACCCTGTTCGGGACTTCTCCTGTTCCAAAATGCGGTCAATAATTTCGACGCGTTCCCGGCGACGTTGGAGGCGCTTGCCAACCAAACCAAACCAGCGTGGCTTACTGCGTGCCTCACGACTTGCCTGAAGCTGCTCAATGAAAACCGTGTCCACAGCGGTATTTGATACACGGTCAAATATCCAACAAAACGCGGCCGGAATATGCCGCACATCGAATTGCTGTGTTTCAGAAGCAGCATCTTCCGCGATGATCTGCTCCAGCACCACCTGATCCCATATGTCAGGATTGCCATTGCAACGATCTTTCCACATCTCCATCAGACGCAAGGCTGCGGGTGTATCATTTATAAGAATAGTTGCCGCGATGAGCTTATTGACATGGGTATCATAATGAACCGCAACATCTCCCATATACTCTTCTAATGCGGACCATGGATTGCGATGAAATACAGCATCGACATCGACGTAAAGCAATGGGCCTCGTCGACCGAGACGTTCATTGAACAAAAACTCCGCCTTCATCGAAGCATTGCGGACCCAACTCCCAGCGCTATCGACTGCTGTTGCGGCAACAGATAGACCTAACCGGGCTGCCGAAGCGGCCATGCGTTGCGCTTCCCGTTCATAAAATGAATCGCGCGTGTAAAATGCCACGATCAGATTGTCACTTGGCTTAGCTGTTGTAGAAAGAGCAGCAGCTTTGTCACTATGTGGAAAGTGAACAAGCATTGCCCGATGGGCTGATGACGAAGCTCTAAACCTATTTATCAATCTGGTGATCACAAATTTTTCTTTCCTGGGGTTTCCGTCAGCCTTAGAAATCAGAAACAAGACATTTGTCTGACTATCGTTGCAAGTCGATTCGATTCCATAAATATTCCTCCTAAAGGACTTTGATCATGTCGCCTCCGGATACTTTAATTGCTTTTCTGGTAACCACTGCCGTCTTTGCTTTCATGCCCGGCCCGGCAATGCTTTACACGGCTGCGCAAACAATAGCCCGTGGCCGCTGGTCAGGGCTTATGGCATCGCTCGGGATTCATCTTGGCGGATATGTTCATGTCATCGCAGCAGCAGCGGGCCTTTCCGTGCTTTTTCACGCCGTTCCCCTGATCTACATGGTGGTTAAACTTGCTGGCGCAATTTATTTGATCTGGCTCGGAATTTCACTTTTCCGCACCAAAACACACAGTGAAATCGCGTCGGCTCCCATTGAACAGAAGTCAGGCAGGCGCGCATTTTTCGAAAGCATAACCGTTGAGGTCCTCAATCCGAAAACGGCAATTTTCTTTCTTGCGTTCCTGCCTCAATTTATTGATCCCTCTGCTGCATTTCCTGTCTGGGTGCAGTTCATTCTCCTTGGAACAATCGGCAACATGGTGTTTTCATCCGCAGATCTTTTGTGCGTGTTTCTAGCGGGTGCAATGCTTGGCCGATTGCAACGCTCGAGCCGCACTCAAAAGCTCATGCAACGTGCTGGCGGCGCAATTTTTGTAGGCCTTGGCGCACATCTCGCTTTGCAAAAAAGCTAAGTGCCTGTCTAACTACAATTCTCGATATAAAAACGGCGCGGCTCCATTCATTCCGGAGCCGCGCCGCGTTTAGTTCAAATTTGATCAGGCAGCGTCCTGAATGGCCGCAAGTTTCCACTCCTGGCCGCCCTCACGCACAAATGTCCATATCTCCGTTGTCTGGCTCGGCTCGCCTTCATCACCATTAACGACCCGGCCTGTGTTGCGGTCGAGCATTGCGTCAATGCTGGAATAGCGCAGTGCAGCGGTTGCATAGTCACGGTCGCCTTCTGCCCATGCTTCGGAAATATCGCTCTGAACAAGCTTCACATCGGTTACGCTGTTGCGCAGTCCATCAGTGGCATTCTGGCCCAGTTCTTCGGCCAGATAGGACATTGCCTCCGGCGTGGTGATCTTGCGCAAAGTTGCATAATCTTCCTTGCCATAGGCTGTCTGCACTTCGGTCAACAATGACTCAAAACGATCAAGATCATTCTGAGTCAAACCAATTTCATCTTCAGGAACCAATTTACCTGGCTGCTGCCTGGCATAGTTGGTAGCACTGCTGGCAGGAGCGCTCGCCGAACCGAAACTGCTACTTGCAGAACTATTCTGTTTTGATCCCGACCCGATAGTGGGAACGCGCATCGACGAAGATGGTCCCGACTGATTGTCAAATGCGTTCCGGCCAAAAGCCTGACCACCCGCCCCTGCTGGAGCCATCGAAGATGCCTGCCGTGAACGGAAGAAGCGCAATGCCAGCATGGCAACACCAGCGATCAGAGCAATCTGGATCAGCATGCCGAATAAACCGGCCATTCCGCCAAAACCATTTCCGAGAAATGCGCCAATCAATCCACCGACCAGAAGTCCACCGAGCAGCGAACGGCCCATTCCACCGAACAAGCCGCCAGGTCTTTGCTGCTGCGCAGCTTGCGTTTGCGCTGCACCCGGCTGCGCCTGTTGACGCGGTGTCATAGTGCGTTCGATTGGTGCTGCATTTGTTGGGGCCGTACGCGTAGGCGCTGGCGCATCAAATGTCCGCGAGCCACGGCTGCCAAATCCACCACCGCCCCGTCGCGCATCAGCTTCATAGACTGCGCTAAAGCTGACAGCCAGTCCGATAAGAAGCACGGCGGCAATCCTGCTAAGAGTAGCCCAACTGAGCTTGAATAGTACGAGCGGCATGCAAATCTCCTCAATATGCGTCACGTGACGTTCGCGTTACATATGGGGAAAGGTTTCAGCGTTTAAAAGGACAAGCTGTAAATTGTCTTGAGAAGATTGATCAATTTTCCGTTTGTCTCGAGATCAGCAAATATTTGCTGATCAGCCATTTCTGATCACCAATAACCGACCGGCAGCATCGATCTGCAAAGTCACGTTCTCGTAATCCGCAAGCGTTGCATGCACCGTCTCGACTGGATGTTTATGGGTAGCCGTAATCACCATAATATCGGCTTTTGCTGCATCTCCAGCCAGAATGCCTGCTATTGCATCCTCGAAAACAAGGCAATCTGAAGCATCGACACCGAGCATTCGAGCGCCCAAGAGATAACAGTCCGGGTTCGGCTTACCGATCTTCACGTCCTCAGCAGTCACAAGCGTGCGCGGCAAAGGAATTCCCGCCGCCGCAAGCCGTCGTTTTGCCAATTCAAGCGGCGAAGAGGTTACAATTGCCCATTTTTCAGGAGGTAGGCTTTCCAGAAAAGCCGCAGCCCCTGGCAGTGCCATGACACCTTCAACGTCGTTTATTTCATCTTCCGTGATCTTCGCTGCTTCCACCTCAGGATCAACACCGGGCAAGCCCAGGCGGCGGATTGTATCAATTGCTCTGACACCATGCATGGTCGGCATGAAGGCGGCCACATCAAGCCCTTGAGCTTCAGCCCATTTGCTCCATACGCGCTCCGCCGCCACGGTGGAGTTCAAGATTGTACCATCCATATCGAAAAGGAAAGCGGCATAGCTTTTATTGAAGGTCGGAGAAGCTGGGGACACGAAAAATCTCTCAGTTGAAGACTGCTTCGTCTTTATGTCAGATGAACGAGATATGGCAAAGTCTCGAGAAAGTTTTTCGAAGACTGGCTTCAAATCCCGGCATACCATTCATATCCTCGATCTTCCCAGAAGCCGCCTTTACCAGAACCAATATTCCTGAAACTGTCTACAAGCTCGATCCGCATGAGATATTTCGCATGCTTATACCCCAATTGACGCTCCACACGCAGACGCAAGGGCGCGCCATGAGCGATCTCCAGATCCTTGCCGTTCATGCCATAAGAAAGGATGGTCTGCGGGTGCCAGGCGTCCACAAGATCAATGCTTTCATAATAGAGGCCGCTGCCGTCGAGTGATTGCTCATAATCGTCGGCGCAGTAGAAGACAGCGTAACGCGCACCTGGAGCAAGGCCGACCTTTTCCAAAACCAAACCGAGTGGAACTCCGGTCCATTTGCCAATCGCACTCCAACCCTCAACACAATCATGCCGGGTAATTTGTGTGCGTGACGGCATGGCTTTCAAATCGGCCATTGAAAAGCTCTTGGCCGTCTTGACCATGCCATCAACCTGAAGTCGCCAATTGGTAAAATTGCTGTCGAGAAGCTGCTTATAGACATCCGTTTCCGGCATTTGCGTGCCATTTGCCTTGAACACTGGCGACAAATCCGCCTCGCTATATTCACGCGCCAATCGCTGATTGCCCAAAAGCAGACGTTGAGTATTCATTGAAAGCCACTCGCCCTTTTCAAGAACAGAATTGACGCTCGGACTTTGCACCAGCGCGTCGCAGCCTGTCAGAGCGCTCGTCGCAGCAATGCCAGAACCGATCAGAAAACGACGCCGTGTCAGATTGATACTCATGGATTCGTCTCCTTATCCGCATCCGGCTTCAAAGCGTAATAGCCGGTAATCATCGAACGCATATTGTTCCAGACACCTGACAGGAGAACCATTGCGACATGCACGATCACAAAGGCAACGACAAGCGAGGCTATGAAAAAGTGAATTGTGCGTGCGGACTGGCGACCACCAAACACATCCAGCAACCAGGGAAAAATTGCATTGAAGCCGGGGGACATGGTCAGGCCCGTCAGCACCATCAAGGGGAGAAAAATAAACCCTACCCCGATATAGGCAAGCTTCTGCAAAGAGTTGTAGCGGCGCGCTTTCTCACCTTTCGGAAAACGCAGACGTGCGTGATCGGCAATCTCGTGAGCGAGATGACTGGGGGTCAACTCAACTTTTGTCGGCAGCAGATCGCGGCGAAAATGCCGGGAGACAAGCCCGTAAAGCATATAGACGAACCCGTTGATAACGAAGAACCAGGCAAAGAAAAAATGCCAACGCCTTCCCGTCCCGAGATCCTGATAGCTTGGAATTGTCAGCCATTGGGGAAAAGCCCGCGGCGTCAATTCCCCATCCACTTTCGAAGCCCCAAGCACCCCGGTCGTTGTGAACTGAAATGACCCGATGGTCGTAACGCCTTTCATGCTGTCTCCATCGGCATAGGCTTCGATGGAAACAAATGCCGGATCAGGCAAAGCATCCGCGCCATACTGCCCCCAATAGAGATGCGGGTGGGCATTGAATATTTGCAGGCCACTCATCAAGAGCACGCTCAGGCATAAAACATTGAGCCAATGGGTAATCCGCACCGCCAGGGAATGGCGATAGACCAAGACTTTGCCTGGCTTCTTGTTCAATGCAGTACCGGACGTGACACTTGTCATTTAAGCCTCCACGGGCTTGTTATCGCATGTTTTTTAACTGCGTATCTCCCCCCATGTGGGGAGAGATAGACGTGATTAGCCCATATTAGTTGGCAGACGGCGCCATTGCATCCGGCTTTTTCTTCATTGGCTTCATGGCATCACCTTTCATCGCGTCTTTCTTCATTGCGTCCGGCTTCATGGCATCCCCCTTCATCGGAGCAGCCTTCATGGCATCTGGCTTCATCGCGTCATGTTTCATGGCATCGTGTTTCTTTAGCGGTTCCGTCTTCATGGCATCTTCGGCAGCAGCCAGATTGACACTGGCAAGACCAGCGACAAATGCGAAGGCCAAAGGGGCAATACGACGTGTGAAAACGTTCATGGTTATTCTCCTTGGGTTCATTCAGATACGATAGAAAGACCGATAAGTTTCAGTTGGTTGACACTCACTTGGTTCCGGCATCCATTTCCCGGCACTTCAAGCAATACGGATCAGACGGCAAATTGGTTACATGGATCACGGATTGGTGATTGGCGGCCGCAAATTATACTGGTCTCATTGACCTTATTCGATTTAGCATTTCATGCTGTAACCTTTCCGCAGCCCGTGCGAATAAGGAATCGAACCGGAGTGAATCCTGTCGAAACGCAACTGAAAGAACTTATGCTTGCAAGTCTTGCAGGTGATGCCCGCAGCTACGCCATTCTTTTGAATGACGTGGCAAAGCATCTTCGTTTTTATTTTTTGCGACGACTTTCCGAGGCCCACAAAAGTGACGCTGACGATCTCGTGCAAGAGACGTTGATGGCGCTGCATTCAAAGCGGGCGACCTATGAGCCAGATCGCCCCTTTACGGCCTGGCTGCATGCTATCGCGCAATACAAGCTGATCGATCATTTTCGCCGCAACAGGATTCGCGTAACGGTGCCTTTGGATGATGCGGAAGATCTCATACCGGCGGATTATTCCGATCCGACATCAGACCGGATGGATGTAGAAAGCCTGTTGCAGTCCGTGCCGGAAAAATCACGCGAGCTGATTTACCGAACGAAGATCGAAGGGCAATCCATTGCCGAAGTCGCTATAAGCACCGGACTTTCACAATCGGCTGTGAAAGTGAGCATACACAGAGGCGTCAAGGCGATCGCCGCAAAATTGAAAGGACGTGCACATGGCAACGGATGACTTGATCGCACGTCTTGCGCTTGACTTGAAACCAGTATCACGCAGCAGCGTAGCCAAGCGGCTTGCAATCGGTCTCGGATTGGGTTTTGCCGCGTCGTGGCTTTTAATGGTCTGGTGGCTGGGCATGAGGCCCGATCTCATGGATGCCGCTGCCACAATGCCCTTTTGGGGAAAGCTCGCTTATACGCTTCTTCTTGCCGTTATTGGCGCTTGGGCAGTCAAGCGCATTGCCTATCCCCTTGGCAGCATAATCATCAATCTGGTCTTGATGGCAGTTGCCCTTTTTGCCTTCGGAATATTGGCGGCAGGAATATTTGCCATGGCACCGCCCGAAATGCATATGACGATGCTGACCGGAAAATCGCTGGCCGTATGCACGTTCAATATTGTTGTCCTGTCCACGCCGCTCCTCATCGGGGCGTTCTGGGTTTTGCGGGGCCTTGCTCCAACGCGCCTGACACTGGCAGGTGCAGCCGCAGGCATTGCGGCTGGCGCGATTGGCTCGGTCATCTATTCTTTCCACTGCACGGAAAGTTCCATGCCGTTTGTTGCAGTCTGGTACACGCTTGGCATTTTGATACCCGGCCTCATTGGTGCTGTGGCCGGGCGCTTTTTTCTCAGGTGGTAGAAGTCACGACCTGACATCCACCCAGCGCTGATCCTTGAATGAGCGTGCCATCGCATGAACAGTGCGCTCGATCTCCAATCCATCTGCAAACTCAATCAGATGGGCGGGCTGTCCCTCAATACGCTTGATCAACTCGTGGCATTCTATGATCTTCAGATCGTTGAAGCCCAGACCATGACCCGGCGCCGGAATAAACCGGTCATAAGGTTCATGATGCGGCGCTGTCAAAATTGTGCGATAGCCCTGCTCCGTTGGACGATCCGACGTCACATAAAGCTGGAATTCATTTGCACGCTCCTGATCAAAAAGGATCGAGCCTTTCGAGCCAAATATCTGCAACGCAATGCGGCCCTTGCGTCCCCATGCGGAGCGATTCACTTGCAAAGTACCCGCAACCCCGTTTTCCATATGCATCAGGACGCTGGCACTGTCATAGGTTTCGACGGCCCGTCTGGTGCCATCTTGTGTCTTACGGCTCGCATAGGGTTTCGCCATGTCGCACATCACACGCGACACGCGTCCGAACAGTGTGAAGAGCAATGACAAAGGATGCACGGCGAAATCGTCAAGCGCACCATAGCCGGATGTTGCCTCATGCTTCCAATAGAACAGTACATCAGGATCGGCCATGAAATCCTCATCCATCTCGATACGCAGATGGTTGACCTCGCCAATCAACTTCTCATCCAGAAGTTTGCGGATATGACGGATCGCCGGTCCTTGTGTGTAATTATAGCCAAGCGCAGCCACTTTTCCCGATTGAGCGGCAGTGACAGCCATGGCTTCCGCCTCGGCAAAAGCCGGCGCCATCGGCTTCTCGCACCAGACATGCTTGCCAGCCTTAAGGGCTGCAATCGCCATTTCCGGGTGAAACTGGTTTGGCGTGGTGATCGAAACAACATCAACTTGCGGATCATTGATGACTTCGCGCCAATCACCCGATGCGCGGCGAAAGCCGAATGCGCTTGCGCGCTCTACGGCAAGATTTTCATTGGCCTCACCAAGATGAACCAAGGATATGTCGGGGCCATCACCAAAGACAGCGCGCACCGAATTCCACGCCAGAGCGTGGCACTTGCCCATAAAACCCGTCCCAATCAGTCCAACACCCAGCATTGACTCGTCTCCACCACTTGCGAATAGCGAATGAAATAATCTATACCAAACAAAAATGGAATAACTGATCCGCTTTGATATAAATATTTTGCTTTGTAAGATGTGGCCATTGGAGAATGATTCGGATGGGTACCATGGACAATGGAGCGGAGTTGCCGCGGGACTTCGATGCATTGCGTAACCTGATCCTCGAAAGGCGGGACATACTGCCTAAACGCTTGGCGCAAATTGCCGCCTATGCTTTGAGCAATCCGGACGAGATTGCCTTTGGCACCGCTGCAAGCATCGCCAATACAGCGGGCGTGCAACCTTCAACCCTTATCCGTTTCGCTCAACACCTTGGTTTTGATGGCTTTACAAGCCTGCAATCGGTTTTCCGTGAGCGACTGCGCGAGCGTCAGATTTCCTATGAGGAGCGCCTTTCCGCACTGCATGGCGATACGGGTGGGCTTTCAAAAAACCGGACCATACTCAATGGATTTCTTGCCGCCGCAAGTCAGTCAGTGGAGACCATTTCGCGGCAACTCGAAGATAATGTCTTGGATCGCGCCGTAGAAATTCTGGCCAATGCCGAGACAATCTATCTTCTCGCCCGGAGACGCTCCTATCCCATTACAGCCTATATGGCTTATGCTTTTGGCAAACTGAAAATCCGCAATCAATTGATTGAATCAACAGCGGGTATCGATCCTGAAATCCTGTCATTCGCCCGTCCGGCAGATGCCGCGATAGCCATAAGCTTTTCCCCTTACGCATCAGCCACGATTGAGCATGCTGCCACGCTCGCGGCGCGCAATGTTCCTGTTGTTGCAATTACTGACAGCGCTTTTTCGCCGCTCGCTCAATCGGCAAAAGTCTGGTTTGAGGCAGCAGAAGGCGATTTTTCAGGCTTCCGGTCTCTGTCCGGCACTATGGCGCTTGCCATGGCCTTGACAGTCAGCGTTGCGGAGCGCCGGCGCAGCCTCTGAACCCATCAAAAAATCAAAAAAGAATATACATTCCATATTGACGATTTGATAGAATTATCATTTCATATAGGGAGATTGCCGGCCATCCGGTACGGGACACATATCAGAGTATCGGGAGGACGACATGGATAGAACAGATAGCGCCACGCCCCATGGCAAGCCGCTGGATGTCATCACCATCGGGCGTTCGTCCGTTGATCTTTATGGCCAGCAGATCGGCTCACGCCTTGAGGATATAGCCTCATTTGCAAAATCCGTTGGCGGTTGCCCGGCCAATATTGCCATCGGCACAGCACGTCTTGGTCTGCGCTCGGCCCTGCTTTCCCGTGTCGGTGATGAGCAGATGGGTCGTTTCATTCGGGAACAAATGATCCGCGAAGGTGTTTCCACACGCGGCGTGATTACGGATCCGCAACGTCTTTCCGCGCTGGTTATTTTGTCGGTTGAGAATGATAAAAGCTTCCCGCTGATCTTCTATCGTGAAGATTGTGCGGATATGGCGCTTGAAGAAAATGATATTGATGCTGAGTTCATCACATCAGCCCGCGCCATCGTGGTCACAGGCACGCATTTTTCCAAACCGAAACCGGATGCCGCGCAGCGTAAAGCAATACGGCTGATGAAAGAGGCAGGCGGCAAAGTCGTGTTCGATATCGACTATCGCCCTAATCTTTGGGGCCTCGCCGGACACGGCGATGGCGATAGCCGCTATATTGCATCCGACGCGGTTTCCAATCATCTTAAAACGGTACTGCCCGATTGCGACCTCATTGTCGGCACTGAAGAGGAAGTGCTGATCGCTTCCGGCGAAAATGATCTCCTGAGCGCCTTGAAGACCATTCGCGCACTTTCAAAAGGCACAATTGTCCTGAAACGCGGGCCAATGGGTTGCATTGTTTATGAGGGCGCTATCTCCGACGATCTTGAAGATGGCATTGTTGGCAAGGGCTTTCCCATCGAAGTCTTCAATGTGCTTGGCGCAGGCGATGCTTTCATGTCCGGCTTGCTGCGCGGATGGCTGGGCGGCGAGTCTCTGGCAACTGCCGCAACATGGGCAAATGCCTGTGGTGCATTTGCCGTCTCGCGCCTGCTCTGCTCGCCGGAAATACCCACTTTTGCCGAGCTGCAATATTTCCTTGACCATGGCAGCCAGCATCACGCCCTGCGCAAGGATGAGGCCATCAACCATATCCATTGGGCAACAACGCGTCGGCGCGAAATACCTTCAATGATGACTTTTGCCATCGATCATCGGGTTCAGCTTGAAGACCTTTGTCAAAAGCTCAGTACGGACATATCAAAGATCGGTGAATTCAAGCAATTGGCGGTCAAGGCAGCGGCAAAAGTTGCCGATGGCCGCAGCGGGTATGGAATGCTGCTGGACGAAAAGTTTGGCCGCGAAGCAATGTTCGAATTTGCACGCCACAATTTCGATTGGCTTGGACGTCCGGTGGAGCTTCCAGGGTCACGCCCCCTCAGATTTGAATTCTCGCAAGATATTGGCTCGCAATTGACAGAATGGCCCATTGATCATTGCATCAAGTGTCTTTGCTTCTACCATCCTGACGACCCTGCCGATCTCAAGCTGGAGCAACAGCAAAAACTGCGTACACTCTTTGAAGCGGCGCGGAAGATTGGCCGCGAATTGCTGATCGAGATCATCGCGGGAAAGCATGGCCCGCTTGATGACAATACCATTCCCCGGGCATTGGAAGAGCTTTATGCACTCGGCATCAAGCCTGACTGGTGGAAGCTGGAGCCGCAGGCTTCGCCTGCCGCATGGAAGAATATTGAAGCGATCATTCAAAAGAACGATCCTTGGTGCCGCGGTGTTGTCTTGCTTGGCCTGGAAGCCCCGCAAGACGAATTGGAGGCTGCTTTCGCCGCCACTGCCGATGCGCCTGTCGTCAAGGGCTTCGCGGTTGGCCGGACTCTTTTCATGGATGCCGCAGAAGCTTGGCTTTCGGGCAAAGTGACCAATGATGAAGCGATTAATGATATGGCTGATCGTTTCGAAAAATTGACCAAAGCATGGCTTGCCAGCCGTAAAATAATGGCGAACTAAAACAATTCAGGAATAGTAGAACCGGCCTTCCCTCCTTTAATGGAGAGATGAATCGGGGAGGAGATTGATATGAGCAATACTATACGCCTGACAATGGCGCAGGCACTGACACGCTTCCTTGCCGCGCAAATGACCATAATGGACGGCAAAGAAGTGCCTATATTTGCCGGTGTCTGGGCGATCTTTGGCCACGGAAACGTGGCTGGCATTGGTGAAGCGCTTTATCATATCCGCGACGAACTACCGACCTATCGCGCTCACAATGAGCAGGCTATGGCGCATGCAGCCATCGCCTATGCAAAGGCAAGCTTCCGCCAGCGCATGATGGCCGTGACGAGTTCCGTTGGTCCGGGCGCGACCAATATGGTGACAGCTGCCGCTCTTGCCCATGTTAATCGCCTGCCTCTGCTTTTGCTTCCCGGCGATGTCTTCGCAAATCGCATTCCGGACCCGGTTCTGCAACAGGTTGAATCCTTTGCCGATGGCACTGTTTCTGCCAATGACTGCTTCAGGCCCGTATCACGCTATTTCGATCGCATAACCCGGCCCGAGCAGATCATCCCCGCCCTCGCCCGCGCCATGACTGTATTGACCGATCCGGCAGAGTGCGGCCCGGTTACATTGGCTCTCTGTCAGGATGTTCAGGCTGAAGCCTATGATTATCCGGAAAGCTTTTTCGACAGGCGCGTCTGGTCACTTCGACGCCCGCGTCCTGACCGTAATGAGCTTGCCACGGCCGTTGCAGCTTTAAAGTCCGCCAGCAAACCTTTGCTTATCGCAGGCGGCGGCGTCATCTTTTCTCAAGCCTCAAAGGAATTGGCCGATTTTGCCGAGGCAGCCGGTATTCCTGTCTGCGAAACGCAGGGCGGCAAGTCTTCACTGCCGGACGCGCACCCACTCAATATGGCGGCCATCGGTGTCACAGGAACCTCCGCGGCCAACCGTTTGGCACAAGAGGCTGATGTCATCATTGCCGTTGGAACACGCCTTCAGGACTTTACAACAGGTTCGTGGTCACTGTTCCAAAACTCTGCCAAGACCTTTATCGGCCTTAACGTCCAGACCTTCGATGCTGCCAAACATCGCGCCCTGCCATTGGTTGCCGATGCGAAGGAAGGATTGCTGGAGCTTACTGCCGCATTGCAGGGATATAAAGCACCTGCAAGTTGGACGGAAAATGCCAAATCGGGCAAGACCGAATGGCAAAAGGCTGTTGCAAAAGTCACTGGCCCGACCAATGCGGCGCTCCCTTCGGATGCACAAGTCATCGGCGCTGTGCAGCGTAGCTTTGGCGCAGATGCGACGGTCCTGCATGCTGCAGGCGGATTGCCGGGCGAAATGCACAAATTATGGCAGGCAGGCGCTCCCGGCTCCTATCATGCCGAATATGGATTTTCCTGCATGGGCTATGAGATAGCGGGGGGACTTGGCACCAAGATGGCCAAGCCCGATGATGAAGTCGTTGTGATGATCGGCGACGGCTCATACCTGATGCTGAATTCGGAAATTGCTACGTCCGTCATGCTCGGCCAGCGCATCACCATCATGCTTCTCGACAATCGCGGCTATGGCTGCATCAACCGGCTGCAAATGGGCACAGGCGGCGCCAACTTTAACAATCTTCTGAAGGACTCAAAACACGAAACCTTGCCGGATATTGATTTTGCAGCCCATGCCCGCAGCCTTGGCGCAATCTCCGAAAAAGTTGCCTCGATTGCCGATCTTGAAGCTGCCCTCATAAGGGCAAAAGCCAATGATCGCACAACCGTTATTGTCATTGATACCGATCCGCTTATCTCGACAGATGAAGGCGGTACGTGGTGGGATGTGGCCGTACCTGAAGTAAGCCAGCGCAGCCAGGTCAATGCGGCACGCAGGGAATATGAACAGAAGTTGAAATTACAGCGCGTCGGTGACTGAGCTGTCTACTGCTAACCAAAGGAACTGAAGAATGATCCGTATCGGGGCAAACCCTATCGGCTGGTCGAATGACGACATGCTGGAAATCGGTGGCGATATACCACTGGAAACGTGCCTTGAGCAGGCAAAGGCTGCCGGATTCACCGGCATGGAGCTTGGCAACAAGTTTCCGCGCACCGCGGAAAAATTGCGTCCCATTCTCGACGCCTATGGCCATAGTCTTGTCAGCGGCTGGTATTCAACCGAGTTGCTGGTCCGCGATGTGGATGCGGAACTTGAAGCTGTTAAAGATCACGCGACTTTGTTGAGGGATATGGGCTGCACTGTTCTCATCGCCGCTGAAACATCCAACGCTATTCATTCCAACAAGGACGTGCCCCTCTCTGCACGACCAGTCTTGTTGAAATCGGCATGGAAAGTCTTCGGCGAGCGCTATACGCGCTTTGCACAGGCCATCAAGCAGACCTATGGCCTGCAATTGGTCTATCATCACCATATGGGCACTGTCGTTCAGACCGAGTCCGAGATTGACCGCTTTATGGAAGTAACCGGCGATGCGGTAAATCTCCTGCTTGATACGGGACATGCAACTTGGGGCGGCGGCGATCCAGCACGTCTGGCGCGGCACTACAAGGCGCGTATCGGCCATGTCCATTGCAAGGATATTCGTGAAGACGTCATGTGGACGTCCAACCGCGAGGATTGGTCATTCCTTGATAGCGTTCTTGCAGGTGTTTACACTGTTCCCGGTGACGGTATGATTGACTATGTTCGTGTTCTCAAGGAACTTGAAGGCTATAGCGGCTGGATCGTTGTCGAAGCAGAGCAGGATCCCACGAAAGCAGATCCCTCCATATATTCCAAGCTTGGACACGCCAATCTCAGCCGCTTCATAAAGGAAGCAGGGCTTGCGTGACTAAAGACTCCAACCATCCATTTTTCCGCCCCTTATGGCGCAGAATTGCCGTCGTGGCATTCTGCGTCGCATGGGCAATTTTCGAGTTTGTCACTGGAACACCGTTCTGGGGCATCATAGTATTGGGTTTCGCAGGCTATGGCGTGTGGCAATTCTTCATCATCTACGATGCGTCGGAACCAGTTTCGCCGGCGGACATTAATGTTAAGGAGGAGTGAGCCATGTCAAAATTGTTGATCAAGGCGATTGATGGTACTGGCCATGTTGCCAATGTCACACCCGAAAGTGCTGGCTGGAGTTATGTAGGCTTTGACTTGCACAGGTTGGATGCGGGGCAATCCCTATGTGGCCGAACCGAGGATAAGGAAGTCTGCCTCGTCTTTGTAACCGGCAAAGGCAAGGTCGCTGCCAATGACGAGGATCTTGGCCTTCTCGGTGAGCGCATGACACCATTCGAAGGCAAACCATGGTCGGTTTACCTGCCGAAAGATTCCGATTGGTCGATTTCGGCTGAGACTCGCGTCGAGCTTGCTGTCTGCTCGGCACCCAGCCTTGATGGCGGCCTGCCTGTACGGGTTATTTCGCCGGATGCTCTTGGTCAGGAAACACGCGGCAAGGGCACCAATACCCGTTACGTCACCAATATTCTTCCTGAAAATGAGCCAGCGGATTCGCTTCTTGTCGTTGAAGTCATCACCCCCGGCGGTCACACTTCCAGCTATCCGCCACATAAACATGATCAGGATAATCTTCCGGCAGAATCCTATCTGGAAGAAACCTACTATCATCGTTTCAACCCGCCACAGGGCTTCGGGTTCCAACGTGTCTATACGGATGATCGCTCGCTTGATGAAGCCATGGCGATTGAAGATGGCGATGTGGTCATGGTGCCTAAAGGATATCATCCTTGTGCAGCCTGCCACGGCTATGACCTCTATTATCTCAATGTAATGGCTGGTCCAAAGCGCACATGGAAGTTCCACAACGCCGCCGAGCATGAATGGTTGATACGCCAATAATTTTAAAGGTCTAGCCTCCCCCAATCAGGGGGAGGCTAAGCAATCAAATTCAAACCGTAATCGTCTTGCCTTCCTTGACCGACCGCAGCGCAGCGTCGGCAAGCTTCAGAGCAATCAACCCATCCTCGCCGCTGGGGGCAGCTTGTGCGCCGGTAGCAATACCCTCGATAAAGGCTGCAATTTCATTGGCATAGGCTTCTGTATAACGCGTCATGAAGAAGTCGTGCAGCGGCGGACGCGTATAACCATTGCCATTGGCGATTTCGATTGAAACGGCACGCTGATTTTCTGCTGCCACCATGCCTTTGGAACCATGCACTTCAATGCGCTGGTCATAGCCATAGGTTGCGCGCCGCGAGTTTGAAATGATGCACTGCTTGCCAGAAGCCGTCGAAAGAATGACGCTAACACTATCGTAATCGCCAAGCTCACCAATCTTCTTGTCCACAAGTACAGAAGCATGCGCCGTCACCGCGACAGGCTCTTCACCCAGAAGGAAGCGCGCCATATCAAAATCATGGATAGTCATATCGCGGAAAATACCACCGGAGCGGGTAATGTAATCGGCAGGCGGCGCCCCCGGATCACGCGAGGTAATTGTAACCATTTCCACGTCACCAATTGCACCCTCATCAATTGCCTTGCGCACAGCTGCGAAATGCGGATCGAACCGTCGGTTGAAGCCTACCATCAATGTCGCCTTCATTTGCCTTATCACCGCAAGGCACTTTTCAACGCGCTTCCCATCAAGATCAATCGGCTTCTCGCAGAAGATGGCTTTTCCGGCCCGCGCAAAACGCTCGATTAGCTCCGCATGTGTATCGGTTGGCGTGCAGATGATTACGGCATCAATATCGCCAGCCGCCTCAATAGCTTCGATACTGCGGATTTCGCAGTTATAGGCAACGGACAAGTCCTTGGCAGCCTGCTCGAACGCATCGGCAACTGCAACAAGCCTTGCCCGTGGATTGGAGCCTATTGCCTTGGCGTGAACCTTGCCGATACGGCCCGCGCCCAGCAGACCAAAACGTATAGTCATTTCAATACCTCATGGAAGAATGGCCCGGGATGATTCCCGGGTGTTACAGAACTCAGACTTTTCTTTTTTTCTGGCGGTATACATCGATGACCACCGCTGCAACGATAATGATGCCCTTGATGATCTCCTGATAATAGGCATCCACCCGCAGGAAGGTGAAACCAGAAATCATGACACCGAGAATGATTGCGCCAATGACGGTTCCCGTGATGCGGCCAATACCACCCGTCAGCGATGTCCCGCCAATGACGGCCGCTGCAATCGCATCAAGCTCGTAGGTCACGCCCATGCCCGATTGCGCTGTTTGCGCGCGAGCAGCAGTGACAATGCCTGCAAGTCCGGCAAGAAGACCTGCAATCGCATAGACCTTGATCAAATGCCGTTCAATATTAATGCCTGAGACGCGCGCGGCCTGTGCATTGGCCCCGATCGCATAGGTGAATTTGCCATAACGGGTATAGCGCAGCGCAATGTGGAAAATCAGGGCAACGAGCAGGAACACGACAACCGGCCAGATACTGGTACCAATGAAATTGAACTCATCCGTAAGGCCGGAAATTGGCGAGCCCTTCGTATACCATTTTGCAATGCCGCGTGCCGAAACCATCATGCCCAGCGTTGCAATGAAGGGGGGAATTTTTGTTTGAGCGATCAACCAGCCATTGATGATACCAGCCAGAAGCCCGACACCGAGCCCGATGACGATTGGAATAATGAATGGCAAGTCGGTCAAGCCAGGATAGACCGGCCGCGCCCAGGTGGAGGATTGCGCAAAACTCGCGGCAATCATCGCCGTCATGCCCACAACCGAGCCTGACGAGAGATCAACGCCGCCCGTGATAATCACTTGGGTGACACCAACAGCGATAATGCCAATAACCGAAACCTGCAGGATGATAATGCGCAGACGTTGCGCATTTATCAGGAAGCTTTGCCCGGCAAATATCCAGCCAAGAATCTCGAACACCAACGCAATGCCAATCAGCACAAGGAGAATATTGACTTCCGGCGGCAGTCTTCGGCTCCGGCGGGAAGTGGCCGTTACAGTTGCTTGTTCGCTTGTCATTATCTTTTCCTCCCAATACCCCGATTAGCGTCGTCCAGCCTTAAACTTGGCCGAATTATTTGGACGCCAGTTCCATTACCTTGACCTGCGTTGCGTCGGCTCTGTCCAGAAAGCCTGTCACCCGCCCTTCATGCATCACCATCACTCGGTCGCTCATGCCGAGCACTTCCGGCATCTCCGACGAGATCATGATGACTGCCACACCCTGTCGCGCAAGCTGAGTGACAAGGCGGTGAATCTCTGCCTTTGCACCCACATCAATGCCGCGGGTCGGCTCGTCCAAAATGAGAATCTTTGGATTGGTAAGCAACCACCTACCAATGAGCACCTTCTGCTGGTTGCCACCGGAGAGATTTTCAATCTTTTCTTCAAGATTGGGCGTCTTCACCCGCAAGGTTTCGCTCATCTTTTGGCAAACAGCCGTAATCTGCTTCTCCTGCACAAAGCCAAATTTGGTGAAGCGATCCTGCAGCACTGCGATCTGCATATTCTCAAGAATATCGAGGATCAGCAGGCAGCCCGTATCCTTTCGATCCTCTGTCAGAAAGGCCATGCCCAAACCGATTGCCTGATTGGGCGTGGTGACCTTTACCTCCTTGCCATTGATGGCAATCGTTCCAGTCGTCGCTGGAGTCACCCCAAAAATCGTCTCCGCAACATTGGAGCGGCCAGAACCGACAAGTCCGGCAATCCCCAAAATCTCCCCGGCCCGCACATCGAAAGAAATATCGTAAAACACATTCTTCAGTGACAAATCTTTCACCGAAAGCACGACATCGCCGATAGGCACTGTTTCTTTCGGGAACATCTGGGTGATTTCCCGCCCAACCATCATTTTGATGATGTCATCGCGCGTCACGTCGGTAGAGGCATGGGTACCAATATAGCGCCCGTCACGAAATACCGAAAATTCATCGGCAATCTCGAACAACTCATTCATCTTGTGGGTAATGTAGACAATACCGATCCCCTGCGAGCGCAGGTCGCGGATAATGGCAAAAAGATGCTCCACCTCGCGCTCAGTCAGCGCAGAGGTTGGCTCATCCATAATCAGCACATCGGATTCGTACGAAACCGCCTTGGCGATTTCCACCATCTGCCGGTTGGCAACTGAAAGATCGCGCACCTGGCTATCAGGATCCAGCTTGATGTTCAGCCGCTGAAAAAGTTCCGCCGTCATGTCGTACATTTTGCCATGATCAACGAAGCCGAAAGCATTCTTCGGTTCACGGCGAATCCATATATTTTCCGCGACGGTCATGAATGGCATCAGGTTCAGTTCCTGATGGATCATCGCTATGCCATTTTCGAGCGCATCGAGGGGCGATTTCAGGCGTATAGGCAAGCCCTTGAGATACACCTCACCCTGATCTGGAATATATATTCCAGCTAGTATCTTCATCAGAGTGGATTTACCGGCACCATTTTCACCCATCAGGGCATGAACTGTCCCGCGCTTCAGCCGGAACTGCACACCGTCCAGCGCCAAAACGCCGGGAAATTCCTTGCGGACATTTTCAACATTCAAAAGATATTCCGCCTGCGGAACCGCACCACTGGCGCGGACTGCTGCCATGGTTGAAGGGCTGAGTGTCATGCTCTTCTCCTCCCAGAGAGATTGGCGGCTTAAAAGCCAATGCGGCCTCTCCCCGAAATGGGGAGAGACCAACAAGGTCTTATTGCTTAGTTCTTTGACTGATATTTTGAAAGATTCTCGGGCGTCACGAGTTCGAAAGGAATGTAGACTTTGCCTTCGATCTTCTCGCCTTTGGAAATCTTGAGTGCCGCATCGACAGCACCTTTGCCTTGACCCGCTGCATCCTGGAACACAGTTACATCAAGATCACCGGCGGTCATTGCAGCCAGAGCATCCTGCGTGGCATCCACACCGGCAACCACAACGCTATCTGGCGCACGACCGGCAGCCTTGAGTGCCTGAATAGCGCCAATTGCCATCTCATCATTGTTGGAAATTACCGCATCGAATTCCAATCCGGCCGAAAGCCAGTTTGTCATCAAATCCGCGCCCTGTGTGCGCGACCAGTTTGCCGTCTGCTCTTCGACAATCGAGATTCCCTTGCATGCATCTGTCGCAATCACATCATGCACAGCCTTTGTGCGCGCGCGAGCGCCCTGATTGGACAATTCACCCATCATGACGACGACTTTGCCCTTGCCCTTGAGCAAGCGGCAGACTTCAGTCGTTTCAAGTGTGCCGGCTTCGGTTTCATTGGAGGCAACGAAAGCCTGCTTTGCGGGCAGTTCATCAACATTTGCTGGTTGGCGATTGACATAGACCAGTGGAATTCCCGCTTCGGCAGCAATCTTGGACATGGCCGCCGTTGCAT
Source organism: Hyphomicrobiales bacterium (assembly GCA_900473335.1). GTDB lineage: Bacteria > Pseudomonadota > Alphaproteobacteria > Rhizobiales > Rhizobiaceae > Phyllobacterium. The sequence continues at coordinate 113,849 of UCNP01000016.1, read as the reverse complement.
CCGTATCAACGGCATTGACGATAATCGCGTCGACCTTGGACGCGATGAAATTCTGAATCTGGCTCTGCTGTTTCGCCACGTCGTTTTGCGCGTCTTCGACCTGCAAGGTCACGCCATCAAGCGTCTTGGCATAGTCTTCCATGCCTGTGCGCAGGACATTAAGAAAATTATCGTCAAACTGCGCCATCGACACGCCTATGTTGGCAGCGAGCGCCGAACTGCTCATCAACGCTGAAACAGCCACTCCCAATAGAAACTTTTTCATTTTTTCTCCTCCACAATGGTGCCCGGAAACACCTTTCTATCCGGAACCTCCCCTATCCTGCCGTCACGGCCAACCTATCCCTGACCAGCTAACGACGAAGATATGAAAAGTGCGCGGTCTTCCGCGCAACTCGACCCTGGCGCATTTCGGAATATACAGACCGCCACGCTAGTTTCTGAAATATTTATTCCATTTTAAGACTTCATCGTCAAGTCCGATTCAACTTTCGGCTATCGTTAGGCGCGTTAATTATTTGCACAGCTGCGCAAATGAATCACTCCTCCGCCCACATGAAAACGGGCCCGGCAAACGTGCCAGACCCGCTCAATATGTCCTATAGGAAGGCGTTTTAAGGCTTATTGACGCTCTCAACAGCGATATTAGTCAGCTTGTTATTGGCTGCCTTCTCCTGATCGAGAATTTCACTGAGCAGCTTGTGAGCTTCGTCATGGCCGAGTGTCTTGGCCCATTCCCGCAATGAGCCGTAGCGAGCAATCTCGTAATGCTCCACGGCTTGTGCAGCGGCAAGAAGGCCGGCATTCAGCGCTGTGCCGGAAGCCTCTTCAATAAGACCATCCGTCTCCTTGATCAAACCTTCAATGGCATCGCATTTTTCGGCTTTTGGCTTAAGGCCCAGCGATTTGAAGACCTGATCAAGGGTCTTGATCTGTCCCTTGGTTTCTTCAAGGTGATCTTCTACTGCCTTCTTCAATTTGGAATCTTTCGACGCGCTCGCAACCTTTGGCAATGCTTTGACCAGCGCATTTTCCGCATAATAAATGTCATGAAGCGTATGTTCGAATATTTCAGCTAGGGTCTTCATTCCGATTTTCTCCTGTCAATCGTGATACAGGAACCGCGGGCTGGCTATAATGTTCCATGGAATATCGGCAGCAGAAAGCCCGACCGCCCTGAAACAGGCTTGTATAATCAGGGCCAGGAGCTGGAAGTTTGCGCGGGAGAAAGGAAATAGTGCGGATTTGATATAAAGAAATAAATGCCGAAAAATGCGATGCCAACCAATGCGGCAAAGAGAACTGATCTGAGAAGCGCATCGGCGATTGGCGATGTGAACAACTTAGACGAGAGGTCGTTTTTTCGGGCTTCACTTTGCTTGGAGAATTTCAAGGTCAACCACTCTTCAAAATTGGTAGCGCAATTAATATTACAACTCAGAGATATCTAATTTTGCGACCATATCGCCACTCCAGCGATGTAGCAATTGAACTAAAATTGGAGTTGTAAGCGTCAGAATTCACAACTTCGCTTTAATCAACGCCATGCTTGCCGCAAGGACACTCGCAGGGTCTTCCAATTGCTGAACCTCTTCCGCAAAGGGTTCAAATGAAAACAAGCCCTCATAGCCCTGTTCCAACAGGTCACGGATTTGATCGACATTGCCTAGACGATCATCCTCATCGATCAAAACTCTGTGAGGATCACGCATATCGCCAATGCTCACTCCAGAATCCGTCACTCCCGAAATATGCACAAGTCCGGTCAGTTGCGGGAAAAGCTCCGGCTCCCTGGCAAGATGATGGTGGAATGTGTCATGCACCAGCCTGAAACGATCCTGACCTGCGATAGACTGAATGGCCTGCACTGCCTCACGCTTTGAGCGAAGCGAGCAAATCTCAAAGCCAAGCGGCTCGACAAAACCCAGAAGGCCCCGACTTTCAAGAATGGGCCTGAGCATAAGCAAGGCTTCTCGCAAATTGGACTGCCGCTCGCCTTCCGCCTGACCGCTGCCGTCATTGACAGGCACCAGAACGATCGCTGCCGCGCCAACTGCTTGCGCATAATCGGCAAGCTCAACAGCCTCCCTCTCCCGCTCTGGCGACCATTGATTGAAGCGTTGCAAAGCATTGATGGTGGCGATGCGCACGCCAGCCGCCTCTGCCATTTCCCGAATTTCGGTTGCTGGCGTGCCATCAGTGATCGCATTGCCGTTAAGGTCATTACGGATTTCAACATCGCGCAAGCCAAGCTTGCTTGCCAGTTGGAAAAAAGCGGCCGGACGAAGGTTGGGAGTAGCGATATGATTGATTGCAAAAACTGGCGCACCCATTTGGCATTCTCCGAAAGAAATTCTGTCTGGCTTGCTTTCCAGTCGGCTGGGCGGCAAATCTTGCGCGCCACAATCTGTCGGCAAGATATTTCCGTCAATGCATGTCGTAAAAATTATCTGCCAGTCAGGCCATCCAGCTTTGCCAATTTTTCCTTGATGATCGAGGCCACCAATTGCACCGCCGGATCTTTGTCCCGGCGAACGTGCCAAGCGATATGCAGCATAAAACCCTCAACGGGCACAGGCGGTTCAAACACGGCAAAGTTTCCATTCTGTGGCACACAAAGACTGGGAACCATTGCGATTAAATCTGACGCAGCCAAAAGCGATGGTACAACCGTGAAACTCGGAACGACAATACCGACACGGCGCTCTTTGCCGAGGCTCATAAGTGCCTCGTCCAAAGCGCCTTTTGTATCGCCGCGTCCCGACACAAGGACATGAGGATATGCAAGCCATTCCTCAAGGCAGAACCTGCCTGCCGCCGGATGATCCTTGCGCATTGCCACCATATATTTTTGATAGAGCAAGTCCTGCCGCTGGAATGAAACATCCGGTTTGGGAAAAACCGAAACGGCCAGATCCACAGATCCCTTGGCCAGACCATCCAATGCTTCATTGGCTCCATGCCAAGACTGAACCACGAGATTTAGACCCGGTGCTCGGTCGGCAATATCCCGATAGAGCGAAGCAGCTATGATCATGGCCGTATAATCGTCCATGATCAGACGGACAGTCTGTTTTATCTTTGTAAGGTCGATCTCGGGCGGGTCCAGAACAGCGACCACCTCCGCCAAGAGATTTTTGATGGGCTCGCGCAAGCTTTCAGCTTTGGCCGTGAGGCGCATTCCGCTCTTGCCACGCTCCAGAAGCGTATCATGAAGCAGGTGGCGACAACGCTCAAGCGCACTGGAGGTGGCAGGTTGCGACAAGCCTAGCCGATCCGCTGCTCTTGATACATGCGCTTCGTCAAGCAATGCATCCAGAATCACAAGGAGATTGAGGTCGACGGAACGTAAATTCATGCGCTGAATAATAGCACAGGAGGAGCATGCGTTAAACGATACTTATGCTTCTACCTCGACATTGCTCAGCGGCTTGGAGCAGCAGGCCAGAATATAGCCTTCATCGATTTCCTCGTCGAGAATCCCGCCATTATGGTTCATATCGACATTGCCGGAAATTTTCATGACCTTGCAGGTGCCGCAGAGTCCGGATTCGCAAGCCGCAGCAATGCGAATTCCAGCACCCCGCGCTGCCTTCAAGATGGTATCGCCCGGCACACAGGATACGTCCTTGCCTGACATGGAGAAAGTCACAATGGCGGAGCTTTCGGCCACTTCTGTCGAAATTTCATCCATCACCGGAAGGACTGGCTCGGCAGCCGAACCAAAGCTTTCCTGATGATAATTGGTCATGTCGAAGCCGGATTCTTCCAGCATTGTCCGCACATCGCGCATGAACCCGTCAGGCCCGCAGCAGAAAATCGTCCTGTCCTTGAAATCAGGCGATAGAAGAGCAAGCTTGGGTGCCTCCAGCCTGCCTCTGATACCTGTCCAAAGCTGACCCATTTCATGTTCCTTGATCAGAAAGGACAGCTTGAGATTAGGCATGCAACTGGTCAGATATTCGAGTTCCTTGCGAAAGATGATATCGCTGGGGCGGCGGGCGCAGCTGACAAAGCTGATATCGCTTTGTGGTGCGCAATCCTGCATCCAACGCGTCATGGACATCATGGGTGTGATGCCCGACCCGGCAGAAATAAACAGATATTTATCGCCGGGATGTTTTGAGATTGAGAAATCGCCAAGCGGGCCGAAAGCTTTAAGCCTTGCACCGGGTGTGAGATTGTCCAGCATCCAGCGGGTGCCGACACTGCCATCCTGCGCCTTCACAGTAATGGCAATTGTAAAGGGCCGTGAAGGGCTGGAGGAGAGCGTATAAGTGCGCAAAACCGCATCCGGCTGCGTTGCCAATTCAAAGGTCATGAACTGGCCGGGCTCATAGCGGAACCAGTTCTGATTATCCGAGCGGAATGTGAATGTCTTCACATTGGGCGCTTCCTCAATGACAGACAGGCATTCCAGCAGGTGCAGCCGGTCGTTCCATGGCTGCATCTGATCCAGATGCGGATATTTTTGAGGAATGCCCATATTCACTATGCCACCTTGCTCAGTCGCTTGTCGCCGGAAAGGCGCGTTTCCATTGTGTTGGAGTACCATTCAAGGAACTGCAAGACGCCGCCTTCATGCTCTACCGAATAGGGGCCAGGCTCATAGGCGGGTGAGCGAATGCCGAAAGCATTTTCCTCAACGATCTGACGGTCCTGATCATTGGTTTCCAACCAGACATGGGTCAGTTCTTCAATGGTGTAATCAACGCCTTCAACGGCATCCTTATGCACCAGCCACTTGGTGGTAACTTGCGTTTCCGTGGCGCTGAGCGGCAGCACCCGGAAGGAAATCGCATGATCGCCCAATACGTGATTCCACGTTGTCGGATAGTGATAAAGCAGGAGCGATCCGATTTGCCGCGTGCTCACATCATCACTGAGCTGGCGTGCCACTGCGCGCTTGCCCGACATCGTATAGCTTTCCGATTCATTTAGCAGCGGCACGCGCGTGGCGCGATACTGACCATTTTCGTCGATACGGAAAACGCTGGGCAATCCCGCTGCCTCGCACTTGTCCCAATGCGCCACGATTTCCGGATCATCCTTTGATCCCTGTACGCCTGTCACGCTTGGCGCTTCTGGGAATGTCTTGCAAAGCTCCGGATGATTGGCTGCGCAATGGTAGCATTCGCGGTTATTCTCCCAGACCAGCTTCCAATTGCCCTTTTCAACAATCGAGCTTTGGAAAGCGACCTTGGTTTCAACAAGACGATGCGGGGCAAGGTAAGGCTCGATCAATGCGCGTGTCGCGGCAAAATCAGGCGCAATTGGTGCAAGACAGATGAAAATATAGCCGCCAATGCTTTCGCAATGCACTGTCTTCAGGCTGTGCTGGCTGGCATCGAAATCGTCGCCCATCTGGCGCGCGAACAATAGACGGCCATCCAGTTCATAAGTCCACTGATGATAGGGGCAAACGAGCTTTGCCGAGCTACCACGTTCCGAAGCGCAAACGCGCGATCCGCGGTGGCGACAGGAATTATGGAAGGCGCGGATTTTCTTTTCGCGGTCCCGAACAATGACAACCGGATAATCGCCAATCTGCACGGTAAAATAATTGCCCGGTCGCGCCACTTCGCAATCATGACCGATAAACAGCCAGTCGCGGTAGAAGATATTTTCCATATCCAACCGGAAGTACTCCGGATCATTGTAGAAAGCCTGCTCAAGGCCATAGCCGGGTTTACGGTGTTTCAGGTTCCGGAGTAGTTCACTATGTGCGTCCATGTCGTGTCCTCGCCATCTCATTTGCGAAAGAACTGACTGGTGGTGACGGAGAAGACCGTCCGTATGGTTGCCCATACAAAACAATGCTCCTTGATCGCCCACCGCGATCAGTCGGTGTTATCGCTTGCGGCTGGTTTCCGGGCTCTGGAGTTGCTCTTTCGAGATTCACGGCGCCTTCCCGGAACCAGGCTCCAGTGGCTATTTTGCCGCGTTTCACTCCACTACCGTTGCGGGGGCAGCGCCGGAATCAAACCGGCTTCCCAATTCTCCGCCTTCCCTAGAAAGCGGCACCTCAAGTAGGCTGATAAAAGCACTCGAATCATAAAAATAATAGGTGCGGAAACGACATCGCATTTACACAAGACGACACGGCTGAAAAAATAAAAAATGCCGCCCACTCTCGCACACCAGAATGGCGGCAGAATACCTCTTCCATGTCAGCAATTCTAAAAGGCTTTAAAGGCCGTGATGCAAATACTGCTTGATTGATTCCGGTTTCATCTCAATCGAAAATCCCGGCAAGGAAGGCGGCATATAGGCCGCGTTTTGAATATTGCAGGGATCAACGAAATGCTCGTGCAAGTGGTCGACATATTCGATAACTCTGCCCTCCTTGGTCCCTGAAACGGCGATATAGTCAATCATCGACAGGTGCTGGACATATTCACACAGACCAACACCGCCGGCATGCGGCCAGACTGGCAGCTCATACTTTGCCGCAATGAGCAAGACTGCAAGCACTTCGTTCAACCCGCCCATGCGGCAGCTGTCGATCTGCACAACGTCAATCGCACCCTCTGCGATGAACTGCTTGAACATGATGCGGTTCTGGCACATCTCGCCCGTTGCAACCTTGACCGGATGGATAGCCTGGCGAATTTTGCGATGTCCCGCCACGTCATCCGGGCTTGTTGGCTCTTCGATGAAAAATGGTTTAACGAAGGCCAGTTGATTTACCCAGTCAATCGCTTCATTGACTTCCCAAACCTGATTGGCATCGATCATCAAAATACGGTCAGGGCCAATCACTTCGCGCGCAATGGTAAGGCGTCTGATGTCATCCTCAAGATCACGACCGACCTTCATCTTGACGTGATTGAAGCCCGCATCGACGGCTTCCTGACAAAGGCGCCGCAATTTTTCATCGGAATAGCCAAGCCAGCCCGCTGATGTCGTATAGCAGGGATATCCCTCGGCTTTCAGCGTCTCAATCCGCTCTTTCTTACCCACTTCTGCTTTACGCAGAATTTCAAGCGCCTCGTCACGGGTCAATACGTCCGTAAGATAGCGGAAGTCGACGATATTGACGATTTCTTCCGGTGTCATTTCTCCGACAAGCTGCCAGACCGGCTTTTTGGCTTGCTTGGCCAGCAAATCCCATATGGCGTTGACGACCGCACCGGTTGCCAGATGCATTGCGCCCTTATCCGGTCCGATCCAGCGCAGCTGGCTATCGCCGGTGATAAAGTGCCAGAACCTGCCCGGATTTTCCTTTACCCATTCAAGATCGAGGCCAATGACAAGATGCTTCATGGCCTCAATGGCCATGCAGCAGATTTCATTTCCGCGCCCGATTGTGAAAGTCAGCCCATGGCCGGAAAGACCTGCATCCGTATCCAGAACCACATAGGCGGCTGAATAATCAGGATCGGGATTCATTGCATCGGAGCCATCAAGGCTTTGCGACGTGGGAAAGCGGATATCAAATACGCGAAGATCGATAATGCGGGTCATTGTCGGTCCTAAACTGTCCAGCCGCCATCAATATTGTAGGCTTGGCCCGTGGTGTAGGTCGCGCCAGCAAGATAGACTGCAAGGTCTGCAATTTCTTCTGGAAGGCCCAAGCGTCCCATCGGCTGACGCGCGATAAATGCCGCCCGCGTGGCATCGTAATCTCCACCAGCGCGCATGCGCTGTTCAAGCGAAGGGCTTTCCACCGTGCCTGGGCAAATTGCGTTACAGCGAATGCCCAGCGTGATGTAATCCCCCGCAACCGATTTGGTTATTCCCAATACGGCTGCCTTCGTAAGGCCATAGGCAAAACGGTTCGGGACACCTTTCACGCTGCTGGCGACCGAAGACATGTTGATGATAGCGCCGTCCTTGCGCTCGATCATTCCAGGCAGAACCGCCTTGATCGTGCGGATCATTGCACGAACATTCAAATCAAGGGCGAAATCGAGATCAGCGTCCGGCATATCGAGAATTGAACCGCCATGGACAAAGCCCGCGCAATTAAACAGCACATCAATAGCACCGATTTCGCCAATCACCTGCGTGACTTCCTCTGACTTCAGCACATCGAGCTTGCGTGGCTTGATGTTTGCCTCTTTCGGCAAAGCATCGAGCAGTTGCTGGTTAATATCCGTCGCATGGACAATTGCACCTTCACGTGCAAAAGCCAGCACCGAGGCCCGGCCAATACCTTGCCCTGCGGCTGTAATAAGAACGCGCTTGCCTTCAAGCTTGCCTGTCATTTCAAATCTCCGTTCGGCATTTCATATGCCTTTCATGCACTTCGGCCCTGAATTGGGCAATAATTTCCACTTTAGATCGTAAAAACCATCAAACGCGAATTTCAGTTGTAAACTCTTCCACGCTACGCGCTTTAACCGCATCCCAATCCCAGTCAATGCCGATTCCCGGCTCTTCCGGCGCTAGGGCATAGCCATTTTCAATCCGCATCTGAGTCTTGGTTAGATCATCAAGTTGAGGGATATATTCGACATATTTGCCGTTCTGAACCGCGCATGTCAGGCTGACATGAAGTTCCATCAAGAAATGCGGGCAGACCGGGATGTTGAAGGCTTCTGCTGCGTGAGCAACTTTTAGCCAGGGCGTGATACCGCCAATACGCCCGACATCGACCTGAACGATGGAGCAAGCACCCTTTTGCATATATTCGCGGAAATGCCGGATTGAATAGAGCGATTCACCAACGGCCACTGGCGTTTGCGTTGAAGCAGACAGGCGCACATGTCCATCAATATCATCCGCCGGCAAAGGTTCTTCCAGCCAAGCCAGATCAATATCGCGCAACACATGAGAACGGCGGATTGCCTCATCCAGAGAAAAGCCCTGATTGGCATCCGTCATGATCTCAAATCCGGAACCGACCGCATCGCGCACAGCCGACAACCGATCAAGATCTTCCGAGCCATGCGGACGACCGATTTTGACCTTTGCGCCCTTGAACCCCTTTGCCTTGGCTTGCAGCGCATCATCAACCAGCGCCTGTTTTTCAATATGCAGCCAGCCGCCTTCCGTGGTGTAGAGTGGGCAACGGTCCTTTGCACCGCCAGCCAGTTTCCAAAGAGGCAGATTCTGCTTCTTGGCACGTAAATCCCACAGAGCAATATCAATAGCGGCCAGCGCAATAGCCGTGATGGCACCAATAGTTGTTGCATGGGTGGCAAATTCCAGATCATGCCAGATCGCCTCGATCTGATCCGCATTCTTGCCGAGCAGCCGGGGTGCCAGATGATCGGAAAGCAATCGCATGACCGACGAGCCACCGGTCCCGATCGTATAGCTATAGCCTGTGCCAATAGCGCCATCACTATCGGTAATCGTCACGATTGGCGTTTCCTGGCTTACAAAGCTTTGTATCGCGTCCGTCCGCAACACCTTTGGTGGCAGGTCAACCATCCGCAATTCAACGCGCTGGATCTTAGCCAAATTATCCTCCCGTGGGGCTTGGTATTTTTGCCTTTTATATCTTATATACCCATATATGGGAACTTCATTCATATACAAACATTTGCATGGCGCATCGTCAAGCGATGAAAAACTCTTCCATAGGCTTATGGACTTCGTATAAGCCTAAATGGGAGCAAATACGGTTCTATTGGGGATCGGTTTTCCGTCCGGGAAAGCGTAAGAATACGTTTGGGAATGCGCAGGCTATTGAAAGAAAAGCAGGCAAGCGCTCCAGGGAGTCGCATATGATTGAAGAAGATGACAGTGACCGCTATCGCGCGCCCGCCCTCGACAAGGGCCTCGACATATTGGAACTGCTTGCCGGGATTGATGGCGGCGTAACGCAGGCAGAAATTGCAAAGCGCCTTGGCCGCAGCCCGAATGAATTTTATCGAATGCTGGATCGGTTGGTCCGGCGTGGCTATGTCACCCGGCTCGAAGGGGATCGCTATTCGCTGACGCTCAAGCTTTTTGGCCTCGCACAGCTTCATGCCCCTGTTCGCAGGCTGGCGGCCTATGCGACACCGCTCATGCGCGATCTTGCCGTGCAATCCAAACAGGCAAATCATCTATGTGTGTTTGACCGCGGCGCAGTGGTTGTCGTCGCCCAGCAGGAAGCACCCGAATATTGGGGCATCTCGATCCGCGTGGGCTCCCATATGAGCCTTTTGAATACGGGTTCCGGTCATGTGTTGATGGCTTTTCGTTCGCCTGAAGAGCGTAGTTTGATGATCGCTGAATATGAACGTCACATTGATGATAATTCGCAACCTGACGATTATCGTGATCGATTGAACCTCATACGTGAACGCGGCTATGAAATCATGCCCAGCGCCCAGACGGCTGGGGTTTTCAATATTTCAGCTCCGGTGCTTGGCCCCGATGGCCGCGCTATAGCTGCGATCACCTGCCCCTATATTCAGGTTCTCAATGTTCCAGATGCGCCTGGCGTTGATCAGGTCTGTCAAATGATTGTTGCCACGGCGAAGAAACTGTCGGACCTGTCCGGTGCTGATGTCGGTCAAGCCTGACGGGAGAAAATCAGATAATGGCCCGTGAATTGATTGATACCCACCTCCATCTCATCGACCAATCCGCCCTGTCCTATCCCTGGCTATCCAGCGCAGAAGCGTTAAATCGTGATTTTCTTTATGAGGAATATGCGCAGCAGGCTCTGCGTGTCGGCATTACCGGCGCCTTGCATATGGAAGTGGATGTTGCAGCCTCTGATATAGAGAATGAAACGGGTAATATCGGCAAATTATCAACCCGCGAAAAGAGCCTTATTGTCGGCGCCATCTCCGCCTCTCGCCCCGAGGATGCAGGCTTTGCCGACTTTCTTGAGCGGCAATTGGCTAATCCATTGGTCAAGGGATTTCGCCGTGTTCTCCACGTCATGCCTGATGAGCTTTCGCAACAGCCGCTCTTTCGTGAAAACATAAAGCGGCTTGGCGGTACGGGACTGACTTTCGATTTATGCGTTCTGCCACGACAGATTGAAAAGGCGATTGCCCTTGTCGATCTTGCCCCCGATGTTCAGTTCATCCTCGATCATTGCGGCGTTCCCGATATCAAGGGCGAGGCATTCAAGCCATGGCAGGCAGGCATCACCGAAATCGCAAAACGCCCCAACGTGACCGCGAAAATATCCGGCATCATCGCCTATACCGATGCGCAAAGCTGGACCGTTCAGACGCTGGCGCCCTACGTAAACCACGTCATTGCCAGCTTTGGATTTGACCGTTTGGTCTGGGGTAGTGACTGGCCGGTCTGCACCTTGGGTGGCGGCCTCGCCACATGGGTTGCTGCAACGCATGCGCTCGTCGCGGCTTGTAGCGAGGATGAAAAAACAAAACTCCTCTCCGCAAATGCCAAGCGTATCTGGGGCCTGTAGCCTCCATTTTAGCTTGCCTGCCGAGCACTGCCGCTTTACCTGTGAAAATCAGATAAATCGTGTATCACAGGAGAGACAATGGCAGCGGAAGCAAGTGGCCCCGATCTATTAAGTGTTGTCGTCCTGCTGGGTGCAGGCGTTGTCGCTGTTCCCCTGTTCAAGAGGCTCGGGCTAGGATCGGTGCTTGGCTACCTTGCTGCCGGTCTGGTCATAGGCCCTTTTGGTCTTGGCTTCTTTTCTGACCCTGAAACCATTTTGCACGTGGCTGAACTTGGCGTTGTCATGTTCCTGTTCATTATTGGACTGGAAATGCAGCCGACAAAACTTTGGGGCATGCGCAACGAGATCTTTGGCCTCGGTGCCTTGCAGGTCATCGTCTGTGCGTTGCTGCTGACCGGCGTTGGCATCGCAACCGGCTTTCCCGTTGCCGTGTCTTTCGTATCAGGCGCAGGCTTTGTTTTGACCTCGACCGCCATCGTCATGCAATTGCTGGAAGAGCGTGGTGATATTGCATTTCCTAAAGGACAGCGAATGGTCTCAATCCTGCTGTTTGAAGATCTTGCAATCGTACCGCTCTTGGCACTGGTCGCTTTCCTCGCTCCGATCAGCACCTCAGAAGCTGGTGGGCTGCGCTGGCTGGATATTGGCATTGGGGTCGGTGCAGTCGCGGGCCTCATCATCGCAGGGCGCTATTTGCTGAATCCCCTGTTCGGCCTGCTCGCCATGACAAAAGCGCGGGAGGTGATGACTGCCGCTGCTTTGCTTGTGGTGCTGGGTGCAGCTTTGCTGATGCAGGTCAGCGGCCTTTCCATGGCCATGGGAGCATTTCTTGCCGGTGTCCTATTGTCGGAATCAACCTTCCGGCATCAATTGGAAGCGGATATCGAACCATTCCGCGGCATTTTGCTTGGCCTGTTCTTTCTGGCCGTCGGAATGTCGCTTAATCTGGCTGTGGTTGCGGCAAACTGGCAAATGGTCATTTTCTACGTCGCAGCCTTCATGATCGTCAAAGCCATTGCGATCTATATTGTTGCGCGCATGCTGAAATCATCCCACCGGGAATCGCTGGAGCGCGCCATTGTTATGGCTCAGGGCGGTGAATTCGCCTTTGTGCTTTATGCAACGGCGACTGCAGTCGGTATTCTCAATGGCGAGTCCAATGCGATCCTGACCGCCATTATCATTATCTCCATGGTGCTGACACCTCTTGCGATTATTGGCATGCGCTACATTTTGCCCGCCGAGAAACAGCTGTTGGAAAATGTCGATATAGCTGATGGATTGACCGGCAGGGTTCTCGTTATCGGCTTTGGCCGCTTTGGCCAGATTTCCAGCCAACCGCTCCTGCTTCGAGATGTGGATGTATCGATTATCGACAATGATATCGAAATGATCCAGGCCGCCGCGCAATTTGGCTTCAAGGTCTATTATGGCGATGGAACACGCCTCGATATTCTTCATGCCGCCGGTGCAGGCCGCGCTCAGGCTGTGCTGATCTGTGTTGATAAGGCAGAAACGATCCTTTCGATCGCCCACCTCATCAAGGCTGAGTTTCCGTTGGTACAGGTCTATGCAAGATCGTTTGATCGCGGCAATACAATTGAGCTGATCAAAGCCGGTGTTGAATATCAGATTCGTGAAACCTTTGAGTCGGCGCTCCTGTTCGGGCAAACAACCCTGATCGGGCTTGGTGTCGATCCTGATGAAGCAGCCGAGATCATCCGCGATATTCGCCAGCGCGATGATGAGCGTCTCGATCTGCAGCTTGCCGGCGGTATTCGGGCAGGCAATGATCTCATGAAGGGTAATATGCCTGTGCCGGGCCCATTGATCAAACCACGCCAGCCCGGGCGCGCATTAAGCGAAGAAACCGCGAGCGTCCTGCCCGTTGCTGCATCTGCGGATACAAACTGAATTGGCCAAGGCCAAAGGGAGTAGAGCCATGTCAGAATTACAATCGTCAAAAATCGCGGAAATTACCGGCTTCTGGCGCGAGGCAGGGCCTGAGAAGTGGTTTAAAAAAGACGAGGCATTTGACACTCTCTTCCATGAAACATTTCTTGATGAACATTTTGCCGCTGCGCGGCGGGACTATGAAGAATGGGTGGAAACGGCTGAGGGTGCGCTGGCACTCATGGTCCTGCTTGATCAGTTTCCGCGCAACTGTTTCCGCAATACCGGTCATATGTATGCCACTGATGAACTGGCGCGCTACTATGCAAACCGCGCATTGGAAAGAGGGCATGACATTTCCATTGCGCAGGAATTGCGCGCATTCTTCTATCTGCCGTTCATGCATTCGGAGAACCTTGACGATCAACGCCGCTGTGTCGAATTATGCAGCCACGGCTCGCCAGCCAATGTGGAATTTGCCAATGATCACTACGATATTATTCAACGTTTCGGGCGCTTCCCCCATCGCAACATGATATTAGGCCGCGATACCACGGAGGAAGAGCGCGCCTTTCTCGATGCGGGAGGGTTTGCAGGTTGAAACAATGACGTATAATACGAGCTTTGTTGTCGGCACCACTTGAACCAAACCCGCAGGACTGCCATTATATGCGCAGCTGGCACCGAAACATTTCACAATTATCGCCAGTGACACAGGGACTGACCGCGCGCATCAATGCCGGACGATCAATCTGAACAGCCGGATTTGCGAAGCGTGCTGACCCTGCACTCGCAGTGTCAGCACCGAAAAATAGAGCAATTCCAAGAAAAGTGTGTAGCGGTTTTCCGTCTGGAATTGCGTAAGAACAAAGATTTAGAGCGGCGTTTTGAATCTATCAAAACGCAAAACGCTCTCGTTAAATTTCCCCATCCTGAATTTGCCCCCCGCGCAGGTGCATTTGTGCTGTCTTCAACAGCCGATCTACCTGCCGCGCTACGCTCCCATTTTATCCGCTAAATAGGACCCGACTTCCCAATGGATCTGACATTTCAATGGATTGCCGACCCCAATGCCTGGATCGGTCTTGCCACGCTTGTCGTGCTCGAGATCGTACTCGGTATCGACAATCTTGTCTTTATTGCCATTCTTGCCGATAAGCTTCCAGCGCATCAACGCAATCGGGCACGCCTGGTTGGCCTGTCCCTGGCGCTGGTCATGCGGCTTGCCCTGCTGGCCTCGATCTCATGGGTCGTTACCCTTACGCAGCCCCTCTTCACTGTGGCAGGATTTGGGTTCTCAGGCCGCGATATTATTTTGATCGTGGGCGGCGTGTTCCTTCTTTTCAAGGGAACGATGGAGCTGCACGAAAGGCTTGAAGGCCATCTCGTTGCCAAGGAAAGCAATGCTGTCCACGCAGTCTTCTGGCAGGTTATCGCACAGATTGTCGTTCTGGACGCCGTCTTCTCACTCGATAGCGTGATTACCGCCGTAGGCATGGTCAAGCATCTTGAGGTCATGATGATCGCTGTCGTCATTGCGGTTGGCGTGATGATGCTCGCGGCAAAGCCATTGATGACCTTCGTCAATCGCCACCCTACAGTGGTTATTCTGTGCCTTGGCTTCCTGATGATGATCGGTTTTAGCCTGATCATCGAAGGCTTTGGTTTCCATATCCCCAAGGGATACCTCTACGCCGCCATTGGCTTTTCTGTTCTTGTGGAAGCTGCCAACCAGTTTGGTCGCCACAACCGCGAAAAGCGCATCACCACAATGGACCTGCGTGATCGCACCGCTGGCGCCGTTCTTCGCCTTCTTGGCGGCGGTCGGGGCAGCGATGCTCCCCATTCGGATACGCTGGATGTCATAGCCGAACACTCTGCTGCCGGTGATGTCTTTCATCCGGAAGAAAAGGAGATGATCCGCGGCGTCCTTGATCTCGTCGAGCGTCCGGTGCGCTCGATCATGTCTCCCCGCAACGAAGTGGAGTGGCTCGATCTTGATGAAACCAATGAGGAGTTGCTAGCCGAAATCCGCACCCTCGCCCATAGCCGTGTCGTGCTTGCCCGTGGCCGTGTGGATGATTTTGTCGGCGTTGCCCTCACCAAGGATTTGCTATTCGCAATTCTGGATGGGGGTAAAATCGATTGGGAGAAGGTCACGCGCCAACCCCTCATCCTGCATGAAAATGCAAATGTTCTGCGTGTCATGGAACAGCTTCGCGGCTCAACGGTTCAGATGGGCGTCATTCTTGACGAACATGGTTCGTTTGAAGGTGTCGTCACCCCGACGGATATTCTGGAAGCGATTGCCGGTGATTTCCCGGAAGAGGGTGAAGAAAGCCCTATCCTCGAACGATCCGAAGATGGCAGCATGGTGGTGGATGCCTATATCGACATTCGCCGTTTGAGTGGTCTCATCGACCGTGATCTGGTTGATGATGGCGACCGTTATTCCACGCTTGCCGGCTATATTCTCTGGAACCTTGGGCATATTCCAACGACAGGTGAAAAGCTCACCGTCGATGATTACGAATATGAAATCGTCGAGATGGATGGCCGTAATATTGGCAAGGTGCGGATCAGCTCAACTGCGGATTCTGCGCTTTTCATTTAGATCGCCGTCCTATGCCCGCGAGGACCGGCGATCTAAGGGAGGAGCCTTTGCGCAATCGCAATTTGTGTGCTCCTCAACGAGGCATCCCTCTTGTCCCTCCCCTGCAAGGGAAGGACTATCGCAGTTAAAGCTCCCGTTCTGGACAGGGTTCACCGCCGCTTGCGTGGCGTCAAAATTGATAAACTTTGACGCCAGTTTTTGCAGATTCCCTAAAAGCAATTTCATTTGCGCGATCTCAGGAAGCCTGTCTCATCCAGCTTGGGAAAGGATCGAGCAACCCCTCCCATTCATGCGGCGTAAACTCATCTGCATCGAGCAGACAGGCATCGAGTTGCGCGCGAATTTCAGCTTCATCCATGGGATCAACTCCGATGAACACCAATTCCTGACGCCGATCGCCCCAGACCGGGTGTAGATATGGCTTCATGGCATTCAACCATTCGGGATTATCCGGCCAACGGCTTTTCGAAATGGATGACCACCAAAGGCCCCGCTTTTCCGATCTGACCAAAGCGCCTGCCTGGCTCAGTTCCCCGACATGATCGGGACGTGTTGCAAGCCAGAAAAAGCCTTTGGCACGAATAACGCCGGTCCAGTTCGAGTTGATAAAATCCTGAAACTTCTGCGGATCAAATGGACGGCGTTCCCGATAGACAAATGAGCGAACCCCATACTCTTCTGTTTCGGGAGTATGATCGGCGAAATTGTTCAATTCCTTGTACCAAAGTGGATTTTCCTGCGCTTTTTCAAAGTCGAAAAGACCCGTGTCCAGAACCTCGGCAAGGTCGACCTTGGCAAAATCCGTCTCAATCACCTTCGCATCCGGATTCAGCGCCCGGATGATTTTCCGTGCAATGTCACGGTCATACATGGAAGCAGCTGATATCTTGTTCAGGATGATGACGTCAGCAAATTCGATCTGATCAACGAGAAGATCGACCAATGTACGATTGTCCTCATCGCCCAAGGACTCGCCGCGATCCTTAAGGAAGTCGCTTGATGCATAATCCTTGAGTAGGTTCGCCGCATCGACGACTGTTACCATCGTATCCAGGCGCGAAATATCCGAAAGGCTCATGCCATTTTCATCACGGAAATCAAATGTTGATGCCACCGGCAGCGGTTCTGAAATGCCCGTGGATTCAATCAGGAGATGGTCAAATCTTCCCTGGCTCGCCAATTTCCGCACTTCTGCAAGCAGATCATCGCGCAAGGTGCAGCAAATGCAACCATTGGTCATTTCGACCAGTTGCTCTTCAGTTCGAGACAGGTTTGCCCCGCCATCACGGATAAGCGCGGCGTCAATATTGACCTCGCTCATATCGTTGACGATAACCGCAACGCGGCGACCCTCACGATTATTGAGAATGTGATTGAGCAGCGTGGTTTTTCCCGCTCCCAAAAATCCCGAAAGCACGGTTACGGGCAAACGATTGGCTGTTGCTGTGTTTTGCATGGCTTTAGCCTTTCCTATTGATGCCCACACAATTTTCTGATGTGCGGACATGTGATTATTCGTAAGCTTCATACCAAAACGTAATAACATAACATTTTAGTGCAAAAGAAAAGCGGAGGTCTGCTCCGCTTTCCCTTTATTACCGGAGATTTTTAGCTGCCGAGAATGGCTTTCTTGAATGTAGCGATATTGTGCTGCATCATTTCAACATAGGTGCCGGCGCCATCCTCAGGCTTGGACAGAGCATCTGAAAACAGCGTGCCGCCCACGTTCAATTTGGTTTCGCTGGCAATCTGTTCGATCAAGCGCGGATTGGTAATATTCTCAACGAAGATTGCCGAGGCCTTATCTTCCTTGATCTGCTTGATCAGGGCAACAATATCGGCAGCAGAGGCTTCCGAATCCGTCGAAATGCCTTCTGGAGCCAGGAATTTCAGGCCATATTCATGCTCAAAATAGCCGAACGCATCGTGCGACGTAATAACGAGGCGCTTGCTTTCCGGAATTGATGCAATTGCTGCCTTCACATCTGCTTCTGTCGCATCGAGCTTCTTGCTGTAGTCAGCGGCATTCGTCTTATAGCTATCGCAATTGGCTGCATCCGCTGTGCAGAATGCATCGGCGATATTCTTCACATAGATCTTTGCGTTGCTGATCGACTGAAAAGCGTGCGGGTCATAGGCACCGTGGTCATGTCCTTCATGGGCATGCGCTTCTCCCTCATGTGCATGCGCTTCGCCTTCGTGGCTGTGGGCTTCGCCAGCAGCATGGTCATGTTCTTCTTCGCTGCTTTTCAATGGCTCAACGCCTTTGGTCAGCTCAACGATTGGCGCCTTCGTGGCGCTTGCTTCGACAAGCCGCGGCAAAAAGCCTTCAAAATTCAGGCCATTGACCAAAACTACGTCTGCCTTGGCAACAGCAGCCGCATCGGATGGCTTTGGCTCATAAACATGCGCATCGCCATCTGGACCGACCAAGGTCGTCAGATCAATCTTGTCACCACCGACATTCTTGGCAAAATCGGCAATAATGGAAAAGCTTGCAACAACCTTGAGATTTTCTGCTGACGCAGAACTATAGGCAGCACTCAGTAATAGTATAACATTCAAAGCGCTGGCAAGTTTAAGAGTTTTAATCATGATCTTCTTTCCTTGTTTAAGCAGTTCTGTGACGATGCGGACGCAAATGGTTTTGCAGAATACCGCTTGAGCCCAATATAATGGAGCAAAGATAGATGGCACCGGCAGACAGGATAATGGCCGGTCCCGATGGGACAGAAAAATGATAGGAGATCAAAAGCCCCCCAATACATGAGATAAAGCCGATGGCGATTGCAACAGCGCACATTGGGCCAACGCGTGCAGTCCAGAATCGGGCGGCAGCCGCCGGAAGCATCATCAGGCCCACCGCAAGCAATGTGCCGAGGGCCTGAAAACCACCGACGAGATTTATCACGACCAGTCCGAGAAATATGAAATGGACCGGCGTTCCGATCCGGCTGACTGAACGCAGAAAGAGCGGATCAAGACACTCCGCCACCAATCCCCGCCAGAAGATTGCCAGCGTCACAACGCTGATTGCCGAGATAAGGCCAATCAGGCCAAGCGCGTCATTATTGAGCGCGAGCACAGTACCGAAGAGGACATGCATGAGATCGACATTCGATCCGCGTAATGAAACGATCAAGACACCCAGCGCCAGCGATATGAGATAGAAAGCGGCCATCGAAGCGTCCTCCTTCTGGATCGTAAAACGGGAAACCGCCCCTGCTCCCAAGGCAACAATGACGCCGGCAACCAGTCCGCCGATTGTCATCGGCACGATCTGCAAACCATAGAGAAGAAATCCGACCGCCGCACCGGGCAGGATCGCATGGGCCATTGCATCACCGGTCAGGCTCATGCGCCGCAGCATCAGGAATACACCGACCGGGCACGAGCCCAGCGCCAATGCCAGCGAGCCCAGCAAGGCGCGCTGCATGAAACTATAGTCCACAAAAGGAGCGATCAGAAAATCATACATCTTATGCCGCCCCCTTCTTTATATGATCATGGGGTGCGCTGTGATCGTGAGTATGCGCGTGCCGTTTCAACTGGTCCTCGTCACACCATGCAGCACCCTCTTCCCATGCTTCATGGAACTGACGGGCATGGAGAAGATTTTCCGGACGCAATGTGTCACGGGATGAACCCCAGGCAATGGGCTTGCGGGCCAGAAGCAGGGTTTCCGGGAAATGTTCCTTCACCAGTTCCAGATCATGCACGACAACCATGACGGTACGGCTTTCGCCATGCCAGCGCTTGATGAGGCTGATAAGGTCGGCGACAGTCTTGGCATCGATTGCATTGAAAGGCTCGTCCAGCAGAATAATATCCGCATCCTGGACGAGCACGCGCGCAAACAGGGCGCGCTGTAATTGCCCGCCGGACAAAGTAGCAATTCCGCGTTTTTCAAAGCCGCCAAGCCCCACAGCCATCAAGGCCTGCGAAACGCTTGCCCGGTCTTCTTTGCTGAAACGGCCCAGTAGTCCCCGCCTTGGCCACAGGCCAAGCGAGACCAGATCGACCACACGGGCCGGGAAAGACCGGTCAAGCTCTGATTGCTGCGGGAGATAGGCGATCCGCATGCCCTTCTCTACTGTGCATGAGCCGGACATGGGCTTCAACACACCGACAATACCCTTCATCAGCGTGGACTTGCCTGAACCATTCGACCCGACAACGGCGGTCAAAGATCCCCGTGCGACAACTCCGCTAAGGTGATGCACAGCTGGATGGCTGTGGTAACCCAAGGTAAGATCGCGGAATGTCAAACTTGGTTCAGTCATTGATACATAAACTCATTGAAATGCCGGATTGTGGGTGAACCCTCCCAGCATATTCTTGACGTGTTCGTATGTGATGTTATTACATTAGTCAACAATGGCAAATTTGAGATCAGTGGAAAAGAGATGACGCACTGGCGGTTCGTGAAAAAATTTCTTATCTAGTAAGCAGATAAAAGGAACAAGCGAATATGGCGGCCACTCAGGAACTCACCAAGAACCAGTCACTGGTTTTCGACGCTTTGACACGCGCCGACGGGCCGTTGAGCGCCTATACTATTTTGGACCAATTGCGTGAAAATGGTTTTCGCGCACCCTTACAAGTCTATCGTGCGCTGGATAAACTTCTCGACTACGGGATGATCCACCGCCTGGAAAGCATAAATGCCTTTGTTGCCTGCTCTCATCCCCACGATCACAGCCATAGCCATGGCATGATAGCCTTCGCTATCTGCGAGAAATGCGGCCAGGTTACCGAGTTTTCAGATGAGGTTATTACTGCCCGCGTCCGTGAGTGGACAAAAGGCAATGGTTTCAAACCTTCCAAAACAACGATTGAAATTCGCGGCATCTGCGCCAGTTGCAGCACAGCCTGAGCATTTCAGCGCTTGCCGTAGGCTCGCAAGAACATATCAACACCGCCAATGACTGCCCTGTTGATTTCTTCCTCAGTCGGCTCCTTATCTGTGAAGCCAAACAGCCGGCGCTTGAACAGACCCGACATCATCAGATCAGACAATTGATGGGTGGCCAGTTCAGTATCTTCAATTTCCAGATCGCCCGCAGCCACATGCTTTTCAAGAAATGCCTTTACTATTGCCTGCCCCTTTTTGGGCCCCTGCTCGTAAAAGCTCCGGCTCATTGAAGGCATCCGCTGGGCTACACCAATAACAACACGCTGGGAACGAATAACCATGTCAGATGTAACCTTTATCGATAGCGCCTTGCCAAAGGCAATGAGCGCATCCCGAAGGTTATGATTACCTTCAAATGCTGAATAAATACCGCTGAAAAGCTTGTCACGATAACCAATACAAAGCTCAAGGAAAAGCTCTTCCTTGCTATCGAAATAGACATAGATCGTACCTTTGGAGACACCTGCTTCGCGCGTAATGTCGTTCATGCTCGCCGCATCGAAACCCATCGTGGAAAATACCCGGTCGGCACCCTCCAATATTTGCTGACGCTTTGCCGGATCTTGCCCGGCAGCTAAACGGCCCTGCCGCTCATCGCCCGATAGTGCTGCTTCCAACACGTTAGCGGTGGACAATGATGTCGAACAGGTCTTTGTAGATGACATTCTCGTTCTGTTTCCTCATTTGGTGTTCTTTTTTCGAACCAAGTGGTTCGATCCCCTTGATATGCGCTCTCAATTGCGCTATGTCAACGATCGAACCGAATGGTTCAATCAGTTTTATGGCTGAACATCCGTAGAAAGAAACCCCAAATGCCTGCGTCCAAAGCAAAGAATGAGGCTGACATCCGTCAGTTCCCGGCTCCAGTTTCAAAATCCGAAATGCCCGCAACTACGGAAGCGCCGCAACATGACGTTGTCGCTGATGTAAAGAAAGCCGAGCCTCCAAAGCGTTCTCGCAAACGGCTGATACTGACTACTTTGTTGGTCGCGGCGCTCGCCGGCGGCGCATATTACGGTTACGAATACTGGACTACGGGCCGTTTTATGGTTTCCACCGATGACGCTTATATTCAGGGCGATATTACTGCCATCGCTCCCAAGGTGACCGGCTATATCGATACGATCAATGTCGTCGCTAACCAGCGCGTCAAGGCCGGTGATCCATTGATCACGCTTGATAATGGCGATTACACACTGGCCGAAGAACAGGCCGAGGCGCAGATTGCCACGCAGAAACTGTCGCTTGATCGCATCAAGGCGCAAACCGAGGCTGCTAGAGCCTCGCTGAGCGAGGCGCAGGCAGGAAAATTGAGCGCTCAAGCCGTATTGACCAATGCACAGGCCGGGTCCGTGCGCGCTAATCAGTTGCATGCAACACGCTTTGCTTCGCAATCAACACTTGATGATGCCACTGCCGCCTTGGATCAGGCAAAAGCCAATCTTGCATCTGCCGATGCGAAGATTGCCAGTGCAGTTGCTAATGTTGGCGTCCTTGAAGCGCAATATAAGGAAGCTGAGGGCACTATCGCCTCGCTCGAATTGTCGAAGGACAAGGCAGCGCGTGATTTGAGCTTTACAGTCATCCGCGCCCCTGTCGATGGCGTCGTTGGTAACCTTGCCGCCAAGAAGGGTGATCTTGTCAGCCCCGGCCAGCGTTTGGCTGCACTCGTTCCCGTCAATGCGCTCTATATCGACGCAAATTACAAGGAAACGCAGCTTCGTGACATAAATGTGGGTCAAAAAGTCCACATTCGGGTCGATGCGTTGGATGGCGAGACATTTGAAGGCACGGTTGCTTCCATTGCACCGGCTTCCGGCGCCGTCTTCTCCCTTCTTCCTCCGGAAAATGCCACGGGTAACTTCACCAAGGTTGTGCAACGTGTTCCTGTGCGCATTGCCTTGCCGGGTGACGCCTTGGCCAGCGGCAAGTTGCAGGCAGGCCTCAGCGTTGTGGTCGATGTCGATACGCGAACGACTCCAGCCAAGTAAATCCGGTTCCGGAATCGGAAAGGGCGAAGATTATGGCAAATGCAACAACAGCAGCCGGCGGTCCGGGCGCTCCAGCCATTCCGGAAGATAAAATCGATCCCAAAAAAGCCATCGCCTTTCTGGCGATGGTCTTTGGAATGTTCATGGCGATTCTGGATATTCAGATCGTCTCGGCATCTCTGGCCGAAATTCAGGCTGGCCTCAGCGCCAGCGCTGATGAAATTTCATGGGTCCAGACCTCTTACCTGATCGCCGAAGTTATCATGATCCCGCTGTCAGGTTTTTTGGGACGGCTGGTTTCAACACGCATTCTCTTCTCGGTATCCGCCGCGGGTTTCACAGCAGCCAGCATATTATGCTCAACGGCAACGAATATTGACCAGATGATCGTCTACCGTGCCATTCAGGGCTTTATCGGCGGCGGTATGATCCCAAGTGTGTTTGCCGCTGCCTATACAATTTTCCCGCCGTCCAAACGCTCGGTGATTTCCCCGATGATCGGCCTGGTAGCGACATTGGCCCCGACGATCGGACCAACAGTCGGCGGCTATCTGAGTCATGCTTTTTCATGGCACTGGCTGTTTCTCGTCAATGTTATTCCCGGTATTGCCGTAGCACTTGCCGCGTGGAACCTGATCGATTTTGACAAGGGTGACCGCTCCCTGTTGAGCAAATTCGATTGGTGGGGCCTTGCCGGTATGGCCGCCTTTCTTGGCTCGCTCGAATATGTGCTGGAAGAAGGCCCGCGCAATGACTGGCTACAGGATCATGCTGTCTATTATTGCAGTATTGTCACGGTCATTGGCGCTATAGTTTTCTTCTATCGGGCCTTTACCGCCGAGCAGCCCATCGTCGATCTTTTCGCCTTCAAGAATCTGAACTTTGCCTTTGGATCGGCATTCTCATTTGTGCTCGGTATAGGCCTTTATGGGTTGACCTATATCTATCCAGTCTATTTGGGGCAAATTCGCGGCTATGACGCCCTGATGATTGGTGAAGCCTTGTTTGTCAGCGGGCTTGCCATGTTCGTGACCGCA
Source organism: Hyphomicrobiales bacterium (assembly GCA_900473335.1). Classification (GTDB taxonomy): domain Bacteria; phylum Pseudomonadota; class Alphaproteobacteria; order Rhizobiales; family Rhizobiaceae; genus Phyllobacterium. The sequence goes on along the minus strand of UCNP01000016.1, from coordinate 90,073 downwards.
CCCATAGCCGGATTCCTTTCCGGCCGAATGGACCCGCGCATCATGATCATGATCGGCTTTATCGGTTTCGGCGCTGGCACCTGGACCATGACGCATCTTACAGCCGACTGGGATTTCTACGAATTGCTTATACCGCAAATCCTGCGCGGCTGTTCATTGATGCTCTGCATGGTGCCGATCAACAATCTGGCGCTTGGTACTCTACCACTCGCTCGCCTGAAAAACGCCTCTGGCCTGTTCAACCTGATGCGCAATCTTGGTGGCGCAGTTGGTCTTGCTGTGATCAACCAGATTCTCTCTGATCGCGGTGCGCTGCATTATGCCCAGCTTTCCGAAAATGTTCGTTGGGGCAATCCGGAAGCGGAGGATTTAATGAATTCCATGTCGAAGAATTTTGCTTCGCACGGACTGGATGGACCCACGACCGCGCTAAGCAGAATCTCCGGCATGGTCCATCAACAGGCCTCGCTGCTGTCATTCATGGATGTCTTCTACATACTGACAATGCTCTTTGTATCATTGGCTGTTTTCGCAATCCTCATGCGCAACCCAGGCGCACCGGCATCGGGAGGCGGCGGACATTAATTGTGTCCGCCAGTCAGCTCTCCAATTTTTTAGAATACCAAATTAACTTAGTCTCCTAACTTAATTAACATTTTTTGAGCGATCCTATCTGTCACACCTTGCCATAACAGACCTCCTCCCCAGCCCCTTTTGGCGTCACTGACAATGTTTTTGTCGCTATTGAAGTAGTTTTGAAGGACTTGGCGATACTCATAAAATTTAGGCTTTGACCGAATTGCTAAGCCGCCGAAAAAGTGGTTCACTTATGTTTACTGCTCAGGGAAAGTCTGTTCACCGGCACGTCACAGGTCTGTCATCCAACTGACATGAGAGACCTATATCGGGTGCTGGAACGTCGGACAAAGAGCCAATGACGTATCGCTCAAAAAGGGGTCTAAAATGGTAGGTTACACACAACGCTTGGTGGCGCTATCGACTGCTGTGCTCTTTGCCAGCACGGCAATTTCCTTCGCCGACGCACCAGCAGAACTGGTTGCAGCTGCAAAGAAGGAAGGTTCACTCACCACAATCGCATTGCCGCATGACTGGTGCGCCTATGGCGATGTCATCGCTGGCTTCAAGGCCAAATATGGTATCGAAGTCAACGAACTAAATCCGGATGCAGGCTCGGGCGACGAAATCGAAGCCATCAAGGCCAATAAGGACAATAAGGGCCCACAGGCTCCTGACGTCATCGATGTTGGCTTTGCCTTTGGCCCATCGGCCAAGAAAGATGGCCTGACACAGCCTTACAAAGTATCGACCTGGGATTCCATCCCTGACAATGTCAAGGATGCGGAAGGTCATTGGTACGGCGACTATTACGGCGTTCTTTCCTTTCAGGTGAACACTGATATCGTCAAGGAAATCCCAAAGGATTGGGCCGACCTGTTGAAGCCTGAATATGCCAATGCCGTTGCTCTTGCTGGCGACCCGCGCGCTTCCAATCAGGCGATTCTTGCCGTTGGCGCAGCTGGTATATCAACCGGCGGAACTTACGGAGCCGCTGCTGGTGAAGCTGGCCTTAAATACTTCGCCGACCTCAACAAGGCTGGCAACTTCGTTCCAGTTATCGGCAAATCCGGTACATTGGCTCAGGGTGCGACACCGATCATCATCAACTGGGATTACAATGCGCTATCGGGCCGTGACACACTCAAGGGCAACCCGCCTGTTGAAGTTGTTGTTCCAGCTTCCGGTGTTGTCGCCGGTGTTTATGTTCAGGCAATCAGCGCCTATGCACCGCATCCAAATGCTGCCAAGCTCTGGATGGAATATCTCTATTCCGACGAAGGTCAGCTGACATGGCTTAAGGGCTATTGCCATCCGATCCGTTTCAACGATCTTGCCAAGAACAACAAGATCCCCAAGGATCTGCTCGACAAGCTGCCTCCTGCTGCTGCCTATGAAAAGGCAATCTTCCCAACTCTCGATGAACAGGCTGCGGCCAAGGAAGTCATCACCAAGGGATGGGACAAGATCGTAGGCGCCAACGTCAAGTAAAACCGGATTGAAAGTCCCCGCGGTCATCCGCGGGGATTTTTCCATCATAATGATACTGTCCCGGATCTTTTTGAATGTCTGATCGACAGGTTTCAGGTTAGCTGCATTGCCTTTGCAAGACTTATGACATTGGACCGAAAGTGGAATCCGGCCTTCGGATATTCCAATGCTCATAAAGGAATGGATTGCGGCAACGCGCCTCTCATGGCGCTTTTCCGATCCTGGCAAGAGTTGAATATTACTTTATCAAACGGTTCCAAATACTCATGAGTGCAGTTACAGGCCAAGACATTTCACCGCCAGCTCCGGCAATGGCGCCAGTGCCAATCACGAGTGAGCGCAAGCGCCTATCGCTCGACTGGCTCGGCGTCATGCCGTTTATCATCTTTGCCGTGCTGTTTCTGATATGGCCGACAATCTATCTGATTGCCGGAGCTTTTCAGGATAGTCAGGGTAATCTGACACTCACAAACATTGTAAATCTGTTCCAGCCGTCCATCATGGATGCTTACTGGATATCCATCAAAATTTCCCTTGCTTCGGCCATTCTCGGTGCAGCCATAGGCTTTTGCATCGCTGCCGCAGTTACACTCGGCGGGTTGCCAGCCTGGATACGCTCACCGCTGATGACGTTTTCCGGGGTCGCCTCCAACTTTGCCGGTGTTCCGCTGGCCTTTGCCTTTCTGGCGACGCTGGGGCGGACAGGTCTCGTCACGACATTCCTGTATAATGTTTTCGGATTTAATCTTTATGGCCATGGCTTCAATCTACTCAGTTTCTGGGGCCTGACCATCACCTATCTCTACTTCCAGATTCCACTCATGATCCTCATCATTACACCGGCTCTCGATGGCCTGAAGAAAGAATGGAAAGAAGCTGCGCTCATTCTTGGTGCGACGGGCCCGCAATATTGGCGCATGGTTGCCTTCCCAATTCTCTGGCCCGCATTGCTTGGCACCATGCTTTTGCTTTTTGCCAATTCATTTGGCGCGATTGCGACCGCCTATGCACTGACTGGCTCTTCACTCAGCATCGTGCCTATCGTGCTCTTCGCCCAAATCCGCGGCGATGTGCTGCAAGACCCGCATCTCGGCTATGCGCTGGCATTCGGCATGATTGTTATCACCGGCGTTTCCAATGGCATTTATATCTGGATGCGCGCGCGCAGCGAACGGTGGCTTAAATGAAAACCAATCGTTTCTGGTCGTGGATCGCCCTGGCCTTTGGCATCCTCTATTTCGTGGTGCCACTCATCGGCACTTTGGAATTTTCGCTCCGCATGCGGCGCGGCGTATATTCGCTTGATGCCTATTGGGTTATTCTCAGCGACCCACGCTTTCAAGCTACATTCGGCTATTCCATCGTCATGGCATTGGTCACGATTGTGGTCGGTATTGTGCTGGTTGTTCCAACTGCCTATTGGGTTCGCCTGCGCCTTCCGAGCTGGCGTCCATTCCTTGAATTCATCACCCTGTTGCCGCTGGTCATCCCGGCAATTGTCGTCGTATTCGGCTACATCCGCCTATATAACACCTCATCTTTCCTGCCTTTGACCGGCTCCGCCATGGGCACGAATATATTGCTGGTCTTCGGCTATACGATGCTTGCCCTGCCTTATATGTATCGTGCCGTCGATACCGGCCTCGGTGCCATCGATATTCGCACCATGACGGAAGCCGCTGAGAGTCTTGGAGCAAGCCGCATAAAGATCATGTGGAGCGTCATCCTTCCCAATGTGCTGGTTGCCGTGCTTTCGGGCGCCTTCCTGACCTTTGCCATTGTCATCGGCGAATTTACCATGGCTGCGCTGCTTAATCGTCCTGCCTTCGGACCGTTCTTACAACTTATCGGTGCAAACCGGGCCTATGAACCGGCTGCACTGGCAGTCATTTCCTTCGCAATCACATGGGTTTGCATGGGCCTTATTCAGGTTGTCACGCGCCTCAATAAATCCCTCGCTGCCACCAAGCGCTAATACCGGATAGAAACAATGTCATTTCTCACAATCAGCCATTTGAAAAAGAGTTTCGGAGCGACCACAGTCGTTCATGATTTCAATCTTGATATTGAGAAGGGCGAATTTGTTTCTTTTCTCGGGCCCAGCGGCTGCGGCAAGACCACAGTGTTACGGATGGTAGCCGGTTTTGAAACGCCGACTTCCGGCAAGATCAGCATTGGCGGCCAGGATGTCGTGAACCTGAAACCGAACCAACGCAATATCGGCATGGTATTTCAGGCCTATGCGCTGTTTCCCAACATGACAGTCGCACAGAATGTCGCCTTTGGATTGAAGGTTGCCAAGAAGCCGCAAGCGGAAATTGACGCCACCGTCCAGGAAATGCTTTCGCTGATCAAACTTGACCATTTGGGGGATCGCTACCCCTATCAGCTTTCCGGCGGCCAGCAGCAGCGTGTCGCCCTCGCCCGGGCTCTCGCCACCAAGCCGCAGGTGCTTTTGCTGGATGAACCATTATCTGCCTTAGACGCCAAGATCCGCGTCTCGCTGCGTGAGGAAATCCGCGCAATTCAGCGCAAGCTTGGCATCACCACCATCTTCGTGACACATGATCAGGAAGAAGCGCTGTCGATCTCGGATCGTATAGTCGTCATGTATGAAGGTAAGGCCGAACAGGTCGGCGCGCCATTCGAGATTTACAATCAACCATCATCGCGTTTCGTTGCGTCCTTCGTTGGTACATTGAACACGTTTGACGCGACCGTTCGTGACGCTGCGGCGGGCATTATTGCAATTGATGGCAAGGACGTGATGATCGGTCAAAAGATTACCAATCATAAGACTGGCGACAAGATTTCTCTTGCCGTTCGCCCGGAAGCTGTCAGCCTTGGCGAAGCAACGGACAAGCGCGAAACCACGCTCGATGGCAAGATCAACAGCGTGCATTTCCTTGGCTCGGTTATCCGTATCCGCGCTTCGCTCGGCGAAAATATCGTTTCCTTCGACACCTTCAATAATCCGAGCGCGCCCCCACCCTCACCGGGGGAGAATGTAAAGGTCAGCCTTGCGGCAAAGGACATGCTGCTCTTGGGGCAATAGACAAATATCGTAATGATCCGGATTGCAGACGATCCCGATCATTATTAGCGGTTGCGACACAGCCTATCGGAAATTGCCGCTACTGCGGCAATGTCATCGCCAATAGGGTTTAGACGCAGATTAATCCGATAATTCAGCGCAATTCTCTTGGTCAGCAGTCTTATAGCGGAAATAATTGAATAGAGTCATCATGCCAAAAAAGATCGTAAACTGGACACCGAACGTCCATAGCGATGCTTGAATAGGCTTATCAGGTTGCCACAAGATAATTGTGAGCCAAGCCGACATGACGAGGCTCTCGACAAACCAAAATGTCAAAATCTCAGAAAATGACGATCCGACAAATTTCGAAATCGGCGTATTTCCTCTGCCTAAGCCAGTTACCCAAACAGCCCAAATTATGGAGGCAAGGGTTCTGAGCAGAACAAGATTACCGGAATCACCACTCTCAGAAAACCAAACAGCCATGATCGCAGGCAAGCCTAGGCAAACTGCAAATTTTGCCCATAAGGGCAATGTATCATCCGTCTCACGCATTTTGCCACCAGCTACATCTTATTGCACTCAGGGTAGCATCGGCCCGGTAGAAATAATATTCTACTTTGGTAGCACTCAAATGCAAAAAGGGTGCCGTTTCCAGCACCCTTTTAATTTGACCCTCAAGGCTGCTTAGAGCTAACCCTTGATTGCCTCATCCAGCAGCTTGAGTGCTGCTTGTTTGGTCAGTTCGACAGGGTTGCCTCCCGCCGTTGGGTCGACAATTGCCATATCGGCAATCAACTCCTTGCGCGCATCATCCATGTCCAGGTCCTTTATCAAACCCGACAATGTGTGCGGAACGTTCAGTTTGGTACGCAGGTCGAGAATCGCCTTGGCAAACCCATCAAAACCGCCCTCGATACCAATATAATTGGCAAGCCTTACAATGCGCTCTTCAATCGCCGCGCGGTTAAAGGCGAGCACATAGGGCATGAACACAGCATTAGTCATACCATGATGTGTGTCATACAGCGCGCCAATGGGGTGTGACAAGGAATGGATCGCACCAAGCCCCTTCTGAAACGCTGTCGCGCCCATGGCCGCTGCGCTCATCATATGCGCACGGGCTGTCAGATCATTGCCATTGGCATAGGCCTTTGGAAGATTCTCGAAAACAAGGCGAATACCTTCAACGGCAATACCATCGGCCATGGGGTGGTAGCCCGGAGCGCAATAGGCTTCGAGGCAATGGGCGAGCGCATCCATCCCTGTACCGGCCGTAATAAAAGCAGGCATACCAACAGAAAGCTCGGGATCAGCGATAACGATTGCTGGCAAAAGCTTGGGGTGAAAGATCACCTTCTTGGTGTGGGTTGCTTCATTGGTAAGAACCCCCGCGCGACCAACTTCGGAACCTGTTCCGGCCGTTGTCGGCACAGCGATAATCGGCGCAATGACGTCGCTATTGGCGCGGGTCCACCAGTCGCCAATATCTTCGAAATCCCAGATTGGCCGTGTTTGCCCAGCCTGAAACGCAATAAGCTTGCCAAGATCAAGCGCCGATCCGCCACCAAATGCGATGACGCCATCATGCTTGCCCTGCTTGAACGCGGCGATACCCGCAGTCAGATTTGAATCCACGGGATTGGGCTTCACATCGGAAAATACGCCATAGGGACGTTTGGCATTATCCAGAATTTTCAGCGTGCTCGCAACCACCGGGAGCTTGGCCAGACCGGGATCAGTAACGAATAGCGGGTTTTTGATTCCGGTTGCTTCCAGAACTTCAGGCAATTCCTTAATGCGTCCAGCGCCAAAACGCACCGTGGTGGGATAGTTCCATTTGGAAATAAGCTGGCTCATATCAGTCTCTCTTAGATTTGTTCGCGCAAATGGTAAGATTTTGGTCTTGTCAGATTACCGTAGCCGATGGCTGACATGGCCGCACCCTTGCCCGTGTCTTTCACGCCGGTCCACACCAGTGCCGGATCGATATAGTCGCAGCGATTCATGAACACTGTACCGGTCTCGATCTGATCCCCGATCAAAGCCGCGTGATCCGTATCCGAGGTCCATAGCGAGGCAGTCAGGCCATAAGGACTGTCATTCATCAATGCGACGGCTTCTTCATCATTGCGCACTTTCATGATGCCGACGATTGGCCCGAAGCTTTCTTCACGCATCACACTCATCTGGTGATTGACATCAGTCAGCACTTCCGGTGCAAGGTAAGGCGAACCCGCCTTGTCATTGGCAAGGCTCATATTGACATGGGCCTTCGCGCCCTTGCGCAGCGCTTCAGCCTTTTGCTCGCGGATGAGTTCGGCAAAGCGCGTCTGCGCCATCGGGCCCATCGTGGTTGCTTCCTCCAGCGGATTGCCGACAACATATTGCTTGGTCAGATCAACGAAGCCTTCCACGAAACGGTCATAGACATTTTCATGCACATAGATGCGTTCAATCCCGCAGCAGCATTGGCCCGAATTGAAGAATGCTCCGTCGACAAGATTGGCAACCGCGTGGTCGAGATTGACATCCGGCAGCACATAGGCCGGGTCCTTACCGCCAAGTTCCAGACCCAAGGTCATGAATGTGCCTGCTGCCGCCTTTTCAATTGCGCGTCCGCCACCCACTGATCCCGTGAAGTTCACATGATCAATCCTGCCGGAAGTCAGTAGCTTCTCCGTCTGTGCATGGCCAAGCACGATGTTCTGAAATACGCCCTTTGGCAGACCTGCCTTTTCGAAAGCCTGCGCAAATCGTTCTCCGACCAGCAAGGTCTGGGCCGCATGTTTCAAAATTACACTATTTCCCGCCATAAGTGCGGGCATGATCGTGTTGACTGCCGTGAGATAGGGATAATTCCATGGCGCAATGACCATGACGACGCCGAGCGGAACGTGCTTGATGTAACGGCGGAACCCCGGCTTGTCATTCTCCAAAATGGGGGCAAGCGCCAGTTCGGCAATTTTGACCATATAGCGCGTACGTTCTTCAACGCCGCCCTTTTCACCACCGTAACGTACTGGCCGGCCCATTTGCCAGGCGATTTCCGGCACGATTTCATCATTCATGGCCAGCAATGCCTCAAGCGCAGCAAGGCAAAACCGCCCACGCTCGGCAATACTGGTTTGCGCCCATTGGCCTTGTGCGTGCTTGGCAGATTCAACAGCCGCATCAATCGCCTTGTCGCTGGCAATCGGGCGTTCGGCATAAACAGTGCCGTCAATGGGCGTAATCAGTTTGACCGTTTCGGCCATGTCAAAACCTCGTACTTTCGTTGTTTAGAGCCCCTCCCCACAAAGGGGAGGCTGCATGCAGCAGGGAGGGGTATGCTCTATTTTCAGTTCTTCAATACCGTTCGAAGCCGCGATGCAACTCCCAATCGGTCACGCGGCGATCATATTCAAACTGTTCCCATTTGGCCGTGTGAACATAATGTTCGACGACATCCTCACCCAAAGCTTCCTTGAGCATTTTCGAGCGGGCGAGCGTGTCAGTCGCGTCACGCAATGTCTTCGGAATCTCGCGCAGTTTTGCCCCGCCATAGGCATCGCCCTGGAACGGCTTGCCCAGTTCCAGCTTTTCATCAATCCCGGCCAGACCGGACGCAATCAGCCCGGCGAAAGCCAGATAGGGATTAAGGTCAGCCCCGCCGATGCGGCATTCGATCCGAATAGCTTTCGAACCTTCGCCGCACAGGCGGAAGCCCGCCGTGCGGTTGTCAAGGCTCCAGACATTCTTCGTGGGCGCGAATGTGCCAGCCTGAAAGCGTTTATAGGAGTTGATGTAGGGCGCGAGAAAATAGGTGAAATCATCGGCATATTTCAGCTGTCCGGCCACCCATTGCCGCATCAGTGGCGACATGGTGTGTTCGGCATTCTTGTCATAGAAGAGCGGGGTCTTGCCGTCAGCACTCCACAATGAGTTGTGAACATGGCTCGAACTGCCAGCAAGCGAATAATCATACTTCGCCATGAAGGTGATCGCCTTGCCCATCTGGGTGGCGATTTCCTTGCAGCCATTTTTCATGACCACATGGCGGTCGGCCATTTCCAGCGCTTCGGCATAGCGCACATTGATTTCTTCCTGACCCGGCCCCCATTCACCTTTGGAGTTTTCAACCGGAATGCCCGCATCAAACAGGCCATTGCGGATGGCGCGCATCACCGCATCTTCCTTGGTCGTCATCTGGATCACGTAGTCCTGAATATAGGGCGATGCAGTCGTCATCCCCTTCCAGTTTTTGGCTCTTGCGCTCTCATAGGTCTCATCGAAAAGATAGAATTCAAGCTCCGATGCGAAATAGGCCAGATAGCCGCGATCCTTCAGGCGGGCGAGCTGGCGCTTGAGAATGGCACGCGGCGAATGCGAAAGGTCTTCATGATGGTGGTGATCGAGAATATCGCACAGCACCAGCGCACATTTTTCCAGCCAGGGAATATGGCGAATGGTCGTCAGGTCAGGCTTGATGACGAAATCGCCATAACCCTGTTTCCAGCTCGCCGCCTTATAGCCCGGCACCGGTTCCATATCGATGTCATTGGCAAGCAGGTAATTGCAGCCATGCGTCTCGTCATGGGCGGATTCCACAAAAAAGCTGCCGTGAAACCGCTTGCCAATCAACCGGCCCTGCATATCGACAAAACAGGCAAGAATCGTATCAATTTCACCGCTGCTTACGCGGCTTTTCAGTTCGTCGAAACTCCAATGTCCGGGCATAGTCCATCCTCAAAAGCGTCAAACTGGGTCAAAGTGGGAGCGACCGGCCTAGCGCCGGTCGCTCTTTTCTGAAATCAGGCTTTTTCGCCAACTGCCCGTTCAGCGGCAGCAATTTCCGCCGCACGGCGTGCTACTTCATCGCCGATTGGAGGGCCACGGAAGCGGCGGCGTTCAAAGCCGAACCACACGATTGCCGTAACCACCAGAAAGCCGACAGTGATGTAAAGCGCCCATTCATTTGGCGGCTGAATGCCGATGACAAAGATCAAAGCCATGGCCAGTATGGAGAGAACTGCAAACAGTTTGAATTTTCCCTCGCCCATATCCCAAGGGCCCATCTTGTTCCATTTTGGTGTGCCCCAGGCGACAAGACCCAAGGCAATCGGAATAATGAACGAGAAGAAGAGGAAGATGACCGTGCAGGAAACAACGATCGTATAGACCGGCGTTTCGCCGATCGACACCAGCGAGGATCCCCAGACAAAGAGGACAGCAAGCGTTGAGCCTGTCCAGATTGCTGAAACAGGTGTCCGGTATTTCGGGCTCACTTTGGAAAGTATCTTGGATGCCGGAAGCCCCCGATCACGGGCAAAGGCAAAGATCATGCGCGAAACCGAAGTCACCGTCGCAAGTCCGCAAAGGAACTGGCAGATGAAAATCAGAAAGTACAGAATATCCTTTATCAGCGGATTGACCTGCTCGTTCATGGCCCAGAAGAAAACATTCCAGCCCTGTGCCGCAGCTGCATCCATGTTCGGAACCATCAGTACGAATGAGCAGAGCATAATGTAACCGAAAACTGCCGACCAGAGCACGGATGAGATCATGCCGCGCGGAACAGAATGCGCTGCACGCACGGTTTCTTCGGATGTATGTGCCGAAGCATCATAGCCTGTGATCGTATAGATCGGCAGCAACAGGCCGAGCAGGAACACCCATGCACTGGAGGTCGTTGGCCAGACATTTCCGCCAGCTTCGCCGGAATAGTTGGAAAATGTGAACAGACGGGCAAAATCATAGCCATCAGCCACTGCAAGACAGACAATTGAAAGCGCGATCGCTGTTACAAAGATCAGATAACCGGAAAAGTCTGTCAGCTTGGCCGTAAGACCAATGCCCATATGATTGATCAGCGCCTGTGCGCCGGTCAGAATCACCAGAAATATCACACGAACAGTCGTCGAATCAGCAATGCCAAGATATTCGCCGAAGGCACCAATGAAGAAGTAATAGGTGCCGACATTGATGGCGCCGAGCACCGTGATGAGACCCAGCAGGTTGAACCAGGCGGTGAGCCAGCCCGTGCCGCGATTACCAAGGATGGAGCCCCAGTGATAAAGCCCGCCAGCCGTCGGATATGCGGAGCTGATCTGCGCCATGGCAATAGCAAACACTGCCGAGACAAGACAACCGAGCGGCCAGCCAATGCCAATTGCGGCACCGCCAGCACCCGATGTTGCCTGCGCCAGCGAGTTGATGCCGCCGGATAGAATGCAGATGATAGAAAAAGAAATTGCAAAGTTTGAGAAACGGCTCATTCGCCGCTCCAGCTCCTGGGCATAACCCATGCCGTGGAGGACTTTAATGTCCTCCGACTTGTCTATTTCCGAGTAGTCCTGGTGTGTCATCACGTTCCCCTGTTATTCTTGAAAGAGTTACAACGTCGATAGCAGCGTCAGTATCTGGATTTTCTTGTTTGCCGTCCCCGCATTGCCCGTTAAAGGCCTTTTGTTATATCGTTCAAAAGAGCCGAGAGCAGTTCGCCCCAGCCCTTCTCCTCCGCAACTGTCGTCACGAGATCGTTGCGGATCTCGATCATGACAGCCGGTAGTCCCTGGGCAGAAGCGTGCCGCTCCAGCGTATAGTAAACGCGATCTGCCGGTGAATAAGGTTCGTTGATTCCAACGTCGTAAAGTCCCAGCGCCTGCAAGCTCGCAATTAGCGGCGCAGCCACACGATCATCGGCATCGTGGATGATCCCGATATGCCAGGGCCGCGTCACGCCACGATAGACCGGCGTGTAACTGTGCACCGCCACGAAAACGGGAGCTGGCAGCCCTGCCTGTTCGCGCTCGCGCACCAAGCGCTCAATGGCGGCATGATAGGGCTTGTGCGAAAGCACTATACGCTCGTCGCGGGCCGCTTCGCTCAGATTTTCATTGGCTGGGATCACCGTTACTTCGCTCAGCGAGGGCACAAGATCAGGCGCATTCAGCGGACGATTGCAATCAATGATCAGGCGCGACACGCAAGACTCGACCAGCGGCGCGTCAAGCAATTTACTCATGACAGCGCTCACGCCTAATGCACCGGGGTCCCAGGCAATGTGTTTTTGAAGATCGCTCTCGCTCAGGCCAAGACTGCCAAAACCATCGGGAACAAAATTGGACGCGTGATCGCAAAGAATGATACATGGTCCCGCACCATCCGGGTTTGTCACCCGCACAGGAGTCCATTGTTTCGTCACTGCCTGCGGCGCGTCGCTTACTATCGTCCGACCCATTTTTGCCCTTTTCGGCAAACTGTACTTTACGTTACATTTTATGTTTTTATTTCCACTCTCGTATGATTTGATACATAACAATCAAAATTGTCAAATCCGAAATTTACGTTTCACAATTCGCATCGGGGAGACATTCCATGAGCACCAGCATTTCCGAGCTGATCGCAGAAAAGATAGACGCGATGCCAGCCTCGGAGCGCAGGGCGGCGCAAACGCTTATCGCAAATTATCCGCTGATAGGTTTGCGGACTGTCGCAGAATTTTCAGGTCAGGCTGGCGTTTCCTCGCCCACCATTTTGCGCTTCGTCTCCCGCCTCGGCTTCCAAAGCTATCCTGAGTTCCAAAGCGCATTGCAGGAGGAACTTGCAGCGCAGGTGCAATCACCCTGGAATCGCACGGCCACCATTCAGCGGCCAAAGGACGGGGCAACCTTTCCGCTCATGGAGGCTGCAATTGAGAATATCCGCGAAACCTTCCAGCACCTTTCAGCGCAGCAGCTTGATGATGTGACAGATGCCATAAGCCGCAATCGGTCCCGATTCTATCTTCTGGGTGGACGCTTCACCGACCCTATCGCTACCTATATGGCAGCACATCTCAAGATCGTGCGTCCCGGTGTCACCCATCTGGCGGGGCAGGAAAGCCAATGGCGCGATCAATTGATCGATATGGGCAAAAAGGATGTGCTGCTCGTTTTCGATATACGCCGTTATCAGGATAGCCTGTTGCGATTTGCTGAAAAGGCACAGGCGCGCGGCGTTGAAATCGTGCTTGTCACCGACCAGTGGCTGTCGCCCATCGCGCGTTTCGCCCGCCATGTCATCGCTGGCCGCACCGCCGTTCCCTCCCCTTGGGATTCGTCTGCTGCACTCTTTCTCATTGCAGAAACATTGATTGCTGAAGTCACGCGCAAGCTTGAACAAAGCAGTGCCGATCGGATCCGCGACCTGGAGCAATTGCGGGATAATTAGATTTTCTCCGGCCATGCCATTGCCGCCAACGCTCATTAATATACTAATGCTGTCCCGGACTCGAAAAAGGCTCGGTGCCATTTATCCGGGATGAAATTATCGCATTATGCCCCTATTGAATGTGTAAGGACCAAAATCATGCAGCAAGCTGACATCGGATTGATCGGCCTCGGCGTCATGGGTGCCAATCTGGCGCTGAACATCGCTGAGAACGGTTATCGCGTTGCGGTTTTCAACAGAACCGTTGCCAAGACAAATGAATTTTACGCCGAAGCAGGCGCGCTGCAGGACAAGATCATCGCGTGCGAGACGCTTGAGGATCTGGCTAAAAACATCCGCGCGCCGCGCCCTATCATTCTTATGGTCAAGGCTGGCGACGCCGTTGACGAGCAGATAGCCGCGCTCAAACCATTCCTTGCCAGGGAAGACATCATCATCGACGCTGGCAATGCAAACTTCCACGATACGGTGCGCCGCCTTGCGGAGCTTGGTGCGAATGATCCGACCTTTGTCGGCATGGGCGTTTCCGGTGGTGAAGAAGGCGCGCGTCATGGTCCTTCTATCATGGTTGGCGGCACGCCCGAATCCTATGCCCGTATCGAGCCTGTGCTGACAGCAATTTCCGCCAAGTACGAAGGCGAATCCTGTTCAGCCCTTCTCGGCCCCGATGGAGCCGGCCATTTCGTCAAGACGATCCATAATGGCATCGAATATGCCGACATGCAGATGATTGCTGAAGTCTATGGCGTGTTGCGTGATGGTCTTGGCCTTTCATCAGAGGCCATTGGCAGGATTTTCCACAAATGGAATGAAGGCCCGCTGAATTCCTATCTCATCGAGATCACCGCCAAGGTTCTGCTTGCCAGTGACAAGAAGACCGGCAAGCCAGCGGTCGATGTCATTCTCGACAGCGCAGGCCAGAAAGGCACTGGCCGCTGGGCCGCTATCGAGGCGCAGATGCTAGGCATTCCAGCGACCGGCATCGAAGCTGCGGTTGCTGCCCGTTCGATCTCGTCTATGGTCAAGCAGCGCAGCGACGCCGCAAAGGCCTATGGTGATCTTGGCACCGCCAAACTTTCCGATGGTAGCCAGGCATTTATTGACGCGCTCGAACAAGGTCTTCTCGCCGGCAAGATTGCGGCCTATGCGCAAGGGTTTGATGTTATGGCCGGCGCTTCCAGAGAACGTGGATGGGATATTCCGCTTGCAACGACCGCCCGCATCTGGCGTGCCGGCTGCATCATTCGCTCGCAGTTCCTCGATCAGATTGCAGCAGCATTTGAAGGTAGCGAAGGCACAAATCTCCTTCTTGTACCGGCCTTTGTCGAGCGCATGCAGTCAGGCTCCAAATCCTTGCGCAGGATCGTTGCCGAAGCCTCGCTGGCGGGCCTGCCAGTTCCGGCGCTTTCCGCTGCGCTCAACTATTTTGATGGGTTCCGCCAGGCACGCGGCACAGCCAATCTCATTCAGGCGCAGCGCGATTTCTTCGGCGCACATGGCTTTAAACGCCTTGGTGAGGAAGGCGATTTCCACGGCCCCTGGTCGGATGCTTAATCAGACCCGATACAACGACGTGTGGTAACTTGATTGCATTGGCGTTGTACGTAGTTCGACAAGCTCACCAATGCAGCAAAATCGATAGCCTCAATAGAAATGGAGATTGCCGTTCATATCACGGCAATCTTGCACTGCTGGGCGGAGCGGCATGGATTCTCCCCCAAGCCCGGCGCAATTGCCTTGCGGATGCAAATCCGGTGCGGTCTGCCACCCCTTCCATATCCAGCCGGGTGTTGGTCAATAATTCCCGCGCCAAAGCGATCCGCAGACGGTTGAGATATTCGGGAATACTCATTCCGGTATGCTCGTTGAAAAGGCGGGAAAGATGCCTGGGACTTGTGGCTGCGATGTCAGAGAGCGACTGCAATGTCCAATTCTGCGCTGGATCGGCGGCCAGCCGATCCTGAACACGGTGAATTGCCGGATGAATGTGATTGCGCCCGTCAAGCCAGGGCGACCATTGCGGATCAGTGCCGCTGCGCCGCAGATAAACCACTAGATATCGTGCAACAGCCACAGCACATGCCGGTCCTGCAATCTGGCTGACAAGATGGAGCATCAGATCAATGCCCGCAGTAATACCGGCGCTTGAGTAACGATTGCCATCCTCGACATAAAGCCGGTTATCAAAAATCCGTGCTGTCGGCACATTTTCACGCAATTCTTCGATCGAACCGAAATGGGTGGTGCAGGCATATCCATCAAGCAGGCCCGCGCGCCCCGCCAGCAGGGAACCCGAGCAGATCGACACCAGTTTCTGTGTCTGGCCGACATGGGTCCGAAGCCAGTCAATTATCACCGTGTCCCCATGGCCCTGTGCTTCCGCATGGGCTGAAGCCGGCGTATCCAGCAACTCTGTCGCGTCTCCCGAAATTATAATCATGGCATCCGCCGGGACATTGCCGGGCAATGGCTCTATGCCGCTTATCGTCAACCCGATGGATGAGGTTATATTTGCCAGCGGGCCGACATAACGCACATTAAAGCGCACCACGTCCTGCTCGAAATTTGCCTTGCGCAACACTTCCACCGGCCCGGCAATGTCAAGCAGCAGCGCCCTTGCGGGCACCACCACCAGAACATCGATATTTCTTGGTTCAATTACACTCATGCGGCCATCACGCGTTCGACTCCGCTCAATGCTTCGTCAACCGTCACAATTCGCGCAAAGCGCCCGGCAAGCACCAGTTCGGTACGGGCCTTGATCTCATCGGCGCTGAATGTACGGCCATCGGGATGCGTCATGGCAAAAGTCAGCGTCGCTTCGGAAACATAGTCCACCTCATAGCCCGAATCCGATGCATGGCGCGCGGTCGTTTCGCAGCACTGCTCCGTACGGATACCGGATATCAGCACCTTTCGAATACCATTCTCGGTTAGCCAGACATCAAGACCGCTACCGACCAGCGCGCTGTGCCGGGATTTGTTGAATACGGCATCGGCGCTGAACGAGACTGGAGCGAGAGGCTTGATAAAGCCCGACTCCATGGCAAATGGACCATCCCCATCCACATGGAAAATCCGCACCACGGGCAGACCCTTGGCTTTAGCGCCATCAATCAATCGCTGGATGTTTGCGATGAAGGGTTGTGCTTCCGCTTCATTCCAATAGCCACGCTGGCGAAAGGATTCTTGTACGTCAATAACGATGAGCGCTGTGTTGGCGGACATTTTTGAATTCTCCTATATGTTGATATTAGGAGATTATCGCCAGATATGACAGCGCGATACGCATGTGCCAGACGAAAAGCGGACAATAAAAGCCAACACCTGACAGATGTGGCGCACTGTCTTCAAATAGTAGACAATCCATCCAATAGCCAGGCCTTCTTTTCCTCGGCCAAGCACCCATATTGGGGCAATAAAAGTCATCAAATAATCCGGACAGCAGAAGGGCCGGACGGAAAGGCCACAATGTCAGCCGACATCTATCAGAATCGCACGCATCTTGCCGCAATGCAGGGTCAGCCGCTGCTGTTTGTTTTTCACGGCACCGGCGGCGACGAAAATCAGTTTTTCGATTTCGGTCGGCAATTGCTGCCCGATGCCGGCATTATTTCGCCACGGGGCAATGTATCGGAACATGGCGCCCTGCGGTTTTTCCGCCGGACCGGTGAAGGCGTTTACGACATGGAAGATCTTGCCGTGCGCACGGATGCCATGGCGGACTTCATCCGTGCCCGCAAAATCGAGACGCGACCATCAAAAGTGATTGGGCTTGGCTATTCAAATGGCGCAAATATTCTTGGCTCAGTCATGCTGAAATATCCGGGCCTGTTCAATGAAGCTGTGCTGATGCACCCGCTTATCCCGTGGCAACCAGACGCTCAACCGGGCCTCGCTGGCAAACGCGTGCTGATTACCGCAGGACAGCGGGATCCGATCTGCCCACCCTCATCGACGCAGGACTTCGCCGATTACCTGATCGGCCAAGGTGTAGAGACAGAACTTGCCTGGCACCCCGGCGGGCACGAAATCCAGCAAAGTGAGATAGCTGCGATCCAGCAGTTTGTTAAATCGTAAATCCCGCTGGCATTGTCATTTGTGCGTGGTTCGACGGGGCTTACTGCAAATGTAAAAATCCCGCTTATTTCACCAAGTGGAGATAAGCGGGATTAATCTTTTATCTCGAAAACCGTATAGCCACCGGCAAAATCCTGATGGCCGATGAGCGCCTGCCCTTGGCAGTCAACAGGCCATGGGCACCATCAAGATGGCCGGACTTTAACTCCAGTGCCAAAAAGCGATGGCGCTCAACAGGGCCCGGCATTGCAAGAGCGGATGTCTTCGTGCCGTCAAACCCGAAACGCGCATAATATTCCGGATCGCCGACCAGAAGAATCGCACCATGACCGAGGCGTGCGGCTTCTGCTATTGCATGTCGCATCAATGCAGCGCCAATACCGTGTCCCTTCAGCGTCGGCTCGACGGCCAATGGCCCCAGCAACAAGGCGCGCACGGATTTTCCCGATGCATCATGCCCTGCCTGAATGTCCCAAAGCCGCACTGTTCCGAGCAGCGTCCCGTCATTGCTGCGTGCAACAAAGGCCAGCCCTTGCGCAGGCAAGCGCCCGCGCCGCAGCTTTTCAGAAGACTTGCGACGGCGCCCCTCGCCCATGGCACGATCGAGCAGCGCCTCACGGGCTTGTTCATCCTGTGCGGTTTCATTGCGGATAGTGAAAGCCTGCAATCCATCCGGATGCAGATTTTGTTCGATATATTCTACTGCGTTCATTATCTTGACCAATCAATCATAAGGGTGCGTCATCACGCTATGCGGGGACGAGAGACCTTTTGAGAATTCAGCCTGATGAGGGAGCTGGTGCGGTTTTCGAGAACCGGAGCGCAGTGGACTTTCTTGTCCATGAGCACCGGAAGCGGAGAAAATCACATCAGATGCCCATCAGGGTGAACTTATCAAAGGTCTCTTAAATTACGTATGATCGAAGTGGTTCGAAGCCGTTGAAAGCAACTGCCGAGTAGGTCGTGGTGTAAGCGCCAGTTCCCTCGATCAGCACTTCATCGCCAATAGTCAGCGAGATCGGTAGCGGATAGGGGTTCTTTTCATACATCACATCGGCGCTATCGCAGGTCGGGCCAGCAAGAACGCATGGCTCGGAAACATCGCCATCGCGTGGCGTGGTGATGTGATAACGGATTGCCTCATCCATGGTTTCAGCGAGACCGCCGAACTTGCCAATGTCCAGATAGACCCAGCGCACATTGTCATTGTCGGCCTTTTTGGAAACCAGAACAACCTCAGCCTTGATAACACCGGCATTGCCAACCATGCCACGACCAGGCTCAATGATTGTCTCTGGCAGACGGTTGCCGAAATGCTTGCTCAGCGCCTGGAAAATAGCCTGACCATAGGCCTGTGCAGTTGGCACATCCTTGAGGTAACGGGTTGGGAAACCACCACCCATATTGACCATTTTCAGCGTAATGCCTTCCTTGGCAAGCGCGTCAAATACCTGCTTGGCATCGCCGAGCGCGCGGTCCCATGCGGCAAGATCTGTCTGCTGGGAACCCACATGGAAGGAAACCCCATAGCTTTCAAGGCCGAGCTGCTGCGCGGAACGAAGCACGTCGACAGCCATTGCAGGCACACAGCCAAACTTGCGCGACAAGGGCCATTCGGCACCTGCACCATCGGTGAGAACACGGCAGAACACACGAGCGCCGGGGGCCGCACGGGCCACTTTCTCAACTTCTTCGACGCAATCAACAGCAAAGAGGCGAATACCGAGTTCAAAGGCGCGGGCAATATCGCGCTCTTTCTTGATCGTGTTGCCAAAGGAGATACGATCTGCAGTTGCCCCCGCATCAAGCGCCATCTCGACTTCGGCAACCGATGCCGTGTCGAAGCTGGAACCGAGCGAAGCGAGCAGGCGCAGAATTTCCGGCGCAGGATTTGCCTTCACCGCATAGTAAATCTTCGACTCTGGCAGGGCCATTTCGAAATTGTGAAAATTTTCGCGCACGACATCAAGATCGAGCACCATGCAAGGGCCGTTCGGGCGTCGGGTATTGATGAAGTCGATTATGCGCTGCGTAGCCATGTTATGCTCCAATTCCATAGCGGCTGGTATGGCCGCTCAAGCAGTGCAATTTCTCGGGCCGCGCCCATCGAAACTGCTGAGGACAAAGTGCATGAATCCATCCCCCGCGAAGCCAGCCTTTGGAGATGCTGAAAACACGGACAAGTTCATGCGGCGGTGGACCTGCGCCAATGTGGCGTTGATCCGCTTTGTCTGCCTTGGCTTGGATGTTCCCATCCGCACTACCGGCAATGAAGGTGTGCCTCTTCAGTAATTCTCAGCTTTTGGACAGCCGAAAGAGACCGATTAGGCCCGCACCGTCGTTGCTTCAGATGTCCTCAGCTTTGGCAGTTGGCTGCTAAGCTGACTGGAGGGGTTAGTTCCAGGTACCATACCGTTTCCTCACCATAATGAAGATCGGCGGACACCCATGGGCACGTGCGACTTTGGGCAAGGGCGATATAAGACCAAACATGTGTCCAATCAATGACAAATATCGATTGTGACAAAGTTTTTTATTCATTGAACAAATGCAGGAAAATCACATAGAATCCTTGAACGATGAGCACAATTACGCCCCTGAACGCCCTCTTGGATTTACCTTCCGTTAACCTTGTCTCGGGCGATGGCCCCTTGAGCGGTGAAACTTTGGCGGTCAAGGACATATTTGACGTTGCCGGTCTGCCCACTGGCTGCGGAAATAGGCAAAAACAGGCCGAATCACCCAATGCCACAACCACCGCGCCAGCTGTGCAGAAATTGCTTGATGCTGGAGCGACATTTATCGGCAAGACCCAGACCGACGAATTGGCATTCTCACTTATGGGTCAGAATGCCAATTACCCGCACCCGGTAAATCCCAAAGCGCCCGATCGCGTCACCGGCGGCTCATCATCCGGTTCGGCTTCCGCGGTTGCGGGCGGGCTGGCGAGCATTGCCACCGGAACGGATACGGGTGGCTCGATTCGCGCGCCTGCCAGCTTTTGCGGACTTATCGGGCTGCGCACCAGCCATGGACGCATCTCCCTGGACGGCACAATGCCACTCGCGCCCTCGCTTGATGTATTCGGGTGGTTCGCCCGTGATGTTGAGCTTTACGAGAAAGTCGGCAATGTCCTGCTTGGACCTGACAGTCACGATTTCAAGTTGAAGCGACCGCTATTCATCCCGCTATTGGAGCATCTTCTGGTTGGCGAGGCAGAAGATGCCGCCTACCGGCAGATGTATAAAATCATCGCGGACAATCTTGGTCATGCGCGCTCCGCCCGCCAGTCAACTGCATCCATGGATGATCTTTATCTGTGCTTCCGGCAGATTCAGGGCTTTGAGGCTTGGGCCACACATGGCGCATGGCTGTCTGAAAAGGACCGCGATCTTGGCCCCGGCGTCAAAGAGCGTTTCGACTATGCGGCAGCCATCGATCTGGACATTTATCAGGCTCAGGCAAAGCGCCGGGCGCTTTTCACCAGCGAGCTTGCAGATTTGCTCCAGGATGATGGCGTTCTGGTCATGCCGACTGTACCTGGCGCAGCGCCACTGGCTGCAACACCATTTGACGATATTCAGGCCTACCGCGAACAGGCTCTGCGCTTGCTGATGCTTTCCGGCCTTTCAGGTTTTCCGCAAATTACCTTGCCGCTCGGGCAGGTTCATGGTGCTCCATTCGGCATTTCGCTGCTTGGGCCGAAAGGCAGTGATATGGCGCTTATTCGCTTAGGCAGTATCATCCTCAAATCGGCAAGGGTCGCCTGATGGACACGCTCACCCGCATGCGCGCCTATATTGATGTCGTGGAAGCGGAAGGGTTTTCAGCAGCAGCCCGCAAGATCGGGCGTTCCAAGGCACTTTTGTCCAAATATGTGCGTGAATTGGAAGATGAGCTTGGCGCCTTGCTTCTCAATCGCACCACGCGGCAATTTTCCCTGACGGAAGCCGGCCACACCTATTATCAGCGCGCCAGCGAAATTCTGCGCGATGTCGAAAACCTGAAGGAAACAGTTCAGGACACCAGCAGTGATATTAAGGGGCGGATCAAGATTTCGGCACCACGCACATTTGCCGATGCGGACATTGGCCAGTGCCTTATCGATCTTTGCGCCGAGCAACCGGATATCACGCTGGATGTTCGGCTTGATGACCGCTTTGTTGATCTGGTCGAGGAAGGCTTCGACCTCGCCATCCGTATTACCCGCATGCAGGATTCATCGCTCATCGCCAAGCGTATTGCCCCGTTTCGGGTCACTGCCTGCGCCTCACCCGCTTTGATCGAGCAGGCCGGTATCCCCAAGCGACCGGAACAGCTTGGCACATTGCCCTGCATCGTCGATACCAATAATCGCTCGCGCAATAGCTGGCAGTTTCACAATCATAGCGGACCAATGCTTTCCGTTCAGGTCTCCGGGCCAATCGAGATCAATAGTCCGCTTGCTGCTCGCCGGGCCGCTCTTGCCGGGTTAGGCTTTGCCATGCTGCCGGATTTTATCGCAGCACCTGATATTGCAAGCGGCAAGCTGGTGCCGGTACTGGAAGAATTCGCCATGCGCGACGCAGGTATTTACGCCGTCTATCCGCACCGGCGTTACCTTCCTGCCAAGGTTCGCGTATTGGTTGATTATCTGGCGAAATGGTTCAAAGACAACCGCAAGGTGTAAAACACATATCTTAATGTTATATCGTCCCAATTTCGCCAAGTTCGGGATGTCCTGTGCCATAATTATAAAGGTCGATTCATGCAGCAGAAACGCGCGGTTTTCATGGCAACTCTGGCTTTGGGCATGACCCTTGCCACCCCTGCCTATGTCCATCCGCATGTCTTTGCCGAAGCGCGGCTTGATATTACCATCAAGCCTGATGGAACCGTGGAAAAGCTCGGTCATGTCTGGCGCTTTGATGATATTTTCTCCAGCACGGTTCTGGTTGAATTCGACAAGAATGGCGACCTGAAGCTGGACGAGGCCGAATTGGCAACGCTGGCAGAAACGATCAATGCCTCGATTTCCGAATTTGATTATTTTCAGTCGGTCCAACTCAACGACAAAAAATTTCCGATGGCCGCGCCCAAGCATTTAATCGCTGATTTTCAGAACAATCAGCTCATGATCATCTTTGAAAGCACCCCCAAACATCCGCTAAAGCTTGGCGCAAAAACCAGCTTTGGCGTCTATGATCCAACCTTTTATACCGCCATTGATTATGTCAACGATTCAGATGTGCATGTCACCGGGCTACCCCCTGCCTGCAAGCAGAAGGTGGTTCGCCCTAATCCTGATGAGGCCATTGCGCAAAATCAGGCGACGCTGACCGATGCTTTTTTCAATGACCCCACCGGCACTGACATGACGAAGATCTTTGCCACTAGGCTCGAAATAGAATGCCCCTCCCAAGGGTAAAAGGATAAATGATGCGGAAATCGATCTGGCTTTGCGCACTGCTCGCGCTCGCGCTCTTTGGCGGACATGCTCTGGCGCAAACCTCTTCGCTTGGCATCGGAATGAATGAAGTTGCGATGAAGCCGACCGGCCCGTTTGCCGAACTTATTTTGTGGATCAATACACAGCAGCGTGCCTTTTATCTGGCAATGACCAAGGCGCTCAAGGCCATGCGTGAGGATCCGTGGCAAGCTTCGGTCCTAGTTGGCCTGTCCTTTCTTTATGGCATATTACACGCCGTTGGCCCCGGCCATGGCAAGGCTGTCATTTCATCCTATATGGTTGCCAACGAAACAACCCTGAAGCGCGGCGTCTTTCTGTCCTTCGCCTCGTCCATGTTGCAGGCTCTCACCGCCATTTTCATCATTGGCCTGACTTTTCTCGTGCTTCGCGGCACCACTGTTTCCATGGACGATGCGACGCATGTCATGGAAGTGGCAAGCTTCGCGCTGATCGTGGCCTTCGGCCTGTCATTGCTCTGGCGCAAGGTGCCACGGCTTTTCGCGGCAAATGCACAGCATGCCCATGCCCATGCGGGCCACGCACATCATGATTACGACCATGCTCACCACAGTCATGAGCACCATGATCACACACATCATGATCACCATTCGCACAATCATGGTCATTCCCATGCACCAGGTCATGTCTGTGAGACATGCGGCCATAGTCATGCCCCGGACCCAGCCATGATTTCCGGTAATTTCAACTGGAGAACCGCTTGGGCGGCAATCATCGCTGTTGGTCTGCGCCCCTGTTCCGGCGCTCTGATCGTTCTGACATTCTCGCTATTAAACGGCTTGGTACTTGGGGGAATCCTGTCGGTTTTCGCCATGGCCCTGGGCACATTCATAACGGTTGCTATACTCGCAACCTTGGCCGTCACCGCCAAAAATGTGGCCTTGCGCATATCTGGCGAAACGGCGCTTTCGGGCCGAGTTCAGAATTTTATCGAAATCGGCGGCGCGCTGTTCATCGTTTTGATTGGCGGCCTGCTTCTGACGGCTTCATTGTCCTATTGATTCTTAATGCGGCGCTGGCTTCTGGCCCGAAGCCAGAACACGACGAAAAAGCCCAGAACAAAGATAACACCGAAAATACCAGCGGCCAGCGGTGACTTGTCGCCAATCGCCAGCATCAGACTTGGCATCAGATAAGCGACAATGCCAAAGCCGAGCATGATACAACCGGCCGCTATGGCCGCATTCCGGGTTTTGGGGTCCATCGAGATTCTCGCCTGTGTTCAACGCAATTGGTAGGGGTTGTAGCCCTATCTGGTTGCAAAGCAAGTATTCCAATAATTCTTTATATGCGTGCAGCAGACCGAAACTCTTCCAGCCGCTTGATCTGTTGTCCCTCAGCATCAAAATTGTCAGGTGAAAGCCAAGCCTGATAGGCTGCTTTCAGCGCTGGCCATTCCTTGTCCGTCACTGAATACCAGGCAGTGTCGCGGTTCTGGCCCTTTTGCACCATATGCTGGCGAAAAATGCCTTCAAACGTAAAGCCAAACCGTTCTGCGGCACGCTTTGAGGGCTCATTGCTATTGTTGCACTTCCATTCGTAGCGCCGGTAGCCCAGCACATCGAATGCATATGCCATGAAAAGATATTGCGCTTCGGTCGCCGCTGGCTTGCGCGCGATCAGCGGACCCCAATAAATATTGCCGATCTCGATACTGCCATGCGCCGGATCGATACGCATCAAG
Source organism: Hyphomicrobiales bacterium (assembly GCA_900473335.1). Taxonomy (GTDB): domain Bacteria; phylum Pseudomonadota; class Alphaproteobacteria; order Rhizobiales; family Rhizobiaceae; genus Phyllobacterium. The sequence goes on along the minus strand of UCNP01000016.1, from coordinate 65,545 downwards.
GCCTGCCGCCCGGCGATTTTGCCGCTCGCCTTGTCGATGACCGTATAAAATAGCGGGTCTTTGCTGGCTTCGATCTTTTCCAGCCATGGGGTCATCGCCTCGCGGCTTTCCGGTACATCTTCGAAAAGATAGCGAAACCGGCTTTCCGCATCTGCAACCGTTGAAGCCTCATACAAACCATCGCCATGTTTTGCGGCATTAAAGGGCTCAAGCCGCACATACCGCCCCTCAAGAGGTTCGGGCGCAGGAAGGGGTCGCGGGGTCCAGTCTTTCAGATCGGTCATATAAATCAGGCCCTATTTCAAAAAGCACGTTTGACTTGTTACGATACACCCCGCACAAAGCAGAAGTTGAAAATTGTATGTGAGACAAGAAAATGCTGCGTACTATTTCGGGCTTCGACCGTATCGGCGAAGAAAATGCCTTTGCTGTCCTCGCTCGCGCCACGGCTCTTACCGCTCAAGGCAAGGATATTATCAATCTTGGCATTGGCCAGCCAGACTTTAAAACACCGACACATATTGTCGAAGCGGCCATCAAGGCCCTTAAAGACGGTCATCATGGCTACACACCCGCCAATGGTTTGCTGTCAACACGCGAAGCCGTCGCGCGCCGCACATTAACCACGACAGGGGTCGAGGTATCGCCGGAAAATATCATCATCGTGCCGGGCGGCAAGGTCACCATGTTTGCTGCAATAATGATTTTCGGCGAAGCTGGCGCAGAGATTCTCTATCCCGATCCCGCTTTCCCATTTACCGCTCGATGATCGAGTTCACAGGCGCCAAGCCAATTCCTGTGCCTATCCGCGAGGAAAACGGATTTGCTTTTTCTGCAGAGGAAACTCTATCGCTGATCACACCGAACACGCGGCTTCTTATCCTCAACTCTCCCGCGAACCCAACGGGCGGCGTCACGCCAAAGTCGGAAATCGAAAAGCTGGTGAAAGGTCTGGAAGCCCATCCCCATGTCGCCATCATGTCCGATGAGATTTACGATGTCATGACCTATGATGGCGAGGAACATTGCTCGCTGCTCTCATTTCCGGAAATCCGCGACCGCCTGATCGTGCTCAATGGCTGGTCAAAGACATGGGCTATGACAGGCTGGCGCATGGGCTGGTCCATCTGGCCCGACCAGCTCTATGACAAGGTGCGCAAGTTGGCGGTCAATTGCTGGTCTTGCGTCAATGCACCAAGCCAGTTTGCGGGCATCGCTGCCATTGACGGTCCGCAGGATGATGTCGAGAAAATGTGCAGGGCTTTCGATAATCGTCGCAAGATTGTGGTCGATGGACTGAACAGCCTGCCGGGGATCAGCTGCACCACGCCAAAGGGCGCGTTCTACGCCTTCCCCAATGTCAAGGAAACCGGCTGGCCCGCCAAAAAACTGGCTGCTGCCTTGCTCGATGATGCGGGCGTAGCTTTGATCGGTGGTCCGGATTTCGGCATTCTCGGCGAAGGCTACATCCGCCTCTCCTATGCCAATTCTGAAGAAAACATCATCCGCGCCATCGAACGCATAGAGAAGTTTCTGACAAAATAAGCGGGCGTGACCCGCCCGCTTGAATATGGTGCGTGGTTCGCCCTTCGACTGGCTTGCCGAACCACGCACTAGACATGCCACAAATTAGGTAGGCGAAGCGACCTTCACCTGTGTGACCGTTGCCTCAATATGATCAATGAGGCTATCCGGCAGCTTGAGACGACCGGCGAGCAGATCGAGATAACCGCGTTCCCCGCGTGTCTTGGGATCAATAGCGAGACGGGAAGCTGTATAAAGCTCAACCTTCTGCTCATCCGTAACAGCGGCTGCAACCAGCGCATCGACATCAACGGGAGCGCTGAGTTCCGCATTCAAAAATGCCTGCGTGTCGCTGTTCATGCCGGAGAGCGAGAGCTTTTCCAAAATACGGGCGCGCTCTGCATCATCCACCAAGCCGTCGGAGCGGGCGGCAGCAATCATCGCACGCACCAGAACGAGCGCAAATTCGTGCTCGCCTTGCGGCGCTGTTTGCGGATCAAATCCTGAATCGCTCGGCGGTGGCAGCAATTCGCCATTTGCCGGAGCCTGCGCTGTTTCGGCGGGCGCCTTGCCCGATTGATAATTTTGATAGGCCTTATAGGCCAATCCTGCCACTGCGGCGAGACCGCCAAGCTTCAACGCGCCGCTGGCAACTTCACGGCCAGTCCCTGTACCAAGCAGAATTGCTGCAAGCGCGCCTGCGGCAAGGGGATTATCCTTGGCCAATTGCGTCGCCTTTCCGGCTGTATCGCGTACCGAGGTTCCCACGCCGGGGATATTGCTTCCCAGGAAATCGTTCAGAATTTTCTTCGGATCGAGCATGCATATCTCCCTCTGGTCGCATGAATTGGCTGGTCTTAGTTAGGAACAGCTTCATGGCATTGCAATGACAGGGAAGGATTTGTGGCTCGCAATCACGCTGTGCGTGGTTCATCCCTTGGCAAGCTCAAGACCCGATATGCGCTTTCAACCCGCGTTCGCGCGCCAGCCGCACCTGTTTTTGCCGCTCTGCAAAGCGGGCGCGGTCTTCATCGGTGCGCTCATGATAGCAATTGGGGCAGGAAATACCCTCTGCGAACAAAGGCGACAGCTTGTCTTCGGGCGCAATCGGATTGCGGCAGGCGTGGCAAAGCTCTGCCTCCCCCTCAATCAGCCCATGCCCAACGGATACACGCTCATCAAAGACAAAACATTCGCCTTCCCAGCGGCTTTCCTCAGCGGGCACATCTTCCAGATATTTGAGAATGCCGCCCTTAAGGTGAAACACATCGTCAAAGCCGAGACCTTTGACAAAGGCTGTCGCTTTTTCGCAGCGAATTCCACCGGTGCAGAACATGGCAATCTTTTTGCCTTCCAGTTCCTCGCGGTGCTCTTCCACCCATTGCGGGAATTCACGAAATGTTTTGGTCTGCGGGTCAAGTGCGCCTGTAAAGGTTCCAATCGCCGTCTCGTAATCATTGCGCGTATCAATGATGACCGTGTCTGGGTCCGCAATCAGCGCGTTCCAGTCTTGCGCGGCGACATAGGTTCCGACACTTTGCAGCGGGTCGATATTTTCGACGCCCATGGTGACGATTTCTTTTTTCAAACGCACTTTCATTCGCTTGAAAGGCATTTCGCTGGCATGGGAATATTTCAATTCCATTCCTGCGATCGCAGGTTCTGCTTCAAGAAAATCGACAAGCGTCTTGATCGCCGCAGCCGATCCCGCAACTGTGCCATTAATGCCTTCGGCGGCCAGAAGCAGCGTACCTTTAATCCCTTGCGCACAGCACAGTTGCGCCAGCGGTTCCTGTAGCGACTGGTAATGATCCAGCCGGGCAAACCGGTATAGTGCAGCCACTGTAAAGGGCAGATTGGAAGAATGATCTGTCATGATGGCATTCAACTACTGTGCCACAACGTCAATTTCAAGATATTTGCGTAAAGCAGTGCTTCCATCGCACTTCCTGCGTTCATCTGCACTTGAATCATTGGACAAAAAGGTTCAGCAACACTAAATCGATTAGAACGTAAAAGACGGAGACTGTCATGACCCAGAAGACCGATTTGTTGTTACCTGTCCTCAAAGGCCAGCCAGTTATTCCGGTCCTGCTGATACAGAATGTTGCCGATGCTGTGCCATTGGCGCGCGCGCTTGCGGCAGGCGGTCTGCCTGCCATCGAAATTACCTTGCGCACCGCCGCTGCACTCGATGCTATCCGCGCAGTCGCCAATGAGGTTCCTGAAGCCATCGTCGGCGCTGGCACCATTCTCAACGCGCGCCAATATGAAGAGGCCGCCAATGCTGGCTCGCGCTTCATCGTCAGCCCCGGCGTAACACCGCAATTGCTTGAGGCCGCCCGTTCCAGCAAAGTGCCATTGCTACCCGGCGCTATCACGCCCGGCGAGATCATGGCATTGCGCGAAGAAGGCTATACAATGCTGAAATTCTTCCCCGCCGAACAGGCTGGCGGCGCAGCTTTCCTTAAGTCCCTCTCCTCGCCGCTGGCCGGAACCATGTTCTGCCCCACCGGCGGCATTGGTATTGCCAATGCCAAAACCTATCTTTCGCTGCCAAATGTTGTCTGCGTCGGCGGTTCTTGGGTCGCACCGGAAAATCTGGTCAAGGAAGGCAAATGGGACGAAATCACCAAGCTGGCAGCTGAAGCGGTAAAGCTCGCTGTTTGAGGCTGCTTTGACATTATGAAGCAGGTGCTGCAACAAGTTTTGATTGCAGCACCGCCTCAATTTCAAGATATACAGCCTTTTCAGCGTAGATCACGTTGTTATTGTTGAACCGAAGAACGCAAAAACCTTGCCGACGTAAGAATTCATCGCGGGCCTCGTCATGCTTGATATTAGCGTCAGTTGCATGTGTATCACCATCAACTTCTATAATGATCCGCGCAGACAACCACGCAAAATCGCTATATAGGGACCAATGGGAGTTTCGCGCCGAAACCTTGCGCCTCGGTTGCGAAAACTCCGCAGCATATCCCACATCCGCCATTCCGCTTTGGTCGATTCCCGGCGAAGCGTTTTAGCGCGCTTTCTTGTCTTTGTTGGAATGTTGCTGTGCGGCATTCAGAGATCACCCCTCCCTGCTGCCTCGCAGCAGGGAGGGGTCTTATCAGAAATCTTACGAACCGTGGCTTGGATTGAACTTTGCGATCTGCATGAAGGTCACAGCCTTGCCGGTAAACTTGTTGGCGTCGGCAACTGGCAGCTTCTGCTGGAATCCGGCAACATAGACTGTCGTCGGAGCCATGCGCATTGTCTGGTTGCGCAGAACTGCTGGCGTAACGGCTGGTGCTGTTTCAGCCACCTGCTCATTGGAAAGCGCCCGTTCCGGCACATTGGAAGCAACCTGCATCGCCTTAGGCGTTTCCTGAACTGCCTGGCGGCGCGGCTTGGCAGCCTTGGCTGTGGTCACAACACCGCTATCAAGCATGGCAACGGGATCGCTGCCCTTGGCTTCAAGCATGGTCTTGCGTAGCGACGGTTGCGGAGCAGCAGAAGCAACCTGTGCAACACCGTCGCCGGTTACCTTCTTCACCCGTCCGCCCGTCTTGCCAGCTGCCAATGGCAGTTCCGGCGAAGGATCGGATGCGGACACAACAGTGCCATGTTCGGGATCAGATTGCCTGATGATCGCTTCAAGATCATCATCCGGAACCGGAATGACGTCATCATCCGCGGCCTGAACGGAAGCTGGTATATTCGCCGGACGCTGCGTTGGAACGATGGAGGCGACCATCATATCATTCTGCTTATGCGCTGTGCGCGGTTTTTCAAATGGTACAGGCACGAGTGCGTTGACCATCTGCGGTTGAGCCGCATCCGTTTGCGCAGGCTCCGGTGCAGGATTTGCTGCAATCATCTGGGCAATAGCCGCAGCGCTGTCTTGCGGGCGAGGCTCAGGCAATGCCGCCACTGTTGTCGAGTTATCCGCAGCAAGCGCATTGAGCGTCGACGGCTCAGGTGTTGCCGCCGCAGGCGCATAGTCAGGACGGCGCAGCGGCACAGGCACAGCAAAAGCAAGAGCCTGATTGTCTTCCGGCGTCAGCTCAACCGGCATTTCTGGACGCGGTGCAGCCACTGGTGCAGGCGCATCACGGTTCGGCAAAGCTGGCTGCGCTACGCCAGGAAGATTGCCAGCCGTCGCTGGTGCTGGTCCAGAATCCTCTTCAGAGTCCGCAGCTGCCACAGCAGCGCGTTGTGTCGCGCCCCGCACCGGTGCTGGTGCCGAAGCCACAGCCACTGCGCTTTCGCCGGAATCCTCTTCTTCATCCGCACCGCCACCAAACAGCACGCCAAACAATGTCTTGCCACCGCGACGCGAAGAGCTTGAACTTGCGATCTGGATCGAGCCGCCACTGCGCTTGCGCGATTCATAGGCGGCAACAGCCTGTTCATAACCGGGCAATGGCTTGCCATCCGTTGGAATGTGCATTGTCTTGCCATCCGGGAACACGGCCAGCAATTCCTTGCGGCTCATGCGTGGCCAATGACGGACATTGCCAACGTCAGTGTGAATGAAAGGCGAACCGGAACGCGGATAATAGCCAACGCCACCCGCTTCAAATCTAAGCGCTGCGTTGCGCAAGGTTGCAAGATTTACACCAGGCAAATACCAGTCCATTGCCTTGCCGAGCATGTGCTGGCTTGTCTTTGCCACACCGCGTGTGCGGGAGCGAAGCATTGAATTGGTGGCAGGGGAACGATATGCCGAAACAACGTTGATATAATCTCTGCCGCCAACCTTTTGATAGACAGACCAGACAAGATCGAACAGACGCGGGTCCATCTTTGTCGGTTCATTGCGGCGCCAATCACGCAAAAACTTGTTCAGCTTGTTCAGGCCATCCTGCTGATAGCGTCCATTCTTCTTGAACGTGATTTCAGCCCGTTCTTTCGTGTGAATGAAATACAGCTTGAGAGTTCTCGTCTCGGCTTGAGCCTGAGCGGATACAAAAAGCATCGACGCGAAGACCATGAGGAACGCCAACCAAACGGCACGCATGTGTATACCCGCCGTCAATTTGCCGCTCTGTGCATGAACCATGTTTGACAATGTCGTCCCAACCTTGATCGTTTTCTCAAGTCCCCGAATAGCTGGATTATCCAATTTAATGGTTAATGGTCACTTATTGAACATCAAATACGTTGAGAGCATGGCAAAAACCTGAATGAAATCCACTGTTATATGACATGGTCAACAGGTGGTTAACGACACGAATAAGGCGTTTTGACGAAAGAATCCACCCCGCCCGGGCTTAAATATCGCCTCTAAGCGGTCAAATCTCATTTGCCTATGTAACTTGGCTTTGTCAGCATATTTTGGCCATTGGCGTCAAATCGTTGCACAGCCGCCTCTTTGCACTAAGTTTAGTGTTCCGATTTCCACGGGTCTGATTCGACCGGACCTCCCTATGCCCAGCCATTTCATGGCGCAATAATGAGTTTTGAGATGAACAGACACGATATATGGCAGGCCACTGTTTCTTCCCCACAATCCGGCGCCACCGCCATGAAGGAGGAACAGGCTGCACTTGGCATATTGCCCGAGTGGAACCTTGCGGACCTTTATCCTTCGACCGAAAGCAGCGAGCTAAAAGCAGACCTGCAAAGGGCCGGCGAGCTTTCCGTCGCCTTCGAAGCGCGATGGAAAGGCAATCTCTCTGCCGAAGTTGCCAAGCCGCAGGGTGGCGACTTTGCTCAATCCATCAAAGAATATGAAGCGCTGGACGATCTGATGGGCAAAATCGGCTCCTATGCCGGACTTGTCTATGCCAGCGATACATCCGATCCGAAAAACGCCAAGCTCTATGGCGATATCCAGCAAAAGCTGACCGATGCCAGCACGCATCTGATTTTTTACAGTCTCGAACTGAACCGTATTGAGGATGCACTGATTGAAAAGGCCATGGATGATAATCCTGCCATTGGCCATTATCGGCCATGGCTGGTCGATCTGCGCAAGGACAAGCCTTACCAGCTTGATGACAAGCTTGAACAACTCTTCCATGAGAAGTCCCTTACGGGACGAGGCGCCTGGAACAGGCTTTTCGATGAAACAATGACATCGCTGCGCTTTGAGGTGAATGGCGAGGAATTGCCGATCGAGCCCACGCTCAACCTTTTGCAGGATTCGAATGCGCAAGTGCGCAAGGTTGCGTCCGATGCACTGGCCAAGACTTTCAAGGAAAATCTGCGCACTTTCATGCTCATCACCAATACTTTGGCCAAGGATAAGGAAATTTCCGATCGCTGGCGCGGCTTCGAGGATATTGCCGATAGCCGTCATCTGGCCAATCGCGTTGAGCGTGAAGTTGTCGACGCGCTGGCAGAAGCGGTGCAGGCGGCCTATCCTCGCCTGTCGCATCGCTATTACAAGTTGAAAGCCAAATGGCTTGGCCTCGACTATCTCAATAGTTGGGATCGCAATGCTCCCCTTCCCGAAACGCCGCAGGCTGTTATTCCATGGACAGAAGCCCGCGAAACTGTGCTTTCGGCCTATAATGGGTTTGCGCCCGAAATGGCGGAAATCGCCAAACGCTTCTTTGACCGAAACTGGATTGACGCGCCGACCCGCCCAGGCAAGTCACCCGGCGCTTTTGCTCATCCCACAGTTCCTTCCGTTCACCCCTATGTCCTGCTCAATTATATGGGCAAGCCGCGCGATGTCATGACGCTTGCGCATGAGCTTGGCCACGGGGTTCATCAGGTCTTGGCGGCAGATCAAGGTGCGCTGATGGCGTCCACCCCGCTGACACTGGCCGAAACTGCCTCGGTTTTCGGTGAAATGCTCACCTTCCGCTCCCTATTGGAAAAGACGAAAGACAAGCGCGAACGCAAGGCGATGCTCGCTCAAAAGGCCGAGGATATGATCAATACGGTCGTTCGGCAGATCGCATTCTACCAGTTTGAGCGCCGCGTTCACACCGAGCGCACCAATGGCGAACTGACATCAGACCGGATTGGCGAGATCTGGCTCGATATTCAAAAGGAAAGCCTTGGCGATGCTGTTCGGTTTGGACCGGGCTATGAGACATTCTGGACCTATATCCCGCATTTCATCCATTCACCCTTCTATGTTTACGCCTATGCTTTCGGCGATTGTCTGGTGAATTCGCTTTACGCTGTCTATCAAAATGCGCAATCGGGCTTCCAGCAGAAATATTTCGATATGTTAAAGGCCGGTGGCACCAAGCATCATTCGGAACTGCTTGCTCCTTTCGGCCTTGATGCTACCGATCCAGCCTTCTGGCAAAAAGGCCTGTCGGTCATTGAAGGCATTATCGACGAGCTGGAGGCCATGGACGAAGTATAAATGGCCGCAAAGCCCGCGAGCGGCAGACATTACGAAAACTACCCGCATCGGGGGTATTCTTTTTACCATCCGTATTCATCTGGATCCGGTAAATGCATTAAAGAAACATCCCCAATCTCGCCTCGTCGCGGAAGCATTTTGCCGCCAATTGGAAGCGCTTAATTCTGCCCAATCCAATTATAAAGGTATTATGACAATCCGTGAGCGGCTGATCGACACGCTTGAACGACTTTAAGCCTGTTTTAATTAACATTAGCGCGAAAATTCACCTGAAAGCAGCCATGGGTTGTTTGCGCTTCCATATGACTATGCTCTATGGTTGCTTTTGAAGCGGTATATCAACCCGCTGCCCTCAATGATGGAGATCAAAATTAGGAGCAACGAAAAAATGGCGAAGGCTGACTGGCCTATACATGGAGAAATTACTGGTCCGATCGTGATGATCGGTTTCGGGTCCATCGGACGGGGTACCCTGCCCCTCATCGAACGCCACTTCAAATATGACAAGTCCCGCATGGTCGTTATCGATCCGAGCGATGCAAACAAGAAATTGCTGGATGAACGCGGTATTCGCTATATTCAGGAAGCAGTCACCCAGGAAAATTACAAGACGCTGCTCAAGCCACTTCTTACCGAAGGCGGCGGACAAGGATTTTGCGTCAATCTTTCGGTAGACACTTCTTCCGTCGATATCATGCATCTGTGCCGCAAGCTTGGCGCGCTTTACATCGATACTGTCATCGAGCCATGGGCTGGTTTCTACTATGCAAGCGGCATCGACAATGCCGAGCGCACCAATTATGCGCTGCGCCAGACGCTGCTTGCCGAGAAGAAGAAAAATCCGGGCGGTCCCACTGCGGTTTCATGCTGCGGGGCAAATCCCGGCATGGTGTCGTGGTTCGTCAAGCGCGCTTTGCTTGATCTGGCCAAAGACCTCAATATTGAACATTCCGAGCCGGAACGTGCGGATCGCCATGGCTGGGCCAAGTTGATGAAGCAGGTCGGGGTCAAAGGTATCCACATTGCCGAGCGCGATACGCAGCGTGCTGTTGATCCAAAGCCATTTGGCGTTTTCTGGAACACATGGTCCGTTGAGGGTTTCATCTCAGAAGGCTTGCAGCCTGCTGAGCTTGGCTGGGGCACCCATGAAAAATGGATGCCAAAAAATGCCCGTAAGCAGAAGAAAGGCAACAAGGCCGCCATCTTCCTCGAACAGCCCGGCGCTGATACCCGTATTCGCACCTGGTGCCCGACTGAAGGGGCGCAGTTCGGCCTTTTGGTCACGCATAATGAGTCGATCTCGATTGCCGATTTCTTTACGGTTTTCGACAAGAAGGGCAAGGCAACTTACCGGCCGACATGCCATTACGCCTATCATCCATCCAATGTGGCTACCCTGTCACTTGATGAAATGTTTGGCGCTGCTGGCCAGCCGCAGACCAAGTTGCATGTGCTGGACGAGTCCGAGATTGTCGATGGTGCCGACGAGTTGGGCGTTTTGCTCTATGGTCACGACAAGAACGCCTATTGGTATGGTTCACAGCTGACAATTGAGGAAGCCCGCAAGCTTGCTCCCTATCAGAATGCGACTGGCCTTCAGGTTTCTTCTGCTGTTCTGGCTGGCATGGTTTGGGCTCTTGAAAACCCGCAGGCTGGTATTGTCGAGACCGACGAGATTGATTTCCGTCGTTGCCTCGAAGTTCAGACGCCGTATCTCGGCCCGCTAAAAGGTCATTATACCGATTGGACACCGCTGGAAAACCGGCCGGGCCTGTTCAAGGAAGACATCGATAAAAGCGATCCTTGGCAGTTCCGCAATATTCTCGTCCATTGATATTTGCTCTGGACCATCTGAAATGGCAAACGGCACCCATGTGGTGCCGTTTGTTTGTCAAGCACAGTTGTATTGCCTATCCGCCTGCTATCCCTCAATCTTCGCATCATAGCAGACGAAGGCGAGCTTATTGCCATCCGGATCGCGGACATAGGCCGCATAAAATCCCGGCCCATATTGCGGGCGCAAACCTGGCTCACCCTCGCTGCTGCCGCCATTCTTCAGTGCCAATGCGTAGAGCCTGTCGACAAGACCAGCTTGTTCACTCCGAAATGCGGTCATGTTGCCATTGCCGACACTTGCCGTCTTGCCGTCAAAAGGCAGCCCGACAAAAAAACGGGAAACAGTTTCATCTGTCTTGCTGCCCCATGACAGCACCGCTTCATCGCTAAAGCAGCGCTCCAGGCCAAGCTCGACCATGAGCGGGTCATAGAATGCTTCCGTCTTGCGCAGATCATTGGTGCCGACCATCGTATATCCTATCATACCCAACCTCTTTGCTGCACGAATCTGAGCTTGCCGCAGATTATCAATAAACTTAAGTCTTGTTATTGCTTAATTTTAGCGTCATTTATGGGCCAAACCCATGGGAGATTGTTTGGATGAAACGTTTATCACTAGGCCTCGGTTCAGCCGCATTGACCATTGTTCTCGCTGGCTGCATGAGCGGGCCGCAATCAGATGGCGGACCTATACAGACCCTACGCCCCACTGACGCCGTTCAGGGCCAATGGTTCGACACATCCGGTGTTGCATTCTCGAATTTCAATGGCGGTATTTTCGAAACCCGCGCCAATGATACCAAGGAAAAACTTGCCGAGGGCAATTACCGTTTCGTATCTGCAAATCTTGTCGAGATCGATCTTCGCTCGCTTGCTCGCGGTACGCAATCCAAGGTCAATTGTGCGCTCGTTAGCGGCGGTCAGTTGAACTGCACGTCTTCCTCGGGCCAGCAATTCTCGCTGACGCGCCGCTCCGCCTGATATCCGGGTCGCTGATTTAAGCCTTTACGAATATGTGCAGCAGCGTCAAATGACGCTGCTGCGATGTTTCAATGCCTGAAACATCGAAAATTCCGTTATGTTATGAACATGCGGATGCGGGTTTCCCCCTCTTGCATCATCTGCAAAGTGATGAAACCATGCTTTGTCACAAGCACGTTAAGGTGCTCTGTCTACCCTACTGCCATTATTCCATTCATTCAAAACGGAGCAGGTCATGTCCAGAATTTTCGGCAAGCTTTTTCTAGCGGCTTCCGCCCTCGGCATCAGCGCGGGAACCGCGATGGCCGACTATACGCTCACTATTCTGCACATAAATGACCAGCATTCGCGCATCGAAGCGATCAATAAATATGATTCCACCTGCTCGCCTGAGGAAACTGCCAAGAATGAGTGCTTTGGCGGCATTGCGCGCGTGAAGGCCAAAATCGACGAACGCCGTGCAGCACTTTCCAAGGATGGCGGCAATGTCATTGTGCTTGATGCTGGGGATGAGTTTCAAGGCTCACTGTTTTACACGACCTATAAGGGCGACGACACCGCTGAATTCGTGAACGCCATTGGCTTTGATGCGATGGCGCTTGGCAATCATGAGTTTGATGGTGGTCCATCGGTGCTGGGTAAATTTCTGGACAAGGTGAAGATCCCTGTCATCTCCAGCAATACGCAAGCCGATTCCGAGCCACTGATCGCCGGCAAGTTCAAACCTTACCTGATCAAGGAAATTGGCGGCCAGAAAATTGGCATTATTTCGGCACTGACGACCGATACGGCGGAAATCTCAACGCCCGGACCCACTGTCAAATTTGCCGATGAGATCGAGACCCTGACGAAGCTTGTCGCCACATTGAAGGGTGAAGGCGTCAACAAAATCATCGCCCTTAATCATACCGGCTATTTTGAGGATGAGGAAATAGCGGCCAAGGTCGATGGTATTGATGTGATTGTCGGCGGCCATAGCCATACGCTGCTTTCCAGTACCGACCCGGATGCAGGTGGCCCTTATCCAACCCTCATCAAAAACCCTTCTGGCCGTGATGTACCCATCGTTCAGGCCAAATCCTACTCGAAATATCTTGGCGAGTTGAAGGTCACCTTTGACGATGACGGCAATGTCACCGCAAGTTCGGGTGCGCCGATCCTGCTCGACTCTTCAGTCATCCCGGATGCTGCCATTGCGGCCCGTGTCAAGGAACTTGCCAAGCCCATTGACGAGTTGAAGGCTCGGAAGGTCGCCGAAAGCGCAGGCGAAATTGACGGCTCGCGTGAAGTTTGCCGCATTGGTGAATGCAGCATGGGCAATCTTGTCGCCGATGCCATGCTTGATCGCGTCAAGGGACAGGGCGTCACCATTGCCATCATCAATGGCGGCGGCCTGCGCGCCTCAATCGATGCGGGCGACGTGACGATGGGCGAAGTCCTGACAGTCCTCCCCTTCCAGAATACGCTTGCAACATTCCAGCTGCGCGGATCGGATGTTGTCGCAGCTCTGGAGAATGGCGCGAGCCAAATCGAAAAAGTCGCGGGTCGCTTTTCGCAGGTCGCCGGTCTGAAATATACATTTGATATTTCCAAGCCTGTCGGCAGCCGTGTTTCGAATGTTGAAGTTAAGCAAGGCGAAAGCTGGAAGCCAATCGATCCAGCGGCAACCTATGGCGTGGTGTCCAATAATTACATGCGCGCCGGGGGCGATGGCTACAAGGTTTTCGCCACCAATGGGGTTAACGCCTATGATTATGGTCCGGGCCTTGAAGAAGTCCTTGCCGACTATCTGGTAAAGAACAATCCGTACAAGCCGGTAATGGACGGCCGCATTACATCCGCAAGCCCGATTGCTGTGCCTGTTCCTTCCGCAACGACAACGCCAGCACCACCAGCACCAGCGGCAGCAACCGCCAAACCGGCTGATGCCGCGGCTGCACCCGCTTCAACGCCCGGTTCCTACACGATCAAGGCTGGCGACAATTTTTGGAATATTGCCAAACAAGTTTACGGCAATGGTTCTGCCTGGAAGACGCTTTCCAAAGCCAATCCCGATATGCGCATCATGAAACTACCAATCGGCGCCGAAATGAAGGTGCCGGCGAAGTAATCTTTGACCATTGCTGCATAAGCATTATGCGTGGTGCGCCCTGGGCTTGCCGCAGGGCGCACCACGCAGTAACGATCCTGCACTAGAGCTTTTCTTGTTTAA